>NZ_BAAANF010000029.1:0-98439 GCF_039529655.1 Kribbella yunnanensis | reverse complement strand
CCCCGCAAGCCCACACGTCGCCGAACTCCTCGCCGTCGCCCGCCAAATCCTGACCGGCCTGATCAACGACCAGGTCGACCTCCTCGCCGACCTGCGCGAGCCCGTCGGCCGGCGCCGAAGGACAGGCTGACCGCCGGACCGAGGTATCTGTCGCTGGGTGTTCTAGAGTTGGCGGACAGCGATCGAGCGGGAGGACCACCGGGTGCTGACCAGCGTCTGCAGCGAGTTGTTGCCATGACTTCCGGCCCGCACGACAACAACCGACGATCAGCGCTTGACGAGCTAGGCCGGTTGCTGGCCGAGATGCCGACGACGCCATCGCTCGCGGTGTGGGCTGTCGAGGCACCGGTGCCCGGCTTCGTCAATCGGACCGAGCTGGTCGAGGAGATCAGCAGTCTCGCCAAGTCCGAGCGCCACGGGCCCGCCGTGGTCGCAATCCACGCGCGGGCCGGGACAGGCAAGACGGAGCTGCTTCGGCGCTGCGCGGCGACTCTGGACGACCTGTTCGACATCGCGATCTGGGTCGATCTCGGTGGCACGGTCAACCAGGGCAGGCTCGCCCCGGAGGACGTGCTGGGCGGCGTACTCGTGGATCTGTGGCAGGAGCCCGGTCAGATCCCGCATGACCTCCGCGGCCGGCACCGGCGATTCCTTGCGCTGACGGCAGGAAAGCGTGTCCTGGTCCTCGTCGACGGCGCGACCGATGCCGCACCGGTTCGGATGCTGGTCCCGAACTCTGCCCAGGCGCTGGTGATCGTGGCCGGCGAAGTCCGTCTCGACGAACTGGCTGGGGCGGTCGTACGCCCGCTGGTCGGTCTCGACGACATGCATGGCTTGGAACTCCTTGCCGCGCGCGTCGGCTCGGACCGGATCACCGCCGAAGAGGCAGCGGCGCGTCGTCTGGTCAAGCTCTGCGACGGTTCACCGCTCGGCCTGACCATCATCGCGAACCGCCTGAACAGCCGGCCGCGGCTCAGACTCGCTCAACTCGTCGAGGAGCTGGATTCGGCCCTGTTCGCGCAGCGAGCAGCGCGACCGTCGCTGCCCGGCACCTTGACCTCGATGACTGCCGTCTTCGATACCGCCTACCACTGGCTCGACGAGAACTCGGCCAGCCTGTACCGCACGCTCGGCCATGCCCCCTCCGACCAATGGCCGGCCGAGGTCATCGCCGCCGTACCCGGGATCGACACGGACGAGGCAGTTGGCGTCCTGACGCAACTCGATCTGCTGCACCCGGTCGACGGCGGCTACTCGATGCCGTCACTGGTCGGCCTGCACGCTTCCCAGGCCGCGCTCGCCGAGGACGAGCAGTCCCTTCGCGACTCCCGCCGTACGGCGATCATCGACGCTTGGCTCGCCCTGGTGCAGGCCGCCGACCGGGCGGTCACCGCCGAGCGATTCCGTGTCTCGCCAACGCCATCCACCGCGCCGACGACGCCGTACCGCACACCGGGCGAGGCGATGGACTGGTTCGATCAGTGGCATCGCGCGACCGTCGAGGTCATGCGTGAGGCAGCAGCGCAAGGCCTGAACGCACAGGTCTGGCAACTCTTCGAAGGATGCTGGCCGTTCTACAGCAGCCGTAGCTACTACCAGGAATGGCTGCAAGCCGGCGACCTGGCTGTCACCGCCGCGAAGCTCTGCCAAGACCCAGCCGCAGAGGCCAGGGTGCGTTGTCTGCGCAGCCGTGCCTGGATCGAACTTGAGCAGTACGACGACGCCGCAGCCGACATCAGGGACGCACTGGCACTGGCTCGGCCGACCGTCGACAAACCTCTCATTGCCTCGGTGCTCGACTTCGAGGGTCAGGTCCTGTACCGAAGCGGCGACCCACTCGCCGCCCTGCCACGTTTCGAGGAGGCACTTCGCCTCAGCGAGGAGCTCGGAGATCGACGGGGCATCGCCCTGCAATCCCAGTTCTGCGGCCGTTGCCTCACTCAGCTCAGCCGGTACGACGAAGCATTGACGATGCTCGACCGTGCACTCGATCTGATCCGGCCGTTCGCCGACGACCGAGCGGTTTCGCGGATCGAACTGAGCCGGGCCGAGACGCTGCGTGGGCTCGGTCGGTACGACGAGGCCCAGGCCTCGCTCCTTCAAGCCGTCGCAAGTGGAGCGGCACTGGGCAAGACCGACCTCGTCATTCCCCCGCTCGAACAACTCGCCGATGTCGCCCACGCGAACGGCGACCAGCACGCGGAACGCGAGTACCTGCGCCGGCTCCTGGACGTGCTCACCGACATCGGCGACGTCGACCGCGGCGACCAGGTCCAGGCCCGGATCGAGGCACTCTAGGTCAGCTGAAACCGCAGCCCGACCGGCGGCTCTTGAGCACCGATCCGGACCTCGACGTCACCGACCGCCGCCCGGTGCAGCCACACAGCACTCGCGACTACGACCTCAACAGCGCCGCCCGCGACTACACGCACCCGCCGGCCTTCTCGTTCGGTCCCGACGAAGCCGTCGAAGACGGCACGGCACCCTGGATACCGATCCAGCAAAGCAGCGGGTGAGTGATCCGAGGTAGTGACAATGGCCGACGCGTTCTGCAGGCTCACCTCGTCGGCGTCGTCGAACGCGATGAGATAGCGCGATCCGAGCGGCCGCCCCAGTGCAGCCAGCGCCGCCGGGAAACGGTCGACGCCGAGGAGGTTGTGGCCGGATGGTGTGACTTCGACATGGAAAGCGCGAACGTCGGCCGCTGCGGGTCGCCAATCAGGAAGCCGCAGGCGCACCGGCGCCACGGTGGGATCGAGGCGCAGTACGTCGTACAGCTTCTCCTGCAGGAGGTACAACGACCGACCGGGCGCCGCGAACACGTCCGCCGAGGTCTCCTGGAGCAAGCTGCGGTCGACTCCGCTGATCGCGTCGCGGATCTGCGCCGCCAACGGCTGCTGGCCGTCGAGCCACGGCACGCCGTGCGACAGCCGCCGTACGGCGGAATCGTCCGGCGTGCTGTCAGTATCGAACCCACCCATCAGCAGTGGGAGCCCGAGGCCGGCCGCGTACACCGAGAGCGATCCCTGATCACCGACCACGGCATCCGCCGCAGCGAGTCCGAGCTGCCAAGGACCAGTCGGCGGGATCAGAATCAGACCGCAAGTAGTGGCCGTGCGCAACCAATGCCGAACCTGCCAGGGACTGTACGCGGCCCAGATGTTCGGGTGCAGAACTACTGCCACCCGATACTCGTCCCACGGCAGCTCGGCCATCAGCTGCGCCGGCAAGGTCGGCCATCGCGCCAGCAGTGAGCTCGGGCCCCAGGTCGACGTCACCGTCACGAGCTTGTGACGCGGCTCGAGACCAAGGGCGCTGCGGGTTCGTTCCCGGCGGTCGCGAAGCTCGGTCATGGTGTCGAAGGCAGGATCACCGGCGACGAACGTGCGATCGGCCAGCTCCGGCACCAGGACACGCTGATTCTCGTGCGACAGCCCGATCCACTCGGGAACGACCTCACCTTCGTGCCACAAGGCGCTGCGCGTCAGACCAGCAAGCTCCTTGACTGCGTACGGCGAGTACTTCTGGAATCCAGCCCCATGCGGCAGAAGCACCAACGGCCCACGCAACTCGTGCAGATCATCATGGTCGCTGGCCGCGATCACCAGATCGAACTCCTCGGCGACCGCTTCCTGCCAATCGATCATCAGTACTCCGAGGCCCTCCAGCACAGCAGGCACCTCGGCACCGAACCTGGAACCACGGCTCACCACGAACACCAGCTGTACGCGCGGATCGTCGGCAAACACCCCGACGACCTCGAGGACCCGGTTCAGCGAAGTGACCGTCCGAGCGACCGCCAACACCCGGCGCTCCACCCGCACGGTCTCCCAGCGCCCACTCACCTCACACCAGCCAACGGGCGTCCGACGGACGAGCGGCACTGACGACCGGAGCGGCAGCTAGCCGCGCGGAGGTATGATCGGCTCGCTCTCGGCACGCAACGAACGATACCGGCCCGCGATCTCCAGACTCCGCCGTACTTGCACAACCAACCGATCCAGCGCCTCGGCCAGTGCGGCCCGGGCCTCAGCAACCGCCGGCCGCATCCTCAGGTCGACGGCGTCTGCCCGTCCCGGCGACGTCGTCTCCCGAATCTCAACGGTCATTCGGGCCAGCTCATCAGCAGCGTGCACGACTTCTCTCAACGAATCACCGACCTTCTCGTCGGCATAGAACGCAACCCGCCGCGCCGGCCGCTCGAGATCGGTCAGCAACACGTTCGGTTCGCCGGCCGTAGCAGGCCACACCGGCAGCCTCAGTAGCTCCCCAACAGCGTCCTCGACCTCGAAGACCGCCAACTGCAGCGCATCCCGATTGAGCCGCCGCCGCTCCGTCCGACGGTTCATCATCGACAACCACCATGGCACCAATGCCCCGAACGCCACTCCGGCAAGCCCGATCAGACTGCTACCCCACCACGGCGCCCCGGTCTCCATAGTCGGCAAAGACTATCTCGATCGGTGAAAACCGTCACGGTGCCGGGTTGTTGATGACTCAGGAATGCTTAGGTTAGCCTCACCTCGTGTTTCCGCCGCAAGCCCGGCCGTCCACCGGGGCTTTTCCGGTGTCCGCTGCTGCCGATACCGACCACCCTGCCCTCATCGATGGCGTCGGGATGCTGACCTATGCAGAGCTGACCGAGCGCGTCGATGCGCTGGCGGGCTGCCTGCCGGAGGTCCACACCGGGCGCCGGCTGGTGCATATTCCGCTCACGGCTCGGCGCGACGTGGTGCTTGGCTACCTCGCTGTGCTCCGGGCCGGGCACGTCGCGTTGGTCACCCCACCCGAGGACGCCCAGATCACGGCCGCCTACCCACCGGACGTCTGGCTGCGTGCTGACGGCACCTTCAGCGAAGGTGTCGAGGCACAGCATGAGTTGCACCCGGAGCTGGCGCTGTTGCTCAGCACGTCCGGCAGCACGGGCTCTCCCAAGCTGGTGCGACTGAGCCACAGCAACCTGGCCAGCAACGCGGACGCGATCGTGGCGGCGTTGTCCATCAGCCCGGCCGACCGGGCTGTCACGTCGCTTCCGTTGCACTACTGCTTCGGCCTCTCGGTGCTGCACGCCCAGTTGCGGGCCGGCGCTACGGCGGTGCTCTGGGATGGTTCGGTGACCGATTCGGCCTTTGCTGACGAGTTGCGCAGGTGCCGGGTCAGCTTGCTGCCGGCCACACCACATGTGGCCGATCTTCTCGACGTACAAGGGGTTCTCGACGAGCTGCCCTCGCTGCGCCTGCTCGCCCAGGCCGGCGGTGCGCTCCCCGCTGCGAGGGTCCGCGAGCTGGACGCGCGTGGTCGTGCGGGCGGGTGGGCGCTCGCGGTGATGTACGGACAGACCGAGGCGACCGCGCGGATGGCCGTTCTGCCGCCTGAGTTGGCCGGTGCGTACCCGGACGCCGTGGGCTGGCCGATCGCAGGTTCCGCTTTCCGACTGGACACGGCGGGTGTCGAGCAGGCCGACGGAGCGGTCGGAGAGCTGGTGTTCACCGGGCCCGGCGTGATGCTTGGGTACGCCGAACACCCCGACGACCTCGCACTCGGCCGGATGCAGACTGAGCTGCGAACCGGCGACCTGGCCACCATCGACGACGCCGGACTGGTCCGGATCGTGGGCCGACGCTCCGACCACGTCAAGATCATGGGGATCCGGATCGATCTCGGTCAGGTCGAGCGTGCGCTGCGCGCTGCGGGCCTGCACTGCTGTGTCACCGGCACCGATGATCAGCTGCAGGTCACCTACACCCCGTGCGGCCGGACGCCGAACGCGGTCCGGGACAGCGCCGCAGCGGCCTCCGGACTCGGCGCCTCGGTGGTCTCGGTACATGAAGTGCCCCAGCTGCCGATCCTGCCCAACGGCAAACCCGACCGGCGCGGCAGTGCCGCGTTGCACGAGCCAACGAGCGTGGCGAGCGATTCGGTGCTGAGCGTGCTCGCACCGCTGATCGGCCGTGGAGACATCGACCTCGATCGGTCGTTCGCGGAACTCGGCGGCGACTCGTTCAACCACGTCGCCGCGTCACTCGGCCTGACCCGACTGCTCGGCCACCTGCCCACCGACTGGCACCATCGACCGGTCCGCGAGCTGATCGATCTCGCGGCCCAGCGCGGTGCCGAGCCGAGACGGCGCGCTCTGACCCAGCGCGTCGAGACGACGGTGCTGCTGCGCGGCGCGGCCGTGATCACCATTTGCGGCAGCCATGTCGGGCTGTTCCGGCTCGCGGGTGGCGCGCACATCCTGCTCGCGGTGGCCGGGTTCCTGTTCGCCAGGTACGTCCTCAGTGCCCAGGAAACGACCGAGCGGGTACGTCGAACCATCCGCGGCGCGATCGGTATCGCCGTACCGTCGGTTGCTGTCGCCGCCGCGATGGTGTTCGGGTTCCAGTGGATCCATTGGTCGAGTCTGGCGTTCGTGCATTGGCTGGTGCGGCCCGGTGAGATCAACATCTTCTGGTTCGTGGAGGCGCTGCTCATCGCCTCCGCCGCCACCACCGCCGTACTGGCACTCCCCCGCGTGCGTGCCGCCTATGCGGCCGATCCGTGGCGGGCCGCGATGGCGGCGCTGGTGCTCCTGCTCATTCCCCGCTACGTGGTCCCCGCGCTGTTCGACGGCCCGGTGCGCGGTCTGCCCGGCACGGTCGCCTGGCTGTTCGTCGCGGGAATCGCGCTGGCAGTCGCCAGCACCTGGCAGCGACGCCTCGTCGCGGCAGGCGTCGCGGTGGCCGCCACGGTCGGCTTCTTCCCCGTCTGGGAGCGGACCCTGATCATCCAGGCAGGCCTTGTCCTGCTGGCCTTTGTGCCGACCGTGCCGGTGCCGCGACCGCTGGTCCGGCCACTCGGCGTGCTCGCGGCGGCGTCGTTGCACATCTATCTCGTACAGTTCCAGGTCTTTGCGTTCTTCGACTCCCCGGTCGCCAAGTTCACCGCCGCACTCGGCATCGGGCTCGTGTTCTGCCTCATCAGCACCGCTGTCTTGCGCCGGCTCCCTGCATTCTCCGAGAAAAGGACTGCCCAATGCGTCGTCGTACCTTCCTGACCGGCCTCGGGGCCCTCGGCACGATGGGCCTGGTGGGGTGCGGCTCCAAGTCCGGGGACGAGTACACCGCCGACCCGGGCTCGCTGCAGGTGTACTCCGCGCAGCACGAGAACCTCACGAAGGCCTGGGCCGAGGCCTTCACCAAGGCAACCGGGATCAAGGTGCAGGTCCGCAAGGGGTCCGACTCCTCGATGGGGCACCAGATCGTCGAGGAAGGCTCCGGCTCCCCCGCCGACGTCTTCCTCACCGAGAACAGCCCGGCCATGACGCTGGTCGAGCGGAACAAACTGCTCGCCCCGATCGAAGACGCGACCCGGGCCCAGGTCCCGGCCGGCCTCAGCCCGTCCTCGAAGGCCTGGATCTCGATCGCGGCCCGTTCCACGGTGCTGGTCTACAACCCTTCCAAACTGGCCGAGGCCGAACTGCCCAAGTCCCTGCTGGACCTGCAGAAGCCGGAATGGAAGGACCGCTGGGCCTGCGCGCCGGGCGGTGCCGACTTCCAGGCCATCGTGGCCGGAATGCTCGCGGGCCAGGGCGCGCAGAAGACGAAGGACTGGCTGGACGGCCTCAAGAACAACGCCCGGCCGCTGCAGAACAACATCGCCACGATGAAGTCCGTCAACGCCGGCGAGATCCCGTGCGGCGTGATCTACCACTACTACTGGTACCGCGACCAGGCCGGAACCAAGGAGGGCAGCGGCAACACCAAGCTGCACTACTTCAAGCACCAGGACCCGGGAGCCTTCGTCTCACTGTCGGGCGGCGCGGTGCTGGCCGGTGCGAAGAAGCCCGACGAAGCGCGCAAGTTCCTGCGGTACATCACCAGCCCGGCCGGGCAGAAGGTTCTCGTCGACTCGCAGTCGATGGAGTACGCGGTCGGCATCGGGGTCTCCTCGGCACCTGCGCTGCCGCCACTCAGCACCCTGCAGGCGCCTCCGGTCGACCCCTTCACCTTGAACTCCGACGAGGTCAGCAGATTGATGACGGATGCCGGCATTCTCTGACCTCCAAGCCGAACCGACCACGCCGTACGACGAAGCGCCGGCCGTGCAGGCCCACCGGTCCGTGCGGGCGCCGTGGCTCGTGATCGGCGCGGCTCTGCTCGTCGCCGTACTGGTCGTGTCGCCTTTGCTGGTCGTCTTCGGTCAAGCGGCAGCCGCGGGCACAGCTGAGGCGGCGCGCCTGTTGATTCGGCCGCGGACCGCGGAACTTCTCCGAAACACCCTGGTCCTGGTGGCACTCGTCGTACCGGCGACCGTCGTCCTCGGATGTGGCGCGGCCTGGCTGGTCGAGCGGACCACGTTGCCCGCGCCCGGAGTTTGGCGCACCTTGCTGCTGATGCCGCTGGCGATCCCGGCCTTCGTGAGCAGCTATGCGTGGACCTCGGTGCTGCCGTCGGTCCAAGGGCTCAGCGGCGCCGTCTTCGTCACCACGCTCGCGTACTACCCATTCGTCTTCCTCCCAGCGGCCGCCCTGCTGCGCGCGCTGGATCAAGGACACCTTGATGCCGCGCGCTCACTGGGTGCATCGGGACTGACCGCACTGCTCCGCGTTGTGCTGCCGCAGCAGCGTCCGGCCATCGCCGGTGGTGCACTGCTGGTCGCGCTGCATCTGCTCGCCGAGTTCGGCGTGCTGCAGATGATGCGGTACCCGACATTCACGACGGCGATCCTGCAGCAATTCGCCGTCGGGTTCAGCAACGCCGCCGGCAGCCTGCTCGCGGCGGTCCTCGTCCTGCTCTGCTTGGCTCTGCTCGCGGCCGAGGTGCCGCTGCGCGGCCGGAGGCGGATCGCCCGGCTCGGGTCCGGAGCCCGGCAGCGGCCCGTCGCCCACCGGCTCGGCCCGTGGTCGGTCCCGGCGCTCGGCGCGCTCGCAGTTCTGGTCGGTCTCGCCGTCATGGTGCCCGCCGTGATCGTGCTGCGCTGGCTCGAGCGCGCAATCGCCGAGAGCGCCGTGGATCTCGGATCGTTGCTCGCGGCAACCGGATCGAGTGTCGGGCTGGCCTTGCTCGCCGGACTGGCGACAACACTCGCCGCGCTGCCCGGAGCCTGGCTGCTGCATCGCTACCCGTCCCGGCTCGCCCTGGGCCTGGAACGCGTGACGTACGTCGCCAGCGCGCTCCCCGGCGTGGTGATCGGCCTTGCCCTGGTGACGCTTGCGGTGAACTGGGCCCGGCCTGTCTACCAGACCGCCGCGCTCGCCGTCGCGGCGTACACGATCCTGTTCCTGCCCCGAGCGATGGTGGCCTGGCGATCCGGCCTGGCCGCGGCACCAACCGAGCTGATCGAGGCGTCGCGTTCGCTCGGCGTACCGGGGCCCGGTACCTTTGCGCGCGTGGTGCTGCCGCTCGTCCTCCCGTCTGCCCTAACCGGCTTCGTCCTCGTGTTCCTCGCGACTGTCACCGAACTGACCGCGACGCTGCTGCTCGCCCCGACCGGGACCGAGACGCTCGCGACGGCGTTCTGGTCGGCGAGCGATGAGCTCGACTACGTCGCGAGCGCACCGTACGCCGCAGCGATGATCGCCCTGTCCGCCCCGCTCACCGTGCTGCTGCGCCGTCAGATCCTGGACCAGCGATGACCAGCGCCGGCATCACGATCAGCGACCTCACCGTCGGGTACGGCGGCCCGCCCGTCCTCGACGGCGTCAGCCTGCAGGTCCGCCCCGGCGGCACCCTCGCCGTACTCGGACCGTCAGGCAGCGGCAAGACGACACTGCTCCGCGCGCTGGCGGGATTCGTCCGGCCGGCCACCGGCCGGATCGAGATCGGCGACAAGCTCCTCACCGACGGGCAGGTGCTCGTCGCACCCGAACGACGCGGAGTCGGCTACGTCCGCCAGGACGGCGCGTTGTTCCCACACCTCGATGTCACCGGCAACATTCTCTTCGGACTCACCCGGTCCGAACGCCGCCGCGCCACCCAGGTCGGCCCGCTGCTCGAACTCGTCGGCCTGTCCCCAGACCTGGCCAAGCGCCGACCGGACGAACTGTCCGGCGGCCAGCAACAACGCGTCGCACTGGCCCGCGCGCTCGCCCGCGAACCCGCCGTCGTACTCCTCGACGAACCGTTCTCATCCCTCGACACCGCGCTGCGCGCTGCCACCCGTGAGGCCACGCTCACCGCCCTCCGCGAACGCGGCGCCACCACCGTCCTGGTCACCCACGACCAAGCCGAAGCGCTGTCCTTCGCGGACCAGGTGGCCGTCATGCTCAACGGCCGGTTCGCCCAGATCGGCAGCCCGGAAGAGGTCTACGACGCCCCGGTCACAGCCGAGGTCGGCGCATTCCTCGGCGACATCATGCTGCTGCCCGGATGCGCCGACGGCCGAATCGTCGACTGCGTCCTGGGCAAACTCGATCTCGCCGAACCCAGCACCGGCGAGGTACTGGTCATGGTCCGGCCCGAGCAACTCACTCTCGGGACCCCGTCAGGCCTGACCGCACGGGTCGTCTCGGCCGCCTACCACGGCCCGGACGCCATGCTCCGCCTCGACCTGACCGACACCGCAACCCGCCTGGTGGCCCGGGTACCGGGCCACAACGCACCCCACCCCGGCGACCTGGTCGGCATCGCCGTACCAGGCCCGGTCCGCTCATTCCCCAAACCCGGCCTCCTTCGACCTCAGCACGCTGCGGATGAGAATCCTCAAGCCTAGTTGGGCTATCTCACTCGCCACAGGCGTGATCCCAGCGCCGCGAGGCCGAGGAGCGTGGGGATCGCCAGTGCGACTGGCAGGGCCCCGCGGGTGTCCAGGCTCTGCCGCTTGGCCACCGTCACGTGGACAGGCGAACTGACGGTCAGCGGCCCGCTCTTCGGGATCACTACGACGTACACGGCGAAACGGCCGCTGTTGACTGCCTGGAACTCCCAGTCGAGTTGTGCCCGCGACTCGGCGGGTACCGGTTGGGTGACGTCCTGCGTCCAGTCCTCCAGGTCGACGTACACGCCGTCCAGGCTGGTCACGTTGAGGTGCGCGATCGACCCGGCCGGTGCACTGATCCGGGACTCCAGCATCAGTTTCTGGCCGGTGACGGCGCTGAGCTGATCCGGGTTCATCGTGATCACGGGTGCCGGCGGCACCGCGAGCATCAGCACGGAAGCGAGCAGAGCCAGCGGGATCATGTCGAACTCACTCCTGCGTTCAGCTTGATGATGTTCGGGCCGGTGACGATCAGGACCGCACAAACGGCCGCAGCGAGCATGGCCGGCGAGGTCAGGTAGCTGAGGTCTTGGGTCCAGCTGCGGTGCTGGACCAGGACCTGAGAGATGTAGTGCAGAGCGGATCCGATCGGATTGGCCCGGGTCAGCAGCTCACCGATGCCGGTCTTCGGTAGCGCCGGTATCTGGGTCGGAGCGAACAAGCTCAGCAACACCAGCAGGCTGATCGCCAGGCTCGTCTTGTTCGAGTTAGCGCCGGCGCTGATCAGCAGACCGAGGCCGCCCAGCCCCAGCGCCACCAGGGTGCCGACACCAAGCGCCAGTACTGCAGCGGTTCTCGCAACGGCGACCCCACGCCCCAGGACCCACAGGTAGGGAACAGCGACGGCCAGACACGCCAGCCACAATGTCATGGCCGCGGCCAACTTGCCGGCCACGATGTCGCGCCTGCCCACCGGGGTGAGCAGCAGGGCCTCGAGCGTGCCGCGTTCGCGCTCACCGCTGATCGCGTCGGCGCTGACCAGCAGGGTGAGCAAGACGCCGACGGACAGCGCCACCTGCAGCGTGAGGTTGACGGCCTCTCGTTGTTCGAGGAAGTTCATCGCCCGGTTGGTAGCTGCCAGATACGTCATCGCACTGAGCAGGACGCTGAAGGCGAACAAGAGCAGCGGCCCGCGTCCGCCAACCCACAGATCGCGGCACTCCTGGCCGGCGACAACCCGCCAGTTCCCCGACCGGCTTCGGATCTCGCTGACGGGCGCCTTGCTGGTGGTCAAAGCCATGGCTGACCCTCCTCGGTGAGGCTGAGGAACGCATCGCTCAGCCCGGTGGTCCCCGCGGTAGCAACGACATCGGAAACGGTGCCTTCGGCAAGCAGTCTTCCGCGGTGCAGGATCAGCAGGCTGGTGCAGATCTGCTCGACCTCGGTCAGGGTATGAGTGGACAGCACAACGGTCGCGCCGCGCGTGCGCGCGATGTCCCGGACGGTCACCAGTACTTCGCGCTGACCGGCCGGGTCGAGGCCGAGCGTCGGCTCGTCGAGGAAGACCACCTCTGGATCGTTGACCAGGGCCCGGGCGATCCCGAGTCGTTGCCGCATCCCCCGGCTGTACGTCGAGATCCGCGATCCGGCCCGATCACTCAGGCCCACGTCAGCGAGCAGCCGGTCCGAGACGGTCGCGGCCTCGCTCCGTCGGAGCCCGAACAGGCGGGCCGAGTAGCGCAAGTACTCCCGGCCCGTCTGCCGTCCCGGGTAGCCCGCGCTCTCGGGAAGGACGCCGATCCGTTCGCGGATCGCGCGCTGGCGATCGCCGGGGACGCCAGCGACGGAAAACGAACCTCCGCTGGGCCGCAGGATCGTGGTCAACAGCCTGATCGTCGTCGTCTTGCCTGCCCCGTTGGGCCCGAGTAGACCGATGATGTCACCCTGCCGGGCAGTGAAGCTCAGCTCGTCCACGGCGGTCCGCGCGCCGTACCGCTTGCTCAGACGGACTACCTCGAGACTCGACATGGCCCGACGGTAGGACTTCGGTCCTGAACCCTGCCTGAACGCCTCATTCAGCCGCCGTTCAGTCAGAATGAATCAGAATCACCTCCAAGGAGGAGGTACCCGAATGCGGGCGTTGGTGGTCGAGGACGAGCTCCGGCTGGCCGCAGGTCTACGGACCGGACTCCAGGCCGAGGGCTTCGCCGTCGACCTCGCGCTGACCGGTACGGACGGGCTCTGGCTCGCCCGTGAGCACAGCTACGACGTGCTGGTGCTCGACCTGATGCTCCCGGAGATCGATGGTTTCGAGATCTGCGCCCGGTTGCGGAGCGAGAAGATCTGGACACCGATCCTGATCCTGACGGCCAGAGACGCTGACACCGACCAGATCAAGGCCCTCGACATCGGCGCCGACGACTACCTGACCAAACCCTTCGCGTACGCCGTACTGGTCGCGAGGTTGCGCGCCCTGGTCCGGCGCGGCGCCGCCGAACGCCCGGCCGTGATCGGCGCCGGCGATCTCCGGCTCGATCCGGCCGCCCGGCGGGCCTGGCGCGGCGACGCCGAGCTGGAGCTGACGGCGCGGGAACTTTCGCTGCTCGAGTTCCTGATCCGGTCGCAGGGGGTGGTCGTTTCGAAGCGGACCATCCTCGACCATGTCTGGGACTACGACTTCGAGGGCGACCCAAACATCGTCGAGGTCTATGTCCGGCGGCTGCGCAACAAGCTCGACCGGCCGTACGGGAGATCCTCCATCGTGACCCTGCGCGGCTCGGGATATCGGCTGACGGCCGATGACGACTAGCGAGCCGGTGCGATGACGGTCCGCGTGCGCGTCACGCTGGCCGCCGTACTGGTGGTCGGTCTGGCGCTGGTTGCCGGGGCGTTCGTGCTTGTCGCCCTGCTCGGGTCGGTGCTGACCGATCAGGTCTGTGCCGATGCCAGCGAGCGAGCAGCCCAGCTTGCGTCTGGTTCGGCCGGACTTCCCGGTACGGCGGGCAACTCGCGACCGAGTGAGCTGGTTCAGTGGGTGGATCGCTCCGGTGCCGTCGTCGGTGCGCCCGGTGATCTCAAACTGGCCGACCCCGGAAATCGTTGCGTAGCAATCGAACCTCCGGGCTTCCACGACGACTTCGTCTTCGCGGCGGCCGCCGTACAGTCGGGCGACGCTTCGGGGCCGGTTCAAGTGATCGTGGGTAGACCGCTGGTCGACGTACTGGACTCGACCAACTTCGTCACCCGGGTGTTGCTGGTCGGCCTGCCGTTGATGCTCCTGATCGTCGGTGGCGTCACCTGGGTGGTGGCCGGCCAGACCCTCGCACCGGTGGCCGCGATCCGGCGCGAGGTCGACGAGATCTCCGCCACCGAGCTGCACCGGCGCGTCCCGTCGGTGCACACCAGAGACGAGGTCGGCCGGCTGGCCGCGACGATGAACCGGATGCTCGACCGCCTGGAGCGAGCCCAGGACGGCCAACGACGATTCGTCTCCGACGCGTCCCACGAACTTCGCTCGCCGATTGCGTCGATCCGCCAGCACGTCGAGGTAGCACTGGCCCACCCCGACCGGTCGACCCTCGCAGATCTGGCCGGGACAGTGCGCGCCGAGAGTCTCCGGATCCAGCGCCTGGTCGACGACCTCCTGCTGCTTGCCCGCGCCGACGAGCAGAATCTTCCAGTGCACAAGGCCCCAGTCGATCTGGACGACCTGCTGTTCGACGAGGCACAGCGGTTGCGCACGGCAACGACACTCACGATCGACAGCACGGCCGTGTCAGCAGGTCAGGTGATGGGCGACGAAGCGTCATTGCGGCGAATGATTCTCAACCTCGGTGAGAACGCCGCCCGGTACGCAACGAGCCGGATCCGCCTTGCCCTCCAAGCAGATGGCGCCGAGGTGGTACTCACGGTCGCCGACGACGGGCCGGGAATCCCACCGCCGGACCGCGACCGCGTCTTCGAGCGCTTCGTCCGGCTCGCCAACGCCCGCCAACGAGACGACGGCGGCACCGGCCTCGGCCTAGCCATCGTCGCCGAAGTCGCACACATGCACCACGGCACGGTCCAGGTCCACGAAACCCCCGCCGGCGGCGCCACCATCGCCGTACGCCTACCTGCAGTCTCCTGACAACCTGCCACGGCGGCCGACCGGCCTGGCTGGGTGCCCGGGCGGTGTGGTCGGCGAGTGTGGGCAGTGGGCGGTCGAGTGCGGCCTCCGTGTCGTTGTCCATCGTTTACCGACGGCCTTCTCCTCGCAGTCGAGGCGGGGCTGCCTGTGTGATGCGTCGACCGAAGCCACCGTGGCGCGGATGATTCGGTGAGCGGGCGGCGGACCGCCAGCACTCACCAACTCCGCGGAGCCTGCTTGATTCACGCTCAGCACACCCTCCCCGGACGCCCCAGGAACGAGTTGGTGAGTGGCACAGGTCCGCCGCAGGCAGCGTTATGGAGTTCGATCACGCAGATCCGGCTCGAGGTCGAGGCGTGTGGTTACGGTGCGTGTTCGGCCTCGGACACACAGAATCACCAGGATCCGCGAGCGCTCCAGCGCCTCCCGAAGCCTTCTTCATTGGTACGGCGCGCCCCCGCTCCGGGCACGCCCGCTCCTGCGGCGCGGACACGCGGCGTGCTGTACTGGGTTGCCGTGGCCGGCCGAGAGTGCGCGGCAACATAGTTGACGGCGCCTGTGACGCTGCCCACAGCGGTCACCAAGAGACAGACGCGGCTCGCCATGGCCCCTTCCCTCCCTCCCCGGTGGGCGACAAGTCATCCAGCGATTCGGAAATGTAGCGTTCACCCGACCGGCCATTGTGCAGCCAGGCAACGGAAGTTAGCGTGAACATCTCCGCCCTTCCATGCAGTGTGAGCCCTGGGGAAACCACTCATGCGCAGATCGATCCTTGCCGTCCTGACAACCGTCGTCCTGACCGCGGCCGGTGTCACCGCCACTGCTCCGGTGGCCGAGGCTGCGGTGAATTCGTTTTCGGTTCTGACCTACAACGTGGCTGGGTTGCCTGACGGGATCTCGTCGGGTGATCCGGAGACGAACACTCCCCTGATCAGTCCGCGGCTGGCCGAGTACGACGTGGTGACTGTGCAGGAGGACTTCAACTACCACGCCGCGCTCTACGCGGGTGACAATCATCCCTACCGTACGGCGACCAGTGGCGGCGTCCCTTTCGGGGACGGGCTCAACACCTTGTCGCGGTTCCCGTTCGACGACTTCGACCGGGTCAAGTGGTCGAAGTGCAACGGCACGGACTGTCTGACTCCCAAGGGATTCAGCCTCAACCGGATCCGGCTGGCCGAGGGGGTGTACGTCGATCTCTACAACCTGCACCCGAATGCGGGGACCGAGCCGGCCGACCTGGTGGCCCGCCGGGCCAACATCACGCAGCTCACCCAGTTCATCGCCGCCAACTCGGCCGGCAACGCGGTGATCGTGATGGGTGACACCAACACTCGGTACACCAGGACCGAGGACAACATCCGCGAGCTCGTCAGCGGCGCCGGCCTGACCGACGCGTGGGTTCAGCTTGTCCGCGGCGGCCAGGCTCCGCCGCTCGGAAGTCCCCCGCTGGTGTGCGACCCGAACGCGGTGACCAACTCCTGTGAGGTGGTCGACAAGGTTCTCTACCGCGGCAACAGGTTCATCAACCTCACCGCGACCCAGTACAACAACGAGAATCAGAAGTTCCTCGACAGCGCCGGCAAGCCGTTGTCGGACCACTATCCGCACCTGGTGCGCTTCAACTGGTCCCTCAACGACCAGCTCCGGATGAGCGACCAGTACGGCGGCCCGCACGGAACGCCGTTCACCGACGTGGATCGCGTCGCCGGTGTTCGATCCGTGCAGCTGAGTGGCGGCGCGCGCCTGGACCGGGTCGGGCTGACGCTGGCGAACGGGACCGTCCTGAGCCACGGCGGCAGCGGCGGGACGCCGGTCGAACTAACGCTCGCCCCGAACGAACGCATCGTCCGGATCACCTTGACGCAGGGCAAGTACAACCAGCGCACCCGGCTCTTCTCGGCGGCCATCCTCACCAGCACCGGCCGCACTCTGTCGGCCGGCACTCCGACCAGCGACTCGGTCACCTACACAGCTCCGGCCGGATGGCAGATCACCGGTTTCACCGGACGATCCGGTGACGGAGTGGACAAACTCGGCGTGATCTACCAGCCCTGACGGGCGAAAGGGCACCTATCCAGATGACTGACACGACCGATTCCCGCGCAGCGACCGGTAGTCCACGGCGGACCTTCCTGCGCGGCGCGGGACTCACAAGTGCCGGTGTGGCCGCAGCAAGTTTGCTCGGCACACCGGCCGAGGCGGCGCCGCGCGAGGCCGGCCGCCGGCCGCGACGCGGTGGCTACCTCTGGCTGGCCGGTGACCATCACCTGCACAGCCAGTACAGCAACGACGCCATGTTCCGGGTCGACGACCAGGTCCAGCGCGCGATCGATCACGGCCTCGACTGGATGGTGATCACCGATCACGGCAACGCGGCCTTCTCGTCGTACAGCGTGCCGATGCTCGCCGCCGACGTCCGGGCGGCGCGCAAGGCCAATCTCGACGACATCCTGGTCTTCCTCGGCATGGAGTGGAACATGCCCGGCGCCGAGCACGCCACCTTGATGCTTGCCCCGGGCAAGGACGAGGCCGCGTTCCTGAACCAGTTCGTCAGCAAGTACGACGCTCGCGTCACGAACAGCCGAGACGGAACTCCGGCCAACGAGGCCCTGGCGATCGAAGCCATCAAGTTCCTGTACGGCGGCGTGCGCGACGGGCGGATCCCGGACGCCCTCGTGCTGGCGAACCACCCGTGCCGCCTCGGCATCGACTCGCCCCACGAGCTTCGCGCCTGGCGCGACGCCGCTCCCGGCATCGTCCTCGGCATGGAAGGCGCGCCCGGTCACCAGGCCGCCGGGCTCCCGGCTCCCGGAATGGGGCGCGGCCGCGGCCTGTACGACAGCGCGCCCAGCACCTACTCGTTCCCAGGCCTCCCCAAGGAGGCGTACCGCACCCACGGTGGCTTCGACTGGATGACGGCGACGGTCGGTGGCGTCTGGGACTCACTGCTCGCGGAGGGCAAACCGTTCTGGATCACCGTCAGCTCCGACGGCCATCAGGCCTGCGGCGACTGGGTGCGGAACCCGGTGGACCCACTCGACCAGAGCTCCTACGACACCACGCCGTACGACGAGAGCGGCCGCACCTTCATGACCACCGGCAAGTTCCCCGACCCGGTCGGTGTCGGCCGGCCGGTCACGACGTACAGCGGCTTCCCGCCCGGCGCCTACTCCAAGACCTGGGTCGGGGCGACCGGTCGCGGGCATCGCGAGGTGATGAACGGGATCCGCGCCGGCCGGATCTGGGCGTGCCACGGCGACCTCATCTCCGGTCTCGACGTCCGCCTGCGCTCCATCAGCACCGGCCAGGAGGCCCCGCTCGGCGGAAGGATCAGCGCCAGGCGCGGGTCCTCGGTCCGGTTGTCCGTCGAGATCGAGCTCACCGAAGGCGGCAACTACGCACAACTCCATCCGGCCCTGGCCCGCGTCGACCTCATCATGGGCACCGTGACCGGCCCGGTGACCGACCCCGACACCATGACCGCGCCCGGCGCGCGCGTCATCAAGTCCTGGGACGTCACCCAGACCGGCGGCACCCTGACGCTGTCCCACACCGTCGAGGTCGACGGGCCTTGCTACTTCCGGCTCCGCGGTACCGATGGCAAACGCAACGCACCCGGCCCGTACGGCGCCTCTGTCGACCCCGCCGGACCGGTCATGGACGTCCTCGGCAACGCCAACCCCTGGGAAGACCTCTGGTTCTACGCCAACCCCATCTTCGTCGACACTCGAAGGGGTTAGTTCCCGCGGCAACCTTTTGCAGTGCCTGTGACCACTAAGGGGCGGATCGGGCCGCTCCGGCGTCTGGATCCGTCTTCCTCCGGTGAATGACAGGCAAGGAGTACATCCCCCATGGACAACCCCACGCGCCGCGGGCGTTACCGCGGCCGCTGGACCGCCGCTGGTCTGCTGGTCGGCGTGCCCGCCATCGTCGTGCCGTGCCTCCTGTTCGCGCAGCAGGACTCGCAGGCCGCGACGATTGATGGCAACGCCTACTATCAGCTGGTTTCCGTGCGCAGCGGCAAGGTGCTCGACGTCAACGGCTTCTCCACCGCCGACGGCGCCCGTATCCAGCAGTGGACCGACCAGCACACCGCCAACCAGCAGTGGAAGCTGAGGTCCACCGGGAGCGGCTACTACGAGCTGGTGAACCGCAACAGCGGCAAAGTGCTTGGCATAGCGGGCGATTCGACCGCCAACGCGGCGGCCGCCGAGCAGCAGACTGACAGCTCCTCCACCGCCCAGGAGTGGAAGCTCAGTGAGGTGAGCGGTTCTGACGCCGTCACCTTCACCTCCCACAAGAGCGGCCAGCTTCTGGACGTCTTCGGAAACTCCACCGCGGAGGGCGCTGCAGTCATCCAGTTTCCCGGTACGGGCGGCACCAACCAGCAATGGAAGCTGGTGAAGTCGGAGACGACCAGCTCCGGACCGTACGCGTGGAAGAACGCACCGGTGGTGGGCGGCGGATACGTCACCGGTCTGGTGTTCAACCCGCGCGAGAAGGGTCTCCTGTACGCGCGCACGGACATGGGCGGCGCCTACCGCTGGGACACCGCGGCCGAGCAGTGGATCCCGCTGACCGACTGGGCCGGCGAGCAGGACTGGAACCTGCTGGGCATCGATGCGGTAGCCACCGACCCCGTCGATCCCAACCGGCTCTACCTCGCGGCGGGCACCTACACCAACGACTGGGCCGGCAACGGCGCGATCCTGCGCTCCACCGACCGGGGCCGCACCTTCCAGCGCACCAATCTGCCCTTCAAACTGGGCGCCAACGAGCCCGGCCGCGGGGCGGGCGAACGGGTCGCGATCAACCCCGCGGACCACGGCACCCTGCTGCTGGGCACCCGCAAGAACGGCCTGTGGCGCAGCACCGACTACGGCGCGACCTGGAGTCAGGTCTCCTCGTTCCCCGTCAAGGACGGGGCGAGCAGCGGAGCGGGCATCTCCTTCGTGACGTACGGGGCGACCGGCAGCAACACGGTCTACGTCGGCGTCAACGACAACGCCACCTCCCTGTACCGCTCCACCGACGGCGGCAACAGCTGGCAGGCAGTTTCCGGGCAGCCCACTGGCCAGGTGCCGCAGCACGGTGTGGTCTCCGGTGACGGGTCGCTGTACCTGACGTACAGCAACAGCATCGGCCCGATGGACGCGACGGCGGGTTCGGTGTGGAAGTACAGCGGCGTGTGGAAGAACATCTCGCCCTCGCAGGGTGGATACGGATTCTCCGGTCTGGCCGTCGACGCGCAGAAGCCGTCCACGGTGATGGTCACCACCCTGGACCGGTGGTGGCCCGAGGACGAGGTCTACCGGACCACTGACGGCGGCACGACCTGGAAGGCGCTGGCGGACAAGTCGCAGCGCGATGCCGCCGGCGCTCCGTACGTCGGCAGCGGCACCGGGCACTGGATGACCGCGCTGGCCATCGATCCCTTCGACTCCGGGCACGTGCTGTACGGCACCGGCAACGGCATCTGGCGCAGCAAGGATGCCAACGCCTCCGACAGCGGAGGCACCAGCCACTGGGCTTCTGGGGCGCGGGGGCTGGAGGAGACCTCGCTCGCGGACGCGATCGCCCCTCCCGGCGGCGCCACCGTCATCACCGCCATGGGCGACCAAGGCGGCTTCCGCCACGACTCCCTGACCGAGGTGCCCGCCGGACGGCTGAAGAACCCGCTGATGAGCAGCAGCACCGACATCGACTTCGCCCAGTCGGCGCCCGCGCTGATGGTCCGCGTCGGCACTGGCGGCGCGCAGGACGGCGCCTACTCCACCGACGGAGGCAGCAGCTGGAACGGCTTCACGGCAGAACCGGTGGGCAGCGCGAACAGCGGCCATGTGGCGCTCGCGGCGGACGGCTCCACCATCGTCTGGACAGAGGCCGACCAGGCCCCGTACCGCTCGACCGACAAGGGAGCAAGCTGGTCGAAGGTCAGCGGCCTGGGCACCGACGCCGTGGTCGTCGCCGACCGTTCCACGGCGAACACCTTCTACTCCCTCACGGGCGGCACGCTCTACGCCAGCACCGACAGCGGCGCGACGTTCACCACCCGCGCAACCAACCTGCCAGCCGGCCGACTGACCGCCGTACCGGGCATCGCAGGTGACCTGTGGATCTCCGGCGGCGGCAAGGGGCTGCTGCACTCCACCGACGGGGGTCGCACATTCACCACACTCACCTCGGTGCAGTCCGCCTCCGCCCTCGGCTTCGGCAAGGCCGCGCCGGGCACCACCTACCAGGCCCTGTACCTGATCGGCACCGTCAAGGATGTCACCGGGGTCTTCCGCTCCACCGACAAGGGCGCCACCTGGGTCCGCATCAACGATGACGCCCATCAGTGGGGCAGCATCGGCGGAGTCGGCGTCATCACCGGCGACCCCGACACCTACGGCCGCGTCTACATCGGCACCAACGGACGCGGTCTACAGTACGGCGACCCGTCCTGACCTACACCCAGTGAGCGACCGCCAGGGCGCCGGATTCGAGGAGGATCACACCATGAGACGCCTGATCGGGGGCTCGGTCGTGCTCGCCACGCTCTTGCTCCCCGCAGCCCCGGCGGTCGCGGCCGGGAGCGGCGACATCACGCTCGACATCCTGGCGAACCGGAACGTCACCCTGACCGGTGACGCGGTGGTGAACGTGCCCGAGGGAACCACGACGTACGACGGGGTGATCCGCGGCGAAGGAAAGCTGCGGATCGCCGGCAACGGCACCTTGATCCTCACCAAGGACAGCGACTTCTCGTTGCCCAGGGCAAGGCAACGGCAAGCGGTCCGGATCCTCGGCGGCAACCATCCGTACGTCGTGGTCACGCGCCCCGATCCGCCGGCGATCGTCGTCGACAAGGGCGCGACTCTGCAGTACGGCAACGGCGGCGGCACCGGACTGATCGGCAGATTCCCGTACGGCACGCCCGGCTACCAGCTCAACCAGGACAACATCGAGGTGAACGGCACCCTGCGGTTGTCGCTCACCCGGTCCTTCAACCTCGGCACGATCAGCGGCTCCGGGCTGATCAGCCAGCCACGATTCCTCTGGGGCACCCTTGATCTGGCGGGCACCAATCCGTTCTCGGGCGTGATCGACAACGGGACCCAGGCGGCCGCCGGCAAACCGGAGACCACGGTCGCGCTGCCGAACGCCCGGGCCATCCTCAACCAAGGCACCTGGACCGTCGACACCCCGCTGAACCAGACCGTGACCATCCGGCAGAACTTCTACCAGCGCGAGTACGGCAGCGATATCAACGTCCAGTCCCGCCCCGGCAGCAAAGTGATCCTGACCGGTCAGTACAGCTACTCGGACCGGGGCGGCAGCACCAACCCGTCGCTGAGCGACCCGGCGATCAACTGGCGGAAGATCCCGCACGACCTGAACAAACGCGGCACCAACATCAAGGGCGCCAACGTCCAATGGGGCGACGGCAGCACGCACAAGATCTTCATGCCCGGCACCGCGGACACGGTCTACATCAACCTGCTGGCCGCGCGGTCCCGCTCCAAACTCACCTTCGCGTACAACGGCCCGGTCACGCTCGGCGCCCCGATCGGCGGCGGGGTGTTTCACGACACCCTGAAGTCGCCGGGCGCCGGCGACATCGTGATCAAGTCGGTCCGTGGCAACGACGTGACGTTCGCCGCCGACCAGTACTACGACGGCTCGACGACGATCGAGAAGGGTGCGACTCTTCGCCTCGGAAGTGGACGGCCCGGAGGTGACGGCAGCCTGTTGACGAAGGCCGCGTCGTACCGGATCGTCAACCAGGGCTCGCTGGTCGTTCGCAACGCCGGCAAGGCGATCACGCTGTCGAAGATCAGCGGCACCGGTTCACTGACCCAGGCCGGCGCGGCGACGACTCGCCTGGCCGGGGCGCTGACCTACACCGGCAGCACCACGATCTCGCGCGGGGTCCTGGCGCTCACCGGCGGCAGCCTGACGTCCAGCAGCGCCGTGACGCTCACCAAGTCCGGCGCCAAGCTGGATCTGACCAAGGCGGGCAACCAGACACTCCGCAACCTCAGCCAGGCCACCGGCACCACAGTCCAGTACGGCGATCGTGCCACGCTCACCTTGAGCCGTCGGTCCAAGCTCTCCGGCACGTTCCTGGGCGGCCGGCTCGTCAACGTCGGCACCGCCGGCGGGACGTTCGCCGTCAAAGGCGACTTCGCGCAGACTCCCGACGGCCGGCTGTCCGCCCGAGCGGACGGTGCGCCGGTCCGCGTGTTCGGCAGGGTATCGCTGGCCGGAAAGCTCGACCTCACTCCACCGGCGCACCTCACCAAGGAGACCCTGCTGATCGCCAACGACGGCGCCGACCCGATCGCCGGCGCGTTCACCGACCTCCCCGAAGGCGCCCGGGTCGCGGCGTACCAGATCACCTACCAGGGCGGCGACGGCAACGATGTCACGCTGAAACCCGTCAAGGCGAACGCAACCCTCGACCAGCCCACCGCCCACAACACGCCCCCGGCAACCACGACGGCGGCCGACGGCTCCTCCCTCCGCCTCCCGGCCGCAGCCCTCGCGCTCCTCGCGTTCATCATGATCATCGTCCGCCTCCGACGCCGCACCTCTCGAGGACAATCCGGCCACCGCCCCAGACCGAGCTTGTGGAGTAGCCATGGACCCCGATGACTCCAAGTCCCCTCTCTTGCATCGGCGGTCATTGCTGGCCGCATGCACCGCGTTGCCGGTGCTGGCGGTCACGGCACCTCCGGCGGCAGCGCTTGGGCTCCACGGCGACGGCGGTCTCGACCTGGGTGACCACCGCGAACCGCACGCTCGCCGCGGACCCGACCATCACCATGGCGAACGGCTCCTTCGACACCCAGTTGCCGCCGTACAGCATCAAACCCTTCATCACTGGTTGACGGCTCCCTGGATCGACAGCCAGCTGAAACTGAGGAAGCTCTGCAACTGACGGGCCAAGAGGGGGCCGAGCTCGCCCCAGCCCCGCCCCCTCCGGCCCCGTGCGGGGATCCCCACCCGCCGCTTGCCGCAGCCGCCCCCGACTGCCGCAAGCGCATGGTCACGCTAGCAACACGAAGCGTTGCGTTGGCGGGTTCGTTAGATGACTCACAACGGCGCGCTCGACACGCCTGATCCGGCTTGCGCGACGCCTCATCCGATGCAACCGGAGAACTGCTTCAGCTTTCACATTCCTGTATACACGTCGATTCCGGCGACGAAGGTTGCCACTGGCAAAGATCGCGCGCTGGTCGCTCAGAGGCCCCAGAGGGCGGTTACGTGTCTGGCGTCGGTGCCGCAGCAGCCTCCGATGATGGACAGGTTGGGCAGCATCGGCTTCAGTTGGTCGTGGGTCGTGGTGAGTAGCCGGAGGTCGCCCTCGTCGAGTTGGGTGGCCTCGTCGAGTTCCGCATGGCTCTTGGTGGAGGCATTGCACCGGAGGCCGGCAATGCGGTTGCGCCACGGGCCTTCCTCGGCGAGGGCATGCGACACGTGGACTGGATGGGCGCAGTTGACCAGGAAGTAGTCCGGGCCGCCTTCCTCGTCCACAGTGGTGACCGCTGTCTTCAGCGAGTCACCGGACGGCAATCGTCCGTCGGTCTCTACGGTGAAGGTCGGTCTCCAACAGGCCGTCGGTGACCACCGGCCGGCCGGGCAGCTGTGCGCTCATGGCTTCCCCATCATCGTGGCGGCCGGAGGACCGCGAACGGGTCTGTGACGGTGAGTTCGCGGGTCACGAACTTGTAGACGGTGGCCGGGCGTCCGCCGGACTGGCCGGAGCTGGCTCGCCGATCGGTCGGGTCGATCACGTGCCGGCGGGTCAGGACGCGGGTGAGATTGGTGGCGCCGAGCTGGTAGCCCAGGGCCGCACCGAAGAGATCCCGCAGCTCCGCGATGGTGAACTCGAGCGGAGCCAGCGCGAACCCGATGTTCGTGTACGAGAGCTTCGCGCGCAGCCGCCCGGTCGCAGCGTCGATGAAGTGGTGATGGTCGAACGCGGTCCGCGGCAGTTCGTCGACCGGATGCCAGGCCGTGTCGGACGGAAGGTCCGGCTCGACGTCGGACGGAACCAGGCCGAGATAGCCCGTGGCCAGGACCCGGGCCCGAGGATCGCGGTCGACGCGACTGTGGGTGGCCAGCTGCTCCAGATGCGCGACGTCGCGGACATCGACCTTCGCGGCGAGGTGCCCGGTGATGGCCTCCCGGAACCTCTCGGTGGACTCGACGCCGCCGCCGGGAAGGGCCCATCGGTCCCGATGCGGACTCCGGGCGCGCTTCCACAGCAGGACGCACAGCCTGCCGTCGCGGACGGAGAGGACCACCGCGAGCACTTCGTGGGGGTAACTGGGGAAGTTAACCCGATCACCTTCCTTGGTTCCCGGCACGTCGACGATGGTACCGTGCACCTAGTTATCGTCTCAGAGGCGAAAACCTTTCAAAGGATATCGACGTGACTATTGCCGAGACCCGAGCGACCCACTGGCAGGACGAGGTACGCCGCCTCGCCCGCGAGCGAGACGCGGTGATCCTCGCCCACAACTACCAGGAGCCGGCGATCCAGGATGTCGCCGACCACGTCGGCGACTCGCTCGCACTGTCCCGGATCGCGGCCGGGACCGACGCCGGCACGATCGTCTTCTGCGGCGTGCACTTCATGGCCGAGACCGCCAAGCTGCTCAGCCCAGACAAGACCGTGCTGATCCCCACCGCCCAGGCAGGCTGTTCGCTGGCGGACACCATCGACGCGGATCAGTTGCGTGCCTGGAAGGCCCAGCACCCGGGGGCCGCGGTCGTTGCCTACGTCAACACCAGTGCGGCGGTGAAGGCGGAGGCCGACGTCTGCTGCACATCGTCCAACGCCGTGGAGGTCGTCAACTCGATCCCCCGCGATCAGCCGGTGCTTTTCCTGCCCGACCAGTTCCTCGGGGAGCACGTCCGGCGGCAGACGGGTCGGGACAACATCGAGGTGTGGATGGGTGAGTGCCATGTGCACGCCGGTATCAGCCCGGTCGATCTGCGCGCCCAGGTCGCGGCCAATCCCACGGCCGAGGTTCTCGTGCACCCCGAATGCGGCTGCGCGTCGTCGACGATCTGGCTGGCCGGGCGGGGTGACCTGCCGGCCGAGCGGACCCACATCCTCTCCACGGCCGGGATGCTGGAGAGCGCCCGCGGTATGAAGGCCGAGACCGCCCTCGTCGCCACGGAGATCGGCATGCTGCACCAGTTGCGCAAGGTGAATCAGCACACGACGTTCGTCCCGGTGAACCCGAAGGCGTCGTGCCGGTTCATGAAGATGATCACCCCGGAACTGCTGGTCCGATGCCTGCGCGAGGGCCGCGACGAGATCCAGCTGCCGAGCGAGATCACCGAGCGGGCCAGGCGTTCGGTCCAGCGGATGGTTGCTATCGGCAAGGCTCCGACGGCCTGATGACCCCCAGGCCCACCACCGACGAAGGGATGCTCCTCATGCAACCAGCGACAGCAACGATTCTGACCGCGGTCCGGGCCGCACTCGCCGAGGATCACGCGGCGGACGACGTGACCACGCGGTGGAGCGTCCCGGCGGCGCTGCACGTCGAGGCGACGATGATCGCCAAACAGCCGGGACGCGTCTGCGGGCTGTCCGTCGTACAGAGTGTGTACGACGAGATCGACCCCACCGTCGTTGTCCGGCCGGCCGTTGCCGACGGCGACGCAGTCGTTCCCGGACAGCCACTGGCGTCGATCAGTGGCCCGGCACGCTCGATCATCACCGGCGAGCGGGTCGCGCTGAACTTCGCCCAGCGGATGTCGGGTGTCGCCACCCTCACGTCGGCCTTCGTGGCCGCGATCGGCGGGCACGACGTGCGGCTCCTCGACACCCGGAAGACCGCACCCGGCCTCCGGGCGCTGGACAAGTACGCCGTGACCTGCGGCGGCGGGACCAACCACCGACTCGACCTCGCCACCATGGTTCTCCTCAAGGAGAACCATCTCGCCGCGGCCGGCGGAGTCCGGTCGGCCGTGCGCCGAGTCCGCGATGGCATGGCCAGGGAGGGCCAGGAGCTGGCCATCGAGGTCGAGGTCACCACCCTGGCCGAAGCCCGCGATGCGCTCGACTGCCAGGTCGAGTGGATCCTGCTGGACAACATGCCCACCGAGGACGTCGCCCTGACTGTGAAGGAGCGCGACGCATCAGGGTCCACCTGCCGACTCGAAGCCTCCGGCACCATCACCCTGAACACGATCGCCGACATCGCCGCCACCGGCGTCGACGCACTCTCGGTCGGCGCCCTCACCCACTCCCCCACCGCACTCGACATCAGCCTGCTGCTCAGGTCTTGGTGAGTTGCCAGCGTTGGCAGGGGCCGTTCCAGTAGTGCCAGACGATGACTCGATCGGTGGTGGCGCGGACGCATTCGGGGACGTCCATCATGTGTCCCGTGTCGGCCTGCTGGAGGGTGTAACTGCCATCTGCGGCCGGTTCTATCCGCCAGCGTTGGCAGTCGGCGGCGTCGATGTCGAAGGGAACGAGTTTGCCGCCGGCGAGCCGGGAGCAGCCTTCGACCTGGACGGCCTTGTTCGTGGACGGGTCGATGATCTGGTAGACGTCGTCACCGAGCGGCTTGAGCTGCCAGCGCTGACAGGGGCTGCCCGGCACCCAGACCCACATCCGGATGCCCTTCGCCGGGTCACAGTCGGCGATGTCGAGCACGTAGTCCATCGACGGCGAGTCGATCGTGCGCATCGTCCGGATCTTGTACCGGCCGTCCAGTTGAGGAGCGTTCAGTGCTGCCCGGAGTACCCACTGCTGTTCGGCTCCGGTGGCGCAGGGACGCTGGATAAGCTTGGCTCCGTTGGCGGTGCCCGCGGCCGCGATCGCCGCACACTTGCCGCTGTGCCCGAAGCGTAGCCGGAAGACGGCGTCGTAGCTGCTGCCCTCGACATAGTCGAGCAGGACCTGCTGATTGCCGGTGCCGACACACTTCCACTGAACGATGGGGGTGTCGTCGGCTGTGCTCTGGTTTCCCACGTCGAGACAGCGCGGCTTCACGTCGATCGCGGCTCCGTTCACGTGCGCGGGCTGTACCTCGTACTGCTCGGTGCCGGCCACCGGAACGATCCGGAAGCGCTGGTACAGCTTGTTCGTGCAGTCACCCTGCTGGAGCGGCGCGGGATCGGTCTGGCTTCCGCCGGCCACCTCCATACATTTGGCGCTGTGCCGGGCGACCAGCTCGTAGGTCCGGGCTTCCAGGTCGAATCGCGGACCTGTGCTGGCCCCAACGTTGTTCTCCTTCCAGCTGGGGACCGGCGCGCTGAACGCCGTACCGGTCGAGCGCAGCTGGAAGACCTCACGTCCGCCACCGGTGAGTGAGGTGATCAGCGCGGCGTCTTCCTTGCCGTCCTTGTCGTAGTCCCCGACCTTGAGCAGCGTCGTGACCGGGTCCCAGCCGGTCCCGGTCCACCAGTCCTGCAACTGGAAGGCAGAACCGGTCGAGCGGAACACCCGCAAGGCGGTGCCGGCGCCGTTGTCGTAGATCGACACCACGTCATCTTTGCCGTCGGCATCGATATCCCCGACCACCGGATGACCCTTGTCGAAGCAGTAGTCGCCGTCGTAGCCCGTTGTCGCCGCGGCGAACCCGGTTCGGGTCGATCGGTAGGTCTCGATGACGGTCCGGCAGGTGGCGGTCTTCTTCAGTACGACGAGGTCGTCGGCCTTGTCCGCGTCGATATCGGCCACGACGAGGTCGCTCAGCGCCCAGTCCCCCGAGCCGGCGGCAGTCTGCAACCACTGTGCCGGTGCGCCGAGATTGCTCCCGGGGAACACGAGCACCCGCCAGTTCTGATTGCCCGTGTTCAGCTGGACGACGATGTCGGAGATCTCGTCGCCGTCGACGTCGCCGGCGACCACCCGGGCAGACACGATCGTCCAGCCGGCGGTCTCACTCGTCCAGATCGGCGTCGACGGTGCGTCGTACCGGTCACCGTCGGACCGCAGCAGGTACAGCCCGACCCGGCGACCCGGCTCATCGCGGAAGAACGCCAGGTCCGCCCGGCCGTCGTTGGTGAAGTCGCCTTGAACAGGCCTGGTGCGCGACAGCGCGAACCCGCCGCTGTTCTCACTATCCCAGGCCATCGTGCCGGTCGTGAAGGTGCCGCCGCGGCTGGTCAGGTTCCAGACGCCGGTCCGTCCGGAGCCGTGGTCGAGGACCAGATTGACGTCGGCGGTGCCGTCGCCGTTGACATCGCCGCGGACCTTGAAGGTGTTGGGGTTCGACTGAGCCAGTAGCAGCCACGGCTGGGTCGGCACGCTCCGATTGCCGGCCCGGTCGACCGCACTGACCCAGAGTCGGCGCGTGCCCGACGGAACCGTGACAGGCAAGCTGGCCGTTCCGTCCGGACGGGCCTTGATCCGCAACGTCATCTTCTCGCGGGTGAAGCCGTACGCGAACTCGGCCACATCCGTGTCGCCGGCCGCCGCGGTGAGCTGGATGATGCCGACCTCACGAGCAGGCCGGCCAGGAGCGCCGTTGGGAAAGTCCGTCGACGAGATGGCCGGTGTCGACGGCGGCCGCGCATCGATCCGGAAGTAGCACGGTGCGCTGGCGGTTCCGTACTCGAGGTTGTCGTTCGGCACCTTGTCGTCGCTGCGAGCGGTGAAGTAGTAGGTGCCCCCGTCGACCAGCTCGCCGGCCGGCACGGCCGACCAGCTGAAGGCGGCACCGTTACCGGTCAACGGTGAGTCCTGGAGGTACTCCGAGCCGCCGTCGGAGGCGCGGAAGATCTCCAGCCGGTTCGTCAGGTTGTCGCCGTCCGGGTCGCTCGCGACCGCCGAGAACTGCGGGCTGACCGTGTTGATCACCGCCGGGGCGACGGCCGTGCCGCACGGCTTCGGCGAAGTGAAGTTCACCCGGATCGGAACCCGAGGTGCGTTGTTGTATGTGACCACGATGGCCGCCGTGCCCCCGAAGAACTTCTTCCACTGCATCGGGTCCGTCTCGTTCGGCGCCTTCAGGCCCAAGGTGATGGTCTGCTCACCACGGTCGGCGATCTCCTGAACGACGTTGTGCAGGTCGGTCGACAGGAACCCCATCGCGAGGTCCGGTTCATGTCCTGTCCAGGCGCTCCCCGAGGCCACCGCCAGCTTCTTCAGCCAGTGATTGCTGGTGTTCCTCCAGGTGACCGCCTCCGCGCGACTGATCGGAAGCGTCTGCCAGAGCTCGACGGGAGTATCCGTACCGCTCGGGCTGTGGTCCAGCGTGATGCTGAACTTCGCGTCGATCACCCGCGCGCCGGCGATCCCCGCCGTACTCAGCTGGAACAGCGAGCGGTAGGTGTCGGTGTCGGCGCCGTAGGCTTCGCCGACCTTGGCGCCTTCGGCCCGGTCGAAGTTCCAGTACGACTGATCGAGATGGTCCTCGTCGACGTGCGTCCACATGTCGCCGACGAAGCCGGCCCACGACGGATCGATGGACAGCGGGAACTTCGTGTCCGCGCCGGTCAGCAACCGCTGATCCGGGACCACCGTCAGCACTCCGGAGCCGAGCTCGACCGGCAGCCGCGCGTGCCGCCTGGTGGTCTCGGCACCCGCCTCCCACATCGTCGCCTGACCGGAAGCGAAGACCACCCGGCCTTTGCCGTCGGTGGCGACGGTGGTGCCGTCGGGCTTGGTGGACACCGTCAGCCCGTCACCCTGCACGGGGAATCGCAGCTTCCGCAGGGCGGGGTTGAGGGCGGCGGTCCGGTTCTTGACCACCAGAACCTGGGCGAACCCGGCGGGCTCGGACCGCAACTGCAGGTCGACGCCGGGAAAGACGTCCTGGTACGTCGCCGTGTCGCCGTGCAGGACCGGTTTCGGCAGCGGGGCGGGCCAGCTCATCCGCAACCGGGCCCCGTTCTTGCCGATCGAGACCAGGCCCGAGCCAGGGCCACCGCCCGACAGGACCAAACCGGTCCCCGCCGCGGCCGGACGGACCGAACCGCCGGCGCCGAAGCGAAGGGTGTGATCGACCGGGGTCCAGCCCTTCGCGGTGCGGACCCGGACCGGGCGTGCATTCTCGATCAGCGTGTGATTTCCGTCGGGATTGACGAAGACCCGCCGGGTCTCGGTCGTGGACCCGGTCAATTCGACGCTTTTTCCGGTGCGTTTCGCCTCGGCCGCCGGCCCGTCGGCTGGATCAGCCCGGACGATCGCTGCCGGTCCGGCGTGATCCGTGGTGGTAGTCGGCGTGCGCGCCGCGGCCAGGCTCGGTGGCAGCAGGGCAAGGATGGCGGAGATCGCCAGCAGGTGGGCAGTTCTTGCCTGTCGCATAGCAGTCTCCGTCACCGCCGGGTGGATGGGATCGCAGACATGCTGGCAGTTCCGCGGCGGACCGAGAAGCATTTTGGTCTGCGCTAAATTTCTCGCGAAATACTCGCGATCGACGAGTTACTCGTTTCGACGTCGGCTAAAAGTATTGCGGAAATGACCGTTGAACCGATTCAGTGGAGACCATTTCCGTCCCAGGAGGTCTTTCCATGCCCCAACGTCGACGACATCTGCCCAGAGCCACGCTGGCGTGCGTCGTGGTGATCAGCCTGCTCGTGAGTACGCCGGGCATGTCCGCCGCGGTCGACCGGCCCACCAAGCAGGATCCGAAGGCAGGCTGGCAGGCCCGTAAGGACCGGCCGCTGCCCGTCCAGGGAGTCGCGGCCAAACGGGGAACGGCGGATCGCGACGCGGAGAGAACGGTGACCAGCATCCCGGCGCCGGTCTGGCCGAAGGCCGGCACGGCCGAGGTGAGCATGCCGCCGGCTCAGCCTGCGAGCGAGCAGAACACCTGGAGCGCCGTACTCAGCGGACGAGCTCAGCAGGCCGATCCCGGCCCGGCCGCCCGGGCCGGCGTGCTGCCGGTCCGGATCGGCCGGCCGGGGTCGAAAGGCGGCCTCAGGAACCCGGCTATGACCGCACCCGGCGCCGTACCGGCGAAGGTAGCGGTCGAGTTGACCGGCCGAGTGGGCGACGAGGTGCGGTTGAGATTGCGGCGCACCGATGGCGTCCGAACGGCCGGCGTTGTTTCCTTGCGGCTGGACTACAGCAGCTTCAAGCAGGCTTTCGGTGGGGATTGGAGTACTCGTCTGCGGTTGGCGTCGGTGCCTGCCTGTACGGCGACGACGCCGGGCAAGCCCAGTTGCGCGGCAGTCCCGCTGCCGACTCGGAACGACGGCTCCGGCGAGGTGTCGGCCGACGTTCCGGTGGGTGCGGAGTTCACCACGTTCGCCTTGCAGGCCGCGCCGTCCGGTCCGTCCGGCGACAGCACCACCACCTCGCTGAGCCCGACGGCGACCTGGCAGGTCGGCGGGTCATCCGGTGACTTCTCCTGGGCGTATCCGATGCAGGTTCCGCCGAGTCTCGTCGGCCCGAAGGCGGAGGTCTCGCTGGCGTACTCCTCAGGCAGTGTCGACGGCCGCACGACCGCGGGCAACAGTCAGTCGTCCTGGGCCGGCGCGGGCTTCGACCTCGCACCCGGTGGTTCGATCGAGCGCCGGTACGCCTCCTGCGGGGTGAAGTCGGAACAGACCGGCAACAACGGCACCACCGCGGTCGGCGACTACTGCTGGGCAACCGACAACGCGACCTTCAGCCTGAACGGCGCCGGCGGCGAACTGGTCCTTGACGACCAGACCGGTGTGTGGAAGTCGCGGTCCGACGACGGCGTCACCGTGGAACGGCTCACCGGCGCCGACAACGGCGACCTCGGCCCGGACAGCGGTGCGGGCGCGAAGGGAGAGTACTGGGTGCTGACGGACAAAGCCGGCACCAAGTTCTACTTCGGTAAGAACAAGTTGCCTGGCGCAACCACTGCCGCACAGGACACGAACTCGGTCTGGACCCTGCCCGTCTTCGGCAACCACGCGAGCGAGCCGTGTCACCAGACGGCCTTTGCCGCCTCGCACTGCCAGCAGGCGTATCGGTGGAACCTCGACTACGTGGTCGATGCGTTCGGCAACACCATGAGCCTGTTCTACGACGTCGAGAAGAACAACTACGCCCGTGCCGGTACGGCGACCTCGGTCAGCCAGTACACGCGGGCCGGGAACATCCGGCGGATCGAGTACGGTCAGCGCGACGGCCAGGTCTTCGACAACGCCGCCAAGGTGGCGGCTGTCGAGTTCACCACCGCCGAGCGCTGCCTGAAGCCGTCGGGCTGTATCGCCTCGGACTACCCCGACACCCCGCTCGATCTCGAGTGCACCAGCACCACGAACTGCGACAACAAGTTCTATCCGTCGTTCTGGACCAAGAAGCGGCTGGCCAAGGTGACCACGCAGGTCTGGCGCGGCACCGCCTTCGCGCCGGTCAGCTCCTGGTCGTTCCGGCACGTCTACCTGGACCCTCAGGACGAAGGCCGATCGCCGATGCTCTGGCTGGACGGCGTCACCAACGTCGGTCTGGTGGCCGGACAGACCACCTTGCCCGAGACGACCTTCAGCGCGGTGATGATGCCGAACCGGTTGCTGGATTCCGGCTCTGCCGGGCAACCGAAGCTGAACTGGCCCCGCATGCAGACCATCACCTACGGCACCGGTGGGCAGATCGCGGTCGGCTACCTGCCGCCCGACTGCAGTCTGCCGGGCAACGTCCCGGCGCCGGACCAGAACAACAAGCGCTGCCAGCCGATCAAGTGGACGCCGCAGAACCAGGCGGAGCGTGAGGACTGGTTCCACAAGTACGTGGTGAACCAGGTGACCGAGAGCGATCTGGTCGGCGGTACGACCGGAACGGTCACGACACTGGAATACCTGACCCCACCGGCCTGGCGCTACGACGACGAGGACGGCCTGGTCGAGATCGGCAAGAAGACCTGGTCGCAGTGGCGCGGGTACGAGAAGGTCAAGGTCATCACCGGCGACGGCGTCGACGGTCCGCAGCAGGTGAAGGTCAACACCTACTACCGCGGCATGGACGGCGACAAGCTGCAAGCCGGCGGAACGAAGGACGTCCAGGTCACCGACTCCACCGGCGTGAAAACCGATGACGTCAACGCCCTGTCCGGCAAGTTGCGGGAGCAGGCGACGTACGAAGGCACCACCCTGGTGGAGCGATCGATCACCGCCCACTGGGTGTCGCCCGCCCGCGCGACGCGGGTGAAACCGTGGGGAACGACCACGGCCAACCAGGTCGACGAGCAGGCCGTCGCTCAGGACGAAGCGGTCGGCACCGGCTGGCGCAAGAGCGCCTCCGCCAACACCTTCGATCCGGTCAGTGGCCGGTTGGTGGCCAAGACCGATCGCCGGGACCTGGCGACCCCGAACGACGACGTCTGCGTCCGGTACGAGTGGTTCAGCAACCCGGCCCGAGGGATCAAGGAACTGCCGGCCCGCGAGCAGACGGTGAACGTGAGCTGTGACAAGCCGTGGACGAAGGACAACGTCCTCGCCGACGAGAAGACCGGCTACGACGCGAACACCGGGGCGAAGGTCGCGACGCAGCGGCTCGCCGGCTTCGACACCGCCGGCAAGGAGATCTACCAGACGACCAGCACGTCGACGTACGACGTCTTCGGCCGGGTCAGGTCCAGCACCGATGCCAAGAGCAACCTGACGAATGTCGAGTACACCCCGACGGCCGGCGGGCCACTGACCAAGACGAAGACCACGCAGCCGAACGGGCAGACCTCGACCACCGAGCTGGAACCGGCGTGGGGTGAAGAGACCGTCGTGATCGACCCGGCCGGTCGCCGGTCGGCCACCAAACGGGACGCGCTCGGGCGGGTCACCGAGACCTGGCTGGCCGGGAACACCACCAGCGTGCCGAACCAGAAGAACGAGTACCACGACGGCCAGGGCAAGGCCGGGATGGTGACCAGCACCTCGCTGCGCTCGGACGGCAGGGTCGAGGTCAAGCGTGAGTTCAGCGACGGCCTGATGCGTCGCCGGCAGACCCAGGAGGAATCCGCCGACGGGTTCGGCCGAGTGGTCACGGACTACATCTACGACTCGCAGGGCCGGGAGGTGAAGCAGAACGGCCCGTACTACAACGACGCCCCGCTCGGCCTGGAGATCGTCAAGCCGGTGGACGAGAAATCGCTGCCGGCCCAGAAGCTGACGACGTACGACGCCCTCGGCCGCGCGAAGACCGAGTCGTTCCAGTCGGTCGGGCAGCAGCTGTGGAATCGCAAGCACGACAACGCGACCGGGGTCGAGACGATCGAGCCACCGGCCGGTGAGCAGGCGACCACCCGGGTCACCGATATCCAGGGCCGTCTCATCGAGCTGCGCAGCTATCACGGCAGCACGGCGACCGGCGTCCCCGACAAGACGTCGTACACCTATCACCCGGCGGGTCAGCTGGCCTCGGTGACGGACCCGGCCGGCAACATCTGGAGATATACGTACGACGTCCGCGGCCGCAAGGTCAGCGACCAGACACCCGACCAGGGCGTCACCACTTACACCTACAACGAGCTCGACCAGCTCGAGACGTCGAAGGACGCCCGCGGTGTGACGCAGACGTACACCTACGACGCGGTGGGACGACCCAAGACCACCACTGTCGACGGCACGCTACTGAACGAATGGACGTACGACACGATCAAGGCGGGCTCGCTGACCAGCGCGACCCGCTACGTGAACGGGCAGCCCTACCGGCTGCAGTACACCGGGTACGACGAGGCAGGGCGGCCCACCGGCCAGCAGATCGTCCTTCCGGCGACCGAAGGCAACCTCGCCGGGACCTACAGCACGAGCAGGACCTACACCGAGGACGGTCAGCCCAAGACCTTCACCGTGCCGGCTGTCGGCGGTCTGCCGGCCGAGACGCTCACCTACGAGTACGACAAGCGCAGTAGGCCGATCACGTTGACCGGCGCGGACCGCTACGTGACGGAGACCGACTACACGCCGTACGGCGAGACCAGCCGGATCAAGATGGAGCGCGGCGCCAACTGGGCCGAGCAGCTGTTCGACTTCGAGGAGGGAACGCACCAGCTGAAGGGTGCGGGCATGGTCACCCCGAACGGGCTCGAGTCGAATGTGCAGTACTCCTACGACGCCGCCGGCAACATCACCGAGATGACCGACACCCCGACCACCCAGGCGGTAGCGGACAGGCAGTGCTTCGACTACGACTACTACCGGCGGCTGACGCAGGCCTGGACCCCGGCCGGTGGCAACTGCGACGCAGCACCCAGCCAGACCACACTGGGTGGTCCGGCGCCGTACTGGCACAGCTGGACCTTCGACGTGACCGGCAACCGGAAGACCGAGAAGCGGACGACACCCACGGGCGAAACCGTCAGCACCTACGAATACCCGGCGGCCGGCCAGGCGCGGCCCCATGCCGTTCAGAAGGTGACCACTACTGGCCCCGGCGTGAACAAGATCGACCAGTACACCTACGACACGGCCGGCAACCTGAAGACCCGGACCCAGGACGGCACGGCCGACAGCCTGACCTGGACCGGAGACGGCAAGCTGGACACCGTCGCCGGAACGGGCAGGACAACCAAGAACATCTACGACGCCAACGGCACCCAACTGCTCCGCAAGGACGCCAATGGCACGACCCTGTCGCTCGGTGACACGGAGCTTCTCCTGAAGCCCGACGGATCGCTGGTGGGAACCCGGTACTACTCCTTGGGCGGCCAGAAGGTGGCGATCCGCACCGGCGCGACCAAGCTCACCTGGGTCAGCAGCGACCACCACGGGACGATGAACGTCTCGGTCGACGCGGACAGTCTGGCGGTCCAGCGACGCCGGATGACGCCGTACGGCGAACTCCGCGGGGCGACGCCTACCTGGCCGGGCCAGCGTGGCTTCGTCGGTGGTCTGCAGGACGTGTCGACCGGATTGGTCCAGCTGGGCGCTCGCGCCTACGACCCGAAGCTCGGCAGATTCATCTCGGTGGATCCGGTCACCGATGTCGAGGATCCGCAGCAGCTGAACGCCTATGCCTACGGCAACAACAGCCCGGTGAGCTTCAGCGACCCGGATGGCCGGCGGTATGTGACCGAGACGGTGACGATGATGCGCACCGTGATCAAGACGGTCTACAAGCGCATCGTCGAGCAGAAGCAGATCCTCGAACGCAAACGGGTGTTCGTCCGGGTGCTCTCGGCCGCCCAAAGCGTCCTGAAAGCGGTCGGTCTGCACGCGCTGGCGCAGATCCTGGGGTACTGGATCACGGTCGAGATCAAGCGGATGATCAAGATCCACCGAACCATCAAGGAACTGGTCAAGGTCCAGGAACGGGTGACCAGGAAGCTCAAACGCTGGGTCGGTGACGCCGAGTCGAAACAGCTCGACGCGCTCCTGAAGAAGTCGACCGACATCCTGGCCGACGCGGCCCGGCAAGTGGCCCAGACCGTCGCACGCTGGTACGCGAGCCAGCGCGGAGTCAACAACCAAGGAAAGAACGGCAGCGACGTCCTCGCGCTCGGCGGCGGCAAACTGCTGAGCATGGGAGGCCCGGACGGCGACGAGGAACTGAGCGACGAGGACCCGGAGCAGCCGGGCTGGTTCGAATGGCTGAAGACCTTCGGTACGGCCGGTGGAGCCGCAGGTGGCGCGGCCCTCTGTGCTCCAGCGGCGCCGGTCACCGGCGGGGCCGCACCATGGGTGTGTGGAGCAGCCGGTGGCAAGGGCGCCAGCGACCTCTTCGACTGGATCTGGGACATGTCCACGACAACTCCGGCGGAGGCGAAGCGCGCGAAGGACTTCAGCGAGAAGACGCAGCAGCAAAACGAATGGTGCCACACCTACAACGGCTGCTGACACCAGCATGATCCAGACGGGTGGGCCGCGTCGCGCGGTCCACCCGGTCAGTCCTGGTGATCGGCGCGGTGACCCGCGAGCAGCAAGATGCCGAGCTGGGTCACTTCGTGGCGGACTGTTGCGCCCACCCGGCGCGTGGTGATGAGGCCAGCTTCGCGCAGGATGTGCGCTTGCTGGCTCGCCGCCCCGGCGGAGACCTTGCAGAGCCTGGCCAGCTCGTTCGTGGAGCACCCGTTCACCGCGGCTTCCAGGGCGGCAGCCCGAGTGGAGCCGAGTAGGGCGCCGAGAGCATCCCCGTGGTCGTTCGGCTCCGCCGGTGCCTGCCGCAGCATCCCCGGAGCGTGATTGATCGGGTACACCAGGATCGGCTTCAGCCCCGGGTCGTCGAGCTTGATCGGAACCCGCCAGCAGAACGCCGACGGCTGCAACTCGATGCCACTCCCGTCGAGGTAGAAATCGCGGTCGTCCATGTCGAGGACCTGCAGTACGGGGTCGGCCCAGCGAACCCGGGGGTGCAGAGTCGACAGCAGCCGCTCCACCCCGTGCCGGGCCAATGCCTCACCGCGATGGGCATGGTCGGCTGACACGTGAGTGCCGATCGACTTCCAGTACGGCGCGATCGCGGTGTCGTGGTAGGTCCGGATGGCTCGGCCGATGTCAGGGGACGATTCGGCAAGCGTGCGGACGTTCGGGGAGTAGCCCTTGGGCGGTGTCAGTTCCAGCAGCAGCCGCAACTGGTCCGGCGCCACCCGGGCCCGGACATGGCGACGCCAGTCCCCGAACACCAGTCGGCCGTCCTGTTGCTGCAGCATCTGCAGGCTGAGCAGGACCTCCCACAGCGGTGCAGGCTTTGCGGATACCGTGGTTCGCGTCAGGTCACGCGGCGTGAAATGAATGCGTAGCACGGCGCCCTCCCGGACACTGACATTTGATCGCCGGAACACTTTGCGCCCACCGGCTTTCAAATCGCTTTCAGCTGGTGGGTGGAGGGTGGTGTGGACGTGGTTGAGCCGTGAGAATCAGGCCGTGATCCGGATCCACTTCACCGCGGCGGACGTTGGGCGGGTGACCTTCCTCCCCGAACCCGAGCCGCTTCGGCAGGCGGCGCTGGCCGCTCGTGCGCTCGGTGCTGGTCAGACATCCGCCACGGCTCGGCGGTGGCGGCGGGTGGCCGCGAGCCGGGTTCGGCCGGCGATGGGGCCGCTGTTCAAGCTGATCTCGCCGACCGGGCAGTTTCCGGGCTTCCTCACACCGCAGGTGGACAGAGCCGGGCTGGAATCGGCGATCGAGTGTCTGCTGGAGACACCGGCAGACTTGATGCGCGCCGAGCTCGCACCGCACCTGCCGGCTGAGATTCATCCTTATATGCGAGCGCTCCTGCGTGGCCGGGCTGATGCGCGTCGCGCGCTGGGCGGCGCCGTCCGTGAGTTCCACCGGCTCGTGGTCGGACCGTCCGCGATCGACCTGGGGCGCGCTCACGCGGCCGACCTGGCCATTCGCTCGCGGACGGTCCTCACCGCCGGTAGCGAAGCGCTTCTTGCGACTCTGCATCCGAAGGTCGCCTGGCAGGACGGCCTCCTCAGTTTCACGATGCCATTCGAGTACGACGTGAAGCTGGCCGGCCGAGGCCTGAGGCTCTGTCCGTCACCTTTCGTCTCGGAGTGCCTGATCTTCGACGAGCCCGCAGTGGCTCCGCTGCTCGTCTACCCAACTGTCGCCCTGCCCGCGGTGGATCCGGACGAGCAGGATTCGGCCGATGCCCTCGCCGAACTCCTTGGACGCACTCGCGCTGCCGTCCTGCGAACCCTCGCCGCCCCCGCCGGCACCGGCCAGTTGGCCCGCCGGCTCAACATCTCCATCGCCTCTGCCTCCGAGCATGCCCGCGTTCTGCGCACCGCCGGTCTGCTGACCACCGACCGATCACGGGGCACTGCCCACCACTCGCTCACCCCCATCGCTGTTCAGCTGCTCGGCATGGACTGCTAGTTCAGACCCGGTACGACGGAAACGGTGTACGGCGGTGTCCCTGGGGCATGGTCGAGCTGGCTGTTCACCCACAGCAGGCGGCCGCGATCCCGCGCGATCGTGGTCGGGGTAGTTCCGGCGGCGCCCGGTGCCGAATCGGCGAGGATCGTGGCCTTTGACCACGTGCGATCAAGCCGGGCCAGCCGGGTGACATAGCGGCCGTTGCCGGCGTTGTGGACGACGTACAGGTGCTGTCCCTCGAGCAGGTAGCCGTCGCCCGAGAGAACCCCGTCGGCCTCGACCGGCCGCACCACGCGCGAGGCGATGTCGACGCGATAGGTGAGGTCCTGACCTTGTTCGCCGACGAGCAAGGTGCGGCCGTCGGGAGTGCTGACGATGCCGTTGAGGAAGTACGGCTTCGGAGAGATCTGGTCACGCGTGATCCACGGCTCGAGCTCACCCAGCCCGTGCCGGGTGATCGACGCTCGCCAGATCTGGTTGTGCGCCGAATCGGTGACGTAAACGGCGTCCTTGGTGAAGGCGAAGTCGTTCAGGAACGAGCCTGCGGCTGCCGACCGTGACGCGAGCAGCCGGCCGCGGGCGTCGTACCGGAAGAGCCGCCCGGTGCTCGCGCCGGCGACAAGGATCCGGCCCCAGCGATCCACGTGGACGCCGGTCGCCTGCGTGCGGCCGTCGGCCCCGCCTGGCAGAAACAGCTGAAGCCGGGCACTCCGCACCGAGCCACGGTAGACCGCGCCCGTCCCGACACTCGTGACGTAGATGGTGCCGTCGCGCGTGACCTCGATCCCCTCGGGCGTGTCACCTGGCGTCTCCGACACGACGTACGTCGATGGGCGATGCGGCTCGTGCCAGGGGCGCGCGGCCGCCGCTGTCGAGGTGGTCGACGTGATCGCCAGGACTGCAAGAACGATGAGTTTTCTCATCCGCCCAGCCTCGATTCCCGCTCGGCGCCCGGCGACCGCTTTCGGCCCAGCCCGAAGGGATCTGTCGACCCGGGGCGTGGCAGAGTGTGTGAGTGCACGCGATGCGCCGTTTCGGGCCTGATCCTGATAACTGGGTACGTCGTACTTCCGCCGATCACGATGTCGTCGTGGTCGGTGCGGGGCAGGCCGGCCTTGGGATCGGGTTCGCATTGCGGCGGGCTGGGATCGGCCGTGCCGCTGTCATCGACGCGGCGGCTCCTGGCGAGGCGGGCAGCTGGATGACTACCGCACGGATGCACACGCTGCGCACTCCGAAGAGCTGGCCGCAGCCGGAATACGGACACTCTGAATTGAGCTTCCGGGCTTGGTACGAGGGTCTTCATGGCCAGGCCGCCTACGACGTCGTCGAGAACATTCCTCGGACCGTCTGGGCGCAGTACGTCGCCTGGTTCGGATCCACCGTCAACGTTCCCGTTCGCCACCACACGCGATTGGTCGGTGTCGCCCCAGCCTCAGACCATCTTGTCCTCCGGCTTGCGGTGACCGGTACTGACGGCCACGTGGACGAACGGGTCGAGACGACTCGGAAGCTGGTACTGGCCACGGGTGTCGAGGGCACCGGGGGTCCCGCGCTGCCGCCGTACTTTCGTGCGCTTCCCGCGGAGCTGGCCGCTCACACGGGCGATCGCATCGACTTCACCCGGCTCGCCGGCCGGAGCGTCGCCGTACTGGGGGCGGGGGCGTCTGCACTGGATGCTGCGGCCGTGGCGCTGGAGGCCGGCGCGCGCGAGGCCCATGTCTTCACCCGGCGAGCTGAGCTTCTCGTTCACGGACCGAGCCGCAACATCGGGCGTAACGTCGGCGCCAAGGAGAACTTTCACCGGCGCACCGACGCCGATCGGTGGAGAGCCCAGGTCCTGGCAGCTCGCGCCGGACGCAGTTGCACACAGGAGTCCATGACGCGAGCCAGCGCCTTCCCCGGGTTCCGGGTCCATCTGTCGGCACCGTGGCGGCACGCGCGGGCCGAGGGCGGCAAGGTCCGGGTCGACACGGCCGACGGCTCACACGTCTTCGACTTCGTCGTTGCCGGGACGGGATATCAGTACGATCCACGAACCCGGCCCGAACTGGCCGACATCGCCCCGCACATCGCCTTGTGGCGCGATCGGTACGAACCGCCGGCCGAGCTCGCCCATGAGAAGCTGGCCTGCTTTCCCTACCTCGGTCCTGGCTACGAACTCATCGCGAAGGAGGCGGCCGGCTTCGTCGGACGTATTCATGTCTTCTCCGCGGCGACCAGTCTCAGCTTCGGAATTCCCGCAGGAGACGCCCAGAGCCTGGCGACCGGGATCCCCCGACTGGTCGATGCGCTGAGCCGAGATCTGTACTTCGAAGACCAGGACTCGACCGCGGCACCCGGCTCGTCCGGGGCACCGGCTGAGCTCGGTTCAGCCGTGGAGGGTGCGGTAGCGGGCGGCGGCGCCTGGGTGGAGGTTCAGGGGGCTGGTGCCGATGAGTGAGTTCGGGTCGAGGTAGTGGGCGCCTACCGCAGCGGCCGGAACGAGGCCGGCGGCATGGTTGACGAGTACGTCGACGATTTTCGAGGCGACCGCAGGTGGGACTTCGGGGCGGCAGATCAGGAAGTTCGGTACGCCGATCGTGCTGACCTGTTCGACGCCGCTGTAGGTGCCGGCCGGGATCTGCGCCCTTTGGTAGACCACGCTGTAGGCCGTGCGCAGCGCGGAGAGCCAGGGGGCGAGAGGCAGCAGGCGGATGGGCACCTGAGCGGAGAGGTCTGACAGTCGCCGGGTCGGTACGCCGCCGGACCAGAACATCGCGTCGATTCGTCCGGTGGCGAGCGCGTCAGTGGCGTCCGACAGGTGGAGGTTGGCGACTACTGGGGCGCGGTCGGCGTGCATGCCGGCTGCGGTGAGGAGGCGGTTCGTGGTGAGGGCGGCGCCGGCGCCTGGTGGTCCGGCGGAGATCCGTTTGCCGGCGAGGTCAGGTAGTTGGCGGACGGGTCCGGCCGCGCGAACCACGCACTGCAAGTAGTTCTCGTACACCCTGCCGAGGGCGACAACCTCGCGGGACTGCGCCGCGGCGTCGGCGAGGCAGATTGCCAGGTCGGCTTGCTTGAGACGCAGGAGGTCGAGGTTCTGCAGGCTGCCCTCGGTCGATCGCACCTCGACGGTTCGGGCGACCTTGGCAGCCCTCAGCTGGGTGGCGAGGAGGTTGGCGAACTCCAGGTAGAACCCGCCACGCTCACCGCCGGCCACCACCAGCCGGTCCACGAGTGGTCGGTCGGCGCTGCAACCGCCCGCGAACGACGCCAGTCCGGCAGCCAGCAGAGCTCGCCGGGACAAGCTGCTCATGTCGCCGTCCGCAGGTCGATGTGAACGGCCAGGCCGTGTGGCGTCGCCGCCTCGATCGTGAGCGTTCCGCCGGCGGTGTTCACCAACTGGTCGACGATCGCCAGCCCGAGACCGCTGCCTTGCGACGACTGGTGCTGGTCGGCACGCCAGAAGCGCTGCGATGCCAACTCGCGTTGCTCCGCAGGAAGCCCTGGCCCGTCGTCCACGACACTCAGCCGTACGGCGTCCGCACCCGACTGCTCGATCCGGACGATCACCCGTGCTCCTTCGCCGGCGTACTTGATCGCGTTGTCGACGAGAGCGCCGACGATCTGTCGTAGGTCGGTTTCGCTGACTGCCACCGGCGGTACGACGGCGAGTTCGGCTGCCAGGTCGACGCCGTTCTCGGCGGCGAGCAGCCGCCACGCTCCCACTTCACCGGGCAGTACGTCGGACACCACCGACTGACCGGCGATGGCATCCGGGCTCCAGCTCTCGGCCTCGGCAAGCCTGAGCAGGTCGTTGAGCAGCGCTTCGAGCCGATCGAGGTCCTGCTGGATACCTGCGAACCGCGGGCTGGACGGATCGCGGAGCTCCGAGGCCAGGGCGTCGAGCCGGAGGCGGACGGCCGCCAGCGGGTTCCGCAGCTGGTGCGATGAATCGGCCACCATCCGGCGCTGCATCTCCAGGGATCGGGTGACCGTGGCCGCCATGTCCGCGAACGAGCGGGTCAGATTGCGCAGCTCCGGTGGGCCGGACAGCATCACAGCCGGGCCTTTCGTCGGTGTCTCGGCGAGACCGACGACGGCCTCCTCGAGCCGCCGTACCGGACGGACTACCCAGCGGGTCAGCAGGATCGCCAGCTCGAGGAGGAGCAGCTCGACGGCGATCGCCCCGGTCACGATCAGCGCCCAATCGCGACGTACGGCGGAGATCGCCCGGCCGGCGTCGACGCGCAGCACGACCGCGCCGGCCAAGTCATGCGGGGTGCCGACCGGACGGGCCAGCAGATGCTGTGGCTCACTCCACGGCCGAACCGGGTCGAGGGTCGTCCGCGCGAGGTTCCGCGACGCGGATGCCAGGGTCTCTCGGACACCCGGATCGTTGAGGTCCAGCGAGCCAGTGGACAGGACGGGTTGTCCGCTCGGGCCCACCAGCAACAGGTCTTCGCCGTACACCTCGGTCATCCGGGATGCTTCCGCCTGCACGGTGGCCAGGTCGCCGGCATCCCGCATCTCCCTGGCCAGGGCAGCGAGCCGGTCAAGCGTTGCTACCCGACTGAGCAGCAGTGCCTGCGTGCGGGTCTGAGAGGTGGTCGCGAGGAGCGGCAGAACCAGCCCGGCAACTGCAACGAGAGAGAAGATCGTCAGCACGATCAGAACTCGCGTCCTCATGAGCCGAGTCGGTATCCGAAACCGCGGATGGTGGTGATCAGGCCGGGCCTGTCGAGTTTGACGCGGAGCTGGGCAAGGTGGACGTCGAGCGCCCGCGAGCTCGCCAGGAAGGCGTCGCCCCACAACTCGTCGAGGATCACCGCGCGACTCACCGCGGCACCTGCCCGGCGCGCCAGCGCGGCGAGCAGGTCGAACTCCTTCGGAGTGAGCGTGACCTCCCGCTCGCTGACCCTGACCCGTCGAGCGGTCAGGTCGATCACGACGTCACCCACCTCGACCACCCCGGCCGCCAATGAGCTTCGGGCGCGACGGGTGACCACCACATCGATCCGGGCCAGGAGCTCGCCCAACCGCACGGGCTTCACCAGATAGTCGTCCGCGCCTAGCCGCAGGCCGCGCACCACCGACCGCTCATCACCGCGCGCGGTGACGACCAGCAGCGGTACCTCGCTGACCTGGCGCAGCTTCCGCAGTACATCCAGCCCGTCTCCGTCGGGCAGTCCGAGGTCCAGCAACACGACATCGGCCGAGCTGTGCCGAAGAAGTACGTCGGCACCTCTGGAGACCCGCTGTGGTTGGTGACCATGCGCGCCGAGTACGTCGATCAGCGCCTCACCGACGCTGTCGTCGTCCTCCGCGATCAGTATCCGCACGACGTCATCCTGCCACCGACCCCCCGGGTCGACACGCGCATGGCTGTTGTCGATACGCGCAGGATCGCGAGGGCCCTCGTGGACGTGTCAGTGCCGGACCGTGTTCCTTGGCATGGAGGACTCAGATCTTCCTTCGTCGCCGTGGAGGCCGTCATGTTGGGCAAACCCACTCTGTCTCGTCGCAGTTGTGTTGTCGGAGTTCTGCAACGGCTGCGTCAGGCCGGTTCGTTGTCGGTGGCGATGAGCTGTGTCCTCGCCTTCTTCGGAGCTTTCCTGGTCGTCACGTCGACGCCGGCTGCTTCCGCAACGCTGTCAGATGAAGCGGTGCTGGGCGAAGCACAGGCGCGGGATGTCGCCGCCCGGACCGGGCGCAAGGTCGAGGTCGGCGCGCTGACCACCGAGACCGGGCAGGTGTTCGCCAATCCGGACGGTTCCTACACCAGGCACGAGTCGGCGTTGCCTGTGCGGGTCCACGCGTCGTCCGGGTGGGTGCCGGTGGACATGACGTTGCGGGCCAGAGCCGACGGAACGGTGGCGCCGATCGCCGGCCCACTCGAGCTGGCATTCTCCGGGGGCGGCGAGATGCCGCTGGTGCGGCTTCGCCGCGACGGCCGTGAACTGGCGGTCGGCTGGCCGGGCCGACTCCCCCAGCCGGAGTTGTCCGGCGAGACCGCGACGTACCGGGAGGTCTTTCCCGGTGTCGACCTCGTCCTAACCGCCTCGACGGCCGGCCTGTCGCAGATCCTGGTCGTCAAGAACGCGGCGGCCGCGGCGAACCCGGCACTCGCTTCGCTGCCGTATCGCCTGTCAGCCAAGGGTTTGACGGTTCGTTCCACGGCGGCCGGCCTGACCGCGACGGATCCGGCCGGTGACGTCGTGTTCAGCGGACCGGCGCCGTACATGTGGGACTCCTCCGGTCAAGGGTCCGCCGTACAACCCGGTGGCCAGGTCAAGGCAGTCGGTGCCCGGGTCGCCGGGGATCAGCTGTCGCTCGTGCCGAATCGGGCGTTCCTGACCGCCAAGACCACCCGGTTCCCGGTCTACATCGACCCGTCGTGGTCCGGCGTCAAGCAGGCCTGGACCCAGGTGTGGAGCAACTACCCGACCACGTCGTTCTACAACGGCGCGAACCTCGGAACGTCGGAGAAGGTCGCCCGGGTCGGCTATGACGGCGAGGACCAGAAGCGCACCCGATCGTTCTTCCAGTTCGACACCAGCGGCGTGAAGTACAAGCACATCCTCAAGGCCACGCTGCAGACGATCTCGACCTGGTCGTGGTCCTGCACGGTGCGCGAGGTGCAGGTGTGGGCGACCAACCCGATCTCCTCGGCGACGACCTGGAAGAACCAGCCGACGTGGGCGTACCAGATGGAGAAGAAGAGCTTCGCGAAGGGCTTCTCGTCGTCGAGTTGCCCGGCCGGCGGAGTCGAGTTCAACGTGACCAGCCAGATCACGAACGCCGCGGCCAACGGGTGGTCCAACGTCACGCAGGGACTTCGCTCGTCGACGGCAGCGGAGAGCAAGAACGATGCGCACTCGTGGCGGAAGTTCGCCAACAACCCGAGCATCACCATCGACTACAACACGATTCCTGACACCCCGGCGAACCTCACCACGGAAGGCTCGGCGTCCTGTGTCACGGGTACCGATCGGCTGGTCGTGTCCACGGTGACGCCGACGCTCCGGGCGACTCTCCATGACGTCGACAACTCGGTCCAGGCGCGCTTCGAGTGGTGGACGGCCGACGGTACGGCGCCTGCCGGGGAGTACGTCTCACCGGTCGTCGCGGGCGCGACGCCGACGGTCGTGGCAACCTCTGTTCCGTCGGGTGCCTTCGGCAACGGTGCCGTCGGCAAGTGGCGGGTGCGGGCCGAGGACGGTATCGACGTCAGCGCGTGGAGCCCATGGTGCGAGTTCGCCGTGGATGACGCAGCGCCGGAGGCACCCACGGCGGTGTCGTCGGGGTTCCCGGACAACGGGACCGGCAACGCGGTGATGGGGACGAGCCTGCCGGTCACGTTCGGCGCGAACGGTGAGTCCGACGTGGTCAAGTACGAGTACACCTTGAACGGTACGTCGACAACGCTGAACCTGACCGCGACGCCGTCGCAGCCGGGTGGCGAGGCGGCGATCGCCGTCGTACCGGATCGGTACGTGAACTGGCTGCACGTCCGCTCGGTCGATGCCGGAGGCAACCGTTCCGCGGTGGTGACGGCGGTGTTCTACGCCGGCGCAGCCCCGGGACCGGTCGGGGACTGGAAACTGGATGAGACCGGTGACGGCACCGTGGCGGTCGACTCCGCGCCGGTCAAGCACAACGCCACCCTGGGTGGCGGCGCGTCCTGGGGCGACGGCCGGCAAGGCGGTGCCCTGACGCTCAACGGCACGACCGGGTACGCCGCGACGACCGGGGCGGTGGTCAACACGCTGAACTCGTTGTCCGTGTCGAGCTGGGTGCGACTGACCGACATCTCGCACAACGCGGTGGTGGCCACCCAGGTCGGGTCCCAGGCCGGCGCCTTCACGTTGTCGTACTCGAGCTCCGCCAAGCGGTGGATCTTCAGCCGAACCTCGGCCGACGTCGCCTCGCCGACGTACACCAGGGCAACCTCCACCACAGTGCCTGCGGCGGACGGCAGGTGGGTGCACCTGACCGGTGTGTACGACGCACCGAACGCCCAGATCCGCCTTTACGTCAACGGCGTCCTCGAGGCGACCACGGCGTACACCACGCCGTGGAACGCGGCCGGCTCGTTCCAGATCGGGCGGTCGAAGGTCAACGGCACGTACGGCGAGTACTGGCCGGGTGATCTGGACCAGCTGCAGGTGCACAGCCGGGTATTGCTGTCGGGCGAGATCCAGCAGGTGGCCCGGCGCGACGGTCATTGGCTGCTGGACGAGAGCTCCGGTACGACGGCCGGCGACGCCGCCGGGGCGCATCCGGCCACTTGGTCGGCCGGCGGCGTGTCCCGCGTTGCAGGCAAGACCGGCAACGCGGTGCAACTGAACGGCAGCACCGGCGCGCTGACGGCGTCCGGGCCGGCGGTCCGCACCGACGGCAGCTTCACAGTGTCCGCCTGGGTGAAGCCGTCCGCGGTCGGCAAGAACGAAGTCGTGATCAGTCAGGACGGCTCGCAGGTCAGCGGTTTCAGCCTGGGATACGTCTGGGACGACCTGTACGGCGGCTATCGCTGGTCGGTGGAGATGCCGGTCGCGGACTCGCCGTCGGCGGAGGTACACACGGCGGTCGGCCCGTTCGACGAGCCAGTGGCCGGTGGGTGGACGCACGTCGCTGCGGTGTACGACGCGAAGGATCAGATGCTGCGCCTGTACGTCGGCGGCCAGTTCGCGGCCGAGACGTATCACCGCAGTGCGTGGAACGCGACCGGCGCGGCACGCTTCGGAACGAAATGGACGTCAGCGGCCGGCCCGCGTGACTTCTTCACCGGCGCCATCGACGACGTACAGATGTATTCCGGTGTGCTCTCGGATCAGCAGATCGCCGACCTCTACTTGCCGTCCCAGCTGTGACCCACCCGCCCCACACTGCACCGTTTCATGAGAGGAGTGGCGCCATGCTGGTGCCGTTCACCGGAATAGTCACGGCCGTCGCGCTCGCTGCCAGCAGCTTGGTCGCGGTGCCCGCCGCGCAGGCCGATGTTGGTACGTCGGATGCGTGGCGGCCCGCGGCGCAGAAGGAGTCGTCGGTGCGTGGGCACGATTCCGTGCCGAGGTCGCGTCCGGCCGATCCGAAGGCCGCATCCGTGCTGCAGCAACCTCCACAGGTGACAAGACCGGCGCCGGGTACGGCGGAGGTGTCGCTCCCCCTCGACGGCACCGTGACGCAGGCCGGCCAGTTGCCGGTTCGCGTCGGCGCGGGGCGGGTCCAGGGCACTGCGTTGACGCCCTTGAACCGGGTGCGCGTTCAGGTCCACGACCGTTCGGCTGCTGACAAGCTGGGCGTTTCGGGGATGCTGTTCAGCGTCGGTCGCACCGACCTGGTTGCGAGCAGCGGCCAGGTGAAGGTCGAGGTGGACTACTCGGCGTTCCGTTCGACGTACGGCGGTGACTGGGCAAGCCGGTTGCGACTGGTGCGGCTGCCGGCGTGTGCACTGACCACACCGGACAAGGCAGGGTGCTCCGACGGGCAACTGCTGACGTCCAAAGCCTCTGGCAACAACCGGATCGCTACCGAGGTCCCCGCGTCGAGTCAGGCGACGGTGCTCGCGTTGTCGTCGGCGCCGTCGGGCAGCGCGGGGAGCTACAAGCCGACCGCGTTGTCGGCATCGGCGTCGTGGAACGCAGGCGGCTCGTCAGGGGCGTTCACGTGGGGCTACCCGATGGACAGCCCGGAGGGATTGGGCGGCCCGGAACCAGATCTGGATCTGGGCTATTCGTCGGGTGACATCGACGGCCGGGTGGCGTCGACGAACAACCAGTCGTCGTGGGTCGGTGAAGGCTGGGGCATGGACGAGGGGTTCGTCGAGCGGCGGTACACGACGTGCGCGGATGAGGTGACGACGACACCGAAGCCGCAGGACCTGTGCTGGGAGACCGACAACGCCTACCTGGTGCTGGGTGGGACCGCGTCCGAACTGGTGCGCGACGACGCCACCGGTACCTGGAAACTGCGGGAGGACGACGGTTCGCGGCTGGAGCGGTTGACCGGCGGAGTGAACGGCGACAACGACGGCGAGCACTGGCGGCTGACGTCACGGGACGGCACGCAGTACTACTTCGGGTTGAACCGACTGCCGGGATGGGCCGCGGGTAACGAGGAGACCGGTTCGGTCTGGACCGCGCCGGTGTTCGGCAACGACGCGGCTGAGCCGTGCCACGGGACGTCGTTCGCGACGTCGTACTGCACGCAGGCGTGGCGCTGGAACCTGGACTACGTGGTCGACCCGAACGGCAACGCCATGTCGTACTTCTACGGCAGCGAGACGAACTACTACGGCCGGAACCTGACCGCGACCGCCGGCACCCAGTACGTGCGCGGCGGCTACCTGAAGCGGGTCGACTACGGCCAGCGGTCCACGTCGATGTACTCGGCGCCGGCTCCGATGCGGGTGTCGTTCACCGTGGACGAGCGCTGCGCGGCGGGTGCGACCTGCACCACCGGCGACATCACGTCGGCCAATTCCGCGAACTGGCCGGACGTGCCGTACGACCAGAACTGTTCGGCGGGTGCGAAGTGCACGGGGCTCTATTCGCCGACGTTCTGGACGCGCAAGCGGCTGACGACGGTGACGACCCAGCTGTGGGTGTCCGGGACGACGTACCGGGATGCGACGTCGTGGGCGCTGGGCTATCAGTTCCGTGACCCTGGTGACGGAAGCTCGGCCGCGTTGTGGCTGGCGTCGATCACCGCGACCGGCAAGGTCGGCGGGACCGTGTCACTTCCTTCGGTGTCGTTCCAGGGCGTGCAGCTGGCCAACCGGGTGGACGCCGCGGAAGGGATTCCGCCGATGTACAAGTGGCGGTTGACCGACGTGTACGACGAGGCCGGTGGGCACGTCCACGTGAACTACTCGGCGACGGAGTGTACGGCGGGCGCGGTGCCGGCTCCGGGCGACAACACCAAGCGGTGTTTCCCGCAGTACTGGCAGGCCGACGGGTCGACGTCGTTGACGCTGGACTGGTTCCACAAGTACGTGCCGGTCACGGTGCTGGAGGACGACCAGGCCGGCGTGGCCGGGATCGAGCGCACCGACTACGAGTACCTCGGCGGCGGCGCGTGGCACTACGACGACAACGAACTGACCCCGAAGAAGTACCGCACGTGGGGACAGTGGCGCGGCTTCGGCCGGGTCCGGGTGCTCCACGGCAACCCCGGCGAGACCCGCTCCCAGGAAGAGAACCTGTACCTGCGCGGCATGGACGGCGACAAGCTCGCGTCCGGCGGTACCCGCTCGGTGACCGTCACCGACTCCCTCGGCGGCACGATCACCGATCACCCTGCGCTGGCCGGGTTCGAACGCGAGTCCCTCACCTACACCGAGGCGGGCGGCAGCGTGCTCGAGGGTCAGATCACCGACCCGTTGATCTCGTCCCCCACCGCCACCCAGGTCACCCGCAACGGCACGATCAAGGCCTACATGGTCCACCAAGCCGCCGAACGGTCCCGTGAGGCGCTGTCGACCGGTGGATGGCGCAACACCGAGACCCGCAGCACCTACGACTCCTACGGACTCGAGGTCGAGGAGAACGACCTCGGCGACACCGCCAAGACCGGCGACGAGGAATGTACCCGCACCACGTACGCCCGCAACACCGCGTCGTGGCTGATCGATTTCGAGGCCCGCGAACAGACCGTGTCCGTGGCCTGCACCGCGACACCGTCGTACCCGGCCGACGCAGTGTCGGACGACCTGACCTACTACGACGGATCCACCACACTGGGTGCGGCGCCGACCAAGGGCGACGAGACCCTCACCAAGGAACTCGCCTCCTACTCGGGCAGCACGCCGGTCTACACCCAGGAGGGGCGCACGGTCTACGACTCCTACGGCCGGCCGATCGAGACCTACGACCAGCTGGACCGCAAGTCGTCGGCCGTCTATACACCGACGAGTGGCGGGGCCGTCACCGCCATCGCAGTGACCAACCCGGCCGGGCATGTGACCACGACAACCGTCGAGCCTGCGTTCGGTGAGACGGTCGCCGAGGTCGACCTGAACGGGCGGCGTACCGACACGGCGCGGGACCCGCTCGGCCGGATCACCGCGGTGTGGCTGCCAGACCGGTCCAAGGCGGCCGGAAAGACCCCGAACACCAAGTACTCCTACCTGATCCGCCAGGACGCGCCGTCGGTGATCACCACCGAGGAGGTCCGCGACGACGGCACGTACGAGGCCAGCCACGACCTGTTCGACGGCCAGTTGCGCGAACGGCAGACGCAAGACCCCGCGGCTGACGGCGGCCGGGTCGTGACCGACACGTTCTACGACTCACGCGGCCTGGAGGTAAAGTCGAACGGCGCGTACTGGAACAGCGGCGCTGCCAGTACGACGTTGCTGACCGGAGTGACCGACGCGTCCGTGCCCGGCCAGGACCTGACCGTGTACGACGGCGCCGAACGCGAAACGGTGGAGATCTTCCGCTCGCACGGGTTCGAGAAGTGGCGCACCACTACCACGTACGGCGGAGACCGCATCAGCGTGGACCCGCCGGACGGCCAGACGGCCACCACGTCGATCACCGATGCCGACGATGCGGAGGTAGAACTGCGCCAATACACCGGCGGTTCGCCGACCGGTTCCTACGACGCGACCACCTACACCTACAACAAGCGCGGCGACATGGTCACCACGACCGACCCGGCGGGCAACAAGTGGGACACCACCTACGACCTGCGCGGCCGGGTCACCCAACGCGAAGACCCTGACACCGGGACGAGCAGCTTCACCTACGACAACGCCGGCCAGATGCTCACCAGCACCGACGCGCGCGGCGCCACGCTCGCCTACACCTACGACGCGATGGGCCGTCGTACGGGCATGTTCGACGGATCCACTTCCGGCACCAAGCGCGCTCAGTGGACCTACGACACCCTCACCTCGGGCACCAGCGTCAAGGGCATGCTCGCGACCTCGACCCGCTTCGTGAACGGCAATGCCTACACCAAGTCGGTCGATGCCTACGACATCCGCTACCGGCCGCTGACCAAGACCGTCACGATTCCCACGTCCGAGGGCGCGCTGGCCGGGTCGTACAAGACCAACACCGGCTACACCGCTACCGGGCTGCCGTCGCTGGTGTCCTACCCGGCAGCGGGTGCGCTCGCGGCGGAGACACTGCGGTACGGCTACGACGCGGCCGGCCGGTTGCAGACCGCGAGCAGTGGTCTCGGCACGATGCTCACTGCGGCGACCTACACGCCGTACGACGAGGTCGCCCAGTCGACTCTGTCCGCCACAGCCGGCAAGCAGCTCGTCCACTCCGCGTTCTATGACGACGCGACCAGGAAGCTGGACCGGGTCCTGGTCGACCGCTCCACTGCCCCCGAACACCTGGCGGACGTGAAGTACACCTACGACGCGTCCGGCAACATCACCAAGATCGCCGACACACCCCAAGACGGCACGAGTGATGTCCAATGCTTCAGCTACGACCACCTGCGCCGACTCACCGAGGCCTGGACCCCTGCTGCCGACTGTGCCGCAGCGCCCAGCGCTAGCGCACTGGCCGGAGCCGCGCCGTACTGGCAGGGCTGGACCTACGACAAGACCGGCAACCGGCTCAGCGAGACCAACCACGACCCGGCGACCGGCGCCGCGACCACATCCACCTACAGCTACCCAGCCGCCGGAGGACCCCGGCCACACGCGCTGTCCGGCGTCGCCACCGGCACCCGGACGGACACCTTCACCTACGACGCGGTGGGCAACACCACCGCCCGCAACGTCGCTGGGAAGGCCCAGACGCTCACCTGGGACGTCGAAGGCAACCTGGCCACCCTCACCGAGAACGGCGAGGCCACCAGCTACCTGTACGACGCCGACGGCGACCGGCTCATCGCCCGCGACACCGACGGCACCACCCTCTATCTCGACAACTCCGAACTCCAGCTCAGCCCCACCGGCACGGTGACAGCCACCCGGTACTACGACCTCGGTACCACCAGCGGCGTCCGCAACGAGTCGGGTCTCAGCTTCACCGTCGCCGACCATCACGGCACCAACACGCTTTCGGTCGACGCCAGCGACCTCAGTCCGGAGCGGCGCCGCTTCACCCCGTTCGGCGTTGCCCGCGGCATCAAACCCGCGACCTGGCCCGACAAACACGGCTACGTCGACGGCGTCGACGACCCCACCGGACTCACCCACCTCGGCGCCCGCGAATACGACTCCGCCCGCGGACGCTTCGTCTCCACCGACCCCATCGCCGACTTCGACAACCCGCAACAGCTGAACGGCTACGCGTACGCCGACAACACCCCGATCACGGCCGCTGACCCCGACGGCGAGTGGCGCGTCCTGCCCGGCGGCCACTACTGCGACGGCTGCGGCGGCTACAACAAGGCCCCCAAGAAAAAGAAGAAGGCGCACAAGAAGGCGGCCAAGAAGGCCAAGCACTACTGCGACGGCTGCGACTACCAGCGCTACCTCGCGAAGAAGAAAAAGCAGGAGAAGATCGCGGCGGCCAAGCGGGCGGCGAAGAAGGCCGCTGCCAAGAAAGCCGCCCAGAAGGCGGCCAAGCTCAAGAAGAAGGCGGCCAAGAAAGCCGCCGCGAAGGCGAAGAAGAAGAAACAGCAACAAGCGAAGGACCGGGCCAAGAGGAAGAAGAATTCCATCCTCGGCGGCGAGGACTACGCGCTGGTGAAGGTCGCCGGCGCCGGCTACGCGATCTGCCGGTTCATCAGGGGCACCCCGGCCAACACCTGCGCCGTGCTCGGCTCGGCCATCGGGAAGGGGCAGCACGACGGCGGCGGGTGGCACTACGTCAAGTGGTACATCGTCGCCCGGGGCAGCTGGACCCTCTACCGGGCCGGCGAGATCTGGAAGAAGGGCGGCGTCACTCCGCGGGGACAACTCGGCAAGGTCAAGGGCGAGTTCAAGGCCGACCGAACGGCGACCAAACGAGGCGTCGGCCTGTGGATGCTCTACGAGATGCTCGGCGGCGACACCCGCTCCCCGAGCCGCAACACCAAGCCCAAGCAGAAGACGAAGTGTGTGGTCTCGTGGAAGGCCTGGGGGCACAACATCTTCAGCATCTGCTGAGTAGCTCCGCATCATCGGCCCGGATCCCAGGCGTCTCTGGGGTCCGGGCCGACCCCTGTCCAGGGCTTCTTCTTAAGGCGACGTAAGGATGCGACACAGGGGGTTGTGGGAAACCTGCGAACTGAGGATTGTGTGCGGAGAATCATTAACAGGAGGCCTCGTGACGATCACCATTCCGAGCGCGGAGGAATTGGCTGCTTTCGAGCAGGAAAGGCCGGCGCGGGGGCTGAGCCCGGTTCTGGACCGCGCTATCTCGGGGTTCTGCGCATTGGTCAGTGCCGGCGTTCTGGTACAGGTATTCTTTCCGATTCCGGCAGGGACGCAGTTCTACCTGATGCTGTTTCTCGCCGCGGTGTTGCCGGGTGCGCTGCTGTGTTACCGCGGTTGGCGGGTGCCGGCATTCCTGAACCCGTTCCGCGGTGATCGACGCCGCGACGACCCGCCGGTCGCGGACTGGGTTATGGCGTCGGTCGCGTTGTTGGTCGCGCTGTATCCGTTGCTGGACTTCGACGCGTTTCTGGAGCGTCGACAGGCTCCGACCCAACTCGATCTGCTGGCGGGCGCGTTGCTGCTGGTGCTGGCCCTGGAGGCCTGTCGGCGTACGACGGGCTGGGTTCTGCCGCTGGTGAGCCTGCTGTTCATCGCCTACGCCTACTACGGCGGCTATCTGCCGTACACGTGGTCGTTGGCGCACCAAGGTTTCGACTTCTCGGCGATCGTGGCGCAGTTGTTCATGGGGACGGCGGGCTTCTACGGGACGCCGTTGGCGGTGGCGGCGAGCTACATCGTCCTGTTCACGATCTATGGCGCCGTACTGGACGCCTCGGGTGCCGGGAAGTTCTTCATCGACGTGTCGTTCGCCGCCTTCAAACGCAGCCGCACGGCTCCGGGGCGGACCGTCACACTGGCGGGCTTCCTGCTGGGCACAGTGTCGGGATCCGGTACGGCGACAGCGGTATCGCTGGGCACAGTCGCCTGGCCCATCCTCCGCCGCGCGGGATACCCGGCCGAACCAGCGGGCGGCATGCTCGCAGCCGCCGGTATCGGGGCGATTCTGTCGCCGCCCACGCTCGGCGCGGCGGCGTTCATCATCGCCGAGTATCTCCAGGTCAGCTATCTCGTGGTGCTCGGCTACGCGACCGTCCCGACCGTCTTGTACTACCTCGGCATCCTGCTGGCGATCGAGATGGACGCCCGGCGGCACGGTACCGAAGCGGCCGAGCCGTCGACCCGGTCGGCGCGCCGGCTGCTGCTGCGGTTCGGATACCACTTCGTGTCGCTGTTCCTCATCATCGGCTTCATGGCGATGGACATCCCGCCGTTCAAGGCCGTCGTCTACGCGACGTTGCTGCAGATCGGACTGTCGTTCCTGGACCGTGAGCACCGGTTGACGCCACGCCGGCTCGGCATGGCGCTCGCACAGGGCACCCGCTCGGTGCTGCCCGTCGTGGCGACCTGTGCCGTGGCCGGGATCATCGTCGCCGTCGTCACCCAGACCGGTCTCGGTCTGAACCTCGCCGAGATCATCGTGTCCGCGGCATCCGCGATCTCCGAGAACCACACCGTCGTACTGATCATGACCGTCACGCTGTCGGCGTTCGCGGTCATGGTGCTCGGGTTGGCGGTACCCGTCACCGCGTCGTTCATCATCGCCGCCGTGGTGATCGCGCCCGCCCTGTTCCAGCTCGGCGTGGCCCCGGCCGAGGCGTACATGTTCATCTTCTACTACGCCGTACTGTCGGAGGTGTCGCCGCCCACCGCTCTTGCCGCGGTGGCGACGGCGGCGATCACCGGCGGGCGTGCCATCCCGACCATGTGGCAGGCGTGGAAGTACACGCTGCCCGCGTTCCTGGTGCCCTTCGCGTTCGTGCTGACGCCGAACGGGGCCAACCTGCTGGGCCTCGAAGGTCTGGGAGGTGCGGCGTGGACGCTGGCGGTCTCGGCGCTCGCCGTCGCCGCACTGGCGGTGGTCACCGGCGGATGGATCGTCGTACGGGCCGGGTGGCTGGAGCGAGTCCTCTGTTTCCCGGCCGCGTTGCTGTTGCTGTATCTCGCACCCACCACGATCGGCGTCGGCCTGGCGCTGCTCGGGGTCGCTGTCGTCATCAACCTCGCACGGCGTCAACGCCTGCGGAACACCACGGAAGGGCCCTTACCCACATGAGATTCCGTTCTTTGTCCACTGTGGTGGTCACCCTCGCACTGACGGTCTCGATGGCCGCCTGCGGCGGTCAACGCAAGCCCGAGCCGGGTAACGGTGCCGAAGGCGGTCGCCTCACCATCGCGACCGGTAACACCACCGGCGTGTACTACCAGCTCGGCGGTGCCCTGGCCTCACTGATCTCGGACAACCTCGAGGGGTACCGCGCCACTGCCAGCGAGACCGGCGCCTCGGTGCAGAACATCCAGGGACTGACCGCCGGGACCTACGACATCGCCTTCTCCCTGGCCGACACCGCCGCCGACGCGGTCCAGGGCAAGAACAGCTTCGCTGCGCCGCAGGACATCGTCGCGCTGACCCGGCTGTACTCGAACTCCACCCAGGTCGTCGTACGGGCGTCGTCCGGTATCACGAAGATGGCCGATCTGAAGGGCAAGCGGATCTCCACCGGTTCGCCGAACTCCGGCACCGAGGTGATCGCGCGACGCCTGCTCACGGCCGCCGGTGTCGACCCGGTGAAGGACGTCACGGCCCAGCGGCTCGGTCTGCCCGAGTCGGTGGACGCGATGAAGAGCGGCCAGATCGACGCGCTGGTCTGGTCCGGCGGCCTGCCCACCAGCGGCATCAGCGACCTCACCACGTCGATGGGCGCCAAGGTGCGCTTCCTCCCGCTCGACGACGTACTGCCTGCCCTACAGAAGGCGCACGGCACGGTGTACACCGCGGGCGTGATCCCGGCCGCGACGTACAAGCAGCCGGCCGACACCCAGACGATCGTTGTGCCGAACCTGCTGCTGGTGCGTAAGGACATGCCCGACGACCTGGCCGGGAAACTCACCAGCCTGCTCCTCCAGAACAAAGCAGCCCTCGTGCAAGTCAATCCCGCAGCCAAGGGGATAGACCTCAAGAACGCCGCGACGACCGACCCAGTGCCGTTGCACGCCGCAGCGAAGAAGGCCATCGACGCACTCGACTGAACCGTCGATCGACGAGCCGTCAGAACCAACCGCCCCAGGCTCTTTGCGCCGGAACGAAGTGAGGCCCCTATGTCTACCGCGATCTCGCCCTACTCGATCGCCTCATGGTCGACGGACGACGTCAGACCACCGGAACGTGTCGAATACTGGATGAGCGTCCTCAGCGCGGCCACCCGTTATCGAGTGGATCCGACCTGTTCGCCAGGGACCTTCCGGGGCCGGCTGCTTCGCATGGGCACGGTCGCCTACACCCTCGGCCGGGTCTCGGCCGACTGTGCGCAGGGACATCGAACCGCCCCCATGGCGTCCGCGGACCCGCACGACAGCCGCACGCTGATGGTGACGATCCGCGGTCAATTGCTGGTCAGCCAAGATGATCAGGAGTTCCGGGTCGGCCCAGGTGGGGCGTTTCTGGCGTCGTCCACTTCGCCGTTCGAAGCAAAGCTCGACCACGCGGACATCGCCCTGCTGACGATTCCCGGGACGGAGCTGGACAACCGCCTCCGCCCCGGGGCACGCCGGTCGGCATCCCGCATGCTCGATCTCAACCGCGGCTTGGGCCGCGTCCTCGTGGGCATGCTGGGCGAACTGTTCGCCCAGCGAGCACACCTGTCGGCCGCCGAATTCGACGCGGTCTGCGACCGGCTGGTCGATCTCCTGTCCATGCTCGCCGTCGGCGACGACCGACCGGACACCGAGAGCGGCCTGGCCGAGGTCGAAGCCATGGTCAGACGCTACGTCCGAGAGCACGCCACCGACCCGACCCTGACCGGCGCCACAGTGGCACGTGCCCTCGGCTGGTCGCTACGGCAGGTCCAGCTGGCCATGCAGCGCGCAGGTACGACGCCCCGCGACCTGATCCGCGAAGAACGACTCGCGCTCGTGCACGAACGCCTCCGCAGCCCCGCCCACATCGTCATCGGCGAACTCGCCCACAGCTGCGGATTCTCCTCCAACAGCGCCCTGAGCGTCGCCTTCCGCCAGCGCTACGACATGAGCCCTCGAGAATTCAGAGCGCAGTACCTGCTGGACACCCACCGAGCCGGAGCTGCCTGAAGTGCTGAGTTACTCGTAGTCGGTGTCGTCGGGGGTGGATCTGGCCACCTCTGCCAGGGTTTCCAAGGCCTGCTCGAGGATCTCGATCGGGGGTGAGGCGAGAGCGAGCCGAATCGCGTTCGGGGCCTGGCCGGGGCCGGTGGTGAAGGCGGCTGCCGGGGTGACGGCGATGCCGTGTCTGGCGGCGGCGCCGACGAAGGTCTCGGCCCGCCACGGCGCGGGAAGCGACCACCACAGGTGGTAGGCGGACGGGTTGGCCGAGACGGTGAACCCGGTGAGCCGGTCGGCGGCGATCCGCTGCCGGGCCTGCGCGTCGTCCAGCTTGGCCGCCACGATCTTTGCCACCGAGCCGTCGGCGATCCAGCGGGTCGCGGCCTCCACGGCAAAGGCAGGAGCCGTCCAGCCTCCGGATCGTAGTGCGGAGGACAGACCGCTCTTCAGCATGCGGGGCGCGACCACGAAGCCTGTGGTGAGGCCTGGTGCGAGTCGCTTGGTCAAGCTGTCCACCAAGACTGTGTGGTACGGCGCCAGTGCGGCCAGCGGGGTCACCGTTGGCTCGAGGAATCCGTTGACCATGTCCTCGATCGCGGGCAGGTCCAGCTCTGCGAGCACGGCCGCGACGTCAGCGCGGCGGTCCTCGGGCATCGTGATGCCCAGTGGGTTGTGGAGGGTCGGCTGCAGGTAGACAGCGCGAACACCAGCAGTCCGAAGGGCGGCAGGTTCGATGCCGTGAGCATCCATCGCCAGCGGCACCAGCGTCACACCGAGCCGAGCGGCGATGCCTTTCATGACGGGGTAGGTCAAAGCCTCGACACCGAGCCGCTCCCCCGGTCCCACCAGTGCTGCAACGGCTGCTGCGAGCGCCTGGCGCCCGTTGCCGGCGAAGAGGATCTCCTCCGGCTGCGGACTCCACTGCGGTCGGGACAGGAACTCCGCCGCCGTCTCTCGCGCTTCGGTGGTGCCGCTGACGGTTGCCGGCCGCAACGCGGCCGTCAGCACATCAGGCCGAACCAGTCCCGCAAGGCTGGGCGCCAGGAGCTCAGCCTGGCCGGGCAGGATCGGAAAGTTGAACTCCAGGTCGACGCCGGCCCGCGCCGGTTCCGTCAGCACCTCGGTGGCCCGCTCGGTGGTCCGGACGAAGGTCCCCCGGCCCACCTCGCCCACCACCAGACCGCGGCGCACCAGCTCGCCGTACACGCGACTGGCGGTCGACACGGCGATCCGCCGATCGCGTGCGAACCGGCGCTGGGTCGGCAACCGCTCCCCCGGCCGCAGCCGGCCGGCGCTGATGTCAGCCCCGACCTGGTCCGCGATCCCCCGATAGTCCTCCGCCATCTCAGCTCCTCGCACCGCGATCATTGCACCGAGAGCAATATTATCATTGATCCGAGCAATCTCAGTGCATATGGTGAGAACGTCCAGCCGCCGCGGCTCTGAGGAGAACGATGCCGACAGCAACGATCGGTGACATCACCGTCGCCTACGACGAGATGGGCAGTGGTCAGCGGGTGCTCGTTCTGGTACATGGGCATCCGTTCGATCGCACCATGTGGCAGCCGCAGCTCGAACACTTCGCAGCACTGGGCTTCCGCGTCGTCGCCGCGGATCTCCGCGGTTACGGAGAGACCTCCGTGCGGCCCGGGACCACGGCGTTCGAGACGTTCGCCGGTGACGTGATCGGTCTGGCCGATCACCTGGGCATCGGCACCTTCGTTCTGGGCGGCTTGTCGATGGGCGGGCAGATCGCGATGGAGTGCTACCGGCTCTTCCCCGAGCGCATCACCGGTCTGATCCTCGCCGCCACCTCGGCCCGGGCCGAGACCCGGGCCGGCCGTGCCGTCCGGCATCAGATGGCCGACCGCCTGCTGGCCGAAGGGATGCCGCCGTACGCCGAAGAGGTCCTGCTCCAGATGGTGGCCCCCAGCAACTTGCTGGCGGCGCCGGACCTTGGCCACGACGTCATGACGATGATGCTCGGGACGCCGCCGGCCGGCGGGGCCGCGGCGCTGCGCGGGCGCGCCGATCGGCCGGACTATCTCGCAACGCTCGAAGGCGCGACAGTTCCGGCCCTGGTCATCGTCGGGAGCGAAGACGACTTCACCCCGATCGCGGACGCCGAACTGATGCACACGACGCTTCCGGATTCGACGTTGACCGTCGTCGAAGGCGCCGCCCATCTGCCGAATCTCGAGCGTACGGCGGAGTTCAACGCCGTACTCGAAGCCTTCCTGGAGCACGTATGAGCCCTCATCCACCGCGGTTGACGAGGATGGACGGCGATTTCAAGCGGTTCTGGGCCGGCCAGTCGGTGTCCGCGGTGGGTACCCACGTGACTGCGGTGGCGCTGCCGCTGACTGCGGCGATCACCCTCGACGCCGGCGCCGCAGGCGTCAGTGCGATCGCGACTGCGAGCTATCTGCCGAGCGCGGTCCTTCCGTTGCTCGCCGGCCACTGGCTCGAAGGGCGGCGGAAACGCGGACTGATGGTCGCCACCGACCTGCTCCGGGCAGCCGCCGTAGCGGCGATCCCCTTGGCCTGGGCGTTCGATCACCTCTCGGTGGCGATCCTGGTCGCAGTCGCGCTGGTGGTCGGCGCCGCGAGTGTCCTGTTCGACATCGCCTCGTTCGCGTACCTGCCGGACTTCGTCCCCGAGCAAGAGCTGCCGGCCGCGAATCGAGCCCTTCAGGGCTCGTCCACGGCTGCTCAGGTCGGAGGCCCGGGCCTCGCGGGCCTCTTGGTGCAGATGCTCGGGCCCGCCATCGCACTGCTGGTCGATGCGATCTCCTACGTGGCGAGCGCCGTCGGCATCGCTGCCGCGCGACGCACGGAGGCTGCACCGCAGTCGACCGATGAGCGGCCCGGCCTGTGGGAAGGCGTCCGGCAGATCGCAGTGAGTCCCTTCCTGCGGTCCATGACGGTCGGCGTCGCGTTGTACAACGGCGCCGCACAGATCATGGTCGTCAACCTGGTGATTCTTGCGGTGAAAGACCGTGGCGTGTCCGCAGGTGGTTACGGCATCGCGCTGAGCGCGGGCGGCGTCGGAGCGTTCGTCGGCGCGATGATCGTGTTACGCCCCGCGCGGCGCTTCGGCTACGGTCCCGCATTGCTCGGCTCGATCACGTTGTCGACAGGGGTGCCCGTAGCGCTGGCCTTCCTGCCCGGGCGTGGCCTCGAGTACGGCGTTCTGCTCGGGCTCGTGCAGTTCGGAGCCGGCATCGGCCTGGGCGGTGCGAACGTGTTGTCGGTGACCATCCGCCAGCTGTTGATCCCCCGCACTTCGCTTGCCCGGAGCAACGGCGCCTATCGGACATTCACGTACGGCGTACTCCCCCTCGGAGCCGCACTGGGCGGCGTCCTGGGCAGCACGTTCGGTCCCACGGTGGCGGTCGCCGTCGGCACCGCGGGCATGGCGGTGTCCGCCGTACCGATGTTCGTGGTCCGCGAGGTTCGCAACCTCACGACACCGATCGCGTTGGATGCGGCCGGTCACTGATCAGCTGAGTTCTGAGCGGGTGAGGCGGAGGAAGGCTTTGAGGCCGGCGATGACTTCCTGGTTGTCGGTGAGGCGGGTCAACGAGTGCTCGAACTGGCGGGCATGGGCGTCGACCTTGGCGTGCAACGCTCTGTCCCGGGCAACGGCGCTCGCTTCGGCAGCGGCCAGCCCCTGCTCCAGCTGAGACAGGCGGACGTGCTGATCATTCGATTCCGCCCGCAAGGTCTTGAGGTCGGTCTTCAGGGTGTCCAGGCGGCGAAGGGTTTCGATCAGGTCGTCACGGGGGTGCTTGACGTCTTGCAGCATCGCGGTCATCCGGTCGCGCAGGTAGCTGAAGTAGGCGCCGGCCGGGCGGAAGAACGTGCTGACCAAGTAGAGGCCGGCCAGGTAGTAGCCGATCGCGCCACCGGAAAAATAGGTGACCAAGGCAACGAGTGCCGCGGACACCAGATGCGAGCCGACCGCGAACCAACGCATGCGCGAGGCAATCCGTCGTACCTCCGGCTCCCGCTCGGCCGGTACGTCGATGCCGCGGTCACGGCTCGTCCGGATCTCGTGAATCAACGCATGCGCCTGGAAGTACAGGTTCCACGGCACAGTCAGCAACAGAATCAGCCACAACAGGCACAGAGCAGCCAGGAACAACGAAAGGATCTCCTGCAGCGGCACGTCGGCGATCGCAACCAGCACGATGGCAACAACCGTGACGACCACAGCCCCACAGAACACCCAGATCTTCGACATACCCAGCAGCCTGCCCGACCCCGCCACCCCCGAAATCGGTACAACTACTCAGCCGGCCTGCTCAACGGGTGCTTGATGAGGGCGGTGCCGTAGGCCAGTAGCCAGACGACCCAGAGCAGCCAGCCGGTCAGCCCGATCAGGCCGAAGACTCCACCCCGGTCGATCACGAGCGGCGTCAGTACGGCGGAAGCGAAAGTCAGCGTGGCCGCGGTGAATCCGAGCAGTTGGTGCCAACGCCGAATGAGTCCGCAGCGGAAGCCGGCGATGGACAGCCCGATCAGCGCGACCGCGAGAAAGGTGCCGTTGAGGGTGAGCAGCGCATCCTGCAACGGCCACAGTGCGCTCGCCTCGCCGGGTTGCTGCACCACTGCGAGCCTGGCGCCGATCACCCCGACGAACACCGCCGTCTGGAGGAGGAGTCCCGCGACGCCGACCACCGACCAGGCCTCGCCGCGCCGGCGTTCCAGCGGCCAGAGCACCACGAAGGCGCCGGCCGCGAAGAGCGCGATGCCGAACCAGGCGATCGGCGTCAGCGCCGAGGACCATTGCACGAGCCCGCGGTGATCGGCCACGAACCTGCTCGCCTCGGCGGGGTCGGCTCCGGGTGACGGATGCCCGGCCGGGACTGTGATCAGGTTGCCCAGGACGATCATGGTGGCGAAGCCGATCGCGCCCAAGCCACCGATACGATTGAATTGAGTAGTCATCTATTGATTATGACAGGCGTAAAGTGAATATCGAACAGAGAGGACCTGAGTGAGCGAGGACAGCGGATCCGGCGGTGAGCGGCGGCGATACGAATCGCTGCGGCGGGCGGCGCAGGCACAGGAGACCCGAGCCGAGATCGCCCGTACGGCGCGCGAGCTGTTCGTCGCTCACGGATGGGCAGCCACCACGGTGCGCGACGTCGCGCGGGAGGCCGGCGTCTCCGTACCGACCATCTACGCGACCTATCGCAACAAGACCGGCCTCGCTCTCGCCCTGGCCGACGCGGCCGACCTGGCCGCCGACCTGCCGCGACTCGTCGAAGAACTCGCCGTCGCCGGACCCCGCGACCAACTCGCCGCCATGGCCGCCTACGACCGCCGCCTCTACGAGCGCGCCGGCGACGTGATCCAGCTGGTTCGCGACGCAGGCCGCACCGAGCCCGACCTGGCGAACACCTACGCCGACGGACGCCGCCGCGCCGACGAGGCCCGCCATCAGGTCTTCACCTCCTGGCCCCCCGGCACCCTGCGCGTAGACGTCCCCCAAGCCCTCGACATCTACGCCGCACTTTGCACGATCGACGTCTACAACACCCTCACCATCGAGCGGACCTGGTCCCCCGACCAGGTCCAGACCTGGTGGGCCGAAACCCTCCCCCAACTCCTCCTGACCCCTCCGGCTCTGGACTGACCGCCGGAAGGCGAGCAGAGTCGGTTGTGGACGGCTTCGGCCCGCGGGCCGTCTGTGGAAGGGAGGGCGGCATGAAGGCTACGCAGGGGAACTGGGTTGTGGTGGAGAGCACGCACCTGGACACGCCGAAGCGGCGCGGCCTGATCCTTGAGGTGCACGGCCCGGCGGGCGAGCCGCCGTTCCTCGTCCGCTGGGACGACACCGGGACTGAATCTGTTTTCGTCCCAGGCCCCGGGGCGCACATCCTGACGGCTGACCAGATGCAGGCCCAGCACGGCCACTGAGCTGCCGCCAGCACACACATGGACGAGCGGCTACGCCCCGGCACATCAGAGGTCAGGGGTTCGACCGGGAGGATCGACGGGACCTGTGCTCTCTGGCCTCGGTCGGCTCAGCGACAGCCCGTTGGCTGGGGCTGGGCCGACCCGACCGCCGGCCCGATCATCGCTGCGGTCGCGCGCGAAGACATCAGAGCCTCGACGGCGAGGGCTACCGCTTGTCCATCGCCGGTCTGCCCGCCTCTTGACTGGGCTCGGAGTTCGGTTAAGACCTCGCTGTCGCTGCGGCGACCCCTAACATTGAAACGACTGCCTGCAGTATGGTCCCTGCTTCAGCACGAGGGGCGTGGTAGGTCACGTGGCGAACGACAGCCGGCAAAGCAGTTCCGCACCAAGCACGGTAACAACCAAACTTCTCACGGCCATCATGGCCGTGGGTCCGCCCGCAGTCCTCAGCGGTTGGTTGTCGGAGAAGATCCGCGACAATGTCTTGCTCAGCATCCTGGTGCTGATCTTCTACTGGATATTCGTCGGGGTTGTCCGCGTACTACTCCGACTTGGCCGCGAGGTCACGGACCTCTGGATTCCACGCGCGGCGGCAGCCGTCGACCGCCGATTCAGCGCGATCGTGAACAGCTATCGGTCCCGCTACCTCGACCAGTTGCTCGCCAGCGTGCGGGACATCGAACTGCTCGGAATGACGACACAAGGCGAGTTCTCACTGCGGCTGCGGCAGGTGTACGTCGACGTCAGCCTGGCGTCCTCGCCCTCAACCGCCCATGCCCCCTTCGTCGGCCGCGAGATCCAAGGCGGTGAACGCCGGTCACTCGACTCATTCCTCAGCACCAAGGAACCCAGTGTCTACGCCATCATCGGGGGTCCCGGATCCGGGAAAACAACCCTTCTGCGCCGGACCGCGATGATGCTGGGAGAACGACGACGCGGCAGGAGATCGTTGCCCCTCCTCCTGTATTTGCGAGATCACGTCCAAGAGATCGTCAGCAACCCCGGCGTCACCGTTCCCCAGTTGCTCGCCGACGTCACCTGGCTCAAAGGCATGGTGACAGCCGACTGGTTCGAGCGCTGCCTCGAGCGCGGACGGTGTGTGGTGATGCTCGACGGACTCGACGAGGTGGCAGTCGAAGACCACCGGCAACTGACGTCACAATGGGTCCGCCAGCAAGTCACCCGGTACCCGGAGAATCATTTCATCCTGACCTCACGGCCGTACGGGTACCACGCGAATCCGGTGAGCGGAGCGGACATACTCCAGGTCCGCCGGTTCACCAGCGACCAGATCTTCAAATTCGTTCATGCCTGGTACCTCGCGATCGAGAGCCGCAGCAGGGACACCGACGACGAACACACCCGCGACATCGCCACCGCCTCCGCAGACGACCTGCTCCGGCGGATGCGGTCGCAACCCGCCTTGTACGATCTGGCCGCCAACCCGATGTTGCTCACGATGATCGCGAACGTCCACAAGTATCGCGGGGCGCTGCCCGGCAGCCGCGCGGCACTGTACGGCGAGATGTGCGATCTGCTGCTGCATCGGCGGCAAGAAGCCAAGAACATCCAGCTCGGTACTGGACTCAAGACCGAGCAGCGAGCGAAGGTAGTCCGCCAACTCGCGATGGCCATGATGTCCCGAGAAGTCCGTGACATCCGGCTGAGCACGGCGAGCGAGCTCATCGGACCGTCACTCGCCCGCATCCCACGCGGCCCGCAGCCCGACGAGTTCCTCGATGCGCTGACCAAAAGCGGCCTCTTCATCGAACGGGAAGTCGGCACGTACGCCTTCGCACATCAAACCCTGCAGGAGTACCTGGCCGCGACCGAAATCCGGGACCATCTCGACGGAACCACCCTGCCGGCCGTCGTGGACAACGCCTGGTGGCGGGAGACGATCCTGCTCTGGGCAGCCGATGCGGACGCCTCGCCGGTTGTCGCCGCCTGTTTGGCTTCGGGCTCCGTGGACGCGCTCGCCCTCGCATATGACTGTGCGGAGGAGGCACGCGAGGTGGACGGCGAACTGCGGCAACGCCTCGACGCGTTGCTCTACGCCGAACCACCGGACAACGAAGCCACAGCTCGCGCCGCGCACCGGCAGCTGATGGCCGCCGTACGGACTTCCAGAAGTCTCCGCTATACGGTCACACTCAGCAATGACGCCGTGGCCTGTGCAAACCCCATGCCGCAGTCCCTGTATCGACTGTATGCCGAACTGTCCGGCGATCCATCGGTCGACGCATCCCGAACCGGTCAACCGAACACGCATGACGACGCTGTGGCCGCTGTCGGCGTACCGGCCGCGCAGGTCGAGAAGGTCGTTGCCTGGATCAACAGTCTGTTCGACGACGGGACGGCCTACCGGCTGCCGACCCGCCGGGAACTGGCCGACCCGATGACCGAAGTCGTCGTCGATCTCCAGCGATACACCATCTGGTACGCCGACCCAGCGCCGGGGGACGATCCTTCGGGTACCGGCGAGCCGGCCGCCGTGCCGGCTACCACCAATGGCTACACGGGTCCACACCTCTTCGTCCCACGCAGCATCCCGCACCCCTTCGTCGCGAGTCCCGACCGTCTCGAAGACGGCATCCGACGCGATGTCGCCTCCGTGGCCGGCGTCCTCCCGTTCGTCCTGAGCCTCAGCCTGGAACGAAATCCGGACCGGGCCCGCGCCCGGGACTTCGGAACGACCATCAGGAGAATCCAGCGATTGGAAGGCAGCGTATCCCCAGCACTGGTGAAGAAGCCGACTCACGTCGATCGAGCGTTGGCACGAAGCACCGGCGGCTACATGGAGATGGGCAGCGTGAACTGGCGGGCAGACAGGATGCTCGTCCTGGCGCGGGACCTCACCGCGGTCAAGCATCTCTCGATCGCGACGAACTTCGTCCAGAACCTCCGGCTCGCAGTCGGGCAAGATCCCTCCTTCGAGCGTGCACTCGGCCAAGCTCTCGACATCGTCCTTTCCCACTCACTGCAGACGGACGAACTCTCGCTGCTCGTCCGAAACCTGAAGGCACCGAACAGGCTGGCATCGAGCGACAACGGCGGAGAGACCATCATCGCCTGGCCCGAAGCCGCCGCCTCACCTGACACCTTCGAGCTCACTGCCGTCGGCCTGACCCTCCTGCTGTCCGTCTGGGAACCCAGCCGCGCCAAGGGCCGCCAACGCCAGACCACGAATCACTTCGACACATTCCTGGCTGGGCTGTGCTCACCTTCGGCAGAGGTGACGCCGACGATCCCCGAGCAGATAACGCGCACCTTGCACGAGGTGCAATCCCTGCTGCCCACCGCAGCTTGGAGAAGTTCCGACGCCACAGCACCGTACGGCCCAGGAGCAGACCCTGGCACCGATGAGGAGAGCTGGCGGTTCCTGGCTCGACGCGTCACAGCACTGATCGCAGGTCTGCTCGACACAGCCCCGCACAATCCAAGCGACTCGACTCCGATGAACTCCGCGATCCGTCTTGGGCTCTTGGCCGTGATCGGTGTAGCCGACAAGTTCACGGACAGCCAGATCGCAGCGAAGACACGAGGCATCCACAGCAGCCTCACCTCCGTCGACGCACGGCGCTCCGATCCGACGCTCGCATCCGAGGTCATCCTCTTGGTGCGGACCTAGAACCGCGGCCTCGTCATCGCGTGATCTGGTCGTCCGCCTGTGTCGCCCGATGGGCGGCAAGATCATTGAGCGCGGCGACTACGACGTTCCAGGCGATCCGGACGCTGTCGTCCTCCGGCTCGTACTCTTGCTTCCACTGCTTGCGTGGGTGGACCAAGTTGCGGTGGTTGCGCAGTACGTCGGCGTACTCGGCCACGTCCTTCGCGATCCACCGCTCGTCGCGGGCCTTGGTGATCAGAGCCTGCAGGTTGTCGCTCGGTGTTGACTCCATGCTGTGCAGTGCGACGTCGTACAGGACCCCTTCCAGAAGGCTGCCGAGCATGATCAATGCGGCCGTCGGGGCGCCGGATCGCCAGCAAGCGAATGCTTCGTCGAGCCGGTGCCGGAGCTGACGGCCGAAGGCCTCGTCCTGGACGATCTCGGCGATGCTGACCGACAGGTCGGCGACGCTTGGAGCATTGATGCGATCCATGACCTGGGAGCCCGCGATGATGACGGGCCTCCCGCCTTCATGCACGACTCGAAAGCCTTCCAGTGCGAGAAGCTTGTTCAGCTCCGCTACTACACCAGTCAGGGCTTCGTCATCACCGATGTACTCACGCGGATCAGCCAGTCTCCGGACGACTCGACGCATCGCGTCCGGGTCATCTCCCCACCGTTTCAGCTGTTCGAGTGTCCATTCGCGGCGATACCCCTCGAACTCACCCACGGGAAGGCCGGCTGCCTTGAAGAACTTCTCGATCTCGAAGGCCCGCCGGTAGTGCGGCGTCAGGTCATCGCCGCAAATCAGATCCGCGATGCCCCGGAGGATGTTGTCATCAAGGTCGAACGGGTCGTCGTTCGTCATGTCACGCCTCTGCCATCTCGTCGTCGAGCTCGACGGGACTCCAGTCTGCACTGGGCGTCTCCACCGCCTGAGGCCGAATCCCCTGGTCCTCGAGGAGCTGCCACAAGGGAGCGAGCTCGTGATCGCGGTCGAACTCGAACTCGCTCTCCCGGATCCGAACCGTCCGCCACCTCATCCGGCCGAGCTCCCGGTCGCGACGTGCGTCGTTCTCCTGATCCTGCGCGCTGGTGTGCCACCGGTGTCCGTCGCACTCGATCGCGATCCGCGAACCGTCGCCTACGACAACCAAATCGATCCGGCGCGAGCCGATCGGGTACTGCGGTACGACGTGGTAGCCGCGACCGCGGATCTCGCGGAACACCCGCTGTTCGAAGAGACTCTCGAACGGCCTCACCCGGGTGGTCTCGGAGACCTCTTCCACCTGCGGTGACACCCCGAACGAGGACGGCGGCTGCAGCATGTACGACATCAGCGACGTACGCAGGTCTCCCGGCTTGAGGTCCTCGAGGGCGACCGAGCTGAACAACCACAGCTGGTCCTTGGCGCGGCTCGCGGCCACGTTGTAGGACTGACGGTAGTTCTCCGCGGTTGCCTTCGCCGGCGTCTCGGCCACCACCATCGACAAGAAGACGATGTCTCGCTCGTCGCCCTGAAAGTCGGGTGCGGTACCGATCCTGATCTGTCGTTCCTGACGGACATCCGCGGCAATCCGCTCGTTGATCAGGCGCTCGATGAGCTGCAGGTGTCCCTTGACCGACTGGAGGACCACGATTCCAAAGCTCTTGCCCGCGTAGGCCGGATCCTCCAGGCACCCAGCGAGCGTGTCGACGATCGCGGTCGCCTCAAGCCGGTTTCTCCGCCGGTCGCCGCTGCCCTCGATGTGGGCATCGGGAACAACTGTGACCTGCAGCGGAGGCAGTGTGTTCGCCTCACGTTCCCGCAACGGAATCAGCCCACCGGAGGTGCCGTTGTCGCCTAGTTCGTAGAACTGCTTCGACGACCAGGTGATGATCTCCGGTACGCACCGGAAGTGCTCTCGCAACCTGATGAGGCCGGCCTTTCCGGAGCGCGCCGACAGGACGTCGTAGAGGTTGGACTTCGGGGTGTAGAGCCTGCGGATGTCGGTGTCGATGTCGGCGAGGTACTCATCATTGCGCTCATACACCACGTCCAGCTTGCCGAGGGCGCTGGGACCAGGTGTGCATTGCTTGTCGTCGCCGACGACAATGATTCGCGGCGCCATCCACAGCAGGTAGAGGTGCTCGATCCCGATCTGGCTTGCTTCGTCGACGATCACCACATCGAAGCGATCGCGATCCGCGGGCAGGTTCTCCAGAAGGTTGGGCAACGGCACAACCCAGGCAGGTACGGCGCCCTGTGCCTTGTCCATGGCAACCCGGGCCGCCTGGCGGATTTCGCGAACCTTCTTACCGTGGCCGGCCCCGATCTTCGACATGTGGGTGCGGTAGGTGCTCAGCGCCCGCTGCTGATCGTCCGACAGCCGCGCAATGCAGGTCCTAGTGGCTTCTGCTGCGGCCAATTGGGCCGTGACATGCTCGAGCTGATCCTCGACCTCGCGAAACTCGGCTGCCAGCCGGCGCTCCACATCGGCATTGCGATGCGCCACCATGAAACGCTTCGCCGACGCCCAGGCCCACGCTGCCCCGCTGTCCCGCCGATCCCAGTCCGGGTCGACAGCATCCCGCTCCAGCAGGTCGAGCAGATGAGGATGTGCTGCCTGCAATGCGGCGGAGAGCTCGACGCACCGCTGCTCCGCGCTCTGCTCATTCCGCGCGACCTCGATCGCAGCAGTCGCGAGCTCGTACTTCTCACTGTTCCGTTCTTCGATGGCAGCGACCAAGCCCGCCAGCTCGGGGCATGCGTCCGGACGTCGCACCAACGCATCCAGCGGCGCCCGAAGCTGGTGGATCGCGGCTGAGGCCGCCCTGGACAAGATGCCCGATCGAGCCTCGATCGCCGCTTGGTGCGCAGCGTTGATCGATGCGAAATCAGCCAACGGAGCAACAATCCGCTGACGGTGCAGAAGGTCCCGGACCACGTTGCGCAGAACTCCCAGCTGCACGATGGCGACCAGGGTCTTTCCGTTGTCGGCCATCTCGGACAACACTGCCTGGACCGGCCCCTCGGAGACTGGTACACCGCTTTCCGTCCACCGCTGGGCCAGCTGCAGCGCGCCGACCTCGGCGTCGATCCTGCGGACCACGGCCCGCAACTGGTCGGCGGTCCGAACCTCGGTACCGTCGACATGGACAGCATCCAGCAACGATCGGGCCGCCTTCTGCTGGGAGCTTGGCATGAGCTTGCGGAAGCTGCCGCCCTGCTCCAGGTAGCCGAGCAACGCATTGCCCGAGCTCAGCCAACCGCGAGCTGTCCCCAATGTCTGGATGTTGATCGGCTGCAGGAAGTCGACAACCTGATCGCCGTTCTGTCCGCGGATCGACGCCAGCAGTCGATTCGGCTCGTCGGCCGAAGCCACCAAATGCTCCCAGAGGCCGGCGTTGCGGTCGGCCAAGGCATCGTCGACCGCCTGCTGAGCCCAGGTGCCCTTGCTCAGGGAAGATGACGAGTAGCCGACTTCCTCCACGCCTCGTAGGAGCGCGTTCAGGTGGTCGGCGACAGCTGACAGTTCCTCGGCAGAGAGACCAGCCAGTTGGTGAGCGAGTGGGTTCACGACGGCCCCGACACGTTCCTTGGCGGCGTGTTCAGCCCGGATCAGTTCGGCGAGCTCAGCGGTGGAAGCCAGCTCGTTGGCTGCCGGTATCCGTTGCTGGGGACGGCTGCGCCGCGCCGTCGTACGACCGGCCAGGGTCAGCCGAAGCTCTGTGAACGCTGCCGGCGACAGCGGTGGCTGCGCAGGCGCCTGACCCGGCAGGTCCGGCATCCACGAGTGCTCGTCAGCAGCTCGATTCACCTGTCGGACTATCTCTGCAAGTGAGCCACGGTAGGCGGACGGATCGAGCCACGGCGCAACGGCATCGAACTGACGCTGTTCGACATCGCGCAGCTCCGCGATCTGCCGGTTCAAGCTGACGCTGCGGTCGATGAGTGCGGTTCGCTCGCCTGCCAATCGTGCAGCCGCCGACTTCAGCCCCGCCTCGTCCGATGTCGCCAGCGTCGTCGACAAAGCATCCAGGCCGCGCTCCAGCTCTGTAGCTGCGTCCTTGCTGCCGCCGGTGAGCAACACGCAGAGGGAGCGCAGCTCTGCCGGAATCCGATCCCGCAGGACCCGCAGAGCCTGGTCCTTCTGACTGGTCACCAGGACTCGCTGCCCACGCGCCAGCAACGCGGACACCAGATTCGCAATCGTGTGTGTCTTCCCCGTACCAGGTGGCCCCTGGACGACAACCGCCGTTTCCCTCCGGAGAATGCGCAGGACCCGTTCCTGCTCGTCGTTGGCCGGCAACGGGAACAGCGGATCGTCGCCGAGTACGTCGCCCTGCGTTGCTCCCTGGCGTGACAGCCAGGTGTGCCGCTGAGCGGGCTCGGTATCGACAACGGCCTGGGCCAGGCCCACAGGGACGTCGACCGCGGGTGCCCGCAACTCGGCGGCGATCTTGCGATAGGCCTCAGCCAGCAACTCACGCCCCCGAGGGCGCAGGAGCAGCGCCGGCGCGGGTACGAAGGACAAGCCAGCAGAACTGTCGGTGTCAGCGTCAGCCCGCCGGTTTCGTTCCTCGAATGCAGTGTTGACACCGAGACCCATCCACGCCTTGAGCCGATCCACTGTCTCCGCGCTCAAGAACGCGTCGACCGCATCGACGACGTCCTCCTTCGCGGCGCTACCTCGGTCGGGGCGATACTCCGGCAAACCCTCGAACAGCTCCCGATCCTCGAGACGGCGGCGGCCTGACGGCGCCAGCACCTGCACGGCACCGGACCGCTCGATGACCAGCGACACCGGAGCCGTCAGGAGATGGCGCCGGATCAGGTCCCCGTCAGGCAACCGCCAGGTCACCAGGCCGAGAGCCAGGACGAACTCGACCTCGTCATCACGCTGTTCCATCGCCTTGGCGGAGTGCTCGAGGTCTTCGTGGAACTTCCGGGCAACAGCCCTGACGCGTTCCGCTGCGGCCCATTCCTTCCAGCGCGTCCCCCAGTCCAGATAGATCCTCTGCCGGCGAGCAGATTCCTCATCCTCCGCATCGAGCTCTGCCTGGTCACGGTCGGCGCCGGAGTGAGCTGGCGGCAACTGCAGCGCCGGCACTGATCCGTTCGGATCGCCTCGGCCGGTTCGCTCAACGAACTCGTCCAGCTCTTGAGGTACGGCGGGGAACGGCACAATCGGCACTGGCCGCGCCTGGAGCAGTACCTCGGACTCTCCGTGCGCCGAGACCTCGACCCCGGCCGGACGCTCGTCGAGCCACAGGACCCGCTCAGGTGCCCGGCTCCCCGGCGCCAGCACGTCTCGAACCGGATCCCGGTTCGCCGAGTCGGTGATGTCGGCCAGAAAGTCGATCAGGCTCGTCGTCTTCCGCAATGCCGACGCATCGAAGTCGTCATCCAGCACCCGCGTATCCCCCTCCAGCGCCCCACACACTCAGCGTCATCCGCGCAACTGTCCGTGATCAAGGGTGACGCAATCTCCTCCGCGTGTCATCCCGTGGGCGAGCCTGCGGAGTCCGGCCGAGAGGTCTGACCGGCGCGAGACGAGGCTGACGTCGGCAAGTGAGGACGTGGTCATAGTGGATGGCTGACGGTCAAGGTCGCGTGACCGTACGAGCGCCGGATGGATCCGTCGGCCGAAGCCATGCACCATGCTCCGATCTCGAGGTACGGCACGGTCGCCATCCCGGGAAGAGTGATCGTCCTGGTCCAGTTTCCCGCGGCGTCCACCGGGACTGGGTCATAGACGTGATCGAAGTCGGTCACCTCGACGCCCACAGTCCCAGAGGGGCAGGGTTGGGCACCGGAAACCTCGAAGGCCTGTCCGGGTTCAACTGCGCCGGGTGCCAGGATCAGCCGCTGTGACGGACCGGTCACGGTGTAGTCGGCCGGCGCGAAGGTCTGGGTGACGCTGCCGTCGTCATGCGCGTCATTTGGGTGTCTCTCGCACTGGGCGTGGACGGTATATCGACCTACCGGTATGTCTTCGCGACCGAAGTACCACCGGCCGGTGAGATCCTCCAACAACTCCGACTGCACAGGCGTGATGATGCCTGTGGGAGTCACCTTGCCGGTCGAGTCGGTTCCCACCGACCAGCTCGCATTGAACGGCACGCCGGCAGCGTCGGTGAACTTGATCGACACAATCTGGAAGTACCCAGCCGGCACCGCTGGGCATCTTGGCGACGCATCGAAAGTCAGGCGATCGCCCGCGATACCCGAGCTCGGCGTCACAACCAGCTGGGGTTTGGGAGGTGGCGGAGGTGCGCCACATGCCGACCACCGTAGCCACGGTGCCAACGACGACTTCCAGAGCTGATGCTGCCAGGTGAACCCGAGGACCGCGAACGACGCATTCAAACTCACCGAGGCATACGGTCCCAGCGAAGCAGAGCACGTCAAGGCGCCGCCCGATCCGATTGATGCTTGCGCCTTGGCTTCGACCCCGAGTTCGCCGGACGGCCCGGCAACGCCGTACAGGTACATCGACAACGAGCCACCAACGGTGCCACCGGCACTTCCACTCAGACTGAGCGAGGGCCCGCTCGAGGTGCCCGTCGGTGTCGTGACAACCGGAACCGGTGTCGTCAACGACGGCGCGGTGGCGCGCAGACCCGCAGTGAGCTCGCCGTTCGTCGCGCTCTTCCAGCTGAGACTCAACTGGCCCTTGACGTTGATGTCGGCAATCAACTCGAGCTTGACCCGCACTGCGACCGGCACCGGTCCGATGAAGGCGCCATACCAACGCTCGATCGTCAGCAACGACCAGTGAGACGACAGAGCGTTGGCGAGCGAGGTCCCGACCGGAGTGCTGACGCTCCACGTCAAATTGCTGGTTGTTCCGAAGCCTGCGCGCATCTCGACGCGTTTGACCTGCCCCCAGTCGGCGTCGAACTGGAAGACTGCTCGCGGGGTCACGGTCATCGGGCCGTTCATCTTGAACGTGACCTTGGCGTTGCTGCCGGGCACAGTGACTTCCTTGCTGAGATCAATCCCAAAGCTCACCGTCGGCGCATCCACGGAGGTCACGCCGTCGGGCTGCACAAAGGTACGAGGTGCAACCTTCGCCGCCCTGCCAGACGCCGGAGTGATCGTCACCCCCGGGTCCACAGCTGTGACCTGCTCTGCAACCACATCCAGTGGCAGACTGCTCAACGCATCTGGAACGTTCGTTACTACCTGAGCCAGCGCAGCCGGTTGCGTCGCGTACGTCGTCGTACCGGCCGAGGCGGCAATGCTCTGGACCCTGCGCAGCAGGCCATCGGGCGTTGCCGACGTGGGTCCCGACACCAACACGTCGCCGACAGCCACACCGGCGAGTGGCCCGCCGGCAAAGGTGACGCTTCCGGTCGCCGGGTCGAACGCCGACAGGTTGCTCTGCTCGGCAGCAGTGAGCGGTTCCGCGACAGGCGCGGTCGTCACCGCCGCTGGGGTCACCACAAGCCGCTTCGTCACGCTCACGACCGCCGCGGCCCCGTTGGCGGGAGCGGCGTACGCACGATAGGAATAAGTACCGGGTGCGCCGGCAGCGAGCGCGAAGGATGCTGCCCCTCTGGAAGACTCCCGGCCGGTAGCGACACTGATCCACTTGTTGCCGCGAAGTACCTGCAATGCGATCGTCCGACCCATCCGGATCGGACGGAACGACACCAGCGCGGTGCCAGACTGACCGCTCATGAGCGTCGTCGGGATCGTCAGAGCTGCTGTCTGAGCAACCACCACCGAGTTCTTCGTCGCCGACACCAATGCCGGAAACACCTTGCCCCGAACAACTATCCGAGGCGCGACCACCCGCACGTAGTAGGTCCCGGCCGAAGGCGCCCGCACGGTCGCCCCATACGCCCCGGTACGACCACTGCTGATGGTCGCTATGGTCACCCAGCGCGTCGAAGTCTTGCTGTGCCGCTGCACCACAACTGGACGCGCCTGTTTCACACCCAGGCTCCCACTGAACCTCACATACTCACCGGGCATCGCGATCGGTGTACCTACCACCAGACCAGGGCCCACCGCCTGCGCCGGCGGCGGCTCCGCCGTAAGTACCCCTACCACCAGAACGAAAGCCAAGAAGCGAACTATCCAACGAAAATGCGCCAACTCGTGCAACACAGTTCCCCCACCCCCGGCCGCCAACGGCAGCCCCTGATACAAGCGCCTATCGGCCGCTGCGCACTGTCCGTTACACGACCCCGAAACAATGCGTCGGTGTCAGTCAGGAAACAATCGATTGGATCATCAGCAGAATTTCGGTGCTTCGGTGGTGTCGCCGAGGTTGAGGCGGGTGTTGTCCTCGCCGCCCATGAAGGTCCACACGGGGGTTGTGCGGGATGGGGTACCTGCGCTGCGGAAGGGAGCGTCCTCGGTGCCCAGGACCTTGGTGTAGGTGTGGCCGCCCGTCGAGTAAGTCAGCTCGACGCCCCATTCGTGGTAGCCGGTACATGCCTGCGAGCGGATGACGATCACCGCCGGATCGTCGTGGGACACGTGAAACCTCGGTCCGAGAGTCTCGGCCGGAACGCCCTTGGGTGGCTTGCCACCTTCCGGGGTGTCGCTGTCGCTGACGACTCCCAGGTCCTTCCAGGCATGGTTGTCCAGATTGAGCGCGAAGACACGTGCGAAGGAACCGCCGCAGCCACCCATCGGGTCGTAGACCCACTCCGGCTGCACCGTGGCCTTGTCGCGGTAGAAGATCGGTTTCAGGTTGTCGATCTGGACGACGGTCCCGACCTTCGCGGTCAGACTGATCGACAAACTCCCACGCCCGTACGCCGCCCCGTGCTCTTTGGTCAGCACCGCCCGGATGTCCTTCAGCGGATCGCGCTTGACCTTCCCCGGCGCGATATCGCCCTTCATCGCGGCGACCGTCGTACCACCGTCGCACCCCAGCGACATCGGCCAGGTGGGCGAGACCCCGAGAGAATTCTGATCCTCGGTGATGACCGGCGCCGACACAGTGCAGTTGTTCCCGTCTCCGACGTTCACACAGTTGCCGTTGCCCTCCACCGACACACCTCCCGTCTGCTTCGATGGCTGCTGGGTCGGCTCCTGCACCGGCGGCAGTACCGCCTCATCCGGCCGCGCCAATTGCGCGACCGAGATCACCACACCAACGGCACCGATCACCGCCCCGATCCCCTGCCACACCGGTTTCGACAGCAATCTCTCCACGCAGAACCGCCCCCACACCCTGTACTTGCCGAGGCCGAGCTCGATCGCCCTCCCCCGGTCACGAATAGTAAGCACCCGGGCTCCGCGGCGATAGACCTCGTTACGCCGAAGGATCATCGACCGGTGTGGAGCAACTCTTGGCAACCGACAGTGATGACGGCATAGTGCTGGTGGGGATACGCGAGGGGCATGGCGCGATGTGGGGTTGCTGCTGGGAGGGGGATGCCTGTGCCCGCTGGAGGCGATTCAGCGCATGAGGTGGAGCTGCAGAACGAGCGGCTCGCCGATGCCCTGCGTGAGGCGCGCGAGAGCATCCTTACCTTGAGGGAGGAAGTTGACCGGTTGGCCCAACCGCCGTCCGGCTTCGGCGCCTTCCTCGGCCGCCACTACGACGACACACTGGACGTGTTCACCGGAGGGCGGGTGCTCCGCGTCGCCGCGAGCCCGTCGGTCGACCTCGACGAGCTGAAGCACGGCCAACTGTTGATGCTGAATGAAGCGCTCAGCGTCGTCGAGGCTTGCGACTTCGAGGTCGTGGGCGACGTGGTGATGCTGAAGGAGGTTCTGGCCGACGGCGAGCGTGCGCTGGTGATCGCGCACGCCGACGAGGAACGCGTCGTACGGCTCGCCTCGCCGCTGCTCGACCAAGTCCTGCGGGCCGGCGACTCGCTGCTGCTGGAATCGCGCTCCGGCTATGTCTACGAGAAGATTCCGAAGTCCGAGGTCGCGGAGCTGATCCTCGAGGAGGTGCCGGCCGTCGGCTACGACGACATCGGCGGTCTGCGGGATCAGATCGGTCAGCTACGAGACGCCATCGAGCTTCCGTATCTCCACCGCGACCTCTGCCGCCAACTCGGAGTCACGCCACCCAAGGGTGTCCTGCTGTACGGCCCGCCCGGCTGCGGCAAGACTCTGATCGCGAAAGCGGTGGCGAACTCGCTTGCCAAGATGGTGGCCCGGAAGACCGGTATGGAAGAACGAACGTCGTTGTTTCTCAACATCAAGGGTCCCGAGCTACTGAACAAGTACGTCGGGGAGACCGAGCGGCACATCAGGCTGATCTTCCAGCGCGCCCGGGAGAAGGCATCCGAAGGGACACCGGTGATCGTGTTCTTCGACGAGATGGACTCGCTGTTCCGCACCCGCGGTTCCGGGGTCTCCTCCGACGTCGAGAACACCATCGTCCCGCAGTTGCTCAGCGAGATCGACGGGGTCGAGAGACTCGAGAACGTGGTCGTGATCGGCGCCACCAGCCGCGAGGACATGATCGACCCGGCGATCCTGCGGCCGGGCCGGCTGGACGTCAAGATCAAGATCGGGCGTCCGGATCCCGAGGCGGCGCGGCAGATCCTGGGAAAGTACTTGACCATGGACCTCCCATATCCCGGGCAGGACAGAGGCGACGGAGCCATCCGCAGGTACCGCGATGACATCGTCTCCCAACTGGTCAAGGCGATCTACGACAACAACTCACCGGCCGTGCAGATCGCCGAGGTGACGTTCGAGAGTGGACACAAGGAGCGTGTCGGGTTCTCCCGCTTCATCTCGGGTGCGATCCTGCGCGAAATCGTGGATCGAGCCAAGTACGCCTGCATGAAGCGGCTGCTGGACGAAGGTGTGTTCGAGCTCCGCGGCGCTGACCTCCTGGCCGCTCTGACCTTGGCTGTCGAGCAGGCGAAGGATCTCCTGAACACCTCCCGCTTCGAGGACTGGGCGTGGATCTCCGGCGAGCAAGGAGAACGCATCCAGTTCATTCGTACCCTGTCGCCGCAGGGAGCACCGGAGCGAGCAGTCGTGCCTGACATCTCAAGAATCAAGTGGGGATAGAGGTCGAACTGATGGTTGGAACCTGGCAGGGCTGGATCGTTCTCGCAGCAGGCTCCGGCGTGTCGGCCGGGCTCGCGAACCAGCTACTGTCCTGGCTGCGCGACCATCTCCAACGAAGCTTCCAGCGCGACCAGTACTTGTTGGACCTACAGCATCAGCGGTCGATCCTCCTCGACCAACGCAGGCACGAAGCACAGCTTCGAGCTGAGCAGGCGCACTACGACGCCCGGTCGGTACATCTCCCACTCGCTCAGAGCATCCATGCCTGGTTGTACAACGAGTGGGCCCTGCGTTTCGGGAATGAAGTTGCCTACACCCCCAAGGCAATCTCCCCCGTCGTACTGCAAGGGCCGTCGGATGTCCTCACCCAGGTAGGCGAACTGGCCGTCGCTCATCCGACCCGCAGAGTCCGAGAGCTCGCCCGTGCCCTGGATTCCGAAATAGAAACTTGCTACAACTTCGCCGCCCCACATCGTGCCGGCGAGCCATCCAGGGAGCAGCTCGAGGCCTGGATCGCCGCCTCGAGCCGGCTGATCGAAGCCATCCACGAATTCCCGCTCGAACTGATCGAGACCGGCGATGCGCCCCAGCAGCTCTCGCTGGACGCATGAGCTACCCACCTCGGCTCTTGCGCGGCGTGATCCTAGAGGCGCGCAGCCACTGAAGCTTTGCCGACTGCCCCGGGCGTGGATCCCGGGGCTGCCAGACGCGTTTACTGCTGGTAGAAGCAGCAGGTGCCGGTGGCGCCCATGGTGAGGTTGATGACGCCGCCGTCGGGGTTTTCGGTGCCTCGGACGTAGTAGCCGCCGAGGCCGTCGTGGACTAGGAAGGCTCCCCAGGTGAGGAGCCAGTTCTCGGTGCCGTTGTCGGTGGGGAAGCCTTCTGGGAGGGGTTGGATGCGGCGTTGCAGGACCCATGGTTGGTCGACTGCTTCGGCGAGCTGGGCGGACCAGGTTTCGGGGGTGGTCTGCCAGCCCAGGAGGACGCCTTCGCCGCCGTGGAGGGCGGCTGGTTTGAGGACCAGGTCGGACTGGTTCTCCTTGGCGTAGGTGACGAGATCGGCGCGGACCATCCGGGTCCACGGCACGAGGCGGTCGATAGCCTCCTGCTCTTCCGGGCGGAAGCGGGAGCGGTTGGCTTCGTCGGAGAGGATCGCGAGCGCGCTCTTGCTTCCGTACAGTTCCGCGTCCAGTGGGGTGAAGATCGCTACGTGCCCGCGCTCGCTGGCTCGCAGTACCGGCTCTAGCAGTTCTACTGCGCCTGGCTTCAGTAGGTCCTCGATCATGAAGAGGCGGAACACGATGTCGATCGCCCGATCGCCGTGCCAGATCCGGTCGTTGCGGTACTCGAGTTCGTCGACCGGGCAGGCCAGTGCGTCGATGCCGAGTGGGGCCAGCGCCGCCGCGCTTCGGTGTAGCTGGACGGCCAGGTCGGGATAGCTGTCCGGGAAGTCGGCGATCGCCATCACCGGACGGACGCCGGTTGGGACCTTGGCCTCGGTCAGGATGGTCTTGACCACCTGCGCCATCGTCTCGGTGTAGGTGAGGTCGTTGCGCTTGACGAAGTCGGCGATGAACGGGTGCTCGAGCATCGCCTCGTTCAGTACGGCGTTGTCCACCCCGCCTGCCGTACTCCCGAGGTTCAGCTCCAGTAGCCAGAAGCCGTGTTCGTCGCGGTACAAGTCGGCCCGCCCGAAGCGGCTCGGCGCCGGCCCGCGTCCTCGGCTGACCGCGACTGCCTGGGCCTCGGCCAGACCGGCGGCCTGGGCGAATCGGGCGATGTCACCACCGAAGAGGCGGTCCGGGATGCTGGTCAGGGCCTGGTGCAGCAAGCCCAGATCCTCGGCGAGACGACGGTGTTCGGCCGCCTCCAGGAACACCGGGCGGGTCAGGCAGCGCCCGCCGTACCCGGTGGCATCCAGCCGGGGCTCGGCCGCCGCGCGTAGTTCGCTTGGCTTGGGTCCGTGGTCGGATGCTGCCGCGAGATAGCTATCGGTCAAAGACATAGGAGTACTCCTCCCCACCGGCCGCCTTGGACGTCCCGCGCCGCGAAGTAGTCAACGGGATCTGGGCTGCCGTGGCCCGCAGGGTACGCAGCCTCCGGCCATGGCCGGAAGAGGTCAGCGTGGCGTGACCTCGAAGACCGTGGTCGAGCCCTTCACGGACCGGACGCGAACGGAGTAGCCGCCGATCACCACAGGCTTGCCCAAGCGAGCGATTGCTGTTGCCTCGCCGACAAAGATCTGTACGCCGTTCTTCACCTGCACCGGCGTGAACATCTCGCCGTCCGAGCCGCAGGTGAACGATCCGCCGACGATCGCGCTGCCGTCGATCAAGCTCATGTTGATGTTGTCCCGGGTGAAGGTGCCCACGCATTTCGCCGGTGGCGGCTTCGGCTTCGGCTTCGAGGGAGTCGTCGGCGCAGGAGTAGGAGTAGGTGTGGGTGTGGGAGTAATTGTCGGAGTCGCACTCGGCGGCGGTGCCGACGCAGGGCCGGTGTCCGATCCGCACGCGCCGAGGGCGAGACACAACACGGCCAGGGCAACTCCCCCGCTGTGACACCTGAGTTGGTTCATGCGGATCACTCTGGGCGGCTAATCCACCCCCGCGACGGTCCTGGCCCGTTGCTGCCAGGGCGGCGAGAAGTTGGGGACCGGTCCCGAGGGGGTGGTTGTACAAAGGTCGGGACGCTCACCTCTTGGGGGTACTACGACCATGACCGTCACGACGTTCGCTCAGCAGACCAGTGGGGTTGCCGCCATCCTGGCCGGTGCTCGCGAGGAGGTCATCTCGATCAGCACCTTGACGCCTACCAGGGCGGCGTTCGGGCCGCGTGATGTTCGTCCGGGCGTTCGGTATCGGGCGATCTTCCCGGACAGTGCGCGGACTGCTCCGCGGTTGTCTCGGCGGCTCGGGGCACTCGCGATGGCTGGCGTTGCGGTGCGGACGACGCCGGGGGCGGTGATCAATGCGCTCGTCATCGACGGTCAGACTGCTGTGCTGCCCTCGGACAACAACGACGGCAGCGTGGCCGTGCTTCGGTTGAACAGTGTCGTCGCGGCGGCGACCGGTTTCTTCGAACGGGTTTGGGGTGATGCCGTGCCGCTCGTCGGGACAGACATCGTCATGACGGCCGAGCTCTCCTGGCGGGAGCAGGAAGTACTGCGGTTGATGGCGGTCGGGTCTACCGATGAGCATGCTGCGGCCCAGTTGGGGATCTCCGTGCGGACCGTACGGCGGATGGTGGCTCAGCTGATGAATCGGCTCGGCGCGCGCAGCCGATTCCAGGCTGGGGTGAAGGCTGCGGATCGAGGTTGGTTGCTGGATTGGCTGGACTGATGCCGGCTCAAGCTGGCGGAGGGTTGTCGCCGTCCAATTCGAGCCACTCCAGGTCCATCGGCACGATGCTCGTGGACTGCACGAGCTCCCAGATCAGATTGACCGTGAGGGTCAGGCCGACCGGTTCGCCGACCTCGTCACGGCGCAGGCCGGCGACACCGGCGTCGGACAGTCGTTGCCGCAGGCGCGACACGATGTGTTCGACGCGCTTGGCGGTCCAGGTCTCCTGGGGGCGCAGGTCGGCGAGCTCGGCCGCGGCCTGTTGCCTGGTCAGTGGCAGGGGCTGCAGATCGTAGGCCAGGTAGCGCTGGGCAAGAACTGTCAGTGTGAGGTGTTCTTCCGGGGTCAGCCGCCAGCGCTTCGGCGGTACCGTCAACTGGCTCGGCCGAGGTTGCGCGTCGCGGCCGTCGCCGTCCGAGATCAGCACCTCCAGAAGATGCTCTCGGTGGCGGTTCCCACGCAGGAAGAGCGTCGTGTAACCGGCCGCCAGCGGCAGCGGCTCAGCACCGCTGTGGAGCAGTACGGCGTTCGACACCCGGATCGGAAGCCGGCCGTGATTGCGCAGCCACCAACTCCCCGCGTCGTACGTGATCGTGCCGTGCACCCGGCTGATCCGTACGTCGTTCTCCCCGATGCACAGGTCTACGGCCAGCCGGTTGCGCCCGAAGCTGATCTCGGCCTCGGGAGCGGGCGCTATGACAAGGTTCTCCGTCACCGTGAGCACGCTCAAGGTCCCCGGCTGCGATTCGTCCGGGGCGTGCCGAAGACTCCGGAACTGGTTGAACTTCGCTCGCGGTTCCATGGTCAGGGGACGTCCGGCAGTCGTCGTACGACGGCCTCGGCCGCTGCTCGGGTTCGCGCACAAACGGCGGCTGAGCTCGCAGCGGATTTGTCGACCAGCCGAACGGAAACCACCTCTTCACGCATTTCGTCGGTGCCTTCCAGCACCGGCAGCCTCGGTTTGTAGAGCCAGTGAACCACCATGGCGGTACAGACGGCCTTGTTGTCGGGGTCGGGGATCAGGCGCGCGTTCCGGTCACCGACCTTGATGACCTTCCCACCCCAGTCGTCGTCATCTTCGATCGTCCATTCCCGGGTGAACGCGGCGCTGACCTCGTTCGCCTTTCCGTCCCAGGTACAGCCCCAGTGACCGAGGTCCGCGTCCGGTGGATCGCTGGCCTCACCAATCGCTTGACTGGCCTCGGCGGTGTTGAGCAGCGTGCAGGCGTCGACGTTCAGCAGCGAATCAGCAGGCAGCTCCGGCCGCGGCGGCAGCGGGCCTTTCGACAAAGTCGCCAGCACGTCCTGCATCAGCGATTCCGCGAACGGACACAGCTTCGCCTGCTTCGCGTTCTTGATGCGGTACGACGTGATCGTGAGGCGGTTGCCGTCGGGCAGGTTGACGGCGCGCTCGCAGTTCGATTCCGTCTCGTCCGGCCGTTCGATCTCGCCCATCTGGCCGGGCACCACCGGACGCGACGGATACTCTTCCGGACCGGTGAACTCGAGGGCGGACTGCACCTGGCCACTGCCGTCCTTGAGGGTGCTCGAGATGACGCAGCTGGCGAAGTTCCTGACTTCAGGGTCGACGAACGCCTCGCCGAACTCACGCAGCGCGTCCGTGGGGATCGCCGCGCAGGGATCGACCGCCGCCGGATCTGCTCCGAGCCCGATCAGATTCGACTTGGCTGCGGGTGCTTCTGGACCACGGGGCAGAAACCACGCCAGCAGTACGGCGCTCACCACCGCGATCGCGGCGACCGCGGTCAGGATCGCTCCCCGTCGTACCGGCCGCAGGCGTCGTTTCCACGAGCGGCGTGGCAGATCGGCGCCCTGGATCAGCGCGGCGGCCTCCGCTGCCGAGGGACGATCCGCCGGGTTCGGCTCCATCAAGGCATCGAGCAGCCGCCTGATCTGCCGGGCGCGCTGGTAAGGCAGGGGCGAACCCTTCGCCGCGCGCTGGATCTGGGAGAACGGCCCGTCGGCGCCGTCACCCCAGGGCGACTGGCCCTCGACGGCCGCGTAGAGAGTGGCGCCGAGCGAGAACACGTCGGAGGCCGCGTTCGCCTCCGCGCCGTTCGCGACCTCGGGCGGGACATAGCCCAGCGTGCCCGTCAGCTGGGCTCCGCCGGTCTGCGTGACCTCGGTCCAGCGAGCGATCCCGAGATCGGTCAGCTTGACGACATCGTCCTCGGTGACCAGGACGTTGGCCGGCTTGATGTCACGATGCACGATGCCACGCTGGTGAATCGCGACCAGAGCGGTCGCCAGCTGGGCACCGATCGCGAGCACCCGGGACTCCGGGACCGGACCGTCGGTTTCGATGATCCGGTCCAGGCTCATCGCCTGCACGTACTCGGTCACCAGCCACTGCGCGTCCCCGTCGACGACAGTGTCGAAGACCGCCACCACGTTGGGGTGCAGCAACCCGGCACCGACTCTGGCCTCGCGGCGGATCTGACCGGCGCTCCCGGCGATCGCCCGCTTGAGCGACACCTCGCGGCCCAGTTCCAGGTCGACCGCGCGCCAGACAGCCCCCATCCCGCCCTGGCCGAGTTCTTCTTCCAGGCGGTAGCGACCGGCGACGAGCGAGCCAGGATCCATCGGGACATCGTAGGAACCCCCGCCGCCGGACGCCACTTCGGTCATCGCCCGGCTAGCTGCGGAGGGTCGTCAAGGATGCGATGAGGCGCTCGGCCGCGTCGTCGACCTCGGCCTCCGGGGTCAGCAAGCGCTGCAGCAGCAGTCCTCGCAGACACGAGACGGCGATGAGGCTCCGCTGCTTTGCTTCCGTTGCCGTGTCTCCGTCGCGACGTGCTGCCGCTTCGAGGGCATGAACGAGATCGTCGAGGCCGGCGACGAAACTCTGGTAGGCGTCGCGCTCGTAGACGGCCAGTCCGACCAGGTGGAAGAAGGCACGAATTCGATCCTCGTGGGCGGCGTCCGAATAGAAGTCCCAGATCGCCCTGCACAGCGGAACGAATCCGAGCTCGTCGCCCGTCTCGGCGATCACGAGGTTGTCGCGGCGGCGCGCCTCCGACAGCACTGCGCCGAGGAGGCTCGGTCGGGATCCGAAGTGGTAGGTCAGCAGCGTGTGGTGCACGCCGAGCCGCTCGGCGACTTGGCGCATCGACAGGCTCGGGCTGGGACCGCTCTCGCCGAACTCGTCGAACAACGCCTCGAGCAATCGCTCGCGCCCTTCACCGGCAGCCGATCTCATCGTGCCTCCCTTGCTGTCCTCACCACTGTTGAGTACAGTAACCGACAGTGAACTCACCACTGTTTAGTTCAGCTCGCACAGACAAGGACGACTCTTGACGCAGATCCCGGTAGCGCAGATCCTCGGCAACACCGACTACTTCGAGATCGACTCGGCGGCGGTCGGCGGGCGGTTCGGGATCTGGGTGACGACCTCGCCGAACTACGCCGACGACGAGGAGCGCTACCCGGCGCTCTACGTGACCGACGGAAACTTCAGTGTCGGGCAGACCGCGCCCTTGGCCGTGATGCAAAGCGATGTCCTGTTGCCGATCGCGCCGTACCTTCAGGTGACCGTGGGCTACACGGGCGCGGAAGCCGACGATTGGAGCCGGGTTCGGAACCGGGACCTCGTCCCGCCGGGCGAGCCGCTCCCTCCGGACATGCGATCCACGCTCGACCTGGCCGTCGAGAGAGGAGCGATGACCCAGGCGGAGGTTGATGCCTACCTCGCCGAGCTCGCGACCGCCCGCGCCGACGCCTTCCTCACCTTCCTCACGGATGAACTGCATCCGGAAGTGTGTCGCCGGTACCGCGTTGCCCCGACCGGCCACGGACTCTTCGGCTACTCGTACGGCGGCCTGTTCACCTTGTACGCCTTGCTCAGCGGATCCCCGCTGTTCTCGAAGTACGGAGCGGGCAGCCCGGGTGTCGCATCCTTCGACAGCACCGTTCTCAAACTCGCCGACGCCCAGCCTGATCTGAGCGGCACGCGGCTACACGTGACTTTGAACGACGTCGAGCTGACCGGACAGCTGCCGATCTACCGGATGCTCGGTCGCGGAAGCGCGCAGCTCATCGACAGCCTGCGCGCTTCGGAGACAGGCGTGACCCTCACAGCCGCCGTACTCGAGGAAACCCACGCCACCGGCCTGCAGGCATCCTTCCTGAGTTTCATGCGGGCTTGTTACGGGGCCACCTCTTAAGGCGTCAGCGTTCGTTCGGCCCCAGCCACAGACCGCCGTTGACCTCCAGAACCTCGCCGGTGACCCAGCGGGCGTCAGCGGAGGCGAAGAACGCGATGACATCGGCGATGTCCGGAGCCTGACCGTGGCGACCGAGGGCAACCATGGCGGCAACGCGGCCGGCGGAGGTCGGGTCCTGCAGCCAGCCGTTCATATCGGTTTCGGTGATACCGGGCGACACGGCATTCACGGTGATCCCACGCGGGCCGAGGGTGCGCGCGAGCGACCGGCTGAAGACGTTGAGCGCGCCCTTGGTGATCCCGTAGGTGATCTCCGGCTGGGCGAACCAGGTGACGCCGGACGACACGTTCACGATCCGGCCGCCGTCCGGGATCAACGGCAGCACCCGCTGAGTGAGGAACAGCGGCGCCTTCACGTTGATCTCGATCAGCCGATCGAACGCCTCGGGCGTGACGTCGTGGATGTTGTCGTCGTAGTCGACGATCGCGGCGTTGTTCACCAGGATGTCCAGGCCGGCGCCGTCCAGCCCGGCGACGAGTCCGTCATGGAGTGCGTCGACGGCACCAGGCGTCCCGAACTCAGCCGGTACGGCGAACGCCGCACCGCCCGCTGCCGTGATCGCCTCGACCGTCTCCTTCGCCGCCGCCTCGTTCGTGCCGTAGTGCACCGCGACTCGCGCACCGTCCGCCGCCAGCCGTTCGGCCGCGGCACGCCCGATCCCCCGCGAACCGCCGGTCACCAGCGCTGTCTTTCCCTGCAAGCTCATATCGATTCCCTACTCTCATCATCAATCAGGAACGATCCCTAACATAGACGATAGGGAACGATCCCTAACATTGCTACCCTGGAGCTTGTGACGACCCGCAGAAGTTCCGCCGAGACGCGTGAGCACGTGCTCGCGGTCGCGCACGAGCTCTTCTACTGGCAGGGCATCCGGGCGATCGGCGTCGACCGGATCGCCGCCGAGGCCGGTATCGCGCCGACCACGCTCTACCGGCTGTTCGCCTCCAAGGACGACCTGATCGCGGCGTACGTCGAGCGCGCGCACGAGGCCTATCGCGAATGGTTCCGGTCGGCACTCGATCGTGGCGGCGACGATCCGCGCGAGCGCGTGCTGGCGCTCTTCGACGAGCAGAACGCGATGCTCCAGCCCGAGGTCTGCCGGGGCTGCCCGTTCCTGATGGTGCTCACCGAGTTCCCGGACGGAACGACGGCGAGTCACCAGCAGGCGGTCCGGATGAAGCAGTGGGTGCACGACCAGTTCGCCGTACTGGCCAAGGATTTGACCTCAGACAACCCGGATCGGCTGGCGACGCATCTGACGCTGATCTTCGAGGGTGCCTATGCGTCCGTCCAGGCGCTCGGCATCGACGGCCCAGCCAATCAGGCACGCGCTTTGGTCGAGACGCTGCTCTGACTGTCAGGGAAGAACGAGGGTCGTGACCGAACGCGCGGGCAGGGCGAGGGTTGCGGTGCGGTTGGCGATCGGCAGTGTGCGGGTCTGCTGTGGGGTCCCAGCCGTTTCGGTGGATTGCCAAACCTGTGCGGTGTCGGCCGAGTAGCCGGTCAGGTTCAGCGTGGTGGTGGTCGCCGTGGTGGCGGCGTTGACCAGGACGATGTTCTTGGCGCCGGTTGATGCGAAGGCGCGCAGCAGGTTGTTACTCGAGGTGGTGGTGACCATGGTCGCGCCGAAGTGGCGGAACAGGCCTTCGCCGGTGAACATGCCCAGGCCGTGGTAGATCGGGGTCGGATCGCTGACCGGGATGCCGCCTTCGCCTTCGGTGCTGGTGATGCCCAGGCCGGTGTTCTTCGCGGCGTTGCCGTTCTTGTCGCCGTACAACAGCGTGGCGACGCCGGACTGCAGCATCGTGCCGAGCGCTGCCGCGCCCCAGACAGTGGCGAGGTGCGAGAGCATCAGAGTGCCGTCGGGATCGGAGTAGTCCATGTTCCACTCGCCGATCTGGATCGGCACGTCCCGACCGGTCAGCCTGGCGATACGGGCCTTGAGGTCGGCGATGTCGGAGCGGTAGCTGTCGATCACCGTGGTGAGGAGTTCCTCGGGGGTGTACCGCGCATACCCGGCGCCATAGTCGTGGTAGTCGATGAAGTCGACGCGGCTCCCGGACACGGACAGGAACGTGTCCATGTACGGCGTACCGAACTGCGGCTCGTACGACGCCAACGCCGGCCCGCCCACCTGTACGGCGGAGTCCAGTGCATGCAACGCGTCGTGTACCTGGTTGTAGCGAGCGCTGTATTCGTCAGCGGTCATCTTCTTCGGGTTGCCGCCGTTGTCATGCTCGTTGCCGTAGATGAACTTGCGCACCGGCGTCCCGGTCGCCTTGAAGTGCTGGTAGATGTTCTGAGCGTCGGCGAGGTCCTCGGCAGCGGACCGGCGTCCGTCCGCGGGGAGAATCAGCATCGGTTCGGCGCCGAGTTCGCGGATCGCCGCGACCCAGGCGTCACCGGTGATAGCGGTATCGCAGTACGAACCGCCACACACCAGCTTGCCGTTGGCGTCGTACATGAGTTCCATCCGCAGTACGCCGAAGCGCTGCCGGCGGAGGTTCTCTCGGTGCTTGGAGTCGTTGGTGATGTAGTGCTGGTTGCCATAGCCGGTGATGTCGAGGCCATAGTCGTTCGCGTCGAGGGTGGTGACCGGCTTGGTGAAGTCGACCGTGACGGTCGCCGTCGCGGCGTGGGCGGGAAGACCGGGCAGAAGGAGAACGGCGGCCGTCAGGAGCGCGGCCGCCATCGTCGGTTTCGTGCGCATGGCTCAGCTTCTCAGCTCAGACGCGCCGGACCTTGTCCACTTGTAGCCAGCTTCCGCAACTGGTCAGCTAGAAGATCTCGATGCTCTTCGGAGCGGTCGGCCAGCCCAACGCGGCCGCGGTGGCGGCCAGCGCGCCCGGGGTGTGTTCGGTGACCTTGCCAGTCGCGGCGTACTCCCCCAAGGACCGGCCGCCGAGATAGGTGGCGGAGAGCTCGCGCACCGACAGAGACAGGTCAGCGGCGGCCTCAGTACGTCCGCAGGTCGCGTTCTGCAGGTCACCGGTCAGATGGAACCGTCCGTTGTTGTGCTCAATGAGGTCATCGGTCACCTCCAGTACGACGTCCACAGCGGTCGCATAACGGCGTTGCGCAAGGGCGCGGCTGACGTCAGTGAGCCGGACCCACAGCGACTCGCCGACCCGGCGGACGAGAGCGGACGGGTTGGCCACCAACTGCTGCACTGGCTCGTCGGGTGCAGCGTGGTTGTACTGAATCTTGCCGACCAGATCCAGCGTCAGCACGTGATGCCACAGCGCGTGGTAGGCGATCGGATCGACCGCGACAAGCTCCTCCAGAACCACCTCGTTGGCCGGCCCTTCGGCGACCCAGCTCATCTTGCCGCGCCAGAGCGCATACCCATCCACAGCGCCCGTGGCGTCACGATGGACCAGGATCTTCCGTGGGGTCGCCCCGCCACGATCTTCGGGCTTGTCCTGGAGCCGCTTGCGCCAGAGCAGCTCTGACCGCCCCGACACCCCAGGCCGGCTCTCCTGCAAGGCCCGCAGCAACGCAGGTAGCTGTACGGCGGCGTCCTCCGCGGTCAGCTCCTCGACGCGGTCAGCGCCGCGCGGCCCGGGAGTCGGCAAGACCCTGTGCGGGTTGACCTCGTACGACACGTTCCAGGCCGCCGCCGCATACCCGAACCGCCCGTAGATCGCGGCCTCGCTCGCCCACAGCACCGCCAACGCCTCCGGCGCCTCGCGCAGTTGCCGGCTCATCAAACTGGACAAGATGCCCCGCCGCCGGTGAGTCGCCTGAACCCCGACCGCCGTGACATGCGCCGCCGGCACCACCGCACCCGGAACCGACAGATCCCGGCTCAGAGCCTTCGCCGTACCGACCACCAGGTCGCCGTCCGTCGCCACCAAGGCACGCTCGGGCTCGAACAGCTCCCGGTCCAGATCGGACGACGTACTGTCGAACATCATCGCCGTGGCGAACAGAGTCCACAGCTGGTCATGGTCATCCGACGTCGCTACCCGCAGCACAATTCCCATGACGGCATCGTCACACGCCCGCACCAGCAGTCGCCTCCAAATTTCAAGGAATCAGGGGTGCGACTGCGATGTGCGGCCGGCCGTGGAGGGGGTGGGGACCGATGTGGGCGCGGACGCCGAAGATCTTCTCGATCAGCTCGGCCGTCAGGACCTCCGCGGGTGGGCCGCAGGCCGCGAGGCGGCCGGTGTCGAGGACGGCTACGCGATCGGCGTGGGCGGCTGCTTGGTCCAGGTCGTGGAGGGCGGCCAGGGTGGTGACACCGAGGCCGTGGACCAGATCCAGCAGTTCGAGTTGGGCGCGGACGTCGAGGTGGTTGGTCGGCTCGTCCAGGATGATCAGTGGAGCTTGCTGGGCGACCGCGCGGGCGATCAGGACGCGTTGGCGCTCGCCGCCGGAGAGAGTGCTGAAGAGGCGGGTGGCGGCATCGGCCAGGCCGACGCGGCGCAGTGCATCCGCGATCAGCAACCGGTCCTGGCGGGTCTCGCGGTCCAGTAGACCTTGGTGTGGCGAGCGGCCCATCGCCACCATCTCGCTCACCGTGAACTCGGTGACCGCGGTCTGGTGCTGAGTGACGACCGCTCGTCGTCGGGCGACCTCGCGGGCCGGGGTCTGCCAGACGTCGTCGTCACCCAGCTGGATCCGTCCGCTGGTCGGCCGCAACGCCCGGTACGCCGTTCGCAGGAGCGTCGATTTGCCGGATCCGTTCGGCCCGATCAGGGCAACGAACTCCCCCGGCTCCACCGTCAGATCCACCTCGGCCAGGATCGAAGCCTGGTCGACCAGTACGCCGACGCCGGTCAACTGCAGTCTCATAGCGCACCTTCCCGCCCGGACGAGCGCAAGAGCCACAAGAAGAACGGGGCCCCGAGAGCCGCGGTGAACACCGTGATCGGGTACTCGTTGGGGCGGTCCACGATCCGGGTGGCGAGGTCGACCAGCACCAGGAAGACCGCGCCTGCCAAGGTTGCTACCGGCAACAGCTTGCGATGATCCGAGCCGACGACCAGCCGGGCGGCGTGCGGGATCATCAGACCCACGAACCCGACCCCGCCTGCAACGCCCACCGCAGTTGCCGTGAGCAACGACGAGACGAGGAGCAGGACGATCCGCAGGCGTTGTACGTCGACTCCCAGCGCCGCCGCGTCGTCATCGCCGATCGCCAGGGCGTTCAGCGCACGGCCTTGCAGGACGAGATAACCGGCGGCCACCAGCATGACCGCGGTCGGCACACCGAGTTTGCTCCAGTCCGCGCCAGCCACGCTGCCCATCAGCCAGAACAGGATGCCGCGCACCTGCGTCGGCTCGGCCCGCAGCTGAACGAGGCTGGTCCCGGCCATCGCGAGATAGCTGACCGCCACTCCCGCGAGCACCAGCCGGCTGTCGGTGAGCCGACCCGAGCGCTGCGCCAAGACGAAGACAGCCAGCAACGAAACGGTCGCCCCGACGAACGCACCCGCCGTCGTGGTCAGGCCGGCCAGGCCGGCTCCCATCACCAGCACCGCGCCGAGCGACGCACCCGATGACACGCCCAGGACGTAGGGATCAGCCAGCGGATTGCGGATCAACGCCTGCAGAGCAACGCCTGCGACACTCAACGCGGCACCCACCACCGCCGCGAGTAGTACCCGGGGCACGCGGATCGTCCACACGATCTGGTCGTACAGCACGTTCGTTGTGCCGTCGCCGAGACCGACGTGACCCGCGACCACGGCCCACACCTCGTCCAGCGGCAACGTCACCGTGCCCAACGAAACCGAGCCAACCACCGCACCGAGCAACAGGACGGTCAACACCACGCTGCTGCTACGCAAAGCCGGTCGCCCCATGGTCAGAACTTGTCCGGGTGTGCGGCCTTGGCGATCTTCTCGACGGCGTGCGCGTTCAGCGGGCCCAGATACACCCCGTCGGCCACCGTGGTGAAGGTGTTCGTCTTCGCCGCGTTCCACTGCGGGAACTGCTTCAGGATCCGCGCGGCGTCATCAGTCGGCTTCTCCTGGGGCGTGAAAGCGCCGATCACCAGTACGTCGACCTTCGCCGCGGCCAGTTGTTCGGCATTGATCGTCCGCGTCGAGTCCGACGACTGCCCTTCGAACGCGTTCACGCCACCGGCCGCCTTGATCACGTCGTCGTAGATCCCCCCGGTCATCACCGCAGGCAGGCCGTTCTCGTTCATCATCGACATGCCAGGAAACATGATCACGACCTTCTTCGGGTCGGCCCCCTTGACCTTCTCGCGAACGGCATCAACACGTCCCCGAAGGTCGGACACCACATCGGCAGCACGCTGCTGCACGTCGAAGATCTGGCCCACCAGGCGCAGGAATCCGAACGACGACTCGATGCCCTGAGCGGCGTACGCATCCTTGTCGGTCTGACGTGCCTTGGGACTGCCGTAGGCGCAGTTGACCGGGTTCACGATCGTCCGCGCACCCGCCGCGGCGAGCTGCTCCCGAGTCGCAAACCCGTTGGTGGCCTCGAATCCCCCGGCCCAGGTCGAGATCACCAAGTCCGGCTTGAGCGCCAGCATCTGCTCCGCGGGGATGTCGAAGTTCTTGTTCATCGTCACCCCGCCCTTCGGCAGCGCCGCGACCTTGGCGACCATCCCGGGATCGTCGGAAACGCCGTACGACTGACCGTTCGCCAGGACCGATTTCTCCAGCCCGAGCAGGACAAAGCTCTCCACCTCGCCCACCGACGTACCGTTCAGGATCACCACGCGCGACGGCGGCTTGTCGAACGTCTGCGGTACGCCGCAGTTGTCGATCGTCAGCGGATAGCTCGTACGGGCCGGAGCCGAAGTCGCAGCCTGCTCGGACGGCGGCGCGGTCGTGCCTGCCGGACCGGCACAACCCGCGGCAGCCAGCACCACCAGGGCAAGGACGGCACGGGATCTTGAGGTGATCATCAGCGTTCCTCTCGGGACAGCGATACATCACCGCTGACGACCGGTACCGCAGCCGTGTTCCCCGAGAGAGGTGTGACGATCGCAGCGCCACGCGCCGGGAACCAAACCGTCCTGTGAGCCGACTACCTGGGGTGCGAGGGGGCGTCGAAAAGCGTTGCTAGGCGGAAGCGGAGGCGCCGTACCAGGGAGATTCTGAAGCCTGTTGGAGGTTCCGGTACGGCGTGGGTGTGGCCGGCGAGGGCCCAGCGGCGGTAGGGGGTGAGGGTGCGATGGTCCTCGGCGTAACCGCCGTTGGGTAGGCGAACGACTCGGCCGGTCTCCACTCCGTGTTCGGCGAGGTCCAGGTCCGCTCGCTCGAGGCCGATGCAGATGCGGCGGGTGATTACCAGCGCGATCGGCGGGCCGATGATCAGGAGCACCTGGAAGAGGCGGATGAGCGTGTTGAACGACCAGTGGAAGGTGATTGCGAGGGTGTCGGCGGCTGCGGCTGCCCAGAGGACGCCGTAGAAGACGATGCCGGCCACGCCGATGCCGGTGCGGGTCGGGTTGTTGCGGGGGCGTTCGAGGAGGTTCTGGTCCTTGCGATCGCCGAGGATCCAGTCCTCGATGAACGGGTAGGCCGCGAGCACGATGAAGAACAGGGTGCAGAGGGCAACCGGGAGCAGGATGGCGAGGGTGAGGGTCCTCCCCCACAGCTCGACCTCCCACCCCGGGGCGAGCCGGAGCGCGCCGTCCAGGAAGGCGAGGTACCAGGCCGGGCCGATGCCTGCCGAGGCGTCCGCGGGGTCGGCCGGTCCGTACATCCAGATCGGGTTGATGGTTGCCGTGGCGCCCATCAGCAGCGAGACGCCGGCGACGAACGCGAACAGACCGGCGCCCTTCACCGCAGCCACGACTGCCGGGCGGCCGACGATGTTGTCGTTGGTCCGGCCGGGGCCCTCGAACTGCGCGGGCCGGTGCTTGAGTGCGAGGACCGCGAGGGCGATGAAGAGCCCGACCATGACGGCGGGGAGCACGTACGCGTGCAGGGGGTAGAAGAGCGCGAGTACGTCGCCCGGGAACTGGCCGCCGAACATCAGCGACGAGATCTCCGCGCCGATGAACGGGATCGACTTCACCACGCCGTCGATGACCGCGAGACTCGATCCCGACAGCATGTCGTCCGGGAGCGACGTACCGGTGAGGGCTGCGCCGAGCATCACGAGGAACAGGGTGAACACGACGACCCAGCTCGTACGCCGCGGCCGACGGAATCCACCGGTGAAGAACAGGCGCAAGAGGTGCAGCATGATCGCGGCCACCATCAGCAGCGACGCCCAGTGGTGAACCTGCCGCACCAGCAACCCCGCACGCATCTCGAAGCTGATCGCCAGCGTCGAGTCCAGCGCCCGCGACATGGTCACCCCACGCAGTGGCGCGTACGGACCGTCGTACACGACCGGATCGAGTGACGGCTCGTACGGCACCATCAGCACCAAACCGCTGATCGTCACCATCACGAAGCTGTAGAACGCGATCTGCCCGAACAACAACGACCAGTGATCGGGGAAAACCCTCCCCCGCAACCCGTCCAACCAGCGGCGCATCAGCCGACCTCCCGCCACAGAGCCCTCAGCTGCAATCCGCAGCTACCCACATGACCCCGCGGCCCGCCGCTTTGTGACGTCCTATGAGTCAACTCACAGGCGACGGTCAGGCGTGACTAGGTAGCAGGTCCGGGTCGCCTTGCGATGCTCCAGGGCCAGGCTGGCTGTCGAACGGCCCTGCGGGACCTCGACGGTCGAGTGGGAGGTGTGACGCGGTCAAGGCGCGGCAAGGTCAGCAACGCGTCGGCCGCTTCGTCGTCCGGGTTGCTCCTGATGTACCGCTGCGGGTTGGCATCGACGACGCGGATCCGAGGTCCACGACCCCCGTCCGGCGCGCGGACGTAGGCGATACCGGCACTGTGCTCGATCCAGCGGATGACATCGTCGATCGAGCTGTCTTCCAACCCACCGTGAGGAGCCGCCCACTGTACGCGACTGATACCACGCAGCTCGTCCCGTTCCTGCGACATCGCGATCGCAGTAACCGTCACCGCGGGATAACTGGCAAGGCTCATCGAACGGAACGCGCCTCCTGGTATACCAACCCTCGCATGGTGACACCCCCGCCCACCGCCCCGAAACCCCCGGACCACCTAGTGGGACGGGTGTCCACTTTTGAGGGTTTCTGAATCTCCGCCCGCCGGGCGGCGAGATGTGGGCAAGTTGAGTGCGCAACCAGCCCCCAAACAGCCCACACATCCCTTGTAAATAAGGGGTTCTGGGCTCGAAAACTGTCGGTGGCTGTGTCTAAGCTCTTGAGTATGGAGATGTTGGTGATGCCCCCGGTGTATCTGCAGAGTGGCAGCGAACTGCTGTCCAATCTGGACCGGATGAAGGCCATCGCCGCTTTGGTGAAGACCTGCGAGCTGCAGTTGATGGGCCGGCTCGACGAGATCGGCACCGCCCAGGAGTTGGGTGCCCGTGACACGGTCGAGTTGGTGGCGCAGCGCTACCGGATCGATCCGGTCGAGGTCCGCAAAGACCTCGCCTTCGCCGGGGCTCTGCACAAGTACCCGGCCGTGACCGCCGCCCTGCCCGACCCCGCCGACCCCGCGCGGCCCGCGGTGGTGTCTCCCGACCAGGCCAAGGTCATCGTCAAGACCTTGGAGAAAGCCCCCGCGACCGTCCCGGTCGAGACCCTGACGGTGGCCGAGGAGCAGATGGTCGAAGCGGCCCGGATCACGAACCCGCGCGAACTCACAAGGTTCGGTCACAAGGTTCTGTCTACTTTGGATACCGACGGTCCGGAACCGGCCGAGGACCAGGCCCGCGCGAAGGAGTTCGTGCGGTTGCGGCGTACCGAGGACGGGGTGAAGATCAGCGGGTTCGTGGCCGGTGCTTATGCCGAGCTGCTCAAGACCCAGCTCCATACCCTGTCCAAGCCACACAAGACCGTCGACGGTGAACGCGACCCACGCACGGCCGACCAGCGAGGCGCCGACGCGCTGAAGATCATCCTGGACCGCGCCGCCGGCAACCCCGACTCTCCCGGCGTCCCGCACCTGACGGTCACCATCGACTTCGAAGACCTCAAAGCCACCCTCGCCGCCGCCCCAGCCGCCTTCGGCGGCACAACCGGCGCCGACACGAACGGGGTCGGTGCGACCAGCGGGCGTGGCGGGGTGGGTGAGTTGGTGTTCGGCGGGAACCTGTCCGCCGGCGCCGTCCGGCTCCTCGCCTGCGACGCCGCGGTCTTGCCGATCGTCCTGGGTGGAGACTCCCAGCCCCTGGACGTCGGCACCGAGCAACGGTTCGTGAACCGCTACATCCGCCGCGCCCTGAACAAACGCGACAAAGGCTGCGTCGTGTGCAAGGCACCTCCGTGGATGTGTCACGCCCATCACTTGATCCACTGGGCCGCCGGAGGTCCGACCAGTCTGCAGAATCTTGCGTTGCTGTGCGCTTTTCACCATCGCGCGGTCCATGACGGTCAGTGGGCGCTGTCGATCACGGCAGACGGCGTCCAGGTCACCCGCCCGTCATGGGCCGACCCGCCACCCATCACCGATCCCGCCGCACTCGCCGAGGTCATCGGCTGGGTCACGCCCGCCCACACCCACAACTCCAGCGACGACTGTGACGGCAGCGACCGTAGTGCCGGTGTCGGCAGTGCCAGTGCTGGCTGGAGTGGCCTCGGCGGCGTCCACAGCAACCCAACCCACCAGCAACCGGAACGGCTCCCCGCCGCCAGCACCCTTCCCAACCCTGGACTGGCCGCCGCCCGCGAAGCCCTCCGCACCAACCTCGCCGCCCTGGCCCCCAACTACCCCGACCCCTGGGGCACCAACACCACCCCCACAGCCGGACCGTAAACCCCACCACCCTGGGGTTCACCAACCCACCCGTCCACCACCCCATCACCCCACCGCGGCAGCCGGTCCCCAGACCGGCCCGCGGACCTACCCACGCCCACCACACAACCACCACCCGCCCCGTTCCCCGCCGCCCTCGCCCCCGCAATTTGACCGGAGTCCGTTCAAACGGCGCGGGGCGACTTCAAGGGTCTCCGGCTCTTCTGACCTATCCGTGGGTGGTTCGGCACAGCCGCACCGAGCAGTTGCCGGGGGTGTGAACAGGACATGGCGGCCTTGAACAACGCATGCCTGCTCAAGGCCCCCGCGCGGGGTATGCACCCCCGAGTTGTGTCGCGTCGGCGCGCCCCGAGACCTACCTGACCGCGCGACTGCCCGCAGCGGACCTGCGCTTGTGTCCAACCTCCCGCCGACTCCCCACTCGCGCAGGTACTGCACGGTGGCTTCGCTCGCCGCGCGGTACCAGCCGGCCAGGCGTCGAGTGGAAGGAGATTGCCGCCAGAAATCGATATCCAGCAGCAGAGTTCTTTCAGTCGGCCACGCACTCCCCACATTCGGCGATCACCCCCGGCCGAAACCCCGGCGATCGCAACCGCCCGCCGGTCTGCCAAACGCGCCGACTACCCACGGAAGGGTCAAGAGAGCCGGATATCCGCTCGTGTTGCCCCTTCTCAGGCCTGGTGAAGTGGGGAGAAGGGGCAACCCGCGGGGTTATCCGTTCAAGTCGCCGCGCGGGCGGGGCAGGGCGGGGGGGCGAGGGGTGGCGCGGGGCGCGGCGCGGGGGCGAGGGGTGAGCGGCGCGGGGC
>NZ_BAAANF010000028.1:0-92748 GCF_039529655.1 Kribbella yunnanensis | reverse complement strand
CTTTGTGCGCGCATCTTTGTGCGCGCAGCGCATCTTTGAGAAGCCACCGACCATTTGACCGCCTCCAAAATGGTTGGTGGGTGCACAAAGATGCGGCTCGTGCACAAAGAGAAGGCGACCCACCTTTGGGCGGATTGGGGGCGTCGGGGATCGGGGCTTGGGCGGGGGTGGGCGGGGTTATCCACAGGGGCGGAGATCGGGGTGGCGGTGGGGTCGGCGGTGGTGGAGGGTGATGGGCATGGAGGGTCTTGAGATTGTTCAGCGGCCGGTGCGGCGGGAAGTGCTGTTGGGGACGGGGCTGAGTGACTCCGACCTGCGAAGGCTTGTGCGGCAGGGAAAGCTCCACCATCACCACGGGCACTACCTCGACGGCACCATCGCCGCGGAGCGCGCGATCAGCGCGTGTGCTCAGGCAGCGCACCCGGGTTCGGTCGTGAGCCACTTCAGTGCTGCCCGACTCGCAGGTCTCAGTACCTGGGTCGACCGAGCGCGCACCACAGCACCTCCGTACGACGCCGCCTGGCTGACCCGGCCGCCGGATTCGAAGCGGAATCAGTGGCGCCCGAACATCGTCGTACGGCGGGCCGGTCTCGCACCCGATGACCTGTCGCGGGCGGGCTGGCTGCCGGTCACCAGCCTTGCCCGGACCGTCGTGGATCTCGCGCGGGAGCTGCCGACCCGAGAGGCGATCGTCACTGTCGACGACGCGCTGCGGGCCGGTACGACGGTGGCCGAGCTGACCGCGGTTCTCGAGCGCCAGGGGCAGTGGCCCGGTGTACGGCGGGCTCGGGCGACGATCATGTTCGGTGATGCGCGCGCGGAGTCGCCCTTGGAGTCGATCGCCCGGATGAGATGTATGGCCGGCGGACTACCGGCCCCGGAGCTTCAGGTGCAGTTCTTCGACGGATTCCGCTGGATGCTGGAGCGGGTCGATCTGTGGTGGCCGGAGTTCCGCACTGCCGCCGAGGTCGACGGCCTCGCGAAATACGAGGCGGCAACCCCCGAGGAGCGCCGACGCCTGCTGCGTCTTGCGCATCGACGCGACCAAAGGCTGAGTGACCGAGGGATCGAGCTCGTCCACTTCGGCTGGGAAGACTCCGTCGCCCCGCGGTCGGACCTCATCCCCCGCCTGCGCGCCGCGTTCGACCGCGGCCGCGCCCGCCCCGGCCCACCCCCCATCTGGCGCGTAGCCCCCACCCACACCCACCTAGCCGCCTAGCCGCCACCCCATCCCCACCCCTCACCGAGCCCCCAAAGAGCAGCCCCCCACTCCCCAACATCCCCGCCGCTCTTTGTGCACCGAACTCATCTTTGAGAACCCACCAACCACGTGAAGCTCCGAAAAATGACTGGTGGATACACAAAGATGGCTCTCGTGCACAAAGAGAAGGCGACCCACCTTTGGGCACGTGGGGTGGGACTTGGGGGTGGGAGATGGGGGTGGGGGCTCGAAGTGGGGGTTTGGGGTACTGGGAGTCGGGCACGGGGTGGGTTCAGTGATGTCTAGAGGTTGGAGCTGTTGTGCTTACCCTGACTGAGAACGCGACTTTGGTGATCAAGAGCATCACCGGGGTCGAGGGTGCGCCGGAGGGGGCCGGAGTGCGGATCTCGCAGGAGAATCCGGCGGATCCGGCGCTGGCGGTGACGACGACGGAAGCCCCACGGCCGGGTGACCAAGTGGTCGAAGAGGCCGGGGCCCGGGTGTTCCTGGAACAGAACGCCGCGAACGCGCTGGATGACAAGATCCTCGACGCAGCCGTCGACGACAAGGGCGGCGTCGAGTTCCTGCTGGTACCGCAGCCTGGTGCCGGCCGGGAGAACGGGGCTGCTCCGACTCCCTGAGCCCAGGTACGACGGGACACCAACCTGACTGTGGTGTCGCGGGGTACCTGATCCGGGCGCGGCTGGTTCGACCTCCCAGGAACCGGCCGCGCCCTGGGGTCTGTCTAGAGGGCACTCCGCTGAGCTATCCAGCTCTCGTGCAGACGTGAGTAGACACCGCCTGCAGTGACGAGCTCCGCGTGCGGTCCGCGCTCGACGACCTCACCGTTGTCGAACACCAGCACCTCGTCAGCCGCCTCAGCGGTGGACAGCCGGTGCGCGATGGTGACCGACGTCCGGCCGCTCATCAGCCGCTCCAGCGCCGCATTGACCCGCACCTCGGTACCGGGGTCGACCGCGGAGGTCGCCTCGTCCAGGACGAGCAAATCGGGGTCAGCGATGTTCGCCCGGACCAGTGCGACCAGCTGACGCTCACCTGCGGACAGGGACTCACCACGCTGGCCAACCACGGACTCCAGCCCGTCGGGCAGCGACTCCAGCCAGTCGGTGAGGCCGAGTGACTCGAAGGCGGCCAGCAACTCCGCATCCGTCACCTCAGGCCGGCCGAAGCGAACGTTCTCGGCCAGTGACGCGTCGAACAGGTAGCCGTCCTGCGGCACCATCACGACCCGCTCCCGCAGCGACTCGAACGAGATCACGCGCGCGTCCACCCCGTCCAGCCGCACGGCACCCGACGTCGGGTCCATCAACCGCGTGAGCAGCTTCGCGAACGTCGTCTTGCCGGATCCGGTCTCCCCCACGACCGCGACCCGCCGATGCGGCTCCAGCCGCACGTCGACATCACGCAGTACCAGTTCGCCTTCGGGGTAGGCGAAGTCCACGTCCGCGAACTCGACGGTGATCGGCCCGCGCGCCTGCTTTACCCCGTCCTCGCCCGGGTCGACCACATCGGCCGGAGTGTTGATGACACCGAGCACTCGCCGCCAGCCAGCGAAGGCGCTCTGCGCATCGGTCAGCACCTGGGTGGCGATCTGCACCGGGTCGGAGAACAACGCGACCAGGAACATGAACGCGAGAATCTCGCCCAGCGTCGCCTGACCGTCCACTCCGAGCAGCACACCGGCCGTCAGGACTCCTGCGTTCGCCAGACCGGCCGCCAGACCGCCGATCGAGAAGGTGATCCCGGTCAGCGTCTGCGCACTGGTCGCCGTACGGCGGTAGTCGTCGACCGTCGCGTCGATCCGGGCCTGCGTCCGCTGCTCGATCGCGTAGGCGCGCACCACCTGGGCACCGACCACCGGTTCGGCGACCGCGGACAGCATCTCGCCGACCTTGGCCCGGACCACGCCGTACGCGGCTGACATCCGCTTCTGCAGTGCGCGCAGGCTGGCGAAGAGCGGGATGAAGCAGACCAGCACCACCAGGGCCAGCTGCCACGAGTAGACGAACATGACCACGGTCGCCAGCAGCATCTGCCCGAGGCTGACCAGGAAGATGAACCCACCGAACTGCAGGAACTGCGACACGGTGTCCACGTCCGACGTGACCCGGCTGACCAGTGCGCCGCGTCGCTCGGTGCTCTGCGTCAGCACCGGCAGGTCGTGCACGTGCCGGAACGCCTTGATCCGCATGGTCGACAGTCCGCGCTCTGAGTTCACCGCGAGCCGCACAGTCGTCAGGTACGACGCTCCGGCGGTCACCACGATCCCGACGGCACAGACGGCGACCATCCACGCCACGAACGACATGTCCGGCCCACCGGGACCGGACAGGCCCTTGTCGATGGTCTGCTGGACAGCGATCGGGATGACGATCCGCCCGGCGGTCATGGTCAGCGCCAGCAGCGCAGTGACCCACCAGCCCTGGACCAGCTCGGGTGAGATGCGCAGTCCCTGCCGCAGCGTCTCCAGACCACCGGCGTCATCGCCATGGTCCATCCGAGTCGCTTCTGCGGCGCTCATGCCTTCACTCCGTCCAGGTCATCAAGCTCTTCGTCCAGCTCGGCTTCTTCCTGCCGGCGCTCGGCGTCCTTCTCGTAGGCGTCCACCAGATCCCGGTACGCCGCTGAGGTCTCCTGCAGCTCGGTGTGCGTGCCCTGCGCCGCGATGCGTCCCTCGTCCAGGAACAGCACCTCGTCGGCGAGTGAGATGGTCGCCTTCCGGTACGCGATCACCAGGACCGTCGTCGCGGCACTCGCGTCCTCCTGCACCACGGACCGCAGTCCGGCCAGGATCCGCGCCTCGACCTGCGGGTCCACCGCACTGGTCGCGTCATCCAGGATCAGCAGGCGCGGCCGCCGTACCAGCGCTCTGGCCAGTGCGATGCGCTGTCGCTGCCCACCGGACAGTGTCGTCCCGCGCTCACCGACCTTGGTGTCCAACCCGTTCGGAAGCGCCTTCACGAATCCGTCACCCTGTGCGATCCGCAGTGCGTCCCAGATGTCCTCGTCGGTGTAGTCACCGCCCAGCGTGATGTTGCCGCGGATACTGTCGTCGAACAGGAACGCCGTCTGCGCCACCAGCGCCACGGAGTCCGCCAGTTCGCCCTGGGCCAACCCACGCAGGTCCGTGCCGTCGACCTTGACCGAGCCCTCTTCGGGATCGACCAGTCTGGTCAGCAGCGTGGTCATCGTCGACTTCCCCGCGCCGGTCGGTCCCACCACCGCGACAGTCCGGCCGGGCTCGACAGTGAACTCCATGCCGCTCAGTACGTCGCGATCCGGCAGGTACCCGAACCGCAGGCCGGACACATCCAGCCGGGCCGCGGTGTTCGACGTCAGCCGATCCTCGCCGTACTCCATGCCGCCCTCGGCGGTCAGCACACGTCGCACCCGGTCCCAGCCGACCACGGACCGCGGCAGCTCGCCCAGCACCCAGCCCAGCGCCCGGATCGGGAACCCGATCAGCGTGAACAGGAACGCCACCTGTACGACGTCGCCCGCATCCGCCGCGCCCGAGCGCACCCGGCCGACACCGACCAGCAGCACGATCAGCACGCCGATCCGGGGCAGTGCGTCGATCACGGGGTCGAACATGCCGCGGGCCTTGTTCACCGCGATGTTCGCGTCCCGCAGCGCGTACGTCGGAGTCCGGAAGCGCTCGGTCTCCGCAGCCTCGCGGCCGAGCGTCTTGACCACCAGTGCGCCGTCGAACGACTCGTGCGCGACCTCGGAGACATCTGCTCGCAGCTGCTGCGCCCGCGTCGCCAGTGGCTGCAGGACTCGCTGGAAGATCACGTTGGCGACGAAGACCAGCGGGAAGACCAGACAGCCGACCAGTGCAAGCCAGACGTCGGCCATGAACATCGCCACGGTCGCGAAGGCCAGCATCGCGAGCACACCGATCGCCATCGGCAGCGGTGCGATCACGAACCAGATCGACTCGACATCCGCGTTCGCATTGGACAGCAGCTGACCGGTCGGGTGCTTGTGGTGCCACTCCAGCGGCAGCTTCTGGTACTGCCGGGTGACCCGGCGCCGGTACGTCGCCTGCAGCCGGAACTGCATCACGCCGGCACCGACGCGTCGTCCGACCACGCCGATGGCGCGCAGGATGGCGATTCCGAGGAAGAGCGAGACGAGTGCGGCCAGTGCACCGAAGGTGGTGTCACCGCGCTCCAGGGCCGGCCGGATCACGTGGTCGGTGGCCCAGCCCAGCGCCCAGCCGTCGGCCACCGTCATCGCGCCGTACAGCATGCTGAACGCCACCGAGAGCGCGAAGACCCAGGGCTCCTCCCAGATGGCCACCCGCAGGACCGCGAACCCACGCCGGGTTGCGCTCCCCTTGTCTGGGACTTTCGGCACGGGCAAGAGACACTCCAGGACAGTCAGGTGCGAACTGCAGTCACAATCATGACAACGATTGACATTCTGCCATTCCCCACCGACAACTACGATCAGATATGTGACCGACTACAGCCGGGTAGAGCGACTTGCACTGTGTGACCTCTTCGACGCGCTAGGACCGGACCAGCCGACGCTGTGTGACGGCTGGACGACGTACGACCTGGCTGTGCACCTGTACGTCCGGGAGACCGACCCGATGGCCGGACCGGGGATCATGATCTCCGCGTTCGCCGACACCACCGAGAAGCGGATGGAGCGGGCGAAGGCGAAGTACGGGTTCACCGGAGTGGTCGACAAGGTCCGCAACGGGCCGCCGCGCGCCTCGATCTACGGGCTGCCGCTGATCGGGCACCAGCTGAACACGACCGAGTACCTGGTGCACCACGAGGACGTCCGTCGCGCGCAGCCGTCGTTCACCGTGCGCGCGCTGCCGGCCGAGCAGCAGGCGGGTCTGTGGAAGGGGCTCAAGGTGGGCGGCCGCGCGATGGCCCGCAAGGCGTCCACCGGCCTCGTGCTGCAGCTCCCCGACGGCCGTTCGACGGTCGCGAAACCGCCCAGCAACGGCCGGTCGGTCACCGTCATCGGTGAGCCGGTCGAGCTGGTGCTGTTCTGCTTCGGGCGGCAGCAGGTCGCCGACGTTCAGCTCGAGGGTGACGCAGCGCTCATCGACGAGCTTAAGACCACGTCATTCGGCTTCTGAGGCAGTACCGCGCTTGCGGCGCGCCTTCTGGATCAGACCGCTGACCACCGTGACCAGCACCACCAGCACGATCGCGGCCACAACGCCTTGCCACGGCTCCGGGAACAGCGCATAGCCGAGTAGTCCGATGGCCATGTAGACCGCAGCCCACAGCGACGAGGCGGCCAGGTCGACCAGTGCGAACCGCTCCCACCGGTAGCCGGCCAGTCCGGCTGCCAGCAGCACCGGCACGCGCCCACCAGGGATGAGTCGCGAGGTCAGCAGTACGCCGATCTCGTGCTCGGACAGGCGATCTCGGAGTGCGTCCAAGCGCTCGTTGTCGCGCAACCACCCGACTCGCTTCGCGAGTTTCTCACCACCGAACCGGCACCCGGCGTACACGATCAGGTCGCCGACATACGCACCTGCGGCACCGGCGATGAGCACTCCGAGCAGACCGATCGGAGTGCTGTGTGACGCCAGTACGGCGCCCGCCGAAACCGCAGCGCCAGTCGGAAGCACCGGCAGCACGGCGCCGATCAGCACAGCACCGGCGAGGGCAAACAGGTACCAGAGGTCGAAGTTCGCGTCACCTGTCATCCTGCCACCTCGGTCGACTCTCCTGGTACCAACAGATTCACCTGCACAGCAGGATCCAGCTGAGCCATCGCGGCCCGGAACTGGTCCCCCGGTGCCAGGAACATCTCAGGCCGCACCCGGTCGAACCCGATCGGCCAGAACGTCCCGAAATGCACCGGAACCGCCACACTCGCGCCAACCCGCTGAACAGCCTCAGCGGCCCGCGCGGGGTTCAAGTGCCCAGGACCGAGATTCGGTCCCCATCCGCCGACCGGGACCAGCGCCACGTCGACAGGACCCGCCTCGGCGGCCAGATCGTCGTACAGGTCGGTGTCCCCGGCGAACCAGACGCTCGGGGCGCTGTCGACTCGGTAGCCCACCGCCGGACCCTTGTACGACGACCACGGCAGCCGTCGGCCGTCGTGGTGTGCGGTGATCACGGTGATGTCGAGTGAGCCGATCCTGATCTGATGGCCGGGCGCCACCTCGATACAGCGATCCGAGAAGGCCGCACCGTAGTCATGGTGGATCAGCCGAGCCGCACCCCGCGGTACGACGAGTGCCGCGTCCCGAGCGACCAGTGGCAGCGAGGTGAGGTGCAGGTGGTCAGCGTGCATATGTGAAACGAGCACCGCGTCGCAGTGACCGGCCTCCGGCGTCGGTGCGGGTCCACGACGGCGGCGGAGGTGAGCGATGCGTGAGGTCAGTACGGGGTCGGTCAGTAGCCGGGTGCCGTCCGCGTCGATGGTGGTGGTCGCATGCCCCCACCAGGTGATCCGCACGCTTCAGGCCTCTACCTTCGTCTCGACCGGCTCCTGGGCGTCCTTGCGCTGCCCGAGCTTCTCGAGCCAGCTGATCAGCAGTGCGTGGACCTCGTCGGAGCCTACGGGAGGCTCCTTCAGCTCCCAGCGGGTCGGGTGCACCAGCACCGCCTCGGTCTGCCAGCCGCCGATCCCGCCATGGCAGCCCACGAGCTCCTCGAACGCAGCCACCTCGTGCGTGTACTCGTCGACTCGGCTGACCACAACGACGTCGCCGTTGTGCGGCAGCTCTGCCTGTCGCAGGATCGACGCGGGTGCGAACGGCCCGTACTGCGCCAGTGGGTCCTCACCCTCGATCCGCCCGGTCTTGAGCACTCGCACACCGGCCCGGCCGATCGCGACCGGCCCTTCGGCCAACGAGTCGACCACGACGAACCCGACGCCCGGGTGCGTTGCCAGCCCCGGAATCAGCTTCGGGTGGAGCAACTCGATCTCCTCCAGCGGCACCCGGCCCGGCGTGGTCGCCAGGTAGATCAGCGCCAGGTTCCCGGAGGCCGTGACCAGCATCTGCTCATCCGCACCGACCGCCGGCTCGCAGTCCTTCGGACCGAGCTCCACCTCACCACGCGCAGCCTTCGCGTGCAGGGCCTTCCGGGTCACCGAACCAGCCACACTGCGGCGCAGTGACAGCTCGGTCAGAAACGCGTTCACCGGACCCCAACCCTCGGACTTCCCGACGGCAGCAACCGGCTCACTGGTCGTGTCGACCAGTTCGTCGACCACCTCGGTCAGCGTCCGGCCGTAGCGCTGCAGGAACGTCGCACCCTGGCTCTGGCCGTGGTCGGACAGCACCACGATCTCGTATGAGTGCGGCAGGATGTCGATGATCCGCTGCAGCGCACCGAGCACTCGGTCGAGTCCCTCCAGCGTCTGCAGGGACTCCGGCCGGGTCGGGCCGGCGTGGTGCGCCACCTCGTCGTAGTCGACGAAATCGCAGTAGACGACCGGTGTGCCCTTCACCAGCTCGTCGGTGATCAGCGAGACGTTCAGATCGCGCAGCAGCACGTTGGTAATCGCCCGCAGGAAGATGTAACTGCCACCGCGGTTCACCCGCGGCACCAGGTTGCGTCGCTTCTGCCTGCGAGCCTGGAACAGCTCCTTCACCATCTCGGCCATACACAGCACCAGTCCACGGGCAGCGCCCTGGGGACTGGAGAAGAACCGGACGTACCCGCGGCTGCGGCTGTTCGGCAGCGCGGCCCGGCTGAAGACCAGCTCGCAGCGTTCGGCGTCCCCGGACCAGTTGTTGCTGATGCTGACACCGCCGTCCGCGAGCAGTCCGCGACCGGTCGACATCCGGGCCTCGATCTCAGCAGCGTCCCGGCCACGGTTCGTCACCATCACCCGGCCGGTCTCTTTCTCGTACCACCGGAACGCGGGAATCTGGCCGGAGCCGCCGTGCAGGATGCCGGCCTGACTGGCCGGTGTCGTCGCCGGTACGCCGGTGTGCCACTCCACCATCGAGTGCTTGCCATCGCGGATCCAGCCACCCAGATGCGGCAGGTTGCCGGACATCACCATCCAGTTGAGCAGCGGTGCGGACAGACCGTCGACCTGGATGATCAGCATCCCGGTCTTGGGCGCCGCGGTGAGCTTGCGGGCCCGGCGGTGGACCACGCGCATCACCTCGGCGACATACGCGTCGTCACTCCCGGCGTACGCGATCCAGCCGACGAAGGCGCTGACCGACGACATCACGATCGACACCACCAGCACCGCCTCGGGTCCACCGTGCAGGTTCACCCCTGGGTCGACGGTGATGCCGAGGTAGACCACTCCGAACTGGGACAGCAGTCCGCCGACCAGTACGCCGATCGAGCCGATCAGAACCGCGACTCCGGCCAGCACCCAGCGCATCAACACGCTGAAAACCGCCAGCAACACCACGAGCCGCAGGATCGGCATCCGGCCGTCGCTGCTGATCTGGGGCAGCGTCCAGAACGTGATGATCAGGGAGATCAGGGACAGCATCCCGCCGACCAGCATCGCCTGCAGACCGCGACCGGTACGCCGCCAGTCCAGCCAGATCGGCTTGCGCCCACGCCGATCGCGGGAGACCTGTTCCGGTGGTTTCGCCATCTCTTGCCGTACTCCCCGTCCGCCCGTCAGCTGTGGTGCTGTACCGAGCGTACGAGCAGAGGTCCGGTGTGGTGTCACCGCGCCACGCATCGACGGGCTGTTCCCGGGTCAGGGCCGGGGTCGCCCCCGGTAGGTCCCTGACCCGGCAACTGGACGGCTACTGCAGTTCGAGGTAGTCCACCTCGGTGTAGAGCGTGCCCTTGCCGAGCCGGACCGTGTTCCATCCGGCTCGCAGCGTCACCGGGACCGAGGACTGCCGCCACTGGTTCCAGCCGGTGAACGGATAGCTGACCGAGCCCTGGCTGGTGCCGTTGATCGACAGCGTGTGGCTGGCAGTGCCCTGTGAGCCGTTCGCGTATCCGACGTGCAGTGTGTAGCCGCCGGCGACCGGCGCGAAGACCCGGTTCTCGACCCAGGAGTCGGCGAAGTCGATGTAGCCGACCGCCTTGCCACCCGATGCGCCCGCGGAGTTCTCCCGCAGCACGCAGTGGTTCAGCTGACCGCTTTCGGCTTCGGTCCGGACCCGACTGCCGCGAACCACCGGCCAATCGTTCGCCCAGCCGACATCGCCGACGTACAGGTGTCGTGAGCCGTTGACCCAGCCGTGCATGAACACCTTGTCACCGACGACGTCGGCGCCACCCGGGCCACAGACGTTGCCGTCGAAGCTCTGCGTGGTGAGCAGCGGTCGCTGCTGGACAGTCCACGGGCCGGTCAGGCTCGTCGCGGTCGCGTAGGTCGTCTGGTAGTTGCAGTCGTTGTAGCCGTTGGTGGAGAAGAACAGCAGGTACCGGCTGTCGCGCTGGACGAGGTCCGGCGCCTCGGCGATCCCGTTCGAGCTCAGCAGCGCCTTGTCGGCTCCGACCAGCTTCGTGCCGTTGTCGGTCGTCTTGGTCAGCCACAGCGTCGACGGCTTGCCGATCGCGTTGCCGTCGTTCTTCCAGACCAGGTAGCGCGTTCCGTCGCGATCCACGAAGGTGTTGGCGTCGATGGCACCGCCGAGGTCGACCGGGCAGATCAGTGGTTCGGTACCGACCGGGGTGAACGGGCCAAGCGGCGCGGTGGCGATCGCCACTCCGATGCACTGCTTGTCGGACTCCTGGTGCCAGGCGGTGTAGGTGAGCGTGTAGGTGCCGTCGGAGTTCGGGTGTACGTCCGGCGCCCAGGTGCGGCCGGGCTTGGCCCACGCGGCCGACGGGCCACCGGGCATCGCCTCACCGCGAGTGGTCCACGGTCCCTCGGCGCTGGCAGCGGTCGCCACCGGGACGTGCCACTTGGTGTTCGTCGAGTAGGCGTACCAGGTGCCGTCCTGCTGGAACACATCCGGATCGGGAAAGTCCTGCTTCACGATCTCGGACGGGAACACCGCACCGGCGGCCTTCGGTACGACGGCCTGCGTCGGGGCGGCCTGGACAGCAGAGAAACCGACCGCGGCGACGGTGACAGTGGCCGCGAGTAGTCGTCGAAGCATCGGCACTCCTTGGAGGGGGCGGGGCAGGGTGGGGGCGGAAGTCTGCAGTTTTACATCGATTCACCTGCGGCGCGACCCCACAGTGATAGAGAATCACCGCTGGGCCGCCACAGCCGAAGTCTGCCTGCCAAAGGAGTATCGAGTGAGCTATTCATCGTGGGTTTCAAGGCGCAAGCTGATCGCAGCTGCCGCCGTACTCGCCGTAGCAGCGGGTGCGGTGGTTTCGCAGTCGGTCGGGTCGAGCGCCTCGGCTGACGAGACGCCACTGCAGACCCAGCTGGACAAGCTGCTGACCAACAGCGCCTTCACCGGCTCACAGGTCGATCTGGTGGTCCGCGACGCCACCACCGGTGACACCCTCTACAACCGCAACGGCGGCAACCGCCTGACGCCGGCGTCGAACACCAAGCTGTTCACGTCCGCCGCTGCGCTGGGCGTGCTCGGCCCGGCGTACAAGTTCCACACCGACGTGCTGGCGACCTCCCCGGTCAAGGACGGCAACGTCCATGGCGACCTGTACCTCAAGGGGTACGGCGACCCGACCACTCTGCAGTCGGACTACGTCGCACTGGCCAAGCAGCTCAAGACAGCCGGCGTCGAGCGCGTCATCGGCAACCTGGTCGCCGACGACTCCTACTTCGACCATGTCCGGCTCGGTGACGGCTGGGCCGGCGACGACGAGTCGTCGTACTACTCCGCCCAGATCTCCGCACTGACGCTGGCGCCGAACACCGACTACGACTCCGGTACGGCGATCGTCGAGACCACGCCTGGAGCCGCAGCCGGTGACCCGGTCAAGCTGAACCTGGTCCCGGCCAACGGCGTACTGAAGATCGTCAACACCGCCACCACTGGCGCGACCGGCTCGGCCAGCACCCTGGTCGTCGAGCGTGAGCACGGCACCAACACAGTCCGCGTCAGCGGCTCGTTCCCGCTCGGCGCTGCCAAGTCCACCAAGTGGGTGACTGTCTGGGAGCCGCAGCTGTACGCCGCCGATGTGTTCCGCCGGGCACTCGCCGCCGAGGGCATCAAGGTCCTCGGCCGCACCAAGGGCGCCACCACCCCGGCTGGTGCCACCGTGCTGGCCAAGGACGAGTCGATGACCGTCGGCGAGCTGATGACGCCGTTCATGAAGCTCTCGAACAACATGCACGCCGAGCACCTGGTCAAGGCCATGGGTGCGGCCGTCAAGGGACAGGGCACCTGGCCGGCCGGTCTGGCCGTCGTCACCGACTACGCCAAGTCCAAGGGCGTCGACACCAGCACCATCCGGATCAACGACGGCTCGGGGCTGGCCCGCAAGGTCAACCTCACCTCGAACGCGATCACCACGCTGCTGCTCGCCGTACAGCAGGAGCCGTGGTTCGCGCAGTGGTACGCCGCACTGCCCATCGCGGGCAACCCGGACCGGTTCACCGGGGGCACGTTGAGTGCCCGAATGCGCAACACTCCGGCCGCCAACAACCTGCACGGCAAGACCGGCTCACTGACCGGTGCGACCGCACTGTCCGGGTACGTGACCACCAAGGACGGCCGCAAGCTGGTGTTCTCGATGATCAGCAACAACTACCTGACCACGCCGCGCCCGGTGGAAGACGCCGTGGGTGTGCTGCTCGCCTCCTGGTCCGACCAGGCTCCCCCGGCCGCGGCCGTCGCGCCGGAGAACCGCCGCAGCACCCAGCCGGTCTGTGAGTCGGAGTGGGTCAAGGCCGCCTGTTAAACCAGTCGACAGTACGGCGCTCGTTCTCCACGCTGTGGACATGAGCGCCGTACTGCCAGACACCTTCACCGTGCGACCGCCGACCAAGGACGACGCCAAAGCCGTCTTCGAACTGGTCCGCGACTACACCCAGGCTGTGGTCGGTTTCCCCGACTACACCCTCGATGACGCCGTCGACGAGCTCACCGAACCCGGGTTCGAGCCGGAGACCGACGGCTGGCTGGTCTTCGACGGCGACCGCCTGGTCGGCTACGGCTCGGTCTTCGGCAAGGGCGAGTTCCGCATCCTCGACATCGACGCCGTGACCAGCGACCCGGCCGTCGAGGCCTACCTGCTGGCTGAGATCACCCGGCGTGGCCGCGAAATGTCAGCCGCCCACGGACACCCGATGGCGCAGCTCGACACCGGGTGTTACCGCCTCGACACGACCCGCCGCGAGCGTCTCGACGCCTACGGCTTCGTACAGGGCACGACGTTCCACCGGATGCGCATCGACCACCAGCCGCCGGTGCCGGCACCGGAGCCACCGGCCGGAGTCTTCGTACGCCGGGGCACTCCGGACGAGGCGTCGCAGCGGGAGGCCCACCGGGTGCTGGTCGAGTCGTTCACCGGTCAGTACGGCTTCGAAGCGCGCTCGTTCGAGGAGTGGCACGCAGCCCGCGAGGCCCAGACGACCTTCGACTGGTCCGGGATGACGCTGCTCGAGATCGACGGTCGTGCCGTTGCAGTGCGCGAGTGCACCAGCGCCTTCCTCGAGGACGAGAACTGCAACTACATCGGTCATCTGGGTGTGCTCGACGAGGCCCGCGGCAAGGGCCTGGCCAAGTACCTGCTCCGCGACCAGTTCGCCCTGGACGCCGCGGCCGGGCGCTCCGGCACGCTGCTGCACGTCGACACCAACAACCCGACACCGGCCCTGGGGCTGTACCTCTCGGTCGGCATGACGGAGTCACTCGTCATCGACTCGATGCGGCTCACAGTGGACGTCTGAGGGGACGGCCGGCCGGGGCAGTCGCGGTCCGCCCCGGCTAGCCGTCAGTACTGGAGGACGCGCTTCCCGGCAGCACCGGCGTACACGGTCCGGATGCCCAGCGGCTGGCGCAGGTCGATGTCGACCTCCTGGTTGCCTCGGCTCGTGAGCCGCAGCGGAGTGCACTTCTGGTGCTCGGGCTGGTCCGCCGCCAGCCGATATCGGTACGCGGCGAGGCGGATGGACTTGTCGTCCTGCTCCAGGATCCGCACCACCATGTTGGGCAGGCAGATGTACGACGAGGTCAGGTCCGGCGGCACTTCGACCGTCAGGAACGTCGGCCGCTCCGGATCGGACCTGACCGAGATGATCCGGGCCTCACCGGCCAGCAGCATGCTCGTCCGGCCGTACCGGAACTCCGACGGCGGCGGACCGTCGTCCAGCAGTCCTTCGGTCGGCGGAACGGTGATCACTGTCTCCGGCCCGGCCGGCTCCTGATCGGCCCGCGGCCGGTCGACCACGGCGAACGTGGCACCACCGGCCACGAAGAGCGCGGTCACCATCGCCACCGTCACCCGGTTGCGGTTCTTCCGCCCGCGGGCGGCACGCTCGACGTACTCGAACGGCGGCGCCTCCTCGGGCGTCTGCTCATCGACGTAGCGATTCAGCAACTCATGCATTCTCAGGCACCTCCTTGACCTCCAGCAGCGGCTGCAGCGCCTGCCGTGCCCGGGCCAGCCGGGACTTCACCGTGCCCACCGGCACCTGCAACTCCTCGGAAATCTGGTCCAGCGGCAGATCCATCACGTGATGCAGTACGACGACCGCCCGCTGGGCAGGTGGTAACGCGGAGAGCGCGGCCGCCACATCCAGCGACTCGCCGTTCGGCGGTGCGACCACCTCGGTACGGCGGCCGGTCAGCCTCGTCAGCGCCTTGGCCGCCACCTGCTGGCGCCGCAGCCGGCTGATCAACGTCCGCACCGCCACCGACCGAACCCAGGCCTCCGGATCCTCGTACTTGCTGATCGACTCCCAGCGGCTCAGCAGCTTCACGTAAGCGTCCTGCGCCACCTCTTCGGCATCGGCACGCGACCCACCGATGGACACCAGTACGCCGATCAGCCGCGGCCAACTTCGCCGATACAGCACGGCCACATCCGGCACCTGATCCCGATCCACCGACTCTCCTCCCCTGCGCGTCTGGTGGTAACACGCGCCACGCCACCACCAGGTTCCATCAAATCCGCAGGTTTCTCGGATCGCTAGTCGTCGGCCTTCGCGACTGTGGTCCGCAGTGGAACCTCTTTGATGAAGAGGACGGCGATCAGGCTGACAGCCGCGCAGGCGGCGGCGATCAGGAAGACGCGGCCGGTGGCGTCGCCGTACGCGTGCCGCACGAGCTCAGCCAACTGCGGCGGGAGGTGGTTGACGTCGAGCAGGCTCTGGCCGCTTCCGGAGGCTTGCCCACGAGCGCTCGCGGGCAGGCCTGCGAGGATCAGGTCCTTGACGCGAGCCGCCAGTACGGCGCCGAGGGCCGCGACGCCGACCGCACCACCGAGGCTGCGGAAGAACGAGACGGTCGCACTGGACGCACCGATCTGCGAGACGTCGACAGTGTTCTGCACGGCGAGCACGAGGTTCTGCATCATCATGCCCATGCCGATGCCCATCGACAGCATGCCGAGGCCGACGTACCAGTACGGCGTCTGGTGGTCGATCGTGCCGAGGATGACCAGGCCGATCACCAGCAGGATGCCACCGCCGATCAGGTACCGCTTCCACTTGCCGAAGCGGGTGATCATCTGGCCGGAACCGACCGAGCCGAGGAACGAGCCGAGCATCATCGGGATGGTGAGCAGACCGGCCTCGGTCGGGCTGTAGCCGCGGGCGATCTGGAAGTACTGACCGAGGAACAGGGCGCTGCCGAACATCGCGACGCCGACCGCGAGGCTGGCCACGATCGCCAGCGCGGTGGTCCGCTCGCGGACGACCTTCAGCGGGACGAGCGGCTCGGAGACGCGGCTCTCGACCAGTACGGCGAGGGCTCCGAAGACGACCGTGCCACCGACGAAGAGCGCCGACTGCCAGGACATCCACGGGAAGTCGTGACCGGCGAAGGTGACCCACAGCAGCGGCAGGCTGGCCGCGATGCTGATCAGGATCGCGCCGAGGTAATCGACCTTGACCTTGCGCTTGATCAGCGGGAGGTGCAGGTACTTCTGCAGAATGAACAGGCTCACCACGGCGAGCGGGACGCAGACGTAGAAGCACCAGCGCCAGCCGAGCCACGAGGTGTCGACGATGACGCCACCGATGAGCGGTCCGGACACGGTCGCGACCGCCATCACAGCGCCCATGTAGCCGGAGTACCGGCCGCGGTTCCGGGGCGGGATCGCCGCGCCGATGATCGCCTGGGCGAGCGCCATCAGGCCGCCCATCGCGAGACCCTGCAGTACCCGGGCGCCGATCAGGAACGGCACATTGTGCGCCGTACCGGCCAGCGCGGACCCGACCACGAAGAGCGAGATCGCCAGCTGCACCAGCAGCTTCTTGCTCATCAGATCGGCGAGCTTGCCCCAGATCGGGGTGGACACGGTGGTGGCCAGCAGGCTCGCCGTCAGCACCCACGTGTACTGCGTCTGGGAACCCTGGAGGTCGGCGATGATCGTCGGCAGCGCGTTGCTGACGATGGTCGAGCTGAGCATCGCCGTGAACAGCGCGGCCAGCAGGCCGATCAGGATTTCGAGGATCTCGCGGTGCGTGAGTTCCGGCGCAGTGGGCAGTTCGCGCCGAGTCTCAAGGACAGTCATCAGTCTCCCGTTGTGTTCGAACGCCTCACGGAATCGGCGGCCTCAGTGACCGCGCGCGCGAGCCGCTGCAGCACATTGGCCGCGTCGCTGAGCGCGTCATCGTCGAAGTCCGCCAAGGCGGAGCGCAGTTGCTTGGTGTAGGCGGAGTACAGGGCCCCCAGCCGGGCCCTGCCGTCGTCCGACACCCGGATCAGTCCGACCCGCGCATCGACCGGGTCGGGCCGACGACTCACCAGTCCGTCGGCCTCGAGGGTGGTCAGCTGGCGGCTCACGACCGACGCGTCGACGCCGAGCTTCGCAGCGATCTCTCCGCCGCGCTGCTCGCCATCACGCATCAGGACCTTCAGCACACTGGCGTCGGACCGGCGCAGGCCGTTCTCCGGCATCAGGTGCTTGTGTTCGATACAGCGCACGGCCCGGATCAGCGAGCTGACTCCTTCGAGCAGCTCCTGGGCCGACGCGTCCCGCTCTTCCCCCGGGACGAGGGGATGCTGAGCTAGTTGCATAACTCAACTATATACACTAATAGTTGGTTTCTGCAACCATATGTGCGAAATGCTGGGCTTCGGCTACCCAGCGTGAGGTCAGCTCAGGTCGCCGTTGAGGCGGCCGAGCAGGCGCCCGAGGTCGGAGAGATCCTCGGTGTTCCAGCGGTTGAAGATCGCGCGGAACTCGAGCTGCCGCTGCGCCCGGAGCGCGCCGAACCGCTCGGCGCCGAGCTCGGTGAGTTTGAGCAGGCGGGCCCGGCCGTCGTCCGGGTCGCCGACGCGTTCGAGGAGACCGAGCGTTTCCAGTTGGGTGATCCCCCGGCTGACGGTCGACTTGTCCAGGCCGAGTGCCTGCGCCACATCCGAGGCCCGCACACCGACCCCGGCGCCGCCCATGAACTCGATCTGCGAGATCAGCGCGTACCCGGCCGCGTCCATGTCGGGGTGGACCCGGCGGGCCATCATCATCGAGGCCGAGCGCGCCCGCCGGAACAGGGCAGACAGCTGCTGCTCGATGTCGGCCACCAGCGGCTCGCTGGTCTGCTCGACTTCAGGTGACGTCATCGGACCACGATCCCGGCATCGCGCAGCGCCTTCTTCACGTCGGCGATCCGGAAATCGCCGAAGTGGAACACACTCGCGGCCAGTACGGCGTCCGCCCCGGCCTCGACCGCGGGCGGGAAATGCTCGGGCGCGCCCGCTCCCCCACTGGCGATCAGCGGTACGTCGACCACGTCGCGAACCGCCCGGATGAGCTCCAGGTCGAACCCCTTCTTGGTGCCGTCGGCATCCATCGAGTTCAGCAGGATCTCGCCCGCACCGAGCTCACAACCGCGCCGAGCCCACTCGATCGCGTCCAGTCCGGCCGACCGCCGGCCGCCGTGCGTCGTCACCTCGAAACCGCTCGGCTGATCGGACGACCGCCGTACGTCGAGGGACAGCACCAGCACCTGGTTGCCGAACCGGTGCGCGATCTCCTTGATCACCTCGGGCCGTGCGATCGCGCCGGTGTTGATCCCGACCTTGTCGGCGCCGGCCCGCAGCAGCCGGTCCACGTCGGCCGCCTCGCGCACACCGCCACCGACGGTCAGCGGGATGAAGACCTGCTCGGCGGTCCGCCCGACCACGTCGTACGTCGTCTCCCGTGAGCCCGAGGAAGCGGTGATGTCGAGGAAGGTGAGTTCGTCGGCCCCCTCCGCGTCGTACACCTGGGCCATCTCGACCGGATCGCCCGCGTCGCGCAGTCCGGTGAAGTTGACACCCTTGACCACCCGCCCGGCATCGACGTCCAGGCAGGGAATCACTCGCACGGCAAGAGTCACGCGGAAAGGATATCGGGCAGGTGTTCGACCCTGCCCGAACAGCTCGGCCCGCGAACCCTTCGGCCGCGAGAATCGGTCCAGACCGTTCACCCTGGAGGAGTTCTCTTGCTGGTTCGACGCCACGGCCGTCTCGCTGCAGCCGCTGTCCTGTCCACTGCCCTGATCCTCGGCTCGTCACTCGGCGCCCAGGCTGATGGCGGTACCTTCCCGGCCTCACCCGGCGCCCCCGGCGTGGGGGACGCCGTCTATCCGAACCTCGGCAACGGCGGCTACCAGGCCGACCGCTACGAGCTCGACCTCAAGTACGACCCCACCACCAAGCTGGTCGCGGGACACGTGAAGATCTTCGCCACCGCCACCCAGAACCTGTCGGCGTTCAACCTCGATTCGTTCGGTCTGGACATCACCGAACTGCGGGTCGACGGGAGCACCGAGCTCTACCGGCAGGACGGCGAGGAGCTCGTCGTGTCGCTGGAGTGGCCGATCCGCAACGCCACCAAGTTCGTCGTCGACGTCAGCTACACGGCCGACCCGCGCAAGATCAAGCCGCCGGCCGGCGGCTGGGTCGCCACGCCGGACGGCTTCGCCACCGCACCACAGCCGTCCGGCGCGCACACGATCTTCCCGGGTAACGACCATCCCTCCGACAAGGCCGACTACGTCATCCGGATCACCGCACCGCAAGGCACGATCGGTGTTGCCAGCGGCAACCATATCGGCGATCAGGTGAACGCCGACGGAAGTACCACGTCGACGTACCGGACCGTGAACCCGGTGGCCACCGAACTCGTCCAGGCCAGCGTCGGCGAGTACACGATCATCCGCCGCAACCCTGACGCCCCGGTCACAGACCCGGTACTGCGCGACGTCGTACCGACCGCGCGGTTGCCCAAGGTCGACGCGGCGCTGAAGCTGACCGCCGGGCAACTCAACTGGGTCACCCAGCGACTGGGCGCATTCCCGCTCGAGGCCTACGGCATCCTGCCGGCCAACAACGATGCGTCGGACGCCTTCGACTTCACCGGCCTCGAAACGCAGACGCTCACGCTCTACAAGCCGAACTACCTCACCCAGACCGAGGACAAGATCGGCTCCCACATGATGCACGAACTGGTCCACAGCTGGTTCGGCAACAGCCTCACCCCGGCCTCCTGGAGCGACCTCTGGTTCAACGAGGGCCACGCCGACTACTACGGCCTGCTCTACCGCTACGAACGCGGCTGGCCGGACTCCCGCGGCTACACCACCATGGTCGACCGAATGAAGTACACCTACAGCCAAGGCGACCTCTGGCGGAAGTCCTCAGGCCCGGTAGCGAAACCGAACGCCCAGAACCTCTTCGACAACCAGCGCTACACCGGCGGCGTCCTGGCCCTCTACGCCCTCGCCGAAAAAGTAGGCCAAGACAAGTTCCACCAAATCGAACAAGCCGCCATCACCACCCACCGCAACAACACCATCTCGACCGACCAATACATAACGCTAGCCACCACCGTCTCCGGTGACCCGACCGTCCGCCCCTTCCTAGAAGACTGGCTCTACGGCACCAAAACCCCACCCATGCCCAACCACCCCGACTGGACCGTCGTACCGCCCACCGCCAAAACCCTCACCCCCACCGACCTACAGTCCGACCGCCGCGGCAACTGAGCGTCATCGGGCGATGACCGAATCGACAATGGTGCTACCACGGTAGTACCGTCGGATCATGGCTGTCGAAAAGCTGAGCATCTCCCTTCCGGACACAGTTGCCACCCGGGCCCGGCGCGCGGCCGACCGCGCCGGGCTCCCCTTGTCCGCCTGGCTGGCCGAGGCTGCCGAGACCGCGGCGAATCTGGCCGAGGCCCACGAGGCCGCTGAAGAGTACGAGGCGATCTACGGTGAGCCCGATCCGCAGGAACTGCAGGCCGGCCGCGCGCAACTGGCGGAGGCCGGTGTCATCATCGGCGCGGCCGAGCCCCCGGAGTACGCGGCCAGCCGCACGGCGGCCTTGGCGCGTCTGCTCGGACTGACCGAAGAAAAGCGGCTCGGATGACCGCCTTGATCCTGGACGCCGGCGCCCTGATCCACGTGGAGAACAAGCCACGGGGGCGGGTGTACGGCCTGTGCCGCGATGCCCTGGACAGCGGGATTCAAGCGCGGATACCGACCGTCGTACTGGCGCAGGTGTGGCGAGCCAGTCCACGACAGGCACCAATCGCCACACTGCGCCGGATCTGCAAGACGATCCCCTTCACCGACGACACCGCCGAGGCCGTCGGTCGACTTCTCGCAGTGTCAGGCACCGCAGACGTCGTGGACGCGGCCGTGGTGGTGGCTGCGCTCAGTCACGGTGGTGCAGTGGTGACCTCGGATCCCGGCGACATCAGCAAGCTCGCCGATGCCGCCGGGATCGCAATACCGCTACTGGTTCTCTGACTACTTCCAGGCCTTGCGGCGGCTGTCGGCTGCCTTGACGGGGCGGGTGGATTCCCAGACTCGGCGCCAGTGGGCTGAGGTGTTGGGGCCGGTTTGGGTGGGGGCGGTGCCGGCGGCGATTCGGCGGCGGGATTCGTACCAGTTGGTCGACTCCTCGTCGAGGAGGGCGGCTACGGCGGCGGCGATGCGGGGGGCGAAGTCGCGGGGGCTTTCGCCTTCGGCGGGGCGGATGGGGTCGCCGTACCGGACTGCGACCGTGGGGCGGCCGGGGACCGGCCAGCCGCGGCCTCGGGGCATGGCGGCGAAGGAGCCCTTGATGCCTACGGGGATGACCGGGACGTTGTGCTCGACGGCCAGGTAGGCCGCGCCCATGCGGAAGCGTTGCAGCCAGCCGTCGGGTGAGCGGGTGCCTTCGGGGAAGACGACGACGTTCCAGCCGTCGGCGAGCAGGTCGCCGGGGGTTGCGCTGAGCTTGCCGCCGCGGCGCTCGATCGGGAACGTGTTGAACACGATCGCCGAACCGGCCGCCCGCCACCAGGTGTCGAAGAAGTAGTCGGCGGCCGCGGCCATCGCCGTACGGCGGCGCATCGAGTCCGGCAGGGACAGCAGCAGGAGCGGCGTGTCCAGGTGCGACGAGTGGTTCGCCACGATCAGCGCCGGGCCGTCGAGTTTGCGCAGCGAGTCGAGCCCGCTGATCTCCGGCTTGACGTTGACATTGAGTACGGCGTTCAGCGGACCCTTCTGGAGGACGTCGCGGATCGCGATCGCGGCAGGCGTCCGGGCCCAGCGGGTCGGGAAGACCGTGGTCTCCTTCGGTACGACGTACGCCTCGGCCGACCGCGGTACCTGCGGGCGCCGGCCCCAGCGCCAGCCGCGCGCGACGACCTTGACGTCACGCACGGTCTCGCGGCTGAACTTCACCAGGCTGTTCCCCATCAGCGCACGTCCGCGAGCAGGTGCGGCGGGTTGTGCAGATAGGTGATCGACGGCGACCGGCCGACCGAGTGGCTGACCATCTCGAGCGCGTCCTGCAGCGTCGAGGCGGACCGGAAGCCCATCCGCTCGACGGTCTTGCGGTTCGCACCGACCCAGACGATGTCGCCGCAGTGGTCCAGCGCGTGGCTGATCCAGTACCACATGTAGAACGGGTGCACGCCGTGGTACGCGTACGACGTCCGATACAGGTGGATGTACCACGGGTCCTCGGCGTACTGCTTCTCGAACTTCGCCTCGATGGTGGCCGGGTCCGTGGACTCCGACAGCACCTCCTCGAAGAAGTCGACGTACGACGGGTGGTGCAGCTGGCTGAACTCGTACGGCACCGGGTGGTAAAGGATCAGCGCGCCGTCCTTGCGGACGATCGGGTTCCCCCGGTAGGCGTTGAAGTGGTAGCCCATCCCCATCACCGCGGCGAGGATCGGGTTCATCACCGAGTTCACGTTGTACGGGCTCAGGTACGGCACGCCGATGACGCCGACGTCGGCCTGGCCCTGCACCTCGACCATGTGCTGGCGGTGCACCATCTCGAGCGTCTTCTCGTGCACCGGCTCGATCGCGCCGGCGTTGATCCCGGTCAGCTGGTACGGCGACCGGACGTCGGTGTAGATCTTGTGCCGGACCTTGTTCGGCGCCGCGGCCAGCCCGCGCTTGGTCGCGAGCATCGAGGCCTGGTCCTTCAGCGACCACTCCCACTCACGCTTCTGCAGGAACTCCAGCCCGCCGCCGAACACGTTGTTGTTCAGCGTGGTCTCGATCTGGAAGACCTTGACGTGCTCGGTCAGCACCTCGCCCATCCGCCAGGCCGAGTGGTGCATCTTCGAGGCCTTGTGGTCCATGAAGGACCGCGAGTGGATCATCGTGTGGCTGTTGTGGTGGTGCTTCAGCGACTTGTACGACGCCAGCCCGATCGAGGTGGACTTGTGGCCACCGTCCATCGCCACCAGGTTCACGTTCACGTAGACCAGCAGGTCGGACTCGGCCGCCCGCTTGGAGATCTCGACGTCCTCGCCGTGCCGGGTCTGGCCCAGGTGGGTCAGGTTCTCGGTGTCCTCGGCGTCGAAGTTGTAGAGCTTGCCCTCGGGGAAGAACGACCGGAAGACGCGCTCGCCGACGATGTCGCGCAGCTCGTTCGGCGTCAGCCGCCGGTGCAGCGCGTTCGCGGAGATCAGCTCGACGTCGTCGACACCGGCCTGCGCGGCCAGCTCCAGCACGGCCTCGATGACGCGCTGCCGGATGTCCGGCTTCTTCATCGGGGGCAGCGCCAGCGAGATGTCGTCGAAGGCGATCGTCAGCCGCATGCCGGGCCGCAGCAGCTCCGGCAGCGGCTCGGAGTCGATCGGGTTCAGCAACGCGTTCTGGATCGCCTCCTCCACGTCGCGGACCGCGGGCAGCGACTCCGGCGGGTAGACCACCCGGGTGCCGAGCGGGAAGCGCTCCAGCAGGAAACCCTCACCGTTGTGCACGATCAGCGGCGGAGTCCGGTCGTCCACCTCAAGCACGAATCCTGGCCGAGACATGTCAGAAACCCTCTCGTCGTACGTCCTGCGGAACTGTCACGGCCCTCACGAGGCCCTCACATCGAAAGCAACCTTGACCGTGCCGAGGCGGCCGGCCGAATGCGCGTGGTCGAGTGCCTCACGCCAGCGGTACAGCGGGTACTTCGCCCCGACGACACCGTCCAGCGGGGCGCGCCCGGCCAGGTCCAAAGCGGTCTCGAACGCCGGGCGCCCGTTCGGCTCCGACGTCGCGGAGGCGTAGGTGCCGGCGAGGTCGAGCTCGCGGAACCACACCGGCGACAGGTCGACGCCGGTCGACGGCATCCCGGACAGGACCACCCGGCCACCGGCCTTGGTGACCCGCAGCACGGTGTCGATCGAGTCCTTGCTGCCGACCGCGTCGACAGCGACGTCGACACCGCCGAGCAGGAACTCCTTGGCGCCGAGGTCCGGCTTGAGCCGGAACGCACCGGTCGAACGGCGGACGCCGCGGAACACCTCGTCGGGCGCCACCACGTCGCTCGCACCGAACGCCCGGGCGAGCTCACGCTGCTTGGGGTGCTTGGCGACCACGGTGATCCGGCCGGCCTGCGTCAGCTCGCGAATCGCGAGCGTGGCGAACAGTCCGACCGCACCGGCGCCGCTGACCAGCACCGACTGCCCAGGCTGGACGTTGGCGCGGAAGGCGGCGTGCACGGCGCCGGCCAGCGGCTCCACGAGCACAGCGCGCTCATCACTCAGGCCGTCCGGTACGGCGTACAGCTGGCTGCGGTGAGCGACCATCAGGTTGCCCCAGCCACCACCGGTGTCCTGGCAGAACCCGGTCTGCAGACCCGGCTTCAGGTGGCCGACGGTGATCCGGTCGCACCGGTTGGTGTTCCCGGCGGCGCAGCCCTCGCACAGTTCGACACCGCGCGTGGCGCAGGTCAGGACGCTGTCCATGACTACGCGGGTGCCCTTCGGCAGGTCCTCGCAGTCGTCCAGCAGTTCGCCGACGATCTCGTGACCGGGGACGAACGGCATCGACACGACGGCCGAGAAGTACATCTTGGTGGAGCCGGTGACCATGCCGAGATCGGAACCGCAGATCCCGGACAGGATCGGCCGGATCCGCGCCCAGCCGTCGCGGTCGGCCTTCGGCTCGTTGATGGTGACGAGGCGCAGCGGTGCCGCCGGACCGGTCAGCATGCCGGGGATCCGGCCGCCGACCGCCTTGGCCGCCAGGTACTTGGCCGGCGAGCGGTACATCTCCAGTGCGAGCATCATCAGGCGTTGACCCCCGGCAGTTCGAGCCGCGACGAGGTCGACGGCGTCTTCCAGTCCACGATCTGCCAGCGCCCGGCCCGAGCGGCCCGGAACAGCGACACGTCCGGCGACACCGCGACCGGGTTACCCACGACCGACAACATCGGCAGATCCGAGTGACTGTCGGCGTACGCGAAGGACTTCGACAAGTCGATGTTGCCCTGCCGCGCGCGGTGCTTGATCCACGCGGCCCGCGACTCACCGACCAGCGGCGGACCGGCCAGGTAGCCGGTGCAGCGGCCGCGGTCGTCGACGGCCAGCTCGGCCGCGATGATCTCGTCGAACAGCGGCTCCAGCGGCCGGGTCAGCGGTCGCACGGCACCCGTGATCAGGATTGTCTTGTGCCCAGCCGCCCGGTGCTCGCGAATCCGCCGTACGGCGGCCCCACTCAGTCGCTCGAGGACGTGCTCGGACAGCACCTCGTCGACGATCCGGTTGAGCTCCTCGAGGTCCGCACCGGCGTACCGGCGGTAGATCGTGCGCAGGAAGGCGCCGCGGTCCTTGCGCTCGGCCGAGATCAGCTTCGGCAGCCGCCGCAGCATCTGACCGATCTCGGCGACCCGCTGCGGGCCGTCCAGCTCGGGCAGCCGCATCCACAGGTAGGTCTCGATCACGTTCGACGACAGCAGCGTGCCGTCCATGTCGAACGCGGCGATCACCTCGGAGTCGGCCGGCTCGACCTTCTTCAGTACGCCGGCCGCTTCCGCCAGACTCTTGTTCCGCTTCTTGCGGACGACGTCGAGGCGGCGCATCGACTCGGTGACGCTCGGGCAGTGCACCTTCTGCAGGTAGTACTGCCAGTCGACGACGGTGATGTCGCAGGCGAACTTCTCCCGGTCGTCACCCTCGAGCGCGTTGTGCAGCGCGAGCACGTTGTCGTCGACGAAGTTCATCTCCGCCTGCGCGTACTCGGCGTACAGGTCCATGTAGCGGCGCAGGAAGTCGATCCGGCGCTTCTGCACGTCCAGCTCGCGGGCGTACTTGCGGGTGCGCTCACCGCGCGGGACGCGGGTGATGACGGCGTCCGCGAGCTTGTGCGCGCGTTCGCCGTACCGGAGCATCGCCTCGACCGAGTCGCCGCCGGGGAACTTCCAGACCGGCAGCCGGACCGCGCCGCGCTCGCCGAGGTCGAAGGGGTGGTCGGAGAAGTACGCGCGGATGCCGGCGTACATCTGCTCGAAGGTCAGCGGGTTCCGGGCGCCGGAACCGATCTGGTAGTACTCCGGCTTGTTCAGCTCGGGCTCGGTCGCCATCACCGCGCAGATCGCGCCGACCACGTGGTCGACCGGGATGATCTCCAGCACCGAGTCCGGGCTGGCCGGGAACTCCGGCAGCTCGCCGCGGCCGTAGGCCAGGATCAGCGGCTCGGCCATCTTGAAGCCCTCGATCCAGCCCGGGTGCGGGCTCTGCACCGCGGACTCGATGATGGCCGGCCGGACGATCGAGGTCGGGAAGATGCTCGCGAACTCCTCGACGACCCGCTCGCCGAGCGCCTTGGTGAAGGTGTAGCAGTCGGTCCAGCCGAGGCTGCGGGCGCGCTCGGTACCGGTCTCGACCAGCCGCTTCGCGACCCACTCGGTACGGCGGCGCTCGGTGTCGACCGCGGCGGTCAGGTGGCCGGCGCGGCGGTGCAGCTTCTCGGCCTCCTTGCGGAACTTGGCCAGCATCGGCGCGGACCGCGACTGCTCCTCGATCCGGGACTTCATCGCCATCCCGGCCTCGGCCTCGACCCGCCAGTCGGCGGTGTGGTCGACCGACGCCTCCGGGATCGCGCCGCGGCGGCGACCGGCCGTGTAGGCGGTCGAGATGTGCACGTAGTGGATCGAGCGGTCGGTCCCCTGCCGGCTCTCGTCGATCCGCTCCAGCAGGCTCTTGGTGCCGAGCACGTTGGTCGTGAACGCCTCGTGGATCGGCGGGTCGAAGCTGACGTCACCGGCACAGTGCACGACGATGTCGAGATCGTTCGGCAGCGGCGGTACGTCGGACAGGTCGCCCTCGACCACCTCGATCCGGGCCGCGGTCAGCGCCTCGGCGTCGGCGTACGGGGTGCCCTCGCCGTAGAACGGCTTGAAGATGTCCTTCTTCAGCAGCTGCGCCATCCGGTTCGCACCGGTCAGCGAGCCCTTCGGCCGGATGATCGCCACCACGGTCGTCCCGGGCAGGTCGCCGATCATCCGGTGCAGCAGGGCCTCACCGACGAAACCGGTGATCCCGGTGACGAGGACCTTCTTGTCCTGCAGCTTGTCGGCCAGACTCACTTGTCGCCTCCACGCGTGAGTTCGAGTGCCTCGGTCAGGGTGAACGCGCCGGCGTACAGGGCCTTGCCCACGATGACGCCCTCGACACCGTCTGCGACCAGCGTGCTCAACGCCCGCAGGTCGTCGAGGCTGGAGACGCCGCCCGAGGCGATGATCGGCTTGTCCGTGCGCGCGCACAGATCGCGGTACAGGTCCAGGTTGGGCCCCTGGAGCATGCCGTCCTTCGTCACATCGGTGACCACGTAGCGCTCACAACCAGCCGTCTCCAGCCGCTCGAGCACCTCGTACAGGTCACCGCCTTCCTTCGTCCAGCCACGCGCCGCCAGCGTCCGGCCACGCACGTCCAGCCCGATCGCCACCCGGTCGCCGTACTGCTGGATGATCCGGTCGCACCACTCCGGGTCCTCGAGCGCGGCCGTCCCGATGTTGACCCGCCGGGCCCCGGTCGCCAGCGCCGCCGCCAGGGAGTCGTCGTCGCGGATCCCGCCCGACAACTCGACCTGCACGTCCAGCTTCCCGGTCACCTCGGCCAGCAGCTCACGGTTGCTCCCCCGGCCGAACGCAGCGTCCAGGTCGACCAGGTGGATCCACTCCGCCCCGGCCTCCTGCCACGCCAACGCAGCCGCCAGCGGCTCGCCGTACGACGTCTCGCTCCCAGCCTCACCCTGCACCAGCCGAACCGCCTGTCCGTCCGCCACATCGACGGCAGGCAGCAGCACCAGGTTCTCAGACATGGGCCACACCCTAGATGGCGATGATGGACGTTTTGTAACCCACTGCCCTCCTGAATCACTGTGAATCAATGTGTCTCAGCAATACCAGTTCCATTACTGGTCTGGTCAATATGCTGCTTCCATGGTGTCTCTCGAGGAGCTAGAACGCGACCCCCATCCAGCACTCGCGAGCATCCGCCCGATCGGCTGGATGGACGCACTCAACGGCTGGGTGGTCACCGGCCGGGCGCTCGCGATGGACGTCATGCGCGACCCGGACACCTTCACCGTCGACGATCCCCGCTTCTCGACGGCTCAGGTCGTCGGGCCGTCGATGCTCTCCCTGGACGGCCCCGCCCACGCCGCCCACCGCACCCCCTTCGACGCACCCTTCGGCCTAGCCGAAACCCGCCGCCGCTTCACGCAGCCGGTCCAACAGACCGTCACCGACCTGATGACTACCCTCTCCGCCCCCACAGGTCCGCACAGCCGCCCCGAACCGCGGTCCGCCGACCTGCGGACGACGCTGGCCGGACCCCTCTCCGTGGCGGTCGTCGCGTACTCGCTCGGGCTTCCGCAGGCGTCGGCCGCGACCGTGCTCGACTGGTACACGGCGATCTCGGACTCGGTGACTGGGGTTGCCGCCGGCCGGGCTGTCACCGCAGAGGGCGCGGCCGCGTTCGCCGAGCTGCACAAACATGTTGCCTCAGGCATCGAATCCGACGGGCTGCTGCAGACCGCCGCCCGCGACCTGACCATCGATCAGGTGGTCGCGAACGCCGCCGTGCTCATGTTCGGCGGGATCGAGACCACCGAGGGCATGATCACCAACGCCCTCTGGCACCTGCTCACGAACCCCGAGCAGCTCGCACTCGTCCGCGCCGACCCCACACTACTCCCCAACGCCCTCGAGGAATCCCTCCGCCTCGAACCGGCCGCCGCAGTCGTCGACCGTTACGCGACCCGCGACATCGAACTCGCCGGACAGCACATCCGCCGCGGCGACCTGGTCGTCGTTTCGCTCGCCGGGGCAGGCCGCGACCCCGAGGTCTTCCCCGACCCCGACACCTTCGACGTACGGCGATCAAACGCCCGCCGGCATCTCGCCTTCGCGAGCGGTCCGCACATCTGCCTCGGTATGCACCTCACCCGACTCGAGACGCAGACCGCAGTCGCCGCCGTACTGGACCTGCCTGGTCTGAGCCTCGCAGCGGATTCACCGGCACCTCGCGGACTCGTGTTCCGCAAGGTGCCGGCGCTCAACGTGACGTGGGAGGCGTGAAGCCGTCCGGCGTCAGTACGACGGTCGCACCGGAGTCACCTGCGACCTGGATCATCCGCAGCGCAGCCAGCGCCGGGTGGTCGTCGAGCAGCTTGGCCGAGTTCGCGAGCGACCGCAGCGCCGCCGCCTCACCCCGCGCCCGCTCAAGCGCGACCCGACCCCGCTGACGCTCGACCGCTGCCTCGGCCAGCGCAGCCCGGATCTCGCCGATCAGGACGAGGTCGCGGATCGTGGCGTCCTCGATGGTGATGCCGAGCCCGGCGACCTCCGTACGAACCGGCTCCGGCAGCTCACCGTTGACCTCGGTCCGCACATCCGGCCGCAGCAGGTCCTCGAGCTCACGCCGGCCGATCGCCTCGCGGATCGCATACTGCAGCGCAAGGTGCAGCAGGTCGAGCGGCGCCTCGGCGTACTCGACGAACGCCCGCGGGTCAGTGACCCTCCAGCGCACGACAGCCGTGACACGCACGGTGACGCCGTCCGCGGTGAAGATCTCCTGGCCACTCACAGTGAGTTGACGCAGCCGCAGGTCGACGGACTCCCGGCGTACTCGCCAGACCTTCGGGACGCGGTGACGTCCGGGCTCCAGCAGGGTCTCGAAGACACCGTCCCGGTACACCAGCACACGCTCGTGTGCGTCCACCACAACCTTCATTGCACCTTCCCTCGTCCGAAAAGAGTTCGCCCCGGCACACGCCCGGAACGGCGGCGGAGGTTCCGGCTCGTGACGAGCAGCCGGGCCTGCAGAGCCGCGCTCCGGGATTGCACGTGTACCGGGGCGAACCGTGAGAGCTTTGTCCGTGGCAAAGCGGCCGCATCCGCACCAGGACGACGCGCAGGACGATCCCTGGCAAGCGCCGGTGATCGCTGCTGACCTGGCCGATGTCTGCGTTCAGTGTGACGGCAGGCAGTGGCCACCGGCAACTGGATTGGCTCAGCCGAAGAAGACGTCGTACCCGAGCCGAAGGATCAGGCCGGAAACCACCACCAGGAAGACGACCCGGACGAACTTGCTGCCGCGCGCGACCGCCGTCCGGGCGCCGAGCAGACCGCCGACCATGTTGGCCGCGCCCATGATCAGACCGAGCTTCCACAGCGGGGCGCCGGCGAGTGCGAAGATCCCGATCGCGCCGAGATTCGTGGCCACGTTGGCGATCTTGGCCTTGGCGCTGGCCTGCAGGAAGTTGTAGCCGAGCAGACCGACCAGCGCGAAAATCAGGAACGACCCCGTCCCCGGGCCGACCGCGCCGTCGTAGAAGCCGATCACCACGCCGACACCGCAGGCCGCGAGATAGTGCTCCCGCCCGTCGAACCGCAATGCGGTCCGCGCCCCCAGCGAAGGCTTCATCGCGGTGTAGATCGCTACCGCGATCAACAGCACCAGCACGATCGGCTTGAACCACGACATCGGAATCCGCGTTGCCACCAAGGCCCCAGCCGCCGAACCAAGCCCGGCGAGAATCGCCAACGGGATCACGGTCCGCTTGTCCGGCCGCACCTTCACGCCGAACGTCACCGCGCTGGTCGTCGTACCGAACAACGACGAGATCTTGTTGGTGGACAAGATCTGCGCAGGCGAAGCATTAGGCAGTCCAAGCAACATCGCCGGCAACTGCAACAACCCACCACCGCCAACGACCGCATCGATCCAACCGGCCGAGAAGGCGGCAAGGACAAGAAAGATCAGGGTCCAGGTGGAGATGTCAGGCACACACCCCATGATCCGGTAAGGCCATTGTCCCAAACAACCTTTACGTGACCCATCCCACCTACAGCGCCCCGCGGAACTCGGTCCCCTTCCAGGTCGCGGCACGAACGCCGTACAGAACCACGAGGTCACCCTCAGCCACCCAATGCTGCTCAACCAACCGCTGATCCGGCTGCATCCGAACCCAAGGGATTTCCCCGGAGTCTCACCGGTGCGACAGTCGGAGCATGGCGTCCTCGATTCTTCCGCCGGAAGGCGAAACCCTCGCGACCGGCTGGGAGGCCGACCTCGAACCGGCCGACTCGATCGTCCGGCAGGCCGTGCTCGCCCACGCCTCCTGGGCCACCGACGCGGCCCGGCGCATCGGCAAACCCTGGTACGACGGCGCCACCTGGGCCGGCGGAGTCCTCGGCGACCGGGGACCGCTGACCAACTGGGTGATCCCCAAGCAGCCCGTCGATCCGGCCTCGGTGGTCGCGGAAGTAGCGCGCGAACTACCCGCCGACGTCCCCTACCTCTTCGTCAGCGCCTGGCCCACCGGCGACCTCCGCCCACACGGCCTAGCCCTGGCCGGCCACCCACCGCTGATGGTCCGCTTCCCCGACACCGTCACCACACCACCCACCACCGACCTGGACATCCGCCAGGTCACCGACGCCACCGGCCTCGCCGACGCCGAACGCGTCCTCATCGAGGGCTACCCCCTACCAGAACTCCAACCCTTCGAACCCGGCTCCGTCTACGACCCCACCCTCCTCGAAGGCTCGTCCGTCTGGGTCGGCTACGACGGCGACACACCCCTAGCCACCGCCACCGCCCACCACGCCGCCGGCCTCACCGTCGTGGAAAACGTAGCCGTCATGCCCACCGCCCGAGGCCGAGGCGCCGGCGCCGCCCTCACCTGGGCAGCCACCATCCACCACCCCAACCACCCGGCCGCCCTCATAGCCTCCGACAACGGCCAACCCGTCTACACCCGCCTCAACTACCACCGCCTAGAACGCTGGACCGTCTGGGTCCGCCCTAACCACAAACATCTCCCCCGATTACTCAAGACCTCTTGTACAACGCCAATTGCAAACCCCGAGGCCGATTGGTCAAGGGCACGACCACGAGCCGGTACGACGTTGTGCACGGGTTAACCACACCCACGGTCGGACGGTGGTCGAGGGGTGCTCAAAGTGCGCTGGTCGGGGCGACGTTGAGCACGGTTCGACCGTTTCGGTGGGGCTCACGTGGTTGATGGGTGCTCAAAGTGATTGCCGGCCCGCGATCTCGGGGTCCCGGGACTGCTCGGGTTCGTTAGCCGATGGATTTTCGTCACCGAGTCCCCCTAATCCCTCGGATAGTGCAGATCTCGAGCATCACGCACCTCAGCCACAGCCCGTCAGCCCCAGGCAACGCGGAGCCGCGTTAGCCAGTCTCGCCATCCGGCCCAGCCACCCACGTGGCCCGCCCTCTTGCTTTGTCGGCCGCCTTTGGTGGTCGAGTCGGGGTACAGGTCCGAAAGGACTCGGCCGGGGACGTCCGCTCTGGCTGATCGCCGCGTCCGGCCGACCAAAAAGACAGCGTGGCCGGGCGCCGCGGTGGCTGAGGTAGATGGTTCGGTCGGTGACTGCGCTCCCCGTCGCCTGGGGTTGCCGGGCTCTGGTTGCCGTGCGGGAAAGACGCCCGCTGGCACTGACCCACCCCGCGCCTTCGTCCCGCGCTTCACCGAACGCGCCGGGCCTCGGCGTGTGGGCAGTGGGGTGGTGCGTTGGGCGGTACTTTTTTCGCGTATGGCGCCCCAAAGTTACCGAGCGACGCATCCTCCGCCGCCGTAACGTCCGGCGATCCGGAGACCACGCTTGCGGGTTCTTCGGACGTTGTGGGAGCGGGACGCCGGTGCACCATCGAACGCGGCGCGGCGGGAGGTGTTGAGGGGTGGGACACGAAAGGGACCGGGGCACCTGGTTGGGTGGCCGGTCCCTTTGGGTGTTCTGGGGTTAGCTGCGGATTGTGGTGAGCAGGTGGTCTACTACGTCGGCTACTGGGATGTCGGCTCGGGTGTTGGAGCGGCGGTCTTTGACCTCGATGGTGCCGTCGGCCAGGCCTTTGCCTACTACGGCGATGGTGGGGACGCCGATGAGTTCGGCGTCCTTGAACTTGACGCCGGGGCTGACCTTTTCGCGGTCGTCGTACAGGACGGTGAGGCCGCGGGACTCCAGTTCGGCGGCGATTTCGGCTGCCTTCGCGAAGAGTTCGGGGTCCTTGCCGGTGGCAACCAAGTGGACGTCGGCGGGGGCGATCTCGCGCGGCCAGACCAGGCCCAGTTCGTCGTGGTTGCCTTCGGCGATGGCGGCTACGGCGCGGGTGACGCCGACGCCGTAGGAGCCCATGGTGACGGTGACGAGTTTGCCGTTCTGGTCGAGGACCTTCAGGTCGAGAGCGTCGGCGTACTTGCGGCCGAGCTGGAAGATGTGGCCCATCTCGATACCGCGCGCCGACTCCAGCGGGCCGGAACCGTCCGGCGCCTCGTCGCCGTCGCGGACCTCGGCGGCCTGGATCGTGCCGTCGGCGGTGAAGTCGCGGCCGTGCACCAGGTTGATGACGTGGTAGCCGGACTTGTCCGCGCCGGTCACCCAGGCGGATCCCTCGGCGACCCGCGGGTCGAGCAGGTAGCGGATCTTCGACGCGTTCTCGGAGCCGAGCACGCCCGGGCCGATGTAGCCCTTGGCCAGTGCGGGGTTCTTCTCGAAGTCGGACTCGTCGAACGCGACCACCTCGGCCGGCTCGACCTGGGCGCCCAGCCGCTTCTCGTCGATCGCCCGGTCACCCGGTACGCCGATTGCCAGCGGCTCGCGGGTGCCATCCGGGTTCACCAGCATCACGAGCACGTTCTTCAGGGTGTCCGCAGCGGTCCACTCGCGACCGTCGGTGCGCGGGTGCTTCGCATTCAGCGCGTCGACCAGGGTGTCGATGGTCGGGGTGTCCGGGGTGTCGACCACCTCGGCGGCCGGGACCGCGGACGCGTCGACCGGCGCGGACTGCGCGACCACGACGGCTTCGACATTCGCGGCGTACCCGCCGGCGGAGCGGACGAAGGTGTCCTCACCGTTCTCGGCGATCGCCAGGAACTCCTCCGAGCGCGAGCCGCCCATCGCCCCGGACATCGCCTGGACGATCACGTAGTCGAACCCGAGCCGGTCGAAGATCTTGATGTACGCACCGCGGTGCGCCTCGTACGACGCCGCGAGCCCGGCGTCGTCGATGTCGAACGAGTAGGAGTCCTTCATCACGAACTCGCGCCCGCGCAGCACGCCGGCCCGCGGCCGGGCCTCGTCGCGGTACTTGTTCTGGATCTGGTAGATCGACAGCGGCAGGTCCTTGTACGACGAGTAGAGGTCCTTCACGACGAGCGTGAACATCTCCTCGTGGGTCGGACCGAGCAGCATGTCCGCGCCTTTGCGGTCCTTGAGCCGGAACAGGTTCGGCCCGTACTCGGTCCAGCGGCCGGTCGCCTCGTAGGGCTCGCGCGGCAGGATCGCCGGGAAGACCAGCTCCTGCGCGCCGATCGCGTCCATCTCCTCGCGGACGATCCGCTCGACCTTGCGCAGCACTCGCAGGCCGAGCGGCAGCCAGGTGTAGACACCAGGCGCCGTACGGCGGATGTAGCCGGCGCGGACGAGCAGCTTGTGGCTCGGGACCTCCGCGTCCGCCGGATCCTCGCGAAGGGTGCGGAGGAACAGCGACGACATACGCAGAATCACGGGAACTCCAAAAGGGATGGAACAAAGGACGACCTAGAGGATATCCGTCTCCCGGGCATCGTCCGACCAGTTATCCCCAGGGAGGGTTCACTTCGTTTCGCGGGAAGCTTTCAGGGCCCATTTGATCAGCGGCACCTGGAACGGCAGCCGCGCCCACGCGATCGCCTTCTGCTGCGGCGATCCCTTGCGCTGGATGTCCGCCGCCATCTGCACGTTCGCCGGGAACACGGCCACCAGCAGCCCCGCACTCGCGAGCCCGGCCAGCCGCCGAGTCTTCGGGTGCAGCAACCCCGCCGCGCACGCCAGCTCGGCCACACCGGAGGCGTAGACCAGCTCCTTCTTCCGCGGCAGCGCCTTCGGCACGATCTTCTCGAACTCCGCGGGCTTCACGAAATGCAGCACACCGAGTACGCCGAACAGCACGGACAGGCCGGTCGTGGTCTTGCTCCGGGACGCCATGCGAGCCACCTTACTACTGGGTAATCAGAACAAGATGGTGGCAAAAGTCTCGACGGTCCGGAAGCCGACCCGCTCGTACGACCGCCGGGCCGGTGTGTTGAACGCGTTGACGTACAGCGTCACGACCGGCGCGATCCGGCGGGCGAGCTCGACCACCGCCGCCATCCCGGGCGCCGCGATCCCCTGCCCGCGGTACTCCGGATCCACCCAGACCCCCTGGATCTGGCAGACGCCAGTGCCCACCGACCCGACCTCGGCCTTGAACACCACCCGGCCGTCCTCGATCCGCGCGAATGCCCGCCCGGCGCGGATCAGCTCGGCCACCCGGGACCGGTAGAAGGTCCCGTCCGGTCCGGTCTGCGGCGGTACGCCGACTTCTTCGGTGTACATGGCGACACAGGCCGGGTACAGGATCGGCAGCTCGACCGGCTCGACCGCACGGACAAGCGGGTCAGCGGAGACCGTCGGCGGACCGTCGATGACCATGAACGGCTGGTCGCCGCGCACCTCGCGGGCCGGACCCCAGTGCGGTTCGAGCGCGGTCCACAGCTGGTCGACCGCGCGCGCCGGTCCGAGGATCTGGAAGCAGTTGCGGCCACGACGCAGCGCGTACGCCGCGAATGCGCGCAACGCGGCGTCGTCGGCGCCGACCGGAACCATGTTCCCGCCGGCGTGACACAGCGCCTCGAGCACGCCCTTGTCGACGTACCCCCAGACCTCCGCACCGCGCCGCGGGTCCAGTCCGGACGCCTGCACGAGACTGTCGACGAACACGTTGACGACCGGGTCACGGGCGATCACCGCGCGCGCCGCCGCGAGGTCACGAGGACCGAGAACCCGTACGCCCACGCGCAGAACCTAGCGGATGACCCGGCGCCCCGTGACACTCAAGGGCACTTAAGGGGCGTGTCCGGCCGCCGCTGCGTCGTGCTCGGCCGCGATCCGGCGCAGCGGTGAGGTCCACGCCACGATCACGCCGATGCAGCTCGCCAGGCCGACCAGCACCATGCCCGTCCGGATGCCGAGCTCGTTGCCGAGCAGACCGCCGACCATCGCACCCAGCGTCCAGCCGACACCCCAGGACAGCATCCGGCCGGCTGTGTTCACCCGGCCGAGCAGGTGCTCCGGTGTGACCTGCTGGCGGTAGGAGACCGCGTTGACGATCACCAGCACGTACGACGAACCCCAGAGCAGCAACGCTAATGCGGCCACCACCCAGCCAGGCGACAGTGGCGTGAGCACTCCGATCACCGCGGACGCCGGGAGTGCGTAGAGCGTGATTGCGGCCGGCGCCCGTCGTTTCAGCAGCCGTGGCAGCGCGAGTGCGGCGATCAGCCCACCGATCCCCCAGGTCCCCCACACCAGTCCGAACCGGAGTCCAGACGTACCGACGTGCAGCACGCGGTCGCACCAGACGACGATCAGCGCCATGAAGCCGCCGCCCGCGAAGGACTGCAGACTGCCGACGATCGTCATCGTCCGGACACCAGGGTGGCGGACCAGATAGACGATGCCTTCAGCGATATCGCCCAGTACGACGCGCGGCCGCAACGGCGGCTGCCCTTCCCTCGACTCCGACAGCGCTCGGATGATCCCGCGCACAGCCAGTGCGGACGCCACGAAGCTCAGAGCGTCCAGAGCGAGCAGTCCGGCCGGATTGACGACCGCCAGCGCCAGTCCGGTCAGTGGTGGCACGAACAGCTCGATCAGACTGGACGCGGACCACACTGCGGAGTTCGCCTGGGCCACTCGGCCCCGGCCGACCAGCACTGGCAGCGCACCGAAGTTGGCACCGTCGAAGAAGGTATAGACCGCCTGTACGACGAACGCGACCACCAGCACCTGCGCAACAGTCAGTACGCCGAGCAGTTGCGCCAACGGCACCGAGCCGATCAGTACGGCGTTCACCAGGTCGGCCGACACCATCACGCGGCGCCGGTTCCAGCGGTCGGCCAGTGCACCGGCGAACAGCCCGGTCAGCAGGTACGGCGCTGCCTCGAGCGCCGTCACCGCAGCTGTCAGAACTGTCGACCCGCTCAGCCGATAGACCAGCACCGGCAACGCAATCGCCGTCACCATCGACCCGGTCGTCGACAACGCCCGTGCGGCGAAGTACCGCCGGAAGTCCGAATCGTCCCGCAACCGCGGCGGCGGTGTCACAGCGCGAGTCTCATCCACTTCAGTTCGTCCCCGAGGTCCCGAGTCGGCGTTCTGAGCGGCTCCCCGAACCCGTACGCCTCATAGAAGCCGATCGCCTTCGTGTTGTCGACCAGTACATCGAGCAGGAGTTCCGACGTACCCGCCGGCAGTGCGGCCACGGCAGCGTCGAGCAACGCCTTACCCACTCCCCTCCCCTGCTGGTCCGGGAGCACGTACAGCTTCCACATCACCCAGAAGCCCTCCTCCTGCCCCAGACCAACCATGCCGACCGGTACGTCGTTTTCGAGCGCCACCAAGGTGATTCCGGTCCGGATACCACGCTCGACTACCTCAGGCGACCACCACTGCGCCAGCCCGTCGGTGATGAACTCCGGGGAGGCCAGGCCGGCGTACGCGACCGGCCAGGTCGTCAGCCCGATCTGCCGCACCGCATCGACGTCCTCAGGCACAGCCCGCCGTACGGCGATCACCCGTGCACCACCACTGTCTGATCGTCCGGATCGGTGATCTCGAGTACGTCGCCGACCTGGGTGACCTGGTGACCGGCCTCGGCCAACCGCCGCCGTACGAGGTCCAGGTCCTCGCTCGTGGTGAGCTCCAACCGGATGCCGTCGCCGAACCGCGCCAGCGCATCGAGACCGACCACCGCCAGGAACCCGCGCCAGGCTGTCTCCTCCTGGGCGTCCAGTTGCGGTGTGACCAGCCAGCGCTCGTCGGGACGCGTCTCGTTCAGCCTGTAGCCGTAGAGATCGTCACTGCGCTCGTCGATGTGGATGTGCACACCGTCCGGACCGGCCACCCGCAGCACCCGCCCATAGGCCTCGTCCCAGATCACTGCGTCCGTGTACCCGGCCTGCTCGAACTGCTCCTTCAGCCGATCGACATCCGCTGCCTCGAACGACAGTGAGGTCTGTCCGGGCTGACCACCGGTCGAGCTGGTCGCCGCACTGTGCAGCGCGACCATCCCGCGCCCGGCCAGCATGTCCACCCAGTCGCTGCTCCGCGCGGTCTCGATCCGCGCCTGCAACCCGAGCGTCTCCAGGAACGCCCGCATCTCCTGCACCCGATCCGTGAACCGCAACGGCCGAACCACCACGTCACTCATCCGCGTGCCTCCCCATGCTTGTCGAGGTACTCCGCCAGCGCCTGCTCGACGAGCGCCGACAGGCTTGCGCCGTCGTCGATCGCCTTGTGTTTGACCCGCCGCACCAGACCCGGCGGCAGGTACACGTTGAACTGCACCTTCTTGTCGCTGTCACCACTCATGGCTATATTGCTAGCATCCTAGAGAGCTACTGGTCAACGGGTGACGACGCGGAGGTAGGTGGTGTCGCGGGTGTGCAGGGTGATCGGCAGGACGACATTGCGAGGTGCAGCGGAGGTGGTGGCGAGGAGGTCTACCGCAATGCGGCCGAGGTCGTGGACCGGGAGGGAGGCGGCAGCGACAGTGAGCGGGAGGACGCTGGCCGGGCCGGCGTCGTCCATGCCGGCGAGCTCGATGTCGCCGGGGACCTCGTAGCCGAGGTCGGCGAGTTCGCGGGCGGCGGTGGTGACGATGAAACCGTCGGAGCAGAGCAGAACCGTCGGAGGCTCGGGCTGACTGAGCAGTGCGCTCAGGCGGGCCTTACGTGCCTCAGGTGCGAGGAACTGGTGGGTGCTGAGCGCAGTCAGGTCCGGCCGGGCTTGCAGACCGTGTGCGCGGAGCGCTTGCTGGTGGCCGCTGAGGCGGTCGCGCACACTCGTGCAGTCGACCTCTCCCCACAGCGTCGCCATCCGCTGGTGCCCAAGACCGATCAGGTACGACGTCAACTCGTACCCGACCGCGAATTGGTCAGCCAGCACCGCGTCGGTCGGCACATCGGGTTGGTACCGGTCGATCAGCACAACCGGCAGCGCCAGGTCCCGCAGTACCTGGGACGACCCCTCAACCGGGTACAGCGCGATCCCGGTCACGCCACTGGCCACCGCTCGCCGCAGTGCGCGCTCTTGCAGTTCCAGCGAGCCCTTGCTGTCGTAGAGCACCAGCTCGAACCCCAGCTCATCACACCGCGACTCGACGCCGGTGATGATGCCCTCCTTCACCGGCCCCTGCCCGTGAATCACCAGCGCGACCGCACGCCGCCGTACCGGCTCCGGCGCTCGCTCACGCACACGCTCCGCCACGAAGGTGCCGCGCCCCTGCTGCCGGACCAGCACCCCGTCGGCGACCAGATCGTTCAGTGCGCGGATCGCGGTCGTCGTACTGACGCCGTACCGCTCGCAGACCTCGCGCTGGGTGATGAACGGCCGGTCCGGGGTGTGACCGCCCTGGGCGATCAGGGCGAGGAGCTCCCGCTTGACCTGCTCATACCTCGGGAGCATTTGCACCACCCTCGAATCGGTTGCCGCGTTAATGCATTAAATCCTACGGTCGGATCATGCGACTGCTCGCGACCGCCCTCACCGCCGCCCTGCTGGCCACCGGACTCCACGGCACGGCCACCGCTGCCCCGGCAGCAATCACCGCCACGAACCTGACCGCCGACTTCTCGGTCGACAAGGGATCCGGGTACGCCGAGGTGTTCGGCTCCGGGATCAATGTTCCGGCCCTGACCGACACCGCCAAGATCGATACCCTGCACCAGACTGGCACCCGGTTCATCCGCGGTGACGCCTACCTGCAGCAGATCCTGCCGCGCAACACCTCGATCGACGCCTACCTGGCCAGTCTCGGGACCGCGGGCAGCGTGTCCGACCCGAACACCTGGGACTGGAGCAAGTACGCCTGGGTCGACGAGCACCACAAGCGCGGGACCAAGACGATCCTGATCCTCAGCTACTCGATCGACTGGCTCGGCTACAACGGCAGCGACTTCAGCCCGCCTCGCGGCGACCGGGGGTTCCAGGTCTACGAGGACGTGATCAAGAAGATCTACCAGCGGTTCCGCGGCAAGGTCGACCTGATCGAGGTCTGGAACGAACCCGACCTGCCGGGATTCCTCCAGCTGGGCGGATCACCGTGGGGAGACAGCCAGAACGACCGGATGGCGGCGTACAGCCAGATCTACCAGCACGCGTACGCCGCCGTGCGCAGCGTCGACACCGAGATCCCGATCGGCGGACCGACTTCCTCCAACCCGGGCCAAGGGCTGGCGTGGGTCGACAAACTGCTGGCCGATCCGGCACTCAAGAGCAAGTTCGACTTCCTCAGCTACCACGAGTACAACCCCTACACCGACAACCGCGGTGAGGCCGTCGACTCCTTCCGGCAGCACGCGGCCGCGCAGGGCCGGCCGAACATCCCGGTCTACGTGACCGAGTGGAACTACTCCGCCGCGTACGAGCGCGTCCCGATGAACGCGAGCGACGCGCGGAACCTCAGCTACTCGGCGCTGCGAATGACCAACCTCTACAACCAGCGCGCGAACGGCGCGAACGTCTTCGCCGACAACGACGAGGCGATCGAACCGAACTTCTTCGGTGTCCACAGCAACGGCATGCTCCCCGCCCGAGCCCGCGCGTACCAGTTGCTGTCCCGCGACCTCGGCCTCGGCGACGGCGTCAGCAAACTCCGCCAGGTGTCCGCTCCCCCGAACAACTCCACCGGCTTCGGCGCAGCCACCACTGCAAGCGGCGACAACGTCAGCTGGGTCGTCAACGACACCGCTCAACCACTCACGGTCGACCTGCAACTGAAGGGGCTACCTAACGGTTCAACCGTCGCCAACCTCTTCGAGGCCAGTCCGAACCAGAACCCGGTGACGCCGAAGTCCGCCGTCAACCTCACCATCACCGGCGGCGCGACGAGCGTGGCGCTGACAGTTCCGCCGTACTCGGTCAGTGGTGTCCGGCTCGGAACCAATGCCCTGGGCAACAATCTCGCTCGGTCCGCGGCAGCCACCGCGTCGAGCGTCAGCAAGGCCGATCCCGGACTGGTCGCGGCCAACGTCCTCGACGGAACGGTCGGCGTACACGGCATCGGCGAATGGGCGTCGGACCAGGAGCTGAGCCCGAACCTCACGCTCACCTGGCCTTCGGCGCAGACGATCGGCCGAGTCGTCCTTTTCGACCGCGCGAACCCAACCGATCTGGTGAGGTCCGGCAGACTCGTCTTCAGCGACGGCAGCGTCGTACCGATCCCGGAGCTGCCGAACAGCGGCCTGGCCAAGGACATCACGTTCGCACCCCGCAGTACGACGTCCGTCCGGCTCGAACTCACCGGCGCCGGCCTGAACGTCGGCCTGTCCGAGATCCAGGTGTACGACGGCGCTGACGTCGCCCGCGAAGGCACGATCACGGCCAGCAGCGGGTCGCCGTACAACGCGATCGACAGCCGCCCATCGTCCGAGTGGACCTCGACCGAGACCGACCCGTGGGTCCGGATCGACTGGGTCAACACCCACCAGCTCGACCGCATCGTGCTCAACGACCGCGCCGACCTGGCCAGCAACATCACCGGCGGCACCCTGACGTTCAGCGACGGAACCAGCCTCGCCGTCACCGGCATCCCGGCCGACGGTTCGGCCAAGGTCGTGAGTTTCCCGGCCAAGTCCGTGACGTGGGCCAAGTTCACCGCGACTGGCGTCGGCACCAACGTCGGCCTGTCCCAGCTCCGCACGCTCTCGGCCCCGAACCTCGCCTCCAGCGCCGCCGCGACCGCATCATCGACGTACCGCAACGATCCCGCGTACGCCGCCTCGGCCGCGACCGACGGCGTGGTCAACCAATGGTTCGCCGGCGAATGGGGATCGAACGGCGAGGTCAACCCGAAGCTCACGCTGACGTGGTCAGTGCCGCAACGCCTCAGCCAGGTGATCCTGTTCGACCGCAGCAACCTCGAGGACCAAACCCGCGGCGGCACCCTCACCTTCAGCGACGGCAGCAAGATCTCCCTCTCCGGCCTCGACAACGCCGGCACCGGCCTGGTCGTCAACTTCCCCGCCCGCACCACCACCTCCGTCCTCTTCGAAACCGTCGGCGGCCAAGGCCTCAACAACGGACTGGCCGAGATCCAAGCCTTCGCCGCCAACGACACCCGCCGCCTCGAATCCGTCGACGAACCCGGCAAGTTCTGGCGGCACCGCAACGGCCTCGCCCGCATCGACCTCCCCGGCCAGCCCGAGGCCGACTTCGACTTCCGCATCGTCGCCGGCCTCGCCGACCGCGACGCCATCAGCTTCCAGTCCGTCAACTACCCCGGCGACTACCTCCGGCACGCCGACGGCCTCCTCCGCCTGAATGCCTACAGCAACCAACCTCTCTACCGAGCCGACGCCACCTTCCACCCCAACGGCCGCACCTTCGCCTCCCACAACTACCCGACGCACTCCATCCACCACACCCCCGACGACCAACTGCAGATCGCCCCGGGAACCACACCTGCCGCGGAGTTCACCATTCGCTGACCCGAGTTTCGATCCTGCTCGAATGGTCCAGAGGTGCCTTCGAACAGGGTCGAACAGGTTGTCGAAGCTGCTGGTCAATCGTTGGAATACCAGGGCCCACGTCCGTCAGTTATGAAGAGAGCACCCATGCCCAGTGCCCTTTCGCCCCGGCGCCAGTCCTGGCGCCGGTCCGGCCGGATAGCGATCACCACCACGGTCGCCTCCGCCCTGATCGCCACCCTCTGGGGTCCTGCCGCCAACGCGGCACCCCTCAAGGACGACCCTGCTTGGAAGCCCAAGAAGGAGAAGTCCGTCCCCACCAAACCCTTCAAGGCCATCCCCAAGGCCGCCGACCCGGCCGAGGCCGCAGCGGCCAAGCCGGTGCAGAACAAGGTGACCTGGCCCAAGGCCGGTACCGCCGAGGTCGCCGTACCGGCTGCGCCGTCGGCGTGGAGCGCGGCCCTGGCCGGCGGGCGTCAGGCAGGCACCAAGACCCAGGCCGGCACGCTGCCGATCTGGATCGGCTCGGCCCCGGCGTCGACCGCCAAGGCCGCCGCTGCCGACGTGACCCCGGCCAAGGTGAAGGTCGATCTCACTCGCCGCGGCACCGACGGTCTGCAGCTCAAGCTCAACCGCACCGACGGTGTCGCCAAGAGCGGCAAGGTCTCCCTGCAGCTGCGCTACGAGGACTTCCGGGACGCCTTCGGTGGCGACTGGGCCCAGCGCCTGCGGGTGATCGACCAGCGAACCGGTCGCCCGATCGCCGTACAGAACAACGGAAACGGCAACCTCACTGCTGAGGTCCCGGTTGGCGCGGAGGCCTCGACCTTCACAGTCGCAGCCGCTGCTGCCGGCGGCACCGGCAACTTCGGCGCCTCGCAGCTGGCCCCGACCGCCACCTGGCAGGTCGGCGGCTCCTCCGGCGACTTCGCCTGGCAGTACCCGATGAACGTCCCACCGAGCAACGGCGGCCCCACCCCCAAGCTGAGCCTGGACTACAGCTCCGGCGGCGTCGACGGCCGCACCTCAGCCACCAACAACCAGCCCTCGTGGGGTGGCCAGGGATTCGAGTTGCAGCCCGGCGGTTCGATCGAGCAGCGCTTCGCCTCCTGTGCGTCCAAGACCGAAAGCACCGGGAACAACGGCACGAAGGCCACCGGTGACATGTGCTGGGCGGGCGAGAACGCCACCTTTACGCTCAACGGTAAAGGCGGCGAGCTCGTCCGGGACGACGTCACGAAGACCTGGCACCCGCGTGCCGATGACGGCTCGGTGATCGAGAAGCTGAACGGCGCCGACAACGGCGACGACGGCCGCACCGACGCCGAGAAGGGCGAGTACTGGCGGCTCACCACCAAGGACGGCACCAAGTACTACTTCGGTCTCAACAAGTTGCCTGGTGCAACCACCCAGCGGACGAACTCCGGTTTCACCATGCCGGTCTTCGGCAACCACTCGGGCGAGCAGTGCTTCACGGCCGGCAACTTCGCGGCGTCCTGGTGCCAGCAGGTCTACAAGTGGAACCTGGACTACGTCGTGGACCGCCAGGGCAACACGATGAGCCTGTTCTACGACACCGAGACCAACTACTACGGCCGCAACCAGACCGAGACCGCGCCGACGGCGTACACCCGTGGCGGCAACATCCGCAGCATTGAATACGGCCAGCGCGACGGTGCGACGTTCAGCACCCCGGCCGTCGGGAAGGTTGAGTTCACCACCACCGAGCGCTGCCGCGACGGCAGCGGCTGCTCCGCGCCCGACGACTACCCCGACACGCCACTGGACCAGCGCTGCATCGGCGTGAACGGCGCGCCCCCGACCAAGTGCGACAAGACCAACCCCTCCTTCTTCACCACGAAGAAGCTCTCCAAGGTCAGCACCTACGTTTACCGCGGCTCCGGCTTCGACCTGGTCAGCAGCTGGAACCTGCGCCACACATTCCCGGAAAACGGTGACAACACCAAGCCCGGCCTCTGGCTGGAAGCCATCACATACGCCGGTCACGTCGGCAACACCGGCGGAATCGCCATCCCCGAAGTGAACCTCGACGGCATCCAGCTCGCCAACCGCGTCGACGAAGTCGGCGACAACCTGCCGAAGATGAACTGGTGGCGCGTCAACCGCGTCTCCTACGGCACCGGCGGCGAACTCGCCATCGACTACCACCCGACCGACTGCAAGCCCGGCGACGTACCACCGGCCGACACCAACGGACGCCGCTGCCACCCGATGAAATGGACGCCCCCGGGCTCCACCACCGAGCGCCAGGACTGGTTCCACAAGTACGTCGTCAAGGCGGTCACGGAGACCGACCGAGTGTCCGGCAACGAGCCGATGGTCACCACCGTCGAGTACCCCGGTGCGCCAGCTTGGCGGCACGACGACGAGGACGGCCTGGTCGAGATCGGCCAGAAGACCTGGTCGCAATGGCGCGGCTACGACCGCACCATCGTCCGCAAAGGCAACGTCGGCGGCCCGCAAACCGTCACCGAGAACCGCTTCTTCCGCGGCATGGACGGCGACAAACTCGCCGCCGGCGGCGTCAAGGACGTCAAGGTCGAAGACTCCACCGGCGCCAAGGTCGAGGACCAGCCACCGCTGTCCGGGCAGCCGTTGGAGACCCGGACGTTCAACGGCACCGAAGAGATCCAGCGCACGATCAACGACCAGTGGATCTCCGCGCCGACCTCCACCCGGGTGAAGTCGTGGGCGACCGTCAGCGCCTTCCAGGTCCAGCAGGGCGGCAACCGCCAGACCGAGCAGCTGACCGGCGGCGGCGAGCGCAAGAGTCAGGCGTTCAACACCTACGACGCCGACGGCGTACTGGTCAGCAAGACCGATCTGAAAGACCTGAGCACGACCGCCGACGACACCTGCACCAGCTACGAATACACGACCAACCCGGCCGCCGGCATCAGCGAGATCCCGAAGCGGGAGCTGCAGGTCGGTGTCGCCTGTGGCAAGCCTTACACCAAAGAGCAGGTGATCAACGACAACCGCACCTACTACGACGGTGCCACCTCGCTGACCGCCGCTCCGATCCGCGGCAACGCCACCAAGACCGAGCGCCTCTCCGGCTTCGCGGCCGACGGCACTCCGCAGTACCAGGTCACCGGCACCACCAAGTACGACGACCTGGGCCGCGCGGTCGAGATGACCAACCCCAAGAACGAGACCAGCACCGTCACCTACACCCCGGCCGGTCCGGGCCCGGTGACCAAGGTCGAGTCCACCAAGCCGAACGGCCAGCAGAGCGTCGTCGAGCTCGAGCCGGCCTGGGGCCAGCAAGTGGCCACGACCGATGAGGCGGGCAAGCGGACCGAGGCGATCTACGACCCGCTGGGCCGCACCACCAAGGTCTGGTACCCCGGCCGCACCGGCGCCGTGACGGCGAAGTTCGCCGCCGCAGGAGCCAACGAGGCCGGCCTGGCCGCCGCAGCCGACAACGCCGCGGTCGCGGATGTCTCGTACACCTACGGGATCCACGCCAACGACCCGCTGACCGTCACCACGACCACGCTGCAGGCCGATGGCAGCACCGAGGCCGCGATCCAGATCTACGACGGCCTGATGCGGCCGCGCCAGTCCAAGTCCTCCGGAAAGTCCGGCGGCTCGATCGTCAACGACGTCAAGTACGACAGCCGCGGCCTCGAGGTGAAGCAGAACGGGCCGTTCTACACCGACACCCCGGTCAGCGAGACGATCCTGACACCGGTGGAAGAGGAACTGCCCACCCAGAAGGTCACGCTGTACGACCTGGCCGGCCGGCCCACCACCGAGCAGGTCAAGTCCTTCAACCAGGTCCTCTGGGAGACCAAGCACACCTACTCCGGCGACAGCGAGACCGTCGACCCGCCCACCGGTGAAACCCCGATCACCCGGATCACCGACGTCCAGGGCCGGCTGGTCGAACTGCGCCAGTACACCGGCGACTCGGCCGGCGGCAGCTACGACAAGACGACCTACACCTACGACGCGCGCGGCCAGCTCGGAGTCATCACCGACCCGGCCGGAAACAAGTGGGGTTACGAGTACGACGCGCTGGGCCGGAAGGTCAAGGAGACCGACCCGGACAAGGGCGCCACGACCTACACCTACGACCAGCTGGACCGGGTGGCCACCAAGACGGACTCCCGCGGCCAGACCCAGGCGTACGAGTACGACTCAACCGGCCGGACGACCGCCGTCCGTGACGGCTCGGCCACCGGTCCGAAGCGGGCCGAGTTCGTGTACGACACCCTGCTGGCCGGCATGCCGACCTCATCCACCCGCTACGACAAGGACGGCAACGCCTACATCAATCGCGTCCTCGGCTACGACGCTCGTGGCCGGGCCACCGGCAACGAGTACGTGATCCCCGCCAACGAAGGCAAGCTGGCCGGCACCTACAAGTTCGAGAGCACCTATCGCGAGGACGGCCAGTTGGCCACCGAGACGGTGCCGGGCGTCGGTGGGCTGCCGGGCGAGACGCTCACCTACGGCTACAACGCGCAGGACCAGCAGACCACACTGGGTTCCGGCACGACCTCGTACGTGCGTGGTACGACGTACACCTCGTTCGGTGAGGCCGAGTCGATCACGATGGGCTCGACCAACGGCAAATGGGTCTCGATCGGTTACAGCTACGAGGACGGCACCCGCCGGCTCTCGAAGGTGACCACCGAGCGGGAGATGTCGCCGAGCCTGGTGTCCGAGGTCGAGTACCTCTACGACGACTCGGGGAACATCAAGCAGGTCAACGATCGGCCGTCCTCGCTCACTGGCGAGCAGACCGATACGCAGTGCTTCAGCTACGACTACCTGCGCCGGATGACCGGCGCCTGGACTCCGAAGCCGGGCGAGGACAACACGTCGGGCGACTGCGGTGCCGCACCGACGGCCGCGAACCTCGGCGGACCCGCGCCGTACTGGCACAGCTGGACCTTCGACAAGGTCGGCAACCGTAAGACCGAGACCAAGACCTCGGCCGGTGGATCCACCACGGCGACCTACAACTACCCGGCGGCCGGCACAGCCCAGCCGCATGCGGTACAGAGTGTCGTCACGACCGGTACCGGCATGCCGGCCGGGGGCCGCACGGACAACTACACCTACAACCAGAACGGCGACCGGCTCACCCGCTCCAGCGGTGGCACCACGGAGAACTACACGTGGAACACCGAGGGCGACCTGGAGAAGGTCACCAAGAACGGCCAGGAGACGTCGTACCTGTACGACGCCAACGGCACGCGGCTGATCCGCCGGGACAACACCGGTACGACGCTTTACCTCGGCGACACCGAACTCCTGCTCAAGCCGGGAGCGGCATCTGCCGAAGGCACCCGGTACTACGACCTGGGCAGCAAGACCGTCGCTGTCCGCGTGCAGGACAAGGTCAGCTGGCTCGGCGCCGACCACCACGGGACGTCGACCACGGCGATCGCCGACAACGCCACCCAGACGATCCAGCGCCGCCGCGAAGACCCGTACGGCAACCAGCGCGGCACCGCACCGGCGAGCTGGCCGGGGCAGCGCGGTTTCGTCGGCGGCACCAACGACGCGTCCACCGGTCTGGTGCACCTGGGCGCCCGGGAGTACGACCCGACGATCGGAAAGTTCATCTCGATCGATCCGCAGCTGAACGGCGAGGATCCGCAGACGCTGAACGGGTACATCTACAGCAACAACAACCCGATCACCTTCTCCGACCCCGACGGTCTGTCCTGGTTCAGCAGCATCGTCGAGAGCATCAAGACGGTCGCGACCACCGTCACCAACCGGGTGGTGGAGACGGTCAAGGAGACCATCAACGTCACCTCGACCGTGGTCAACTGGGTCAAGGACGCCGCGACCCAGACCTTCGAAGCCGTCAAGTACGCCGTCACCCATCCGGTCGAAGTCCTCAAGAAGGTCGAGAAGACCATCAAGACCGTGGTCAAGACCGCGGTCAAGGTGGCGGTCAAGGTCGCGAAGAAGGTCAACGAGATCCGCAAGGATCCGGTCGGCTCCTTGAAGAAGGCGGCCGCCGCCGTGGTCAAGACGGCCAAGGCCGTTGCCCACACGGTCAAGGCCGTGGCGGTGAAGGCGGCGAAGTGGGTCTACGAGAACCGCGCTATGATCCTGCAGGTCGTCGCCGAGATCGCGATCACGGTGGCCATCGGCGCGGTCACCGGTGGCGTCGGGGCCCTCGCCTTCCGCGGTGCGATGACCGCGGTCCGGCTGGCGTCGAGCGTCAAGCGGATCGAGAGCGTGGCCAAGAACATCGAGATGGCCACCAACAAGTTCCACTCGGCCCGCTCGCTGATCCGCGCGTCCAAGGAACCGGGGCCGATGCACAACTTCCCGGAGTCCTTCGACGACGTGATCTTCGCCAAGGGCACGCGTACGGTGAAGCCCGACTTCTACAACAAGCCGAAAGCAGGACTGAGCAATGACTCGATCATGTACAAGCTCCCCGGCACGGTGAACGGCAAGGCCGGCCACTACGAGATCGCCACCCGGCCGACCGTCAGCGGGCGCTCCGAACTGATCTGGCATCGCTTCTTCAACCCGACGAGGAGCAAGTGATCGGGCCGGGGCGGGTCTTCCCCGCCGCCTACGAGGCCGCGGTGACGGACTATCCGGCGGCCGGCGTCGTCGATCACGAGTTCGTCGACGGGCGGGACGGCCGCAGCGTGGTCGTCGTCATCGAGCCCTCGGAAGGCACCTCCTGGACCGGCGCGTTCGGCGGCGGCGAGCCGCTGACGCGACGGGCGGTCTCGGGCCTGTACCCGACACCGAGCCCCGTGCGGCTGTGCGTCGTCGACCGCGGAACGGCCTTCCTGGTCGACGTTCTGGTCCCCGAACGGTCCGAGCGGGTGCCCACGGACGATCCGGTGATGAGTGTGGAGACCGCCGTCGGCGAGCGCCTGCTCCTGCTGGTCGGCCGCTGGACGATCACGGCGATCGGCCCGGACGGCGTCGCCTGGACCTCACCCCGGATCGCGATGGACGGACTGCGCGTCGACGAGATCGAGGGCGGTCTGCTCCGGGGCGTGGCGGACCCGGGCGACGAGGAGCCGCGCGACTTCGCGGTCGACCTCCGGACCGCGGCAGTCACCGGCGGCGCCGGAGTCGAGTAGTCCCGGCCACGACGGAGGAGACGGGAGCCGTCTCCTCCGTCATCCGCGGATCGGGCCTCGTTTCGAGCTGACTCGAAACGATGTCCGGTCCGCTGTCAGCGTGTGAAGGTGAGCTGGGCCCGACGCGGTTGCCTCGGCTCGCCTGTTTCCGTGAGGTCTTCACAGTGAGGTGATCGCAAGATGCGATGGGGAGCACTGACGGCGGGACTCGCCGCTGCTGGGTTGTTGTTGCCGTCGGCAGTGATTCCGGCCGATGAGGCCGTAGCGGCGCAGGACGGGCCGCTGACCCAGGACGTTGCACCGAAGGCGGAGGACCTGTCGCCGTCCGGCAAGGCGGCGAAAGCGGCTCGGGAGACCGGGCGCCGGGTCGAGGTACCGCAGTTGCGGTCCGAGACCGGGGAGCTGTACATGAACCCGGACGGGACCAAGACGATGGTCCAGCACGCGTTGCCGGTGCGGGTGCGGCAGGCGGACAAGTGGGTCGCCCCGGATGCGACGCTGGTCAAGGGCGCCGACGGGAGCATCCGGCCGAAGGCGGCGATGACGCCGATCGTGTTGTCGGGTGGGGGCTCGAAACACCTGCTGACGATCGGGAAGCGCGGCCGGCAGATCAAGCTCGGCTGGCCGGGCGTCTTGCCGGAACCGCGGCTGGCGGGCGACACCGCGACGTACGCCGAGGTGCTGCCCGGCGTGGATCTGCGGATCGTTGCCGGGGTCGCCGACTTCCAGCACCTGCTGGTGGTGAAGAACCGCGCGGCGGCCGCGAACCCGGCCTTGAAGACTCTGCGTTACCCGATGAGCTCGGACGGCCTCAAGCTGTCGGTCCGCAAGGACGGTACGACGATCGGCCGGGGCCCGAAGGGTGAGACCGTGTACACCGCTCCCCCGCCGACCATGTGGGACGCCACCGGGAAGCGGGTCGCCGTCGGGATCAAGCTGGCCGGGTCGGCGATCGTGCTGACGCCGGACCAGAAGCTGCTCGCCGACCCGAAGACCAGGTTTCCGGTGCTGATCGACCCGGACCTCAACGGCAAGCCGGTCAACTGGCTGCACGTCAGCACGCTGATGTCGGGCAGTGACCAGGGCTGGACCTACGACCGCGACGACGAAGGCGCCAAGATGGGCCGGATCTACGGCTATCCCACTGAACAGAAGTACCGGTCGATGTTCCTGCTGAACACGACCGACCAAGGCAAGACGATCGCCGGCAGCCAGATCATCAGCGCGACGTTCGGCATCACCATCAACAAGTCGCCGGACGGGACCAAGCGACCGGTGCACCTGTGGTGGCTGAACGATCTGCACACCACCGATGTCGTGAACTGGGGCAATCAGGAGGGCTACTGGCGCGAGCATGTCGCCAGCGGCGAGGGTGAGGCCTATCCCTGGTCCGAGGACAACCTGATCGAGATGGGCGGCGAACGGACCCGGCAGATCCTCCAGGAGGTCGCGGACGCCCGCCGGCCAACCGTCTCCTTCGGCCTGCGAGCCGCGGATGAGCGGGACCAGAACCAGTGGAAGAAGTTCCACCCCTGGAGCGCGTACATCTCGGTCACCTACAACACCGCGCCGCGGATGCCGAAGGACTTCAACTTCGTCCGTCCCCGGCCCTGCGGCACCCAGGCGAACCCGACGGCGATCTCGAGCATCCCGCCGCAGTTCGCCGCGATCGCGAACGACCCCGACGCCGGCGACAACGTGACCACCAAGCTGCAGATCTTCGACGCGGCCGGCACCGAGGCGTACTCCTCCGACGTCGGCCCGACGGTCAGCGGCGCCGCGTTCTCGTGGCCGGAGATCCCGGCCGGCAAGCTCGCGGCCAACACGCCGTACAAGTACGTCGCGACCACCCGGGACGGACGTGCCAGTGGGCCGACGACGCCGGACTGCTGGCTGATCATCGACACGGTCCGCCCGGCCTCGGCGGTCATCCAGTCCACCGACTTCCCGAACGGTGAGCTCGGTCTTCCGACGCGCACCGCCGGCAAGGTCACGTTCAAGCGCGGCAACGCCGCCGACACCGATGTGGCGGAGTTCCTGTTCGGCTACGCGCAGGACAAGATGACGATGCGCGTGAAGGCCGGCAGCGACGGCACCGCCACGATTCCGGCCACGCTCTTCAAGGATCCGATCACCCAGACGGCCAAGGCGACCTTGTTCGTCAAGGCCGTCGACCGGGCCAACAACCTCAGCGAGCGCTTCACGCAGTACAGCCTGCGGGCCCGCACCGATGCCGAGCCGCCGGAGAGCCATGTCCGCAACGACGTCAACGGTGACGGCCGCGCCGACATCACCTCGGTGGTCGACCAGGGCTTCGGCCGCACCTCGGTCTGGAACTTCGTCTCGAAGGCCGACGACACCTTCCACTCCGGCTACATCGGCTGGGACGCCCGCGAGGGCAGTGGTTTCAACCTCTACCGCACCCGGCCGGTGCAGGGCGATCTGGACGGCAACGGGAAGACCGACCTCGCGCTGTTCCGCGAGGGCGCCGGGCGGCAGATCTACCTGTACAAGCTGACCTCCGACGGTAACCGGTACGACGCACCGCCGGCCCTGTGGAACAGCGGGCCGAACGGCTGGCCGCTGAGCACGGCCCGGATGATCGGCGGTGACGTCGACGCCGACGGCAAGGACGACATCGTCGTCCAGAACGCCGGCAGCGACAACTGGAGCGCGCTCGTGTTCCGGGGCGCCGACAACTTCGCGACCCCGACGACCTGGGCCACCTCCGTGGCCGGCAACCCCTGGTCGGCCAGCGCCCCGCTGCTGGCGGACATCGACGGTGACAACAAGCTGGACCTGGTCAGCGTGCGGAATCTGAACGGGTGCCGCACGACGGTCGACATGTACAAGTCGACCGGCACCAGCTTCGCCGCTGCCCAGACCATCTACGACTCCGGCGCCGGCAACCTCTGCTGGGAGAAGGGCCGCCCGGCGGTCGCCGACACCAACGGGGACGGCAAGGACGACCTTGTCCTGCTCTACGAGTACGGGAAGGTCGGCACGCAGACCGATACCGGTCTGACGGTACTGCGTTCGAGCGGAACCGCCCTCACCGCGAGCAGCTGGTGGCGCAAGACCGTCGACCTCGACCTTGCGAAGGCGACCTTGACCACCGGCGACTACAACAAGGACCAGCTGGACGACGTCGCCATCATGTACTCCGGTGGTACGGCCCCGGTCGACCGGCAGGTGTTCAGCTTCCGGTCCAGCGGTACGGCGTTCGCCGACCAGGTGATGGGATGGCAGGGCGAGGTCGGCGCGGTGGCCGGACCGAAGTTCGACATCGAGCGCCGTACCTATGAACTGGTGAACCGCAACAGCGGTAAGTGCCTGAACGTGTCGGGCGCAAGCGTCGAGAACGAGGCCAAGTACGTCCAGTACAAGTGCCTGCCGGTCGATCTCAACGCCCGGTTCCAGATCGCGCAGATCGCCGGCACCGATCAGTACGCACTGAAGCCGATGCACACCGCGGTGGGCGAGGGCCCGCTGAAATGTGCGGACCTCGGCGGCTGGAGCATGGAGGACGGCGGCGAGCTGATCCAGTGGCCGTGTGGCAACGGGAACGGCGAAGCGACCGCGAACCAGCAATTCAAGCTCACCTACGTCGACGGCGCCAGCTACGACACAGTGATCCAGCTGAAGGTTGCGCACAGCGGCAAGTGCCTGTCGATCATCGACGCTTCACCGGCCGACCTCGCGCCGGTGAAGCAGGAGACCTGCGGCCAGGGATCGAACCAGCAGTGGATCCTGCGCCCGTCGTACAACGCCACCCCGCTGGGCGAGAATCTCACCGCCAAGTACCGGACCTCGGCGGCCACCAATGCCGCGGGGGTGCTCGACGTCGAGAACTGCCAGACCGAGGACGGTGCCAACGTCCGGATCTGGGACGACGTCGCAGGGAGCGCGTGCGAGTCGTGGAAGCTCGAGAGTCTCGGTGACGACCTGTACAAGATCGTCGACGGGAACACGGCGAAGGTGCTCGACCTCGAGGGCTGCTCGAAGCTGCCGGCCGCCAACGTGACGCTCTGGACGAGCAACGAGTCGGAGTGTCAGTTGTGGCGGATCGAGCCGACTCCGGGCGGTACCTACAGCGTCATCCAGGCCGGCACCGGGCTGTCGATGGATGTTGCCGGATGCAACCGTACGACGCACGCCGAGGTCATCACGTGGTTCTACCACGGCGGGCCGTGCCAGCGCTGGACCTTCCAGAAGCGCTAGTCGAAAGTTTGGGTTAGTCGCTGTGGCGGGTGCGGTAGTTGCCGACCTTGTGGCGATTACCGCACCGCTGCATCGAGCACCAGCGGCGGTTGCCGGGACGTGAGGTGTCATAGAACATCAGGGCACAGTTGCTGCCCTGGCACATCCGTAGGCGGGAGACGCGGTCACTCCCGATGATCTCGATCAGGTCCTGGGCGGCTGCGCCCAGGACCTGTCGCGTTGTGATGGGGGTCTGCCAGCGGATGGCGCCATGCTCGTCCAGCTCGGGGCGCGGCGTGTCCCCTACCGTGGCGTTGAGGTAGTCGCGGTCCGCCGCTGTCAGACCTCGGGCGGTGATTCCGGGGACTTGCTTCGCGTCGGGGATCAGACCCGGTACGACGTGCCACAGCATCGTGCGGAATTCCTTCAGGCGGGTGAGATCTGCTTTGGTGATCCGCACGTCTTCCGCCGTGAAGGGCAGGTCGGCAGTCAGGTACGACTCGGCCAGCCAGGCCGCGGCGTCCTCGGGTGTGTGCAGTTGCTCGTAGCGGTCCCACGGTGCTGGGCCGCCGCTGAGGATCAGCTCGATGGCGAAACTGCCCGGGTCGAAGGTGTGGCTGACACCGTCCGAGCCGGTCAGACGTCTTGCCCCTGGCTTCATGTAACCACTATAGTCGGTGTCGCACACCGGTATAACCAGTTACAGCTTTGAGGAGACGTCATGACCGTCACCGAAACCCTGCTCGAGCTCGAAGACCAGCTGTGGCGCGCGAACCGCGAAGGCGACGGATCCTTCTACGCGCACTGGCTCCGCGACGACGCGCTCGCGGTCAGCAAGTACGGCATCATCGACAAGGCCGCCGCCGTACCGGGGATCCAGGCGAACCACAATCCGTACCTGAAGACCCCGCGCACCGACGAGAAGGTGATCGTCGTCGACGACACCACGGCGATCGTCACCTACCGCGTCGAGGTGACCGTGCTGGTCGACGGCGCCGAAATGGTGTTCCCGTCGTACGCGAGCAGTGTGTGGAACAACGGATCCGGCGAGTGGCGGGTCGTGTTCCACCAGCAGACGGCTCTTTAGACCCTCGCGAGTAGGGCGTCGTCGAGTTCCTTGAGGAGTTTGGCCTTGGGGCGGGCGCCGACGACTGCCCAGATCGGCCGGCCGTGGTGGAAGAGCATCATGGTCGGCAATGCCATTACGCGGTAGTTCGCGGAGATCACCGGGTTCTCGTCGGCGTTGATCTTCACCACCGTCAGCTGATCGTTGCGCTCGGCACCGACCTGCGTGAGGATCGGCAGCAACTGGTGGCAGGGTCCGCACCACTGCGCCCAGAATTCCACCAGTACTGGCTTGTCCGCCCGCAGTACCAGCTCGTCGAAGGTGGTCTCGTCGACCTCTTGCAGATCACTCATCGTTGGTTCGTCCTCCAGCTCTCGGCATCGGTCAGGAGACCGGTCAGCTTGCCTCGCAACTCGGTGAGCTCGGCAATCCGCCGATCCACCTCGGCGATCCGGATCCGGTACGCCGTCAGCGACGCCGGGCACACGTCGGCCCGGTCGTTGCCGGCGCGCAGGCACTCGATGAACGGGTACGTCTGCTCCGCAGTCAGCCCAAGACTCAGCAACGCCTTCACCTCGCGCACGATCACCACGTCCTCGGCGTCGTACGCGCGGTACCCGTTGGACTCCCGGCGCGGCTTCAGCAGTCCCTGTGACTCGTAGTACCGCACCGCCTTCACCGTCACGCCGGCCGCTGCCGCCAGATCCCCGATCCGCATCCCGCCTCCTCGTGCTCCCACGCTAAACCTTGCCCCCAGGGTCAAGGTCAAGTCTGCCGTACCCGGAGCACCGTCACTGTCTTCGACCTGCGTCGAACGGGTTGCCGGTTGCGATGTGAATCGTTGGAATGGCAGCGCCCACTCATCTCGCCGAGAGGACGCACGCATGCGCCTCCCCCGCCCGAGCTCGAAGCGCGCCCGGCACACGACCCGGATCGCGCTCTCGACGACCACTGCCCTCGCGCTGCTCGCGACCGTCTGGGGGCCTGCTGCCCAAGCGGCCCCGGTACGCGACGACCCGGCGTGGAAGCCCACCAAGCAGAAGCCCGTCCCCACCAAGCCGTTCACACCGATCCCGAAGCCGGCAGACCCAGCCGAAGCCGCGGCTGCGAAGGCGCGCCCGGCGAAGGTGAGTTGGCCGACCGACGGTGCGGCCGACCTGGCTCTTCCGGCACCGAAGTCCGGCACGCAGGCCCAGCTGGCCGGCAGCCTGGCCGCCGGTCCCAAGGTACGGGCCGGCACGCTGCCGATCTGGGTCGGTACGCCGGCCGCCCAGTCGGCGGCCGCGGCCACCGCGGTCGCCGCGAGTACGCCGAGCAAGGTACACGTCGGCCTCAGCCGCCGCGGCACCGACAGCCTGGACCTGAAGGTGAACCGCGCCGACGGTATCGCCAAGAGCGGCAAGGTCTCCCTGCAGCTGCGCTACGAGGACTTCCGGGACGCCTTCGGTGGCGACTGGGCCCAGCGGCTGCGAGTGATCGACCAGCGAACCGGTCGCCCGATCGCCGTACAGAACAACGGGAACGGCAACCTGACTGCTGACGTCCCGGTCGGCACCAAGGCTTCCACGTTCACCGTCCAGGCCGCCGCCGCCGGCGGCACCGGCAACTTCGGCGCCTCGCAACTCGCCCCGACCGCCACCTGGCAGGTCGGCGGCTCCTCCGGCGACTTCGCCTGGCAGTACCCGATGAACGTCCCACCGAGCAACGGCGGCCCCACCCCCAAGCTGAGCCTGGACTACAGCTCCGGCGGCGTCGACGGCCGCACCTCAGCCACCAACAACCAGCCCTCCTGGGGCGGGCAAGGCTTCGACCTACAGCCCGGCGGATCCATCGAGCAGCGCTTCGCGTCCTGCGCCTCGAAAACCGAGCAGTCCGGCAACAACGGCACCAAGATCACCGGCGACATGTGCTGGGCGGGCGAGAACGCCACGTTCACGCTGAACGGCAAGGGCGGTGAACTGGTCCGGGACGACACCACCAAGACCTGGCACCCGCGCGCCGACGACGGCTCGGTGATCGAGAAGCTCAACGGCGCCGACAACGGCGACGACGGCCGCACCGACGCCGAGAAAGGCGAGTACTGGCGGCTCACCACCAAGGACGGCACCAAGTACTACTTCGGTCTCAACAAGTTGCCCGGCGCAACCACCCAGCGCACCAACTCCGGCTGGACCGTCCCGGTCTACGGCAACCACTCCGGCGAACAGTGCTTCACGGCCGGCAACTTCGCCGCATCGTCGTGCCAGCAGATCTACAAGTGGAACCTCGACTACGTCGTCGACAGGCAAGGCAACACGATGAGCCTGTTCTACGACACCGAGACCAACTACTACGGCAAGAACCAGACCGCCACCGACGTGGCGCCGTACATCCGTGGCGGCAACATCCGCACGATCGAGTACGGCCAGCGCGACGGTGCCACCTTCAGCACCCCTGCGGTCGGCAAGGTCGAGTTCACCACCACCGAACGCTGCCGCGACGGCAGCAGCTGCTCCGCGCCCGACGACTACCCCGACACGCCACTCGACCAGCGCTGCATGGGACCGAACAACACCAAGCCGGACAAGTGCGAGAACAAGCACAACGCCAGCTTCTTCACCACCAAGAAGCTGAGCAAGGTCAGCACCTATGTCTACCGCGGCTCCGGCTTCGACCTGGTCAGCAGCTGGAACCTGCGTCACAGCTTCCCGGAGAACGGTGACAACACCAAGCCGGGTCTGTGGCTGGAAGCCATCACGTACGCCGGTCACGTCGGCAACGCCGGCGGCATCGCGATCCCCGAGGTGAACCTCGACGGCATCCAGCTCGCCAACCGGGTCGACGAGGTCGGCGACAACCTGCCGAAGATGAACTGGTGGCGCGTCAACCGCGTCTCCTACGGCACCGGCGGCGAACTCGCCATCGACTACTACGGAACCGACTGCAAGCCGGGTGACGTACCACCGGCCGACACCAACGGCCGTCGCTGCCACCCGATGAAGTGGACGCCTCCGGGCTCGACCACCGAGCGCCAGGACTGGTTCCACAAGTACGTCGTCAAGTCCGTGATCGAAACGGATCGCATCTCGGGCAACGAGCCGACCGTCACCACCGTGGAGTACCCGGGCGCACCCGCGTGGCGGCACGACGACGAGGACGGCCTGGTCGAGATCGGCCAGAAGACCTGGTCCCAGTGGCGCGGCTACGACCGCACCATCGTCCGCAAAGGCAACACCGGCGGCCCCCAAACCGTCACCGAGAACCGCTTCTTCCGCGGCATGGACGGCGACAAACTCGCCGCCGGCGGCGTGAAAGACGTCAAGGTCGAAGACTCCACCGGCGCCAAGGTCGAGGACCAAGCGCCGCTGTCGGGTCAGCCGCTCGAGACGCGCACCTTCAACGGCACCCAAGAGGTCCAGCGCACCATCAACGACCAGTGGGTCTCCGGCGCAACCTCGACCCGGGTCCGCTCGTGGGCCACGGTCAGCGCCTTCCAGGTCGAGCAGGGTGGTAACCGGCAGACCGAGCAGCTGGCCGGTGGCGGTGAGCGCAAGAGTCAGGCGTTCAACACTTACGACGCTGACGGCGTACTGAAGAGCAAGACAGATCTCAACGACCTGAGTACGACCGCCGACGACAGTTGCACGAGTTTCGAGTACACCTCGAACCCGGGCGCGGGGATCAGCGAAGTTCCCAAGCGGGAGCTCACCGTCGCAGTTGCCTGTGGCAAGCCGTACACCAAAGAGCAGGTGATCGAGGACAACCGGACCTACTACGACGACGCGTCGTCACTGGACGCTGCACCGACCAAGGCCAACGTGACGAAGTCCGAGCGGCTCTCGGGTTTCGCGGCCGACGGCACTCCGCAGTACCAGGTCGCCGGTCTGACGAAGTACGACGCCCTCGGTCGCGCGACCGAGATGACGAACCCGAAGGGTGAGACCAGCAAGGTCACCTACACCCCGGCCGGTCCGGGCCCGGTGACGAGTGTCGAGTCGACCAAGCCCAATGGCCAGACAACCGTCGTCGAACTCGAGCCGGCCTGGGGCCAGCAAGTGGCTACCACGGACGAGGCCGGGAAGCGGACCGAGGCGATCTACGACCCGCTCGGCCGCACCACCAAGGTCTGGTACCCCGGCCGCACCGGCGCCGTGACGGCGAAGGCCGCCAAGGCCGGCAGCAACGTCGCCGGACTGTCCGCGGCTGCGGACAACGCCGCCGTACCGGACGTCTCCTACAGCTACGGCATCTTCGACAACTCACCGCTGACAGTGACCACCACCACGCTGCAGACCGACGGCAGCACCGACGCGGAGGTCCAGATCTACGACGGTCTGATGCGTCCGCGCCAGAGCAAGGAGTCGCTGCGCACCGGCGGGACCGTCGTCAGCGACGTCAAGTACGACAGCCGCGGCCTGGAGGTCAAGGAGAACGGGCCGTACTACCAGGACACCCCGGTGACGGAGAAGCTGGTCACCCCGGTCGAGGAGGAGCTACCCACTCAGAAGCTCACTCTGTACGACTTGGCCGGACGACCGACCACCGAGCAGGTCAAATCTTTCAACCGGGTGCTCTGGGAGACCAAGCACACCTACTCCGGCGACAGCGAGACCGTCGACCCGCCCAGCGGCGAGACCCCGATCACCCGGATCACCGACGTCCAGGGCCGCCTGCTCGAAATGCGCCAGTACACGGGCGACTCGGCGACGGGCGCCTACGACAAGACGACGTACGGGTACAACCAGCGTGGCCAGCTGGCCGAGGTCACCGACCCGGCCGGGAACAAGTGGGGCTACGAGTACGACGTCCGCGGCCGCAAGATCAAGGAGGTCGACCCGGACAAGGGCACCACCACGTACGCCTACGACGACGTCGACAAGGTCAGCACCCAGACCGACAGTCGCGGGCAGACGCTCGCCTTCGAGTACGACGTGCTCGGCCGGACGACCGCCGTCCGCGAGGGCTCGGCCACCGGGCCGAAGCGGGCCGAGTTCGTGTTCGACACGCTGCTCGCCGGGATGCCGACGTCGTCCACTCGCTACGACAAGGACGGCAACGCCTACACCAACCGGATCACCGGCTACGACGCCCGCGGGCGGGCCACCGGCAACGAGTACGTGATCCCGGCGAACGAGGGCAAGCTGGCCGGCACGTACAAGTTCAGCAGCACCTATCGCGACGACGGCCAGCTCGACACCGAAACCCTGCCGGGTGTCGGTGGACTGCCGGGCGAGACACTCACCTACGGCTACAACGGCAAGGACCAGCCGACCACGCTGGCGTCCGGGAGCACGTCGTACGTGCGTGGAACGACGTACACCGCCTTCGGTGAGGCCGAGTCGATCACGATGGGCTCGACCAACGGCAAGTGGACGTCGATCGGTTACAGCTACGAGGAAGGCACCCGCCGGCTCTCGAAGGTGACCACCGAGCGGGAGATGTCGCCGAGCCTGGTCTCCGAGGTGGAGTACGGGTACGACGACTCGGGCAACATCAAGCAGGTTGTCGACCGGCCGTCTTCGCTGAGCGGAGAGCAGACCGACACCCAGTGCTTCAGCTACGACTACTTGCGCCGGATGACCGGTGCTTGGACTCCGAAGCCGGGCGAGGACAACGCACCGGGCGACTGCAGCACGGCTCCGAGCGCCGCCGCACTTGGCGGGCCCGCGCCGTACTGGCACAGCTGGACCTTCGACAAGGTCGGCAACCGCAAGACCGAGACCAAGACCTCGGCCGCGGGTTCGACGACCGCGACGTACAACTACCCCGCTGCCGGCCAGGCCAGGCCGCACGCGGTGCAGAGCGTCGTCACCACCGGAACCGGCATGCCGGCCGGGGGCCGCACCGACACCTATACCTACAACGAGGCCGGTGACCGGACGGCGCGGTCCGTCGGCGGGGTCGGCGAGACGTACACCTGGAACTTCGAGGACGACCTGGAGAAGGTCACCAAGAACGGCCAGGACACGTCTTTCCTGTACGACGCCAACGGTGAACGGCTGATCCGGCGCGACAACACCGGTACGACGCTCTACCTCGGCGACACCGAACTCCTGCTCAAGCCCGGCGCGACCGAGGCCGAAGGAACGCGGCACTACGAGTTCGGCGGCAAGACCGTGGCGGTGCGGACCAAGGGCCAGCTGTACTGGCTCGGCGCCGACCACCACGGAACGTCGACCACGGCGATCGCCGACAACGCGACCCAGACCGTCCAGCGCCGGCGCGAAGACCCGTACGGCAACCAGCGCGGCACCGCACCGGCGAGCTGGCCCGGCCAGCGTGGCTTCGTCGGCGGCACCAACGACCCGACGACCGGACTCGTGCATCTCGGTGCCCGGGAGTACGACCCGACCATCGGCAAGTTCATCTCCGTCGACCCGCAACTCGACAACACCGATCCGCAGTCGCTGAACGCCTACGTGTACGGGAACAACAACCCGATCACGTTCAGCGACCCCGACGGGATGTCCTGGTTCAGCAGCATCGTCGAGAGCATCAAGACCGTCGCGACCACCGTGACGAACCGGGTGGTGGAGACCGTCAAGGAGACGGTCAACGTCGCCTCGACGGTGGTCAACTGGGTCAAGGACACCGCGACCCAGACCTTCGAAGCGATCAAGTACGTCGTCACGCACCCGGTCGAAGTCATCAAGAAGATCGAGAAGACCGTCAAGACCGTGGTGAAGACCGCGATCAAGGTGGCGGTCAAGGTCGCCAAGAAGGTCAACGAGATCCGCAAGGACCCGATCGGGTCGATCAAGAAGGCCGCCAAGGCGGTGGTCAAAACAGCGGTCGCGGTGGCCCACGGGGTCAAGGCCGCGGCGGTGAAGGCGGCCAAGTGGGTCTACGAGAACCGCAAGATGATCCTCCAGGTCGTCGCCGAGATCGCCATCACGGTCGCCCTGACGGCCGTCACCGGTGGTATCGCCGGAGCCGCGATGCTGGCGGTTCGCGGGGTGATGATGGCCGGCCGGGTCGCGTCGGCGGCGAAACGGCTCAGCACGGTCGTGAAGGGTGTCGGGCAAGCCATCCAGAAGGCCAACGCGAACCGGAAGCTCGAGCGGATCTTCGACAAACCCAGCCGGATCCTCGACAAGGATCCCGCGAAGATCAAGTCGGTCGTGGAGAAGTCCGGCAACTTCCGCACCGGAACGCTCGGCCGGGGCAGCGCCCGCGGACGCGGCTTCAAGGCCCAGGAGGTCAACGACGCCGGCAACCTGACCGGACGTAACCTCCAGTGGCATCCCGGCGGAGGGCATCATGGACCCAACCCGTACTGGAAGGTCTCCAGCGGCAAGGGCACCGAGCGCATCGGCCACGATCTCACGAACATCTAAGGACGCACGATGACCGACAACTCGCGACAACTGATCGCCTTGCTGCGAGCGGTGGCCCGGCTGGCGCTGCCCGCAGCAGATCAGGAGGCCTATCTCGCGGGGATCGGAGTAGGTGACCTCGCCGACGAGCTCGCGCTCGAGGTCGAGGACGCACCACAACTGGGAGTTCAGCTCGGCCTCACGCAGGCCGAGCTGGACCTCCTGACCGCGATCGACCAGCTCCTCGATCAGATGTCCGGACCCGGCAACGAAAAGCTGTGGCGCGGACCGGCCCTGCACACCGACGAACGCTGGGCACAGGTTCGTCAGCTAGCTCGCCAGTTCCTCTTCCTGCAAGGACAATGACCTCGCACCGCGACCCGGCCCCCCACTCGGAGGCCGGGTCGCGCCACGCCCACAATCACCACGTCCTCGGCACCTTCCGCGCCGCCGACCTTCCACCCGGCGGCCATGTGCTCGAGCGCGTCGCCGTTCGTGGCGTGTTGTTCGACGGGCCTCGGTTGTTGCTCCTCGCATCGCGGCACGGCGACTTCAAGTTCCCCGGCGGTGGGGTCGAAGCGGGCGAGTCACTCAGCGAGGCGCTGGTCCGCGAGTTCGGTGAGGAGTGCGGGTACGCCGGGGTCGTGGTTGGCGCCGAGTTGGGGACGACCCGGGAAGAGGTGCCGGCGGAGGAGGCGGCGTACGACGTGTTCGGTATGACCTCGCACTACTTCGCGTGCTCCGGCGGAGAGACGGTGGGCGCGCAGCAACTGGAAGAGTACGAGGCGGAACTGGAGCTCGTGCCGCGTTGGGTGTCGGTGACCGATGCGTTGGCCGCCAACCGCGCAGTGCTGGCGAGTGGTGTCGGCGTGATGCGCTGGCTGGTGCGGGAGACCGCCGTACTCAGCTGGCTTGCCGGACGAACTCGGTGACCCACTCCCCCAGGGCCTTCGCGCTGGTGTCGACGAGGGTCGGCCAGTCGAGGGCGGCGTCGTCGGCGGCGTCCGAGACGTGCTTGACAACCTTCACCGGTACGCCGAACTCGCGGCAGGCGTAGACGACGCCGTACGCCTCCATGTCGACCAGATGCGCCTGCTCCGCGAGCCTCGCCCGTACGGCGGGGTCGGCCACGAACACGTCGCCCGAGGCGAGCACCGTCCCGTCGCCGCCCTCGACGGGCAACTCGTCTTGCGGGTCCAACCCGATCGCGCGGATCGCATCGACATTCAGGTCGTGGTTAATGACCGTGCTCGGCAGGTAGATCCCCGACAGCCCGTCGCGCAGCGCGCCCGTCGTACCGACGTTCAGCACCACCAGGTCCGAAGTATCGCGCGAGGCCAGCATCCGAGCCGTCGCCACCGCGGCCGGCGTCTTCCCGGCGCCGGTGATCAGCACCGGCAACCCCTCAGGCACATACCGCGCCTCACCCCGAACAGCACTCACCACGACATAGTCAGTCACGCCGACAGGCTATCCACTGCGCGCCGCACGCGCCTTTCCACGAGCCGATTGAGATCTCTGCCACCGCCGTACCTCCAGCCGTGCTCCGGCGGCCCGAACTCCCAGTCGACCTCATCAAGCAAATCGATGAGCCGCTTGGCCCGCTCGACGTCCCAGGGCCCGCCGTCGCCCGTCGGCAGGTCATCCGGGGTATTCGCCAGCACGTCCATGGGCTGGTCCTATCCGACCGTGACGGTTGGTTCGCCGGACTCAGTCGTCTCGCCCATTTCTTCGGCGATGCGGAGGGCTTCTTCGATCAGGGTCTCGACGATCTTGGACTCGGGGACGGTCTTGATGACCTCGCCCTTGACGAAGATCTGGCCCTTGCCGTTGCCGGAGGCGACGCCGAGGTCGGCTTCGCGGGCTTCGCCGGGGCCGTTGACGACGCAGCCCATGACGGCGACGCGGAGCGGGACCTCCATACCTTCGAGGCCGGCGGTGACCTGCTCGGCCAGGGTGTAGACGTCGACCTGGGCGCGGCCGCAGGAGGGGCAGGAGACGATCTCGAGTTTGCGCTCGCGCAGGTTCAGTGACTGCAGGATCTGCAGGCCGACCTTGACCTCCTCGACCGGCGGGGCCGAGAGCGAGACGCGGATGGTGTCGCCGATGCCCTTGGAGAGCAGGGCGCCGAAGGCGGTGGCGGACTTGATGGTGCCCTGGAAGGCGGGGCCGGCCTCGGTGACGCCGAGGTGCAGGGGCCAGTCGCCGCGCTCGGAGAGCAGCTCGTAGGCGCGGACCATGATGACCGGGTCGTTGTGCTTGACGGAGATCTTGAAGTCGTGGAAGCCGTGCTCCTCGAACAGCGACGCCTCCCAGACCGCGGACTCGACCAGCGCCTCGGGGGTGGCCTTGCCGTACTTCTTCAGCAGCCGCGGGTCCAGCGAACCGGCGTTGACGCCGATCCGGATCGAGGTGCCGTGGTCCTTGGCGGCGGCCGCGATCTCCTTGACCTGGTCGTCGAACTTGCGGATGTTGCCCGGGTTCACCCGGACCGCCGCACAGCCGGCCTCGATCGCGGCGAACACGTACTTCGGCTGGAAGTGGATGTCGGCGATGACCGGGATCTGCGAGTGCTGGGCGATCTCCGGCAGTGCGTCGGCGTCGTCCTGTGACGGGCAGGCGACCCGGACGATGTCACAGCCGGCCGCGGTCAGCTCCGCGATCTGCTGCAGGGTGGTGTTGACGTCGGAGGTCAGCGTCGTGGTCATCGACTGCACCGAGACCGGCGCGTCGCCGCCGACCAGCACCTTGCCCACCTTGATCTGGCGGGTCTTACGGCGCGGGGCCAGGACGGGCGGCGGCAGCGCGGGCATGCCCAGGGAGATGCTCATGATTCCTTACTCGGTTGAGGGTCAGCCGTTGAACAGACGGATCGGGTTCACGATGTCGGCGATGACGAGCAGCACACCCATCACCGTGATCACGCTCGCCATCACGTACGCGATCGGGAGCAGTTTGGCGACGTCGACGTACCCGGGGTCGGGGCGGCCGAACAGCCTCGCGAAGCCGCGCCGGATGCCTTCCCAGATCGCGCCGATCATGTGGCCGCCGTCGAGCGGCAGCAGCGGGATGAAGTTGAACAGGGCCAGGAAGAGGTTCAGCGAGGCCAGCAGCGAGATCAGGAAGGCGATCCGCTCACCACCGGTCAGGGACTGGTTCGACGCGATCTCGCCGGCCACCCGGCTGGCGCCGACGACGCTCATCGGGCTGTTCTCGTCGCGCTCACCGCCGACGATCGACTTCGCGACACCGACCAGCTTCTGCGGGAAGTTGCCGATCGCCTTCACCGTGGCGACGGTCAGCTCACCCATCTTGTCGACCACGAACGCCGGGCCCTGCCGCTCCAGCTTCATCTCCGGGGAGACGCCGAGGAAGCCGACCGAGACGAACTTGGCCGACCCGGCCTCCTTCGGGACCTGGTTCACGATCGTGTTGGTGCGCAGGGTCTGCTGCGCACCGTTGCGCTCGACAACGATCGTCGCGGGCTTGTCGGTGTTCGCGCGGATCAGCGGGGTGAGCTGGTCCCAGGTGGAGATCTGGGTGCCGTTGAACGACACGATCCGGTCCCCGACCTGGAAGCCCGCGGTCTTGGCCGGCGACACCGTGTCGGCGTCGGTGCACTTGCGGTCAACGCTGGCCTGGCTCGCCGGGATCACGCAGTCGGTGACCGTGGACACGGTCGTCTGCGCGACATTGGCGCCGTACAGCATGAAGAGACCGCCGAACAGGACGAACGCGATCGCGACGTTGACCAGCGGGCCGGACGCCATCACGATCAGCTTCTGCCACCACGGCTTCTGGTAGAAGAGCCGGCCGTTGTCGGCCGGGTCGATCGTCTCGTACTCCGCGTTGCGCGCGTTCTCGGCGATCGACTGGATCGGGCCGGTGCTTGCCTTCCGCACCTTGCCCGGGTCCTGCCCCTTGGCCGGCGGCAGCATGCCGATGATCCGGACGAAACCACCGGCCGGGATCGCCTTGAAGCCGTACTCGGTCTCACCGCGCTTGGTCGACCAGACCGTCCGGCCGAAGCCGACGAAGAACTGGGTGACCTTCATCCCGAACGCCTTGGCCGGGAGCATGTGGCCCATCTCGTGCAGAGCCACCGAGACGATGATCCCGAGGGCGAACACCACGATGCCGAGGATCGTGAGCAGTGCGGTCATGCGTTCGTGGTCTCCTGGCTCTCGTTTCCGAGTACGGCGGTGATCTCGCGAGCCCGCGTCCGCGCCCAGGCATCAGCGGCCAGGACGTCGTCGACGGACAGCTCCTCGTACGAGGGTACGTCGTGATCGGTCAGCACCCGGGCCACTGTGTCGACGATCGCCAGGAACGGCAGCCGACCGTCCCGGAACGCCTGCACGCAGACCTCGTTCGCCGCGTTGAACACGGCGGGAGCGGTACCGCCGCGGGTCCCGGCCTCGCGGGCCAGGCCGACGGCCGGGAAGGCCTCGTCGTCCAGCGGGAGGAACTGCCAGCTGCTCGCCGTGGACCAGTCCCACGGCGGCGACGCGTCCGCTATCCGGTCGGGCCACCCTAGACCGAGCGCGATCGGCAGCGTCATGGTCGGCGGCGAGACCTGCGCGATCGTCGAGCCGTCGTGGAACTCGACCATCGAGTGCACCGCCTGCTGCGGGTGTACGACGACCTCCACGCGCTCCATCGGGATTCCGAAGAGCAGGTGCGCCTCGATCAGCTCGAGCCCCTTGTTGACCAGCGTCGCGGAGTTGATCGTGACGACCGGCCCCATCGCGAAGTTCGGGTGGGCAAGCGCTTGCTCCACGGTGACCTCGGCGAGCTCACTGCGCTTGCGGCCGAGGAACGGCCCGCCGCTCGCGGTCAGCAGGAGCTTGCGGACCTCGTCAGGCGCGCCACCGCGCAGGCACTGCGCGATCGCGCTGTGCTCGGAGTCGACCGGCACGATCTGGCCGGGCTTCACGCGCCGGGTGACCACCGGACCGCCGATGACGAGCGACTCCTTGTTCGCCAGGGCGAGCGTGTTGCCCGCGTCGAGCGCGGCGAGCGTCGGGTGCAGACCGACTGAACCGGTGATGCCATTCAGTACGACGTCGCACGGGGTCGCGGCCAGTTCGCTCGACGCATCCGGACCGGTGATGATCTTCGGGATCCGGAACTCGCCCTGGGCGTAGCCCTGTCGTTGCGCCTCGGCGTAGAACGCCAGCTGCAGATCCTGCGCCACCGTGGCCTTGGCGACGGCAACCACCTCGACCCCGAATGCCAGTGCCTGCTCGGCCAGCAGCCCGACGTTGTCCCCGCCAGCCGACAGCCCGAGCACCCGGAACCGGTCGCGATTGCGCCCGATGAGCTCAAGAGCTTGGGTGCCGATCGAACCGGTCGAGCCGAGGATGACGACGGTGCGCGGATTCACGTCGCCATTGTCCCAGGTGGCCACCCGAGGTGACGACCCCGGTGTAACTGGTGACCCCGGACTATCGGACCGCGACTCCGGTACGGCGTACCGTTGGTGCATGAGTCTGGAGCAGCCGCCGCCCAGCCAACGGGCCTCTGACAACGACCGGGAGCGGGCAGCCGCCGTACTGCAGGAAGCACACACCGACGGCCGCCTCGACTTCCAGGAGCTGGACGAGCGGCTGACCCAGGTCTACTCCGCCAAGACCCAGCTCGAACTGCGTGACGCGACAGCTGATCTGGTCCCGGTCCGGGACACCGCCAAGCCGGCCGAGGTGATGATCCGCGCCACCCACAGCGCACAGAAGCGCGAGGGCGCCTGGCAGGTCCCGGAGCGCGTGGCCGCCGAGCTGGTGCACTCTTCGGCCCGTCTCGACTTCACCGATGCCACCGTCCACTGGCGTGAGGTGACTGTCACTGCGAACCTCACGCACAGCTCGATCACGATGATCGTGCCGGTCGGCTGGTCCGTCACTCTGGACGACGTCGAGCTCCACGGTGGCTCCGCTTCGAACAAGACGGCTCCGGCCGGACCGAACGGCGTACATCTGATTGTGAAGGGCGCTGCGCGGTACAGCTCGATGACCGTCCGGCACCCGCGCAAACGCCGCTGGTGGTGGCCCTGGTACCGGAAGTGAGATAAACCTCCCTTCACTGTGGTCTGGTTAGGGCTAGCGTTTGGCCATGACCGTTTCGCTGGATCTCGTTGACGTCGACTCGCTGCTGACTTCGGAGGAGGTCGATGTCCGGGCGGCTGCGCGGCGTTATGCGGATGAGCGGTTGCGGCCTTCGCTACCGGAGTGGTTCGAGAGCGCGTCGATCCCGGCGCGGGAGTTGGCCAAGGAGCTCGGCTCGCTCGGGTTCCTGGGGATGCACCTGACCGGGTATGGGTGTGCGGGGCTGGGCCCGGTTGCCTACGGACTGGCCTGTCTGGAGATCGAGGCTGCGGACTCGGGCATGCGGTCGCTCGTGTCGGTGCAGGGGTCGCTGGCGATGTACGCGATCTGGAAGTACGGCAGCGCGGAGCAGAAGGACGAGTGGCTGCCCCGGATGTCTGCGGGTGAGGCGATCGGGTGCTTCGGGCTGACCGAGCCCGACTTCGGTTCGAACCCCGGTGGGATGCGGACGAACGCGCGGCGCGACGGTGACGACTGGGTGCTGAACGGTTCGAAGATGTGGATCACCAACGGGTCAGTGGCTGACGTGGCGGTGGTGTGGGCGCGGACCGACGAGGGTGTACGCGGTTTCGTCGTACCGACTGCCACACCGGGTTTCTCCGCGCCGGAGATCAAGCTGAAGATGTCGCTGCGCGCGTCGGTCACGTCGGAGCTCGTGCTGGAGGACGTGCGGTTGCCGGCTTCCGCCGTACTGCCTGAGGCGCAAGGACTGTCAGGTCCGTTGGGCTGTTTGAACGAGGCACGCTTCGGCATCATCTTCGGTGCGATGGGCGCGGCCCGGGACTGTCTGGAGACGGCGATCGCGTACGCCGGTGAGCGGACTGTGTTCGACAAGCCGCTGGCCGGCTACCAGATCACGCAGTCCAAGATCGCCGACATGGCAGTCGAGCTGAACAAGGGCATCCTGCTCGCCGTCCACCTCGGCCGACTGAAGGAGAAAGGCACCCTGCGGCCCGAGCAGGTCAGTGTCGGCAAGCTGAACAACACCCGCGAGGCCATCGCCATCGCCCGCGAGTGCCGCACCATCCTGGCCGCCAACGGCATCAGCGGCGAGTACCCGATCATGCGGCACGCCAACAACCTGGAGTCCGTCCTCACCTACGAGGGCACCTCCGAGATCCACCAGCTGGTCATCGGCCAGGCCCTGACCGGCCAGAACGCGTTCCGCTGACGTGCTCGCCGAACCGGCGATCGACCGCACGGCGCTGCTTAGTGCGATCAAGACGTCGTACGGCGTCTCGGGCGAGCTGACGTTCATCCCACTCGGCTGGGGCTCGGTCTGCTACCGCCTGGGCGACGACTACTTCGTCAAACTGTGGGTCGACGCCGAGAGCGCGACCAACGCGCACATCCGCTTTCCACTGGTCAAACAGCTGCACGAGTCCGGCTTCCGCGTCCCGTACGCCGTTCCGACCGGTAGTGGTGCGCTCTCGATCACCATCCCCGATGGCATCGTCGCGCTCTTCCCCCTCCTGCCAGGACGGTCGCCCCGCGACTGGTCCGTGCCGATGCTCCACCAGCTCGGCCAGGTGCTGGCGCGGCTGCACGCTGTGGTGCCGACTGTCGCCCTCCCGCGTGAGGAGTTCGCCGTACCGCATGAGATCCAGCGTGAACGGCTCCTGCAGTTGCAGAGCGCAGTACGCCGTTTGCCGCAGCAGATGGTGGTTTGTCACACCGACCTGCACGGCGGGAACCTGCTGGTGGACGACTCCGGCCAGCTGAGCCTGCTCGACTGGGAGGGCGCACGACTGGCTCCCCCGGAGTGCGAACTGGCCCTCCTGCTGCAGGCCGAGCAGCCTGTCGACTCCCGCGCGCTCAAGCATGTGCTGGAGACCTATCCGGCCGATGTGCCGCTACACCTCGACCAGTTCGCATTCTTCCTGCTGCGCCGGTACGTCGCGGACTACTCGGCCAGGGCTTGGCGTTTGGGGCAACCCGGACTGACGGCCGCAGACGAGGCTGAGGCGCGCGAGGGGATGGCCACCTGGGGCTCATTACAGTGGGAGGCGCTGGACCGAACCCTGGACCTCGTGGGAGACGCCCTGCGCATGCGTCAGTGACGCCTTGGGTACAGGGAGTGAAATCCATTACTCCACGTCACGGGGCTCAGGAGTTCCGAGAGGAGTCAGGCATGCGAATCGGAGTAGGAATCACCCTCGTCACCATCGGCGCCATCATTGCGTTCGCTGTCCGCGACACATCGGACAGCCTGAACCTGCAGGCCCTCGGCATCATCATCATGCTGGCCGGCGCCGCCGGTATCTGGCTGTCCTACCGCCTCGCGAACCCCCGCAACCGCGACGAAGCCACCATGCTCAAACCCAACGTCGAAAAGCAGTACAGCGTCGCCCCACACGACAAGGTCGCCGAAACAACCATCGACGTAACCCCCACCCACCTCCGCGAGGATCACAACTGACAGGCCGGTTTAAGGCTGGGTGAAGGAGTGGGGGGATGGTGGGGTGATGGACCGGAATCGGGAGTTGCTGGAGCGGTTGTGGCCGGCGGGTGGGCAGTTGGCGTTGTCGGCGGAGGCTGAGCACGAGATGCGGGCCGAGGACTACGTGCTGGAGATGCCGCAGTCCGGGGAGCGGATCGTGGGGCGGGACCGGATGCGGGCGATGCAGGGCGAGTATCCGAATCCGCCGTCGATCGAGGTACTGCGGATCACCGGGGCGGGTGACCACTTCGTCGTACTGGGGCGGTCGGACTACGGCGGCGACATCTACTACGTGGCGAACGTCGTGGAGTTCGGCGACGGGCGGATCGTGCGCGAGACGCGGATCTACGGCGCGCCGTTCGAAGCGCCTGCCTGGCGGGCGAAGTACGCCGACTGAATCGTGCACGGTCGGGCGGCCGATCGGGCATGTCTTCGCTGCGCACCGGATCCGCCGCGGCACGCATGGTCAACTGGAAAGAAACCTTCCAGTTGTCGGAGGCAAGCATGTGTGCGGTCCTGGTGGTTTCACCTCATCTCGACGATGCAGTACTGAGCGCTGGCGCGACGATTGCCGCGCTCACCGGACAGGGCGTGGACGTCACCGTCTGCACGGTGTTCGCCGGTGCGGCGACGCCGCCGTACTCGGAGTTCGCGCGGCAGTTCCACGCCATGTGTGGGCTCGGCGACGATGCGGTGGCGCGGCGACGGCAAGAGGATCTCGAGGCCACAGAGATCCTGGGGGCGCGGTCGCTGCATCTGCCGTTCCTGGACTCGATCTACCGCCAGGACGAGATCGGATCGTTTGCCGCCTTGTTCGAAGCGCCGACGGATGCCGTGCTGGTCGAACAGATCGCTCAGGCCATTCACAAGTCCTTCGGTGATGAGTGGCCGGCTGAGCTGTGGACCTGCGCGGCCTTTGGCGATCACGTCGACCATCGGATCACCAGGGAGGCGGTTGCCCGCGTGGCGCGCGAGCACAACCTGAAGCTCGTGCTGTGGGAGGACTTCCCTTACGCAGCAGGGCAGGCGTACTCCGCGGATGGCCAGCCAGCGACCGTGCCGGCTGTCACCCCGGCACACCTGCAGCAGAAGCTGGAGGCCGTCGCGCGTTACCCGTCGCAGCTCGCCATGCTCTACGACCCGGAGCGGGACTGGCGCGACGGCATGGAGCTGGACTGGCGCTCAGAGCTGCTAAACCACGCAGCCGAACGCGGCGGCTCCGAACTGCTCTGGCAAGCCGCTACTTCGCAACCTCAGTAGCCCGCGACTCCCGTACGACGGTCACCCGGATCTGCCCCGGATACGTCAGCTCCTCCTCGACCTGCTTGGCGATATCGCGCGCCATCACCTGCGCCGCGATGTCGTCAACCGCATCCGGCACCACCATCACGCGGATCTCGCGACCGGCCTGCATCGCGAACACCTTCTCGACCCCGTCATGGTGCATCGCGATCTCCTCGAGCCGCTCGAGCCGCTGCACGTACGCCTCCAGCGACTCGCGACGCGCACCCGGACGACCGCCGCTGACCGCGTCCGCGGCCTGGGTCAGCACAGCCTCGACCGTCCGGACCTCAACCTCGTTGTGGTGCGCCTCGATGCAGTGCACAACGTCATCGCTCTCGCCCCACTTGCGAGCCAGGTCGGCACCGACGATCGCGTGACTGCCCTCGGACTCGTGCGTGAGCGCCTTGCCGATGTCGTGCAGGAACGCACCGCGCTTGCACAGCTTCGGATCCAGCCCGAGCTCGGCCGCCATCATCCCGGCGATGTGCGCGGACTCGATCAGGTGCTTCAGCACGTTCTGCCCGTACGACGTCCGGTAGCGCAGCAGACCCATCGTCCGGATCAGCTCCGGGTGCAGGTCGGTGATCCCGACCTCGGCCATCGCGTCCTCGGCGGCCCGCTCGCACAGCTCGGCGACCTCACCCTTGCTGCGCTCGTAGATCTCCTCGATCCGACTCGGGTGGATGCGCCCGTCCAGTACCAGCGAATCCAGCGTCAGCCGCGCCGTCTCCCGCCGTACCGGGTCGAAGCAGGACAGCAGCACGGCCTCAGGGGTGTCGTCGATGATCAGGTTCACACCGGTGGTCTGCTCGAACGAGCGGATGTTCCGCCCCTCACGGCCGATGATCCGCCCCTTCATGTCGTCACTGGGCAGGTGCACGACGGACACGACCGACTCACTCGTCTGCTCACTCGCCAGCCGCTGGACGGCTCCGGTGATGATCTTGCGCGCCTTCGTCTCACCCTCGTCCAGCGCCTGCCGCTCGATATCGCGGACAATCGAGTGCGCGTGCCGCTTCGCCTCCGCCTCGATCGACGCGACCAGCTCGGCCCGGGCCTGCTCGGTGGTCAGGTTCGCAACGCCTTCGAGAATGCGGCGGCGCTCGTCCTCGAGATCTTTGATCTCCGCCTTGCGCTGGTCGAGCTCGGCCAGTTGCGTGGCCAGCTCGCTCTGCCGCTCCTCACTCTGCCGGTGCTGCTCGTCGAGCCGCTCCTCGCGCTCGGTCAGCCGGTGATCACGCCGCTCCATCTCCAGGCGCTGCTCGCGCAGGTCGTCGCGGATCGACTGAGCCTCCGCCTCGGCCTCACGCCGTACGTCGGACGCCCGCTGCTCCGCATCCCGCCGTACCTCCGAGGCCCGATCCTCCGCGGCGCGGCGAATCTCCTCGGCACGCTGCTCAGAGGTTTCCGCCCGCACCCGCAGTACGGCGGCCTCCTCCTCGGCCTGGCGCTTGATCAGCTCAGCCTGCGACTTCGCGCCACTCGTGATCGTCGAGGCCTCGAGCTGCGCATTCGCCAGCGCGGCCGTGTTGTCAGCAGCCTTCCGGCGCGACAACGTCAAGCCGATCCAGGCCAGCAGGCCGGCGATCACCAGCCCGACCACGGTCAGGCCGATCACGGTCGGCCCGGCGGAGCTCGCCAATGCCACGAGTGCCATCGGCCTCTCCCCTCGTCGAGTCACGCACCAGGCGGGACTGTGTCAGTCGGTCGAAGGGGTCACTCGCTGTCACCGGGTACGGCGATATCGCCTCCAGGTGACGGGGGGCATCGTCACCTGGATCGTCCGAGCACCGGCAATACCTCTTGCCGTCGTTTCGCTCAGCTCGGGAGAACTGTCAGCTCGCTATAACCGCCACCGTCAGGTGGAGTGATCCCTTCGTCTTCCCGAGGCTAGGCGTGCCCCATCACCCGGTCAAGACGGACACTCAGGCACGCCCCGACCGCATCCGCGACCCATTCGCGTCAACAGACCAGCCACCCAACTGGTCCAGCACCGTCACCCAGCCACGAAGTCCCGAACCACCCCAGCAACCGTCACCACAAACGCACTCACAGCAACCAGCCGTGGGGGTACGCCGCAACCGCGGCGCACCCCAGTCGGCGGTCCGTTCCGGTTACTCGCGCGGTCCCGGCAGGCCGCCGGTCGCCGTGCCGCCGGTCTCGGCGCCTTCAGCCGACGAACCGGCTGAGGCTGCATCGGACGGTTCGGGGGCGTCGCCGCCGACGGTCCAGCCTTCGGGTTCTACCGCCGCAGCGTCTTCCTCGGCGCCGGCCGCGTCTTCTTCCGCGCCGGCCTCATCCGCTGCCGCACCGGCAGCGTCCTCTTCGGTGCCGGCCGCATCTTCCGCCGCGCCGGCTGCGTCGTCTGCTGTGGCGGTTGCCTCGTCGGTGGATTCGCCGTTCTGCTTGTCGACGAATGAGCCGACCTTTTCCTGTACCGCGTCGACCTTGTCCGCGTACTTCCCGCCGGTCTGCTGGTCGATCAGATCACCGGCTTTCGTGACGCCGGCCTTGATCTTGTCCGGGTTCTGCTTGACGACGTTCCGGAGCCAGTTCTTCGCCTGTTCCTGGAATTCGTTCATTGCACCCTCCGCGGTGTGTCAGGGGCGGATCGACGGAAAATCCCCAGCGTACGGACCCGGCAAAACACCGGGCCTACTTCGGATAACACACCGTTGCAACCGACCCGTCAACGCCCCTCGCCGCTCACACCGCCACGGATTCGGCCGCCAGCGCGCGGCTGGTCGGCGTCGCCCGGTCCAGATAGTCCGCCGGCCGCCCCTCGAACAGCACCGTCCCGCCGTGCCGGCCGGGCCCGGGACCGAGGTCGATCAGCCAGTCCGCCCGCCGGATCACCTCCAGATTGTGCTCGACGACGACCACGCTGTGACCGTGCCCGACCAGCCGGTCCAGCACACCCTGCAGCGTCTCGATGTCGTCCAGGTGCAGCCCGGTCGTCGGCTCGTCCAGCACGTACGTCGTCCGTCCCTCGGCGACCCGCAGTTCCTTCGCAATCTTCACCCGCTGGCATTCACCACCGGAGAGCGTGTTCAGCGACTGCCCGAGCCGTAAATACCCCAAACCGACCGCAGCCAGTTGCTGCAGCCCACGAGCGATGCCTGCATCAGGCAACTCGGTGATCGCCTGCTCAATCGTCAGGTCGTCCACATCCGCGATCGAATACCCGTTCACCTGATAAACAAGGGATTCCGGCGAGAATCGCCGCCCACCACAGACCGGGCACACCACCTCCTGCCCTTCCATAAATGCCAGGTCGGTATGCAGCACCCCAAGCCCTCGGCACTCCGGACACGCGCCTGCCGAATTCGCACTGAACATCGCCACCGGTACGTCGTTGCTCTGGGCAAACAACTTCCGAATGGCCGGCGCGATCCCGGTATAGGTGACCGGCGTCGACCGCCGGCTTGTCCCGACCGCCTTCTGGTCGATCACCACCGCGTCGTGCTGCGCCACCAACTCGGCCGCCAAACTCGACTTCCCCGAACCCGCGACCCCGGTCAGCACCGTCATCACCCCAGCCGGGATCCGCACCGTCACGTCCCGCAGGTTGTTCCGTACGGCGTTCGCAACCACCAGCTCGCCGACAGGCCGCCGTACGGCGTCGTCCCCAGCCCAACCTGGTCGCCGCAGCGCGCGCCCGGTCGGCGTCTCAGCCGCCCGCAGATCGTCGTACGAGCCCTGGAACACCACCCGACCACCCGCAGCACCGGCTCCCGGTCCAACCTCGATGATCTGGTCGGCGTGCCGCATCACCGCGGGATCATGCTCCACCACGAGCACGCTGTTGCCGCTGTCGCGCAGTTGCTCGAGCAGGGCGATCATCGACTCTACGTCGGTCGGATGCAGACCCACGGTCGGCTCGTCGACGACGTACGTCAGCTCGGTCAGACTCGACCCGAGCTGCTTCACGGTCTTGATCCGCTGCGACTCGCCGCCCGACAGACTCGTCGTCGCCCGCGCGAGTGCGAGGTAGCCGAGCCCGATGGTGACCATCGCCTGCAGCCGCGCCGTCAGCGCCGACACCACCGGTACGACGGCCGGCTCGTCGATTTCGCTCACGAACTCCAGCAGTTCGGTGATCTCCCCGCGGGCCAGCTCACCGATCGTACGGCCTCGGATGGTCGCGGTCCGCGCGGGTTTCGCGAGTCGATCCCCGTCGCACTCCGGGCAGGTGTCCGAGCGGGTGAACTTCTGGATCGCCGCCTGCTTGCGCTCCGACAGGTTGTCCGCGGTGTGCAGATAAATGCGCTCGAACCGCTCGACGACGCCCTCGTAGTCCTTCGGCGGTTTGCGGCCGAGTTCGGCGGCTGCGCTGCCACCGAACAGGAGTGCCTCACGCTCACCCTCCGACCAGTCGTGCAGCGGGGTGTCGATGGCGAACGAACCGATGTCGGCGTACTGCGAGTACCAGTACTTGCCCGGGCCGAAGCCGGGTAGCCGAATCGCGCCCTCGGCCAGCGACTTGTCGAGGTCCAGGAATCGGTCGACCGCACTCACGACGACCTCGCCGAGGCCGGAACATACCGGGCACATCCCGCTGGGGTCGTTGAACGAGAACCGGTTCGACTCACCGACGTACGGGTCACTGAGCCGCGAGAACAACAGCCGCAGGTACGTCCACGCGTCGGTGACCGTGCCGACGGTCGATCGCGCGTTGCCGCCGATCCGGCGCTGGTCGATCACGATCACCGGCGTCAGGCCGTCGATGTGTTCGACCTCCGGGCGCGCCCACTTCGGCAGCCGGTTCCGCGCGAACGGCGGGAAGGTCTCGTTCAGCTGGAATCCCGCCTCGGCGGCGATCGTGTCGAACACCAGCGACGACTTCCCCGACCCTGAGCGGCCGACGAACACGACCAACTGATTGCGCGGTACGTCGAGGTCGAGGTTGGCGAGGTTGTTCGTCCGGGCCTGGCGAAGCGTGATGGCTCTCATGCATATGACGCTACGATCAGATGTGGTCGGATTCTGGCCGCATTTTTTGTCATCATGGACTTTATGGCCGATGTCACCGCCCGGATGCTCGCGTTGCTGTCGACGCTGCAGTCCGGGCGCTCGTTCAGCGGCGACGAACTGGTTCAGCGGCTCGGGGTCAGCCCGCGCACGCTGCGGCGGGACGTCGACCGGCTGCGCGGCTACGGCTATCCCGTGCAGACCCAGCCCGGGCCCGGCGGCTTCTACCGGCTGACCGCAGGGCGGACGATGCCGCCGCTCGTCCTGGACGACGACGAGGCGGTGGCGACGCTGCTCGCACTGGCTTCGCTGGGCTCGGTCGGCTCGGCGGCGGAAGGTGGGATCGATGATGCGGCCACGCGGGCGTACGGGAAGGTCGATCAGTTCCTGCCGGCTCGGCTCCGGTCGCGGGCGGTTGCGGTTCGGGCCAGCGTGGAGACGAGTCATCAGGACGCGCCGAGTGTCCCGGCGGACCAACTCGGCGACCTAGCTGAAGCCATCGGTCTCCAGCAGGAAATCTCCTTCGCCTACCGCAGCGTCGGCGGCCCGCAGTCCGCCCGCCGAGTCGAGCCCTACCGTCAGATCCACCACCTGCTCCGTTGGTACCTGCTGGCCTGGGACCTGGACCGCGACGACTGGCGCGTCTTCCGCGTCGACCGCATCAGCGACCTACGCCGCCACACGACGCACTACACGGCCCGCGCCCTCCCCGCAGACTCAGCCACCGCCTACCTTCGCGCGGGTCTGCACAAGACGAAGCACCCGATCCGGCTGGTGATCGACGCGCCGGCGGACGCCGTAGTCGACGCCTTCAAGTACCAAGATGCCGAGATCCAGGCCACCACTCCGACCACCACCGAAGTCACCGTCGCCCTGGACACCTGGCACTGGCTGCTCCTCCCATTGGCCTTTCTCGACACCGACTACCGCATCCTCGATGCCCCACCAGCCTTCCTCGCCGGCTATCAGTCCTTCGCGCGGCGTCTTCGGGCCGCGATCACGTCCTGAGCCTGCGCCGCCGGCGCGAACACCAGCCACCCATCAAGCAACGCCTCGCGCAACACGGCCTCCGGCACCAGCTCCAGCTCAATCAGTACGGCGGCGTAGTTGTCGAAATGCGGAATCGTGAAGAAGCCGTCGCCCGCTCGCGCAGTCAGCACCGCCTCCTTCTCGCCGAGGTCCTCGACCCGGATCGCGAGTATCGACTCATCCGGCGGAGTCTCGTCGCCGAAGCGCTTCAGATCCGCCTTGCTGAACGGGCGTTCCCACGCATACGCCTTACCGCCGACAGTCCAGGTGCGCGTCCCGTGCCGAGTCTTCTCCTCGGTCCCCGGCAGCTCCGCCACCAGCCGCTCCACATCCTGCAGGGTCGCCATCACTCCACCTCGATCCCGGACGAATCCAGTAGCGGGAACTCCTCGTGCGATGCATCGAGCTCCTGCTTGATGATGCTCATCGCCATCCCGCCCGGATACCCCTTGCGGGCCAGCATCCCGAGCAACCGCCGCATCGCCACCTGCCGGTCCAGCGAACGCATCGACCGCAGCTTCTTCCGCACCAGCGCGCGAGCTGTCTCCTCCTCCTGCTCCGGATCCAGCTCCTCCAACGCATCTCGCGACAACTCGTCATCCACCCCCCGCCGCCGCAACTCCTGCGCCAGCGCCCGCTTCCCCAGCCCACGTCCCCGATGCCGCGACTCCACCCATGCCGTCGCGAACGCCGCGTCGTCGATCAACCCAACCTCAGTGAACCGATCCAAAACCTCGTCAGCCACCTCATCCGCAATCCCCCGCTCCGCCAGCACATCCGCCAGCTCCGCCCGAGTCCGCGGCTGCCCCGACAACTTGTCCAGCAAAATCCCCCGAGCCACCTGCCCCGGATCCGCCCCGTCCGGCACCGCCGAGTCCCCCAACTCGTCCGCCGCATCCCGCCGCCGACGCCCACTCCCCGCGGGCCCCCGAGACGCCAACCCGCGCCTCTTACCCCGTCCCCCGGAATCAGCACCCAATCTCCCGCCAGTCTCACCAGACCGACCAGCCCCACCCAACTCACCAGCCCTGCCAGCCCCGCCAGCCCCACTAGCTACATCAGCCCCGTTACGCCCGCCAGCCCCACCAGCCTCGTTACGCCCGGCAGCCCCATTACGCCTGTTAGCCTCACCAGCCCCGTGGGTCCCAGTAGCCCCGCTAGCCTCACTAGCCCCGCTGGCTCCACCGACACCTCTGACCCCACTGGCACCTCTGGCCCCATTGGCATCACGGCTCTCCGCAGCACCACCACGCCGAGCGTTTTTGCCGCCCTTGCGCCCTCCCGGAGACCCGCCACCACCCCAACCACCGCCGCCACGCGATGCCTCGACCGATCCACCAGCCTCCGCATCGTCACCACTCTGACGCGCAGTAAGCCAACTACGCCTCTCCGGCTCAACCCCCTCAGCCTCAGCCTCGCCGTCCGGCAGTCGCGCGTCCTCAGCCCTCGCCTTGGCTTGGGAGGTAGCCGAGCGCGCAGCACCTCGCCCACTTCGCGGTGCACCTTCTCGAGGGCTCTCAGGATCTGCCAACCCACTCGACTCCGCAGCAGCGCCTGGCGCCGTCTCCGGTCCCGCCGACTGATCCGCTCCCCACACATCCACCACAGCATCCCGCGAGGTCCGCCCAGCCACACCAGCCCGCCCACGGCGTACCGCTGGAATCTCCGGAGCCTCCGGCGCCACAGCCGCTTCGGGAGCGCACGCATCCACCTCGGCGTCGGCTGCGCTCGCAGCAGGCTCAACTACCTCGGGCCCACCAGACGCACCTAGCCCGACCCCCCACACCCCAGCATCCGGCTCCACGTTCCCCCGGTCCGGCTTACGCACCTTCGGCGGACGCGCAACAGCTACCCCGTCACCCCACGGATCGAAGGTCTCACCAGCAACACCGTCCTGCTGCGAACCTTCATCCTCCGACTCGCCATCCCCAGCAAACGCCTTCGCGTCAGCCCAGTAGTCAGCCCCCACACTCCGCCGAATCCCCGTACTCGGCCGCCGCCCACTCCCCGGGTCATCCCCCGCAAAGTCCTCGTCCAACTCCCCCCAAGGATCAACCACCCGACCACCCGCCCGGCCTCCGCTGTCCCGGCGTCCGCCCTCCCGCCGACCACCCTCACCGTCGCCTCGGCCCCCGCCCTCATCTGGGCCACCACTCCCGACACCGCCACGGTTGTCGGCCACGCCACCGTTCCCCGCCACGCCGCTAGTTCCGGCCACGCCGCTGGTTGCAGCACCAGCTCCGTTCCCACCTCGGCCGCCACTCCCGGCTCCCCTGGGGTTCACAGCTCCGGCGGGGTTGACTGCTCCGCCACCGGGAATCGCGCCCGGCACCTGATCGCGCCGACCGCGTCCACCTGAACCATGCCCGCGGCCGGACTCGCCTGCGGACCCGGCAGCCGCCGTACCGCCACCGCTCGACGCACGCGCACCAGCGCGACCGGTCGAGCCCACTGTTCCCGCCGACGTGGCGGCGGCAGCGCCGTCTCGCGATGGATCAGCGGCTTCCGCGCGACCGCGGTCGGCGGAGGGCTTACTCACCTGGGCGTCGAGGGCTGCCGTGCCGCGGGCCAGGAGTTGGCGGGCGTAGGCGAGGCGCTCTTCGTGGGGTAGAGACAGCGCCGCGGGGGCAGGCTCTTCGGCAGGTGAGTGCCGAGGAGCGCCGCCGCCCGCGGTGGGTCGATCAGAAGTCGACATCGACCTCGGCAGCCTTGGCCTTGTCGTCGGCCGGCTGGTCCAGGGTCGGACCGATGCCCATCTTCTCCTTGATCTTCTTCTCCAGCTCGTTGGCCAGGTCGGGGTTGTCGCGCAGGAAGTTCCGCGCGTTCTCCCGGCCCTGACCGAGCTGGTCGCTCTCGTAGGTGAACCATGCGCCGGCCTTGCGGACGAAGCCCTGGTCGACACCGAGGTCGAGCAGACTGCCCTCACGGCTGATGCCCTGGCCGTAGATGATGTCGAACTCGGCCTGCTTGAACGGCGGGGCCACCTTGTTCTTCACGACCTTGACCCGGGTCCGGTTACCGACCACGTCGGTGCCGTCCTTGAGCGACTCGATCCGGCGCACGTCCAGCCGCACGGATGCGTAGAACTTCAGCGCCTTACCACCGGTGGTGGTCTCCGGGGAGCCGAACATCACGCCGATCTTCTCGCGCAGCTGGTTGATGAAGATCGCGGTCGTGTTCGTCCCGCTGACCGCACCGGTCATCTTCCGCAGCGCCTGGCTCATCAGCCGGGCCTGCAGACCGACGTGGCTGTCACCCATCTCGCCCTCGATCTCGGCGCGCGGCACCAGCGCGGCCACCGAGTCGATCACGACGATGTCGATCGCGCCGGAGCGGACCAGCATGTCGGCGATCTCCAGCGCCTGCTCACCGGAGTCCGGCTGCGAGACCAGCAGGGCGTCGGTGTCGACCCCCAGCTTGCGCGCGTAGTCCGGGTCGAGGGCGTGCTCGGCGTCGATGAAGGCCGCGATCCCGCCGGCCCGTTGCGCGTTCGCCACCGCGTGCAGGGCGACCGTCGTCTTACCGGAGGATTCCGGGCCGTAGATCTCCACCACGCGACCACGCGGCAGACCGCCGATCCCGAGCGCGATGTCGAGCGCGATCGAACCGGTCGGGATGACCTCGATCGGCGGCCGGTTCTGCTCGCCGAGCCGCATCACCGAACCCTTGCCGCACGCGCGCTCGATCTGCGTCAGCGCGGTCGCAAGCGCCTTCTCGCGGTCGGCTTCCTTGCGCTCCGCGCTCGCTGTTGCACCAGCCATCTGACTGCCACCTGACCTATCTCGTAAGTGGGACGGACTACCCAGCCGCCCGAAGGATTCCGTGTGCCAGAGAAGATATTCGGCGCCACGGACAGTTTTCGCCGCCACCACGAATCTGTGGACAACCTGGCTGCCCGCCGCCCTTCCCGGGAGCACAAACTATCCCGAACACGTGTTCGAATCACAAACTGACACGCCGAAGCCTCCCCCGGCAACTGAACTGGCCCGCCGACTCCCTACTCTTGCGGGCGTGACCGAGCGCCCGGACGTCCCCGATTCCGCCGTCGTCCTCGCCCTCAGCCGGGTCGAGTTCGGCATCGACTCCGTCCTCGACGCGCTCCGCACCCAGGACCCGTTCGGCATCCGCAGCCTGCTCACCGAGTACTCCGCGCAGGAGCGCCCCAACCTGGCCGAGAAGGGCCTGATCCTGGCGATCGACCGGCTGCTGCAGATGAAGGTCCCCGGTCACGCCGAGTGGCCGACGCTGCCGCTGGCCAAGCGCTGCGACTGGTGGGTGGAGCGCCTCGGCGGCTTCGCGGCCGTGGTCGCGGGTCTGCCGCGGATCAGTGGCGCCGCGGCCGACCGGCTCCCGATCAAGGACACCCTCGGCGCGTCCGTCCAGGCGATGGTGATCGGCGCGGTCTGCCGCGAGTACGGCGTCGACGCGCATGCCGACCGAGTGGCGGTCATCGCCCGGGTCCTCACCGACCGCCCGATCACCCCCGACGACGTCCTCCAGTACGACGACCCGACCGCCGCGGGCCAGGATGTCGCGAAGCAACTGGGCTTCGGCGACGATTCCGAGGAGGCCGGACTGCGCAAGGGCGTCCGGCTGGTCTGGCGGATCAGCAAGCTGCTCGCCGGGCTCGGGGAGGTCTTCGAGGAGCGGCCGCGCGGCAGTCTCGGTGCCCGGTTCATCGGCAAGCTGCCCGGGGTCGGCGTGGTCGGCGGATTCTTCGACGAGCGCAAGGGCATCCGCAAAGCGGCGTACGAGGCTGCGGACCTGCTCACCACCGGGACGTTCCGGATCAAGCCTGTCTGATCGACCCTGGACTCCGCGGCTGGGATGATCGGCCCCATGAATGCGATCTCCATCGTGCGCCCGGACGAGACCTGGCCGGCCCAGTTCGAGAAGACCGCACAGGCGGTCCGGGTGATCCTCGGTGACCTCGCGCAGCGGATCGACCACATCGGCTCGACGTCGGTGCCTGGCTTGCCGGCCAAGGACATCCTCGACATGCAGGTGACGGTCGCGGCGGAGTCCGAGCTGGACGACGTGGTCGAGCGGATGGTCGCCGAGACCTGGGACTTCCGTCCCGGCGCCAAGCGGGACCATCCCGTGCCCGGACTGCCCGAGGACGAGCACCACTGGATCAAGCGCCTCGTGGTGGAACCGATGTACCGCCGCCGGGTGAATCTGCACATCCGCGTGGCCGGTCGCGCCAACCAGCGCTATGCCTTGCTGTTCCGCGACTACCTGCGCAGTCACCCCGACACAGCCCAGGCGTACGGCGAGTTCAAGCGCCGCGCGGCCGCCTTGCCGTTCGACAACATCGGCGACTACGCGGACCTGAAGGACCCGGTCTGCGACCTGATCTATCTGCCGGCCGAGGAGTGGGCCACCCGCACCGGCTGGACTGTCTGAGCGCTCAGCGCTCGCTGGGCGGCAGTTGCAGGTGGGCCCACACGGCCCGCCAGACGGTCTTGGCCGCCTCGCCCTCCGCGAGGGCCTCGACGACCGTGCGGCCCTCCAGCTCCTCGACGACCTGGGTCTCGGCCCAGGTCCGTGCGTACGCGGGACCGAGGTGATGGTCCATCCGCGCCCAGAACTCCGTCAGTCTCATGCCGGCCCGTTGTTGTCCTTCGGAGGTTGCTGTCCCCAGCCGCCCTGCTGCGGCGGCTGCTGCTGTCCCTGCTGCGGCGGTCCCTGCGGGGGCGGCGGTCCCCACTGCCCAGGCTGCGGCTGCCCCGGGTACTGCGGCTGTCCGGGCTGCGGCCCCGGGTACGGCGCGGGCCCGCCCGGCTGCCCCTGTCCCGGCTGACCACCGTACGGGCCTGGTCCCTGACCCGGCTGGGGTCCCGGCTGACCGCCGTACGGCCCTGGCTGGCCCTGACCCGGCTGACCGCCGTACTGGCCGGGCTGTCCGTATTGCCCCGGGCCCTGTGGCGGGTACTGCTGACCGGGCCCGTAGCCCGGCTGGCCGCCGTACTGCGGTCCCCACTGGCCCTGCTGCGGCTGGCCCGGATACTGCCCCGGGTACTGCCCGTAGCCCTGCTGGGCCTTCGCTTTGCGGCTGCGCAGCAAGAAGAACGCGACACCACCACCGGCCAGCAGTAACAGCACCACGATGAGCACGATCGCCCAGACCGGGAACCCACCGCCGGCCTTCGAGGTCAGCGAGATGTTGCCCAGCTTGTCGAGGCTGTCGTACGTCGCCGTCCGGCCGTCGACCCGGGCACCGTTGTCGTGCTCGAGGATCTTGCCCGGCATGGTGATCTTGAAGTTCACCTGCGGCTGCTGCCCACCGCCCGCGAGCGAGCTCAGGTCGGGCGCCTTGACGGTGACGATGATCTTGCCGTCCACCTTGCGGAAGCCGACGCCGTCACCGCTCGACTGGCCCATCTTCTCGAACGGAACGCTCTCGAACGTGCACTTCTCGCCGATGAACTGGTCGTCGTCGAGCGGCTGGCAGTCGACACCGTCCGTGGTCAGCTGCTTGATGCTGGTGCCGATCCGCTCCCGGATCTTGTCCAGCGACTGGCCACTCGCCTCCAGCAGCTGTTTGTCGATGCCGATCTGCATGGTTCCGGAGACGGTCTCGTCCGATCCGACCTTGAAGTCGGCATCGAGCTTCGCGCACCCGGTCAGGGCGAACAGACAGGCCACGACGATCGCGGCGCGGAGGCGGTTCTTCATGATGACGATCATTCCAGACCGCGCCGACAACCTTCACATCGGACGAGTGCCGATCCGGGACGGGGAAGGTGTCGAAAACTGTCGGAGGCACCCGGCAAGATGGTCGTCGTGAAGAAGACCAGCGCGTTGAGCCGGTTCTCGCCCGCGACCCGGGCGTGGTTCGGCGACGTCTTCGAGGCGGCCACCCCGGCCCAGCTCGAGGCGTGGGACGCGATCACCGCGGGCCGGGACGCGCTGGTGGTCGCCCCGACGGGCTCGGGCAAGACCCTGGCCGCCTTCCTCTGGGCGCTCGACCGGCTGGCGACGAATCCGCCGCCGGAGGATCCGAAGCTGCGCTGCCGGGTGCTCTACGTGTCGCCGCTGAAGGCGCTGGCCGTCGACGTCGAGCGCAACCTGCGGGCGCCGCTGATCGGGATCCGGGAGACCGCCCGGCGACTCGGCGAGGCACCGATCGACGTCGAGGTCGCAGTGCGGTCCGGCGACACCCCGGCAGCCGACCGGCGACGCTTCGCCACCCGGCCTTCCGACGTACTGATCACCACCCCCGAGTCATTGTTCCTGCTGCTCACCTCGCAGGCGCGCGAGTCGTTGCGCGGTGTCGACACCATCATCGTCGACGAGGTGCACGCGGTCGCCGGGACGAAGCGCGGTGCCCACCTCGCGCTGACCCTCGAGCGGCTCGACGCGCTGCTGCCGAAGCCGGCGCAGCGGATCGGGTTGTCGGCGACGGTCCGGCCGGTCGAGGAGGTGGCACGATTCCTCGGCGGCGAGCGACCGGTGACTGTGGTCCAGCCGAAGTTCACCAAGCAATGGGATCTCAGTGTCGTGGTGCCGGTCGAGGACATGGCCGAGCTGGCGAGCACCGAACTGGAGACCTCCGGTTCGGCCGCCGGGCCACCGCAGCACGCCTCGATCTGGCCGCATGTCGAGGAGCAGGTCTTCAACCTGATCGAGCAGCACAGCTCGACCATCGTCTTCGCGAACTCACGCCGTCTCGCCGAGCGCCTGACTGCCAGGCTCAACGAGATCGCCGCCGAGCGCGCCGAGCTCGAGCTGGCGCAGGAGGGTTCACCGGCGCAGGTGATGGCTCAGTCCGGCGCCTCGCTGGCTGCGCCGCCGTTGATCGCCAAGTCGCACCACGGCTCGGTCAGCAAGGAGCAACGCGCGCTGATCGAGGCGGATCTGAAGTCCGGCCGATTGCCTTGTGTGGTGGCGACGAGCAGCCTCGAGCTCGGCATCGACATGGGCGCGGTCGACCTCGTCGTACAGGTCGAGGCGCCGCCTTCGGTTGCGAGCGGTCTGCAGCGGGTCGGTCGCGCCGGCCACCAGGTCGGCGCGGTGTCGCGCGGCGTGCTGTTCCCGAAGTTCCGCGGTGATCTGATCGACACCGCGGTCGTCGTGCAGCGGATGCGGGACGGGCTGATCGAGAGTCTGCACATTCCCGCCAATCCGCTGGATGTGCTGGCCCAGCAGATCGTGTCGATCGTTGCCCTCGACACCATCGACGTCGACGAGCTCTTCGCTTTGGTACGACGCTGTGCCCCGTTCGCGACGTTGCCCCGTTCGGCGTACGACGGGGTGCTCGACATGTTGTCGGGCCGCTACCCGTCGGACGAGTTCGCCGAGCTGCGGCCGCGGATCGTGTTCGACCGGGTGAGCGGGGAGATCTCCGGCCGTCCGGGTGCACAACGGCTCGCGGTGACCAGCGGCGGCACGATCCCGGATCGAGGACTCTTCGGCGTCTTCCTGGTCGGCGAGTCGACCAATCACCGCGTCGGCGAGTTGGACGAGGAGATGGTGTACGAGTCGCGGGTCGGCGACGTCTTCACCCTCGGCGCATCGAGTTGGCGGATCGAGGACATCACCCACGACCGCGTGCTGGTCTCCCCCGCGCCAGGCCAGCCCGGGCGGTTGCCGTTCTGGAAGGGTGACGCCGTCGGCAGACCGGCTGAGCTCGGTGCGGCGACAGGCGCCTTCGTGCGGAAGATGGCTTCGCTGCCGGCCGCCAAGGCAGTCGAGCGGGCGCGCTCCGCAGGCCTGGACGAGTATGCAGCGAACAACCTCGTTTCCTACCTGGCCGAGCAGCGTGAGGCGACGAGTCGGGTGCCAGACGACGTGACGATTCTCGTGGAGCGTTTCCGCGATGAGCTCGGCGACTGGCGCGTCTGCATCCACTCGCCGTACGGCGGACAGGTGCACGGCCCGTGGGCCTTGGCGATCGCAGCGCGCTTGCGCGAGCGGTACGGGATGGACGCGCAGTCGGTGTCCGGCGACGACGGAATCGTGCTGCGGTTGCCGGAGACCGACGAGGCGCCACCCGGTGCCGACCTGGTGCTGTTCGATCCGGCCGAGATCGAGGACCTGATCACCACCGAGGTCGGTGGATCGGCACTGTTCGCAGCGCGGTTCCGCGAGTGTGCTGCACGAGCCCTGCTACTCCCCCGGCGGAATCCGGGGCGCCGGTCACCGCTGTGGCAGCAGCGTCAGCGCTCTGCGCAACTGCTCAGCGTCGCCAGCAAGTACGGCTCCTTCCCGATCGTGCTCGAGACCCTGCGTGAGGTTCTGCAGGACGTCTATGACTTGCCTGCCTTGAAGGACCTGCTGACCGGTATCAGCGAGCGTCGCATCTCGGTCGTCGAGGTGGAGACCTCCGAGGCGTCACCGTTCGCGAAGTCGCTGCTGTTCGGGTACGTCGGCGCCTTCATGTACGAGGGCGACACACCGCTGGCAGAGAAGCGAGCGGCCGCGCTGTCACTGGATCAGAGCCTGCTCTCCGAGCTGCTCGGGCGCACCGAGCTGCGGGAGTTGCTCGACGCCGAGGTCGTATTGCGGACCGAGGCTGAGCTGCAGCGCCTCGCCGAGGACCGGCGTGCACGTGATGCTGAAGGGCTCTTCGACGTACTGCGTCTGGTCGGCCCACTGTCGGTGTCCGAGGCCTCGCAGCGTTGCGTCGAGGACGCGGATGCCGAGTCCTGGTTGACCGATCTGGCCGCGGCCCGCCGAGTCGTCCGGGTGCGGATCGCCGGTGAACACCGCTGGGCGGTGGTCGAAGATGTGGCACGGCTGCGCGACGCCCTCGGCGTACCGCTGCCGCCCGGGATCGCGGAGGCGCACGCCGAGCCAGTCGCCGATCCGCTCGGCGATCTCGTCTCTCGGTATGCGCGGACGCACGGTCCGTTCCGGGCCATCGATCTGGCGACTCATCTCGGCATCGGCGTTGCGGTGGTCAGTGACGCGTTGCGCCGGCTGGCCGCGGCCGGCCGGGTCGTCGAGGGTGAGTTCTTGCCTGGCGGCATTGCGATGGAGTGGTGTGACAGCGAGATTCTCCGGCTGCTGCGCCGTCGGTCGCTCGCCGCGCTGCGCAAGGAGGTCGAGCCGGTCGACCCGTCGGCGCTGGCCCGCTTCCTGCCGGCCTGGCAGGGAATCACGAGCAGCCGAGGCCGTGGGTACGACGTACTGCTCGGAGCCGTTGAGCAGTTGGCCGGATGCGCCGTACCGGCGTCGGCGCTGGAGTCGATCGTGCTGCCGTCGCGGGTGCCCGGATATCAGCCGTCGATGCTGGATGAGCTGACCGCGACCGGTGAAGTGGTGTGGGCAGGTTCGGGGTCGTTGCCCGGGACTGATGGCTGGGTGTCGTTGCATCTGGCCGACAACTGCGATCTGACCTTGCCCGACCCGGACCCATCGTTCGAGATCGGTGACACTCATCAGGCTGTCCTCGATGCGCTGGCCGGTGGAGGCGCATTCTTCTTCCGCCAACTCAGTGATGCAGTGGGTACGGCGCACGGAGTGGTGGACGACGAGACGCTGGTGACGGTGCTGTGGGATCTGGTCTGGGCAGGGCATCTGTCCAACGACACGCTGACGCCGGTGCGCTCACTGGTCGGCGGCGGTCGGGGTAGTCATCGCACCCGCCGGGCAACGCCGCGTGCGCGACCAGGACGCCCGCTGCGGCCCGGTCGGCCGGCGATGCCCGCACGCAGCGGTCCGCCGACTGCCGGCGGGCGCTGGTCGTTGCTTCCGGCCCGCAACGAGGACACGACCCGCCGGGCCCATGCGGCTGCCGAGACTTTGCTCGACCGCTACGGCATCGTCACTCGGGGCTCGGTGATCACCGAGCGGACTCCGGGCGGCTTTGCGGCTGTGTACAAGGTGCTGAGTGCGTTCGAGGAGTCCGGGCGATGCCGCCGCGGGTACTTCGTGGCCGGCCTGGGAGCTGCGCAGTTCGCGCTGCCGGGCGCGGTCGACCGACTACGAGCGCTGGCTGAGCTGCCGGGTTCGTTCGGTGGTGGCGCTGGACGCGGCCGGCGCGACGAGGAGCCAGCCACGCGGGCCGTAGTACTGGCAGCATCCGATCCGGCGAACCCCTACGGGGCGGCGCTCCCCTGGCCCGAGCGTGAAGGCGCCAGCGGGCATCGGCCGGGACGCAAGGCCGGCGCCCTGATCATCATGGTCGACGGGCGACTCATCGTGTACGTCGAGCGCGGCGGGCGGACCGTGCTGAGCTTCACCGAGGACGTCGACCTGTTGCAGCCCGCCGTTGACGCACTGGCGCTGTCGATCCGAGACGGTCAACTGGGGAAGCTCAGCGTCGAGACGGCGGATGGCGAGCAGGTTCGCCATACGGCGTTCGGAGACGCCTTGGCCAAGGCCGGCTTCCACGCCACTCCACGCGGACTCCGGCTCCGTGCCTGAGGGCGACACCGTCTGGCGGGCCTGCAAACGTCTCGATCAGGCCCTCGGCGGTCAGGAGCTGATCGGAACCGACTTCCGGGTCCCAACACTCGCCACGACCGACCTCAGCGGCCGCACAGTGATCGAGGTAGTTGCTCGCGGCAAGCACCTCCTGATGCGGCTGTCCGGCGGACTGACTGTCCACAGCCACTTCCGGATGGACGGCAGCTGGCACCTCTACCGCCCGGGCGAGCAGTGGCGTGGCGGGCCCACCCACCAAGTGCGCGCGGTGCTCGAGACCGCTCCCTGGACAGCCGTGGGCTACCGCCTCCCCGTGCTCGACCTGGTCGCCACAGACGCGGAAGCCACCGTCGTCGGTCACCTCGGCCCCGACCTGCTCTCCCCCGGCTTCGACCGAGACCAGGCAATCGCAAAGCTGCAGGCCGAGCCTGATCGCACCATCGGCGAAGCGCTCCTCGATCAGCGCTGTATCGCAGGCATGGGAACCGTGTACCGAGCCGAGACCCTGTTCCTCGCAGGCGTGTCGCCGTTCCTGGCCGTCTCCGAGGTCCCGAACCTCGGCAAGATCGTGGACCTCGCCCGCCGCCTGATGCTGGCCAACCGAGAGAACCCTCTCCAGGTGACCACCGGCATCTCGCGGCGCGGTCAGCACCACTGGGCCTACGGCCGCGCCGGGCAACCCTGCCGAAGGTGCCGAACCCACATCCAAACCGCAATGCAAGGCCCGTCTCCCGACCGCCTGCGAGTCGTCTACTGGTGCCCACACTGCCAACCGGAAAGAACCACGGGTTGACCTGAGGACACACCCTTCGCAGGTCAAAGCCCAGGTACGTCCACGGGCGATGGCCGCCCGGTCGCGACGCCGACCGGGCGAAGTCCCGGTAGACCGGGCACACCTTCGTCAAGTCAGATGGGGTGGCGTAGCTGATCGGTGGTCGTGGTGATGTCGGCGGCCCGTTCGGCCAGTGTGGGGTGGCTGTGCTGGAGTCTGGCTCCGGCGTCGGCCAGTGGCGTGAGCAGGGTCGCGGTGTCGCTCTCGCCGAGGGCGTGGAAGACGCGGTCGACGGCTTCTTGGGTGGCGGGGTCGAGGCCGTCGAGGGCGGTGATCTGAGCGGCGAGCCGGCGCACCCGGGCGGCGTTGGTGCGGGCCCATTCGTTGACGGCGCGATCGCCGGCGCGGCGGTCGCGGGCTGCCTGCACACGCTCTTCGCCGGTCAGGCCGACCGGGTCGGCGGCATGCGGGTTGAGCCGCAGGTAGCGGCGCTCGGCGGCCTGGCGGCTGGCAACGCCCAGGGTCGGCGCAATCGCGGCCCAGCTTGCTCCGCGGGCCCGGGCGGCTCCGATCAGCAGTGGTTCCCAGGCTGCGAGCCGGTCCTGCACGGCCCGCAACCCGGCCAAAGCAGTCAGCACATCAGTCGTACTGGCGGCGGTGTCCGGCCGCCCGGCCGGCGCGATGTCTTCCTGGGGTGCGACCTGGCGGACGGTTTCCTCGACCGCAGCGATCGCAGCACTCGCCGAGGCCTCCGCACCGCCGGGGGTGTTGGTGGCTGTCACAGTCACCTCCTCTCACCTTCTGTCAGCGATTCGCTGACATTTCTTCTTGTCATCGTTTCGATGACATGTTACAACAGCAGCGCGTATTGACGCCAGTTGGATCAGCACATTCAGGAGGTGTAGGACGATGTTGATGCGCACCGACCCGTTCCGGGAGTTGGACCGGTTCGCCCAGCAGTTCTTCGGTAGCCAGGCACCGGGCACGTGGTCACGGCCGACCCCGATGCCGATGGATGCCTACCGCCAGGGCGAGCACTATGTCGTTTCGTTCGACCTGCCCGGGGTCTCGCCGGAGGCGATCGATCTGGACGTGGAGCGCAACGTGCTCACAGTGAAGGCCGAGCGCCGGCCGCTCAAGCTCGGTGACGGTGTGGAGATGCAGGTGGCCGAGCGTCCGCTCGGGGTGTTCTCCCGGCAGCTGTTCCTGGGCGACACCCTGGACGCCGACCGGATCGAGGCTAGCTACGAGGGTGGCGTACTGACGCTCAAGATTCCGATCGCGGAGAAGGCCAAGCCGCGCAAGATCGCGATCAGCGCCGCTGACGGCGGCGACCGCAAGCAGATCGACGCCTGACCCGGGCGAACCACACACCGCACGGGTGTGATGTGCAGTGTGTTGTCGATGAGGTGAGATCGATGACGGCGACCAACCAGCAGCAGACGCTCGTCGAAGCCGAGGTCTTCCTTGACCTGGTGCTGGGCGACGACGATCTGCTCCGTGCCGAGTTCGACGCGCTGATCGCTGGTTGCTGGGGGTCGCCGTCCGAGCCTCCGCGCCGCAACCCGTCGCCACCCGGCGGCGGGTGGGCCGGGCGGCCACCGCACCGGTGGCCGCCATGGGACCGGTCCCTGCTCACCGAGAGAGTCCCGGCGCGGCGACCTTACAGCAGGGAGCGCGGCCCTCCGACGTGAAGGCGAGGACGCTCCGCTCTGATGACCCCGATGTGGCTCGTGGCAACGAAAGCCCGGTTGGGAGGTGGTAGCCCGAACCCGATCGAACTCCTTGCCCCGGTGACGCGGCTGCCCGCGCTGACACACCCTCGCGGCGGGCCGCCGCATCACCACAGCTCCCCTGCCCCGCCGTCTACATCGTCGACCCCTACACGTCCGACGAGTTCTTGTCATGACCGCGCCATCGCTCGACCCGTACGCGATCCTGGGCGTCACCGTCGAGGCCTCCGACGATGACGCCGACCGGCGCCTGCAGGAACTCCTCAACGCCGACGCCACCCTGCGCGACCCGATCCGCCGCGCCGCCAGCACCAGGAGGAAACCACGATGGCATCCGTTGACGACATCGAGACCTACAGCGAGAACGGCGTCTGGAAGACCCGCTGGCGCAACAGCACCGCCCCCTTCGCCACCGGCGGCGGAAAGCAGCGCCAAGTCAGCCAAGGCGCAACCGTCGCGCAGTGGCACGGCGTCGACCACGTCATCATCAACCCCGACGGCACCCTCGCCGAACGCAACTCCTACCGCTACCGCCGCGAAGCCCACGCCACCGGCATCTAGAAGGTCCGTGCGACGGCCGACCGTGTGGGCAAGTTGAGCTGGCAATCAGCCCACAAGCAGCCCACTAAATCCCTTAAAAATAAGGCGTTCCAGCCTCGAAAACTGTCGGTGCCCATGTCTAAGCTCTTAGGTATGGAGACGTTGGCGTTGCCCCCGGTGTGGTCGCAGAGCGGCAGCGAACTGCTGTCCACTCTCGACCGCCTCCAGGCCGCCGCCACCCTCCTCAAAACCTACGAACTCCAAATCCTGGGCCGCCTGAACGAAATGGGCACAGCCAAGGAACTCGGCGCCCGTGACACTGTCGAACTGGTCTCGGAACGCTACCTTCGCGACCCGGTCGAG
>NZ_BAAANF010000027.1:156247-255831 GCF_039529655.1 Kribbella yunnanensis | reverse complement strand
GTTGGGGTGGGGGGAGTTGGGGGAGTGGGGGGAGGGTTCGGTGGAGTTGGAAAGGATTGTGGGGTGGGTGGGGGTGGTTGAGGATCGGGGGAGCCGCCTTGAGGAGGAGTGTTATGCGTGGAGTGTTGCGCGCTTTGCCGGTTGCGTTGGTTGGTTCGGTGTTGGGGTTTGGGGTGAGTTCGGGGGAGGCGCCGGTGGCGGCTCAGCCGGCGGTTCCGCTGGTGCGGGCTGTGCCGACGAAGGTGATGCCGATCGGGGACTCGATCACGGCGGGGGCCGATGCTGCGCAGGGTGGGTATCGGACGGACCTGTGGCAGTTGTTGCGGGCTGATGGGCGGCCGGTGGACTTTGTCGGGTCGGCGAGTTCGGGGTCGGCGGCGTTGGCGGACAAGGACAACGAGGGGCACGGTGGCTGGACGATCGAGATGATCCAGGGCAGTGTCGTCGGCTGGCTGAACACGTATCAGCCGGATGTCGTGACGTTGATGATCGGGACGAACGACATGCACACGGATGCGTCGTCGGGGGCTGCGCCGGGGCGGTTGTCCACGTTGCTGGACACGATCGCGCAGACGTTGCCGAACACGCAGACGTTCGTGAGCAGCATTCCGCCGATCAATGACGAGTTGAAGGACGCGCACGTCGACGCGTTCAACGCGACCATCCCGGCGATGGCGTCGGCGAAGGCGGCCGCGGGCAAGAAGGTGACGTTCGTGGACACGAACCAGGCCTTCTCGAACCCGTTCGACATGGCCGACGCGCTGCACCCCAACTACGGCTCGCTGTCGAAGGCCGCCGGCCTCTGGTACGGCGCTCTCACCGGTCAGCCCCTGGTCAGGCTGGAAGCCGAGCAGACGGCGAACGCGACCCTCACGCACGTGCAGACCGGTCGGATCACCTCGGCATCCGGCGGCGGCAAGGCGCGGTACATCGACTTCGACGACAGCGTCGTCGCCGTCACCTTCCAGGTCCCAACAGCCGGCAACTACCGAATCCGCGCCTGCGCCGCCAACGGCATGGGCACGAACTGCAGTCACAACGTCGCCGCCAACGGTGGACCACAGTCCACGGCCGTCTACCCGTCGTACGGCTGGGACCTGCTCGCGGTGTCGGCCGTCGACGTCCCCCTCAATGCCGGCCAGAACGTAGTCCGGTTCACCAAGGGGGACTGCTACAGCGAGCTCGACGCGATCGACGTCAGCCCGGTACCAACGGCCTGATGCTCTGCAATGTGTATTGTGCAAGAGTTCTTGTCTAACCGCTGGGCGATTCGGCGTCAGGAGGGGAAGGCGCAACGGCTCCCAGGACCAGGTGGGTCCGAGGAGCCGCTGGGCTACTTCACTGGGCGAAGCAGAAGCCCTGGGCTCCTACGCTCCAGCATTGGATTTGTTTGGTGGCGGTGCTGGAGTTGCCGGCTCGGTCGGTGACTTTTAGTTCGGTGGTGTAGGTCTTTTGGGCGTTGGGGTAGGTGTTGGTGGTTGTTGCGCCGGTGCCGGTTTTGCCATCGCCGAAGGTCCAGGTGTACGACGCGATGTCGTTGTCGGGGTCGGTCGAACCCGAGCCGTTGAAGGTGCAGGCTGCCCATTGGCATTGGACTGTGAAGGCGGCTTTCGGTGGTTGGCCGGTGGGTGGGGTGCCGGCTTGGACCTGCTTGGTTGTCGAGGCCGTTTTGCCGGCGGTGTCGGTGACGGTGAGTTTGACGGTGTAGGTGCCGGCGGTGGCGTAGGTGTGGGACGGGGTGGCGCCGGTGCCGGTCTGGGAGTCGCCGAAGTCCCAGGCGTAGGAGGCGATGGACGGTGCTGAGGCTGAGCCGTCGAAGGTGCAGGTGAGGGAGTTGGCGCAGTCGGCGGTGAAGGAGGCGGTGGGGGCGTCGGGGTCGTTGTACTTCTTGATGGTTTCGTTGGCCCAGTCGCCCATGACGCCGGTGAGTTTGCCCCAGGCGCCGTAGCTGCCGCAGCCGGTCTTGACCCAGGAGGCGACGCCGATGACGACGCCTTCGACGAGCATCGGGCCGCCGCTGTCGCCTTGGCAGATGCCGTCGTGGCCGTCGGCGTAGCCGGCGCAGATCATGTAGGCGTCGTTGAACGAGCCGAAGGAGCCGCAGGTGTTGCGGCCGTCGACGAGTGGGTAGTTCTCGACCTTCTTCAGGTGGCCGTACTCGTTCTCGCCGTCGCGGACCCGGCCGTAGCCGAGGAGCAGCGCCTTCTTGCCGGGGTCGTCGAGGGTGCCGTCGGCGGAGTTCGCGACGCGCGGGTACTGGTAGCCGGCCGGGACCGGGATGTCGGTCTCGGTGACCACGATGCCGACGTCCCAGCCCTGCTGCCAGCCGTTCGGCGGCTGGTAGTTCGGATGCTGCAGGTACTCCTTGACCGCGAGCTTGGTTCCGCCGGGCTTCGTCAGGTCGTCCGACCCGTACAGCATCGACTTCGCGCCGGCGCCGTCCTTGCAGTGCGCGGCCGTGACGATCACGCGGCGCGCGACGACGGCCGCCGTGCAGGTCTGGCCCTGTGGGCGGGAACCGCCTTCGCGGAGCATCGCGATGATGAACGGGTGGTCCCGGACGTAGGCCTGCTGCCCGCCGATGATCTGGGTGGTCGGCGGGTTCTCGTTCGGCAGGACTGCGTCGTACGACGGTGGGGCGGCGTACGCGAGTCCGGGGCTGAATGCGATCAACGTGGTGAGGGCTGCCAGTAGTCGTCTCATGACCGCAGGATCACCAGCGGCGGGGGACCGAACAATCCGCGCAGGGATAGGTAGGGCTACGCATCTATTACTACCTACCCGACTACGGATTGTTCCGCGGATCGCACGCCTCGACAGTGGCTGCAGATCCGAAGGAGGAACCATGCGTAGAAAGTCCATTGGGCTGTTCGCCGCCACCTTGGCGCTCGTCGTGGCCGGCGCCGGTCAGGTCCAGGCGGTGCCCACCGGCACCGTGCTGAACGCCGGTGCACCGGACACTGTCCCCGGTCTGTACATCGTCGGCCTGTACGGCGGTACGTCGGCCGCCGCATCGACAGTCGGGGGCGAGGCCGACGTACTGACCGATCGGTACGGCGGCACGATCCGCAACGTGTATTCGGCGGCCCTGCGTGGATTCGCCGTGAAGATGTCCGAGGGGCAGGCGCGGCGACTCGCGGCTGATCCGAAGGTCGAGTTCGTGCAGCAGTCGTTGTGGGTCCACCGGGCCGATGCCAAGGGCAACATGTTCGGCGCGCAGGTGGTTGCCGGGAAAGCGGCCGCGGGTGAGCAGCCGAATCCGCCGTCCTGGGGCCTCGACCGGATCGACGGCGTCAAGGACAGCGTCTACAAGTACCCGAACACCGGCTCCGGTGTCACCGTCTACAACACCGACTCCGAGCTGAACACCGACCACGTCGCGTTCGAGGGCCGGGCCAAGTCCGGGTACGACTTCGTCGACGAGGACGCGAACGTCAACGAGTGCAAGAACGCCACCGACCAGGGCCACGGCACGCACACCGCCGGTACGTCGAGCAGCGAGACGTACGGCGTGGCCAAGGACGTGACCGTGGTCGGGGTGAAGGTGCTCGGCTGTGATGGGAACGCCCCTGACGCGGACTCGATCCAGGGCGTCGACTGGGTCACGCAGAACGCGGTGAAACCGGCCGTGGCGAACGCGAGCTGGACCTCGGGCGGCGCGAACGCGGACCCCGAAGGCATCAACCGGGCCGTCAAGAACTCCATTGCCTCCGGCATCGTTTGGTCAGTTGCTGCTGGCAATGACAACGGCGGCAGTGCCTGTACGCCGAGTCCGGCAAAGGTGCCAGAGGCAATCACTGTCGCGTCGACGGACTCCAACGACAGCCGGTCGAGTTTCTCCAACATCGGCTCATGTGTGGACATTTTCGCGCCCGGTGGCAACATCACGTCGGCCAGCAACTCGAACAACAGCGGCAGCAAAGGCATGTCCGGTACGTCGATGGCCGCGCCGCATGTGACCGGCGCGGCGGCGATGTACCTGTCGGCGAACCCGAGTGCGACCCCGGCGCAGGTCCGCGACGCGTTGGTGAACATGGCGCAGGAAGGCAAGGTGCAGAACCCGGGCGCGGGTTCGCCGAACAAGCTGCTCGATGTCAGCAAGATCGGTGGTGGTCAGCCGGGCGGCCCGACTGCCTCGTTCACAGCGAACTGTGCGAACTCGCTGACCTGTGCCTTCGACGGGACCGCTTCGGCGCCCTCGATCGCATCGTACGCGTGGGACTTCGGTGACAGCCAGACGGGGACCGGCGCCAAGCCGTCGCACACCTACAGCACCGCCGGCACCTACACGGTGAAGCTGACGGTGACCGACGACGCGGGGAAGACGGGTTCCACGACGAAGCAGGTGCAGGCCGGTGCGCCGCCCGCGGGTCAGCCGCCGAAAGCGTCGTTCACGGTGCAGTGCCAGTGGGCGGTGTGCAGCTTCAACGGTTCAGGTTCGACGGATCCGGACAGCGACATCGCGTCGTACGCGTGGAACTTCGGTGACGGCAAGACCGGGTCCGGTGCAACGACAAGCAACACCTACGGCAACGCGCAGAAGACCTACACCGCCGAGCTGAAGGTGACCGACCGCAGCGGCAACACGAGCAGTGCATCCAAGCAGATCCAGTGCTGGAGTGTCGGAGCTCAGGGCTTCTGTTTCAGCCAGTAATGCGGCCGAGCTCGGAGCGGGAAACCGCTCCGAGTTTGCGCAGGACCTTCGCGACATGTTGCTCGACCGTTCGCGGTGACAGGAACAGCACCTCGGCGATCTCGCGGTTGGTGAGGCCCTGCGACACGAGCCGGGCGACATCCTGCTCCCGCGGCGACAACTCCAGCCCGTAACCCCGGCGACCGCGCCGCGACGGAGCCGGCGTACCGCGGGAGCGCAGGTCGTGCCGGCAGCGGGCTGCATCACGGGTCGCGCCCAGTACGTCGTACCAGTCGGCCAGCGCGGGCAGGTCGCGGCTCTCGGCCCGCTCCGCAGCCTGGGCGGCGAAGTAGACGGCATCCAGTGCCCGGTACGACGCCTCTGCCGATCGGTAATGCTCTGCGTCCCCAGTCACCTCGCCCCGGCAGGATGACAGCGCAGCCTGCGCGAGCGGGGCGTCGCGGCCAGCGATCCCGGCCGCGAACTCGTCGGTCAGCGCACCGGCCTCGGCGACCCGACCAGTCGCGAGCAGCGTGCTCACGGCGCCCGGAACGAGGTCGGCGGCCCAGACCCAGACGTCTTTGCGCCGGACCAGTTGCAGACCGCGCTCGACGATGGCCGAGGCGGCTGCCAGGTCGTCCTGTGCTAACCACATCCGCGCCAGCCCGGCGAAACCGCCGATCGCGATCGGGGTGATCGCGTCCGCTGGACTGTGCACGCCGGTGCGGCCGAGGTGCTCGGCTGCGGCCGGCCACTCGCCGCGGGTGATCGCGAGGAGGCCGAGGACCAGCGAGAGTTCGCTTGCTACCGGCAACAAGTCGCGGTACTCACCGAGCAGCCGGGTGGCGCGTTCGGCGAGGCCGGACCAGTTGCCGGTGTACCAGTCGAGCCGGACCTCGGTGGAGCGGGCGGTGCTGACCACGAAGGGGCTGCCGGCTTCTGCGGCCAGGCGGATCCCGCTGGTGAGGAATTCGCGGGCCTGGTCGAAACGGCCGATCGTCGTACAGGAGTCGGCCAGGTTGCAGCGGGTGCGGGCGAGCTGGCGGCGTTCGGCCTGGGACTCGACAGTGGTCGGGAGGGCGGTCAGATCGGACAGGACGTCCGGGTCGCCGATGGACAGTCGGGAGCCGAGCAGGTTGGCGAGCAGCGAGAACCGGATCTCGGGCTGGTCGCAATTGACCAGGTACTCCTCGACGCGCTCGAGCCAGGGGAGGTGCTCAGCCAACGGGGTGTCGCCGATGAACGTCGTACCGAGCAGGGCGGCGCCGCGGGCGGCGAGGTCGGGGCGCTCGGCGAGTTCGTCGACGGCCTGGCCGATCGTCTGGCGGGCCTCGGTGATCCGCCCGCTCTGGCGGACGAGCAGCCGACCGAGCAACAGCCGGACCTCGCCGCGGGCTGCCGTCGACAACCGATGGTCGCTCAGTACGCCGTCCAGGGTCGCGACCGGGTCGTGCTGATCGAGACCGGCGTACGCGACCGATCCGAGCTTGGTGGCCAGGCGGTCGACCTCGCGGGTCGGCAGGTCGGGTTCGGCGAGCAGTTGCTGGAGGAGGCCGGTGGCGACGGCGGGGTCGCCGACTTCGGTGGCTCGGTCGGCCGCCTCCTCGCCGTACCGGAGCCAGTCGGTACGGCGGCCTGCCCGGCGGCTGTGTTCGGCCAGCTGCACGAGTGGGGGCGGCTCGGTGCCGCGCAACGCGTCGATCGCGGCCAGGTGGAGTTGGCGGCGGGCGGGTCCTTCGAGGGAGTCGTAGACCGCCTGTTGAGCGAGGACGTGGCGGAAGCCGTACCGGTTCGGGCGGGTCTCGTGGAGTACGCCGGCCCGGGCGAGCTGGATGAGCGCGAGCTCGGCGTGTTCGGGGTCGATGCCTGCGACGACCGAGAGTTGTTCGTCTCCGGCCGGTACGCCGAGGACTGCGGCTGCGTGGACGATTCGGTGCGCGAGGTCGGGGAGTCCGGCGAGACGGTCGGCGAACGCGTCGCGGAGCAGGACGGGGACCTCGACCTCGTCGGGTAGCCGGGCGGCCGTGCCGTGGAGGGAACGCAGCAGCTCTTCGACGACGAAGGGGATCCCGGCGGTTCGCTCGTGCAGGCGGTCGGCGAACTCCTCGCTCACCGGCTCGTGCTCGAGGATGGCGGCCGCCAGGACCCGTACGGCGTCGACGTCGAGTGGGCGGAGTTGGAGGAGGATGCCGGCCACGTGGTCGGGCGGACGGTACGCCGTACCGAGGGGGAGGTGACCGGCGAGGTCCTCGCGGCGGTAGGTGATGACGACCGAGAGGTTCGGTGGCGGGTCGGCCATCAGGAAGCGGAGCAGTTGGCGGGTGCCGTCGTCGGCCCACTGCAGGTCTTCGACGACCAGGACCGCTGGGCCGATCGCGGCGAGCACCTCGCGGGTCGCGCGCAGGGTCCGGTGCCGCTCGGCGTGCGGGTCGCCGATCGGTTCGGGTTGTGGCGGGAGGAGGTCGGCCAACTCGGGGAGGAGCGGACGTAGGGCTCCCGCGAGCGGGCTGAGCGTGGGCAGGCGGGTCATGTTCGTGTGCGCCTTGCGCATCTCCAGGCTGGTGGCGGGCGCCTTATGCATGCCCACGCCGGTGCTCATGTCAGCCGAGGCCGATCGGGTCGGCGTGATGCGCGGAGCCAGGGACCGCAGGGCTTCGATGACAGCGCCGTACGGGAAGGGTTCGCGCAGCGGCTGGCAGTGCCCGACGAGGACCTTGAGGCGGGCGACCTCGGGGTGGGCGAGCAGTTCGTCGACCAGCCGGGTCTTCCCGATCCCGGCCTCGCCTTCGATCATCACCACGGTCGAGCGTCGCGGCACGGTCGAGACCAGCACCTCGAGCTCTTCGCTCCGGCCCACCAGAACAGGTGAGCTCGTGCGCAGCAGGAACGAGCGAGGCATGGTCACTTCCTCGGGGCGGCGAGGGGGTTACATCGTTGAGGGGACCTTAGTTCGTCACCGATCGTCGCGGAAGGACCTCAGCCCGTGAGCTTTCGGGTTGGTGGGGTGGCCTTGAGCAGCAGGTCGGCGATCAGGGCGTGGCCGGCCGCGTTCGGGTGGTCGCCGTCGGGGGCGAGCAGGTTGGTGATGTCAGGCGCGGTCTCGAACGGCGTGGCCAGATCGACGTACGTCGCGTGGGCGGCCTGCGCGGCGGTCGCGATCACCTGGTTGGTCGCCTGGGTCAGGGCTTCGGTCGCGTTCTGGCCCTGTTGCGGGTAGAGGTTGCGTGCGACTTGGCCGTCCTTGAAGACGTTCCAGTAGCCCGTCACCAGGATCTCGGGGGTGCGGTGGGTGTCGAGTTCGGTGATGCGGTCGAGGATGTCGCGCAGGTTGGCCGTCAGCCCGGCCAATTCCTCGGTGACGCATTCCGTCGTACAGCGTCCGGCGGTGACGTCGTCCTCGTGGCCGGCGAAGTCGTTGGCGCCGATAGTGAGCAGGACGTAGTCGGCGTCGGTGGCGGCCTGGGCTGCTTGTGAGCTGGAGCGGTCGAGCTCCTCGAGGAGGTCCTCGGAGTCGATGCCGCCGACACCGAAGTTGTGGACGGTGACGCCGGTGCCGTTGCGCTGCGCCAACAGGTCGCCGTACTCGGCGGGGAAGGCGTCGCAGTTGCAGTGGTAGCCCGACGTCACCGAATCACCGAGCGCGAGCACGCTCAGGTTGCCGGCGGGGATTTCGAGAGTTGCGGGTCGCGCGTCCGCCGCGACGGTCAGGGTGACCAGCGCGAACGTGACGGCGAGGAAGAGAAGTCTGCGCGTCACGCCGACCTATGGTGGGTTGGGGTGAGCTGGCTGACTAGCCAGGGGAAGGACTTGGCGAACGCCGGGCCGGCGAACTGCCAGACATGCGAACCGGGGGAGACCTGGACCGTCGACGGGATCCCGACCTTGGCCGCCTGACGGGACAGTTGGTGGGCCTCGCGCTGGTGGGTCTTCTCGGCGGTGCTGGTCAGGAACATGCCGCTGACGCCGGTGTACTTCCCGTGCGCCTGCATGACCTTCAGCGGCTCATTGGCCTGTTCCGACGCCACCGAGCCACCGTACAACTGGATCAAAGTGTCGTGGTCGTCGCCGCTGTTCGGCTCCAGATCACCGGAGATGTCGACGAAGTGCGTGAAGGTATCGGGGTGCTCGACGACCAGGTCGATCGCGCACGTCCCACCCATCGAGAACCCGGCGACCGCCCATTGAGCCGGATTCCGGGACGCTCCGAACGTCTTCTCGACGTACTGCGGGACGTCACGGTCCAGGTGTGTCGCGGCATTCCCGCGCGGGCCGTCGACGCACTCGGTGTCGTTGTCGAACGAGGCCGTCGCATCCACGAACACCAGTATCGGCGCAAAGCCGTGATGCCGCTGGGCATACGCGTCGGCGACATGGACGGCATTGCCCAGCCGGACCCAGTCGTGGGGCGCGCCGCGCTCGCCGCCGATCACCTCGACCACCGGCAACGCGGGGTGGTGCTTGCTGCGGAACCACACCGGCGGCAGGTAGACCAGCTCCGCGCGGTGGTCGAACCCGCTGTACGTCGCTGGGATGTCGACCGACACGAGTTTGCCCGCCTTCGGCAGGGTGTGCCCGCCGGAATCCTGCGCGAGACCCGTCATCGACACCTGGCCGGGCAGCGGCGCGTCGGTCCAGTCGCTCACCGCGGCATCAATCGTGGGGTAGTAACCCACGAACTGATTGACCTGGTTGGCGCACACGACAGTGGCAACACCGATCGCGAGGACCGCTATTCCCCGCCGCCACCACTGCGCACTCTGCCAGCCTGCGATCAGTACGACGAGCGCGGTCAGGCCGACCCCGAACCAGAACCACACCCCGAACGGCAGCGGGTCCGTGATCCCGGCCAACTCCGCTCCCGGGTACGACGCCAGCAGCGCGCCGACCGCGGAGAGCCCGATCACCAGCGGCAGCACGCGCGTTCGCCAGCGCCTGTCCCGCCATCCGATCGCCGTCACCAGCAATCCTGCCGCCACCAACTCCAGCGCCACCGGAAACCAGCCCCCGAGCAGCGACACCTCAGCCAGCCCCATCTCAGCCTCCCGATTCGAACAGTCCATCCGGGTGACGCCGAGGTTCCGCGATCGGTTGGCACACCCGATGTCTCCCAGATCACATCGAACCCTGAGCGTCGTACGGTTTGGGGCATGCCCGCTGAGCTGCTCGATCACCTTGTCCTGGCAACCGCCGATCTGGCCGACACGGTTGAGCGCTTCGCCGCCGCGACCGGAGTCGAACCGGTCGAGGGCGGTCGGCACGAGCGGTGGGGGACGCGGAACTTCCTGGTCGGGCTCGGCGGGACGACGTACCTGGAACTGCTCGGACCCGACCTGGACGCGAACCGGGAGCCGGCGTTCGACTTCGGCAGTGTTGGTGCCGGGCGGCTGATCACCTGGGCGATTCATCCCGCCGACATCGACGGCGTGCTGGCGACCGCGCGGGCGGCCGGGACCGATCTCGGGCGGATCGAGCCGCTGTCGCGGGAGACGCCGAGTGGTGAGTTGCTCAGCTGGCGGGTGAGCGTGGCTCCCGACTATCTGTACGACGGTCTGGTCCCGTTCCTGATCGACTGGGGGACGACGCCGCACCCGACCGCGACGTTGCCGACTGTTGAGCTGGTGAGCCTGCAGGCCTCCCACCCGGACGCCGATGGGCTGCGCGCGGCGTTGCGGGCTTTGTCGACGAGTCTGGAGCTGAGCACCGGACCGGCCGCGCTGACCGCGAGTTTCCGCGGCCCGCGCGGCGAGTACGCCGTCTCCTAGTTCGGCCAGCTCGTCGGGGCGCGGCCGAGGCGGATTCGTTGCGGGTGGTCGCCGACCGGGATCGAGAGTTGCTTCTGGCCGGTGGCGAAGCTGATCGCGGTGATCTGGTCGGCGCCGCTCTCGGAGATCACGCAGCTCTGACCGTCACCGCTGATCGTGGACCAGTACGGCTTCGCGGCCGGTACCAGCGGACCGTGGGTCAGGGCGGCGCGGTCGACGATCGTTGCGTAGTCGTCCATGGTTCCGGCGACACAGAGTTTCGTGCCGGCCGGGTTCATCGCCAGACCGTGGTGGCGGGAGTCGTTCACCCAGGTGGTCCGGTCCTCGCTGGTATTCGGGTTCTTCGGGAGTTCGAGCTGACGCGTGATGGTGTCCGAGGCGACGTCGTACTCGAGGAAGCCGTTGAAGAACGACACCTGGAAGTACAGCTTGGATTCGTTCGGCGTGAACGCAACCGGGCGGACGGCGTCGGACAGGTCGCTGCGGCCGAACGCGTTCAGCCGGTCGCGCATGTCGATCACCTTGACCACCTGGTACGTCGTCGCGTCGGCGACCGTGATCTTCCGGTCGCCCTTGGTCCAGTCCCAGCCGGGACCGTCGAGGGCGGTGTAGACGTCACCGATCGCGGAGTTCCAGATCTTGCCGTCGGAGGTGAACACGTTCTCGTGCGGTTTGTCGCCGGTCGGGAACGAGCCCAGCTCAGCCCCGGTCGCGGCGTCGAGGACATGCACGGTGTTCGAGGTCGACGCGGACACCGCGACCCGCCGCCCGTCCGGCGACAACGCCATGTGGTCGGCCCGGAACCCCGACACCGGGAACCGCCACTTCACCGCGCCGGTCGCGATGTCGATCGACACCACATCGGCGAAACTCGGCCGGGACGCGACAATCGCCGTACCGTCCGGGCTGCTGTAGAGGTCGTCGACGAGCTGGTCATGCCCCTCGCCAGGACCGTTGCGGATCCCGAGGAAGAAGCCGAGCTTGATCGGGTTGAGGTAGATCTCGGTCAGCCGCTCGGCCTTGTCGGGCACCATGTTGACCCGCCCGATCTTGGCGAAACCCCCGGCCGGCTGCAGGACGTCGGCCGTCCCTTCCCAGTTGTTCCCGACAAACATCACCGGTCGCAACGCCGCAGTATCGGCCGAGGCGGCAGTGGTCAGACTCCCGGCGGCCAGACCGGCCAGCACCAGCCCGATCAACGGCGGCCGATGCCATCTGCTCCGCGGACGAGCATGGCGAGCAACAGAACGGCGTACGGGCAAGAGACTCATCGACAACTCTCCCAGGGGGCGGCGGGACGTTGGGTGAGCAAGAGGTTACCGTGAGGTACCTTCACTTTTCCAGGGGCGAGATCATCATGAGACCTCCTTGAAGCGCCGCTCCGATCGACTGGTCCGACACAGTCGGCAAAGGAGTGCGGAGATGGCGATGCGAAGAGTCCTGCTTGTTCTGCTCGGTGTGGTGCTGACGATGGGCACGCTGACGGCGCCGGCGAGCGCGGTGCCACGCCAAGAGGTGTACTGGCGCCCGATCCCGTACAACGGCCAGAAATACCAGACCGTCCGCCTCGACTGCCCGGCCGGCATGAAGGCCACGGGCGGCGGCGTGATCGGCGACGGTGTGCCGCATATCTCCGGCAGCCGGTCGGTGGGCAACGGCGCGGGCTGGGAGTTGATCGTCTGGCAGGAGAATCCCCGCGACCTGAACGTGACGATCGCGTGCTGGAGTGGGCTGACCCAGTTCACCTCCCTGACCACCTGGACGGACGTTGCTCCGGGTGCGATCGGCTCCGCCTCGAATCTTTGTCCCGCTCGTTCGCGGACCTTCCTCGGTGGTGGCGCCTACGCGTCCGACCCCTCGATGCCGCTGAAGAACTTCGCGTCGTACTACGACTACGGCTGGCAGGCCAGCTACCGGAACACGACCGCAGTGCAGCAGCGGGTGTACGTGCAGGTGATCTGTGCCGAAGGGCTGACGGCGCGCCGGTGGGAGACGACGCGCGGCGAGCACATGACCGACTCGTTCATCTCCGCGACCTTGTACTGCCCGGCGGGCACCGACGTGGTGAGCGGCGGTGCGCTGGGGCCGAATGTCGAGGGTCAATGGGTGCTCAGCCCGACCGAGACGATCACTGGCTGGGAAGTCGCCTCCGAACGCGAAGGCGATGACACCTTCTTTCAGGCGCGCGTGTTGTGTGCGTACTGAGGCCGAGTGATCAGTTGGACGGAAAGACGAGTTCGCTTGCGTCCGGGGTGGCCGAGCGCCGGCTGATCCGGCAGGTGACGTCTTCGGCGGTTTGGACCGTGCAGGTGACCAGGTCGGCGGGTGGGCCGGCTGTCGCGGCGAGGAAGGTGTCGGCGGACAGCCAATGGCCGAAGCGCTGCGGTGGAGTGCCGGCCAGGTTCCGGCGGCCGCCGTTGCTGTTGTAGATCCGCAGGGGCGTGGCGCCGGCCTTGAGTGCTACGTAATGACCCTTCGGCGAGACTGCGGCCACGATCTCCTCGACGGCCCCGGAGAAGTTCTGCACCGACCCGCCGGTGCCGGTGCGGTCGGAGAATCCGATGTACGCGGACTCGTGGCCGAGACCGGCGGCCACGAAGACGAGATGGCCAGAGCCGAACGTGACGATCGACTGCTGATCGCTCGGCGTCGACATGACGCGCCCATTCCCCGTGCGGAGGTCGACCTCGTACATGTCTTGCTGGTACTCCAGGTAGACGTAGTCGCCGTCGACTGCGACGAGGTGTCCCAGCGCCGGGCGATCGGCGGTCGGCGCGCTGAGGGTGCCGACGTGGTCGAGCTCGAAGATGGTGGCGCCGGTCTGGAGATTCTTGACGACCGTGCGGTAGCCGTCCGGCGTGCGCTGCTCCCAGCCGGCCAGCTCACCTGAGGCGACCAAGCGTGATTCGGGTGCCAGCTCGGCCAGTTCGCGGACCTTCTTTCCGTCGGTCACCCGAAGAGTCTGGGAGCCGACGGCGGTGAACAGGATGCCGGCATCGGACAGGACGAGCCTGCTGATCTTCTGGGCGCCGGTATCGATCGTGGCGTCGCCACTGTGGATGGTGCCGCCGACGGCATACGTGGCCTGCCGTTCACTGAAGTACGCCGGGGAGTCGGCCGGCGCGGGACTGTTCGTGCGGACGACTGTCAGCCCGGTCGCGACGACACCGACCACGGCGAGCGCCGTACCGAGGATGGAGCCGGCCCGGCGCCGGCGCAGGCGGCGGGTACCGGTGGCCATGATGGTGTCGAGGTCGAGTGGCGGCGGTTCGGTCTCGGTGGCGCGGCTGGTCAGGGTTTCCTTGAGGAGATCTGTCATCGGCCGGCTCCTGCCGTGTCCAGGGGGAGTACGTCGTCGCCCAGGCGGGCACGGAGTTTGGACAGCGCGATCGACACCTGACTCTTCACGGTGCCGACAGCGCAGTCGAGGACCTCGGCGGTCTGTGCCTCGGTGAGGTCCTCGTAGTAGCGCAGGACGAGGGCGGCTCGCTGACGCGGTGGGAGCTGGAGAAGTTCGTGCCAGAGCCACAGCCGGGTGCCGCTGTCCTCCGCGGGAGCAACCGTGTCCGGCAGGTCGCCGTGCGGACGCTCGTGGTACGACTTGCGCCGCCACCAGTCGATCGCGGTGTTGGTGATGACCTTGCGCGTATAGGCCTCGGCGGCGTTCCGGTCCCGCATTCGGCGCCAGGCGACGTACGTCTTGATCAGGGCTTCCTGGACCAGGTCGTCGGCCAGGCCGCGGTCACCGGCGAGCAGGTACGCGTACCGGTAGAGGGCTCCGTGCCGCCCGCGCGCGAACTCGGCGAACTCCTCGCTCATCGGGTTCCTTCCGTGGGCTGTGTTGTCGATCGCCCTGACGGGATCACGATGTCAAAGGGTTGGATCACCCGGAAAACATCGCTGTACGTCGCCACGGAGTCACCGTGTGTCGCAGACCAGTTGTTGACTGGTCCCGTTCGACAATGTCGAACGGCGGGCGTTGTGGTGGCCGCCTCATGCTCCTAGATTCCAGCCAGCCGTGGTCGTCACGGTGGTCTTGAAAAGGAAGGGAGGCCAGCCGGTATGGCTACGACCGAAGCGGTCAAAGCGAAAACCCTTCTGGGGGAGTGTTCTGCCGAGCTCGCGGGCACGTTCATCCTGATCCTGTTCGGCTGCGGTGTGGTGGCGCAGGTGGTGGCCGGCGGGATCGGTGACCACGACTCGATCGCATGGGCGTGGGGACTCGGTGTGACACTGGGCATCTACGTGGCGGGCCGGATGACCGGCGCGCATCTGAACCCGGCGGTGACGATCGCCCTGGCGGCGTTCCGCGGGTTCAGCTGGAAGAAGGTGCTGCCGTACTCGGTGGCGCAGTTCCTCGGAGCGTTCCTGGCGGCGCTGGTAGTTCGGTGGAACTACACCGAGGCACTCAACAAGGTCGACCCCGGGCTGACGATCAAGACCCAGGGCGTGTTCTCGACCCTGCCGGGTAACGGCAGCCTCGATCTGAACGTGCACCTGTGGGACGGGTTCCGGGACCAGATCATCGGTACGGCGATCCTGATGTTCGTGATCCTGGCGATCACCGACCTGCGCAACACCGCCCCGGCGGCCAACCTGGCGCCGTTCGTCGTCGGCCTGCTGGTGGTCGGCATCGGGATGGCGTGGGGCACGAACGCCGGGTACGCGATCAACCCGGCGCGTGACTTCGGTCCGCGGCTGGCGTCGTTCTTCACCGGGTACGGGGGAGCGTTCAAGGATCAGTTCGGGGACGTCTATTTCTGGGTGCCGATCGTGGCACCGATCATCGGCGCCCTGGTCGGCGCGTTCCTCTACGACCTGCTGGTCGGGCGCAACCTGCCGATCGCGGACGAGGACGAAGAGCCCGGCCGCATCCCTGAGGAAAACGCAGCATGACGAATCGTGAGGAGTTCTAATGGCCGACTTCGTCGGTGCCGTCGATCAGGGCACCACGAGCACCCGCTTCATGATCTTCGACCACTCCGGGAACGAGGTGGGCAAGCACCAGCTGGAGCACGAGCAGATCCTGCCGCAGGCCGGCTGGGTCGAGCACAACCCGACCGAGATCTGGGAGCGGACCAGCTCGGTCATCCAGACCGCGCTGAACGCCAACGGCCTGCACGCCAGTGACCTGGCGGCGCTCGGGATCACCAACCAGCGCGAGACGGCCGTGGTCTGGAACCGCAAGACCGGCCGCCCGTACTACAACGCGATCGTCTGGCAGGACACCCGCACCGACCGGATCGCCTCGGCCCTCGAGCGCGAGGGCAAGGGCGACGTGATCCGGCAGAAGGCGGGGCTGCCGCCGGCGACGTACTTCTCGGCCGGCAAGGTGCAGTGGATCCTGGAGAACGTCGACGGTGTGCGCGCCGCGGCCGAGGCCGGGGACGCGATCTTCGGCAACACCGACACCTGGTTGCTGTGGAACCTGACCGGTGGCGTCAACGGCGGCGTACACATCACCGATGTGACGAATGCCAGCCGGACCATGCTGATGAACCTCGAGACCCTGGACTGGGACGACGAGCTGATCAGCTTCTTCAACATCCCGCGGCAGATGCTGCCGGAGATCCGGCCGTCGTCGGACCCGAACAAGTACGGCGAGACGCTCGCGAACGGCCCGCTCGGTGGCGTGGTTCCGTTGACGGGTGACCTCGGCGACCAGCAGGCCGCGACCGTCGGCCAGGTCTGCTTCAACCCGGGCGAGGCCAAGAACACCTACGGCACCGGTAACTTCATGCTGCTGAACACCGGTACCGAGCTGGTCCGGTCGAAGTCCGGTCTGTTGAGCACGATGTGCTACAAGTTCGGCGACGAGGCGCCGGTCTACGCGCTGGAAGGTTCCATCGCGGTGACCGGGTCGGCGGTGCAGTGGCTGCGCGACCAGCTCGGCATCATCTCCGGTGCGAGTGAGACCGAGACGCTGGCCCGGCAGGTCGAGGACAACGGCGGCGTGTACTTCGTCCCCGCGTTCTCCGGTCTGTTCGCGCCGTACTGGCGCTCGGACGCCCGCGGCGCGATCGTCGGGTTGTCGCGGTTCAACACCAACGCTCACCTGGCGCGCGCAACACTGGAAGCGATCTGCTACCAGAGCAAGGACGTGACAGACGCGATGGCCAAGGACTCCGGCGTGCAGCTGGACGTGCTGAAGGTCGACGGCGGTGTCACGGCCAACGAGCTGTGCATGCAGATGCAGGCCGACATCCTCGGCGTACCGGTGAGCAAGCCGGTCGTCGCCGAGACCACGGCCCTGGGTGCGGCGTACGCGGCCGGCCTGGCGGTCGGGTTCTGGAAGAACAAGGAAGAGCTCGTCCAGAACTGGAACGAGGACAAGCGGTGGGAACCGCAGTGGAACGACGAGCAGCGCAGCAAGGGCTACGCGGGCTGGCAGAAGGCCGTCTCGCGCACCCTCGACTGGGTCGACGTCGACTAAGTAACTAGTACAAGGAAGAGGGAGCAGCACAGTGGCGGTAGTGGCTCTGTCACCGCAAGCAAGGGCCGACGCGATCGACGCGCTGGCCGACGGACGAGAGCTGGACGTCCTGGTGATCGGTGGCGGGGTGGTCGGCACCGGCGCGGCGCTCGATGCCGCGACCCGGGGCCTGACCACCGGACTGCTGGAGGCGCGCGACTTCGCGAGTGGTACCTCCAGCCGGTCCAGCAAGCTGATCCACGGCGGTCTGCGCTACCTGGAGATGCTCGACTTCCGACTGGTGCACGAGGCGTTGCAGGAGCGCGGCCTGCTCCTGCAACGCCTGGCACCGCACCTGGTCAAGCCGGTGCCGTTCCTCTACCCCCTCCAGCACCGCTGGTGGGAGCGGTTCTACGCCGGCGCCGGCGTCGCCCTGTACGACGGGATGGCGGTCAGCTCCGGTCTCGGCGCCGGCCTGCCGATCCACAAGCACCTGACTCGTCGCGGCGCGATGCGACTGGTCCCTTCGCTGAAGAAGTCGGCGCTGGTCGGTGCACTCATGTACTACGACGCGCAGGTCGACGACGCGCGCCACACGATGGAGCTCGCGCGGACAGCGGCGTCGTACGGCGCTCATGTCGCGAACCGGGTCAAGGTGACCGGGTTCCTGCGTCAGGGCGAGCGAGTCACCGGTGTGCAGGCGAAGGACCTGGAGAGCGGCCGTGAGTTCGAGGTTCGCGCCAAGCAGGTCGTGAACGCGACCGGTGTCTGGACCGACGACACCCAAGCCATGGTGGGGGAGCGCGGTCAGTACCACGTGCGCGCCTCGAAGGGCATCCACCTGGTCGTGCCGAAGGACCGCATCCAGTCCAGCACCGGCATGATCCTGCGCACCGAGAAGTCGGTGCTGTTCATCATCCCGTGGGGTCGGCACTGGCTGATCGGCACCACCGACACCGACTGGAACCTGGACAAGGCGCATCCGGCCGCGACCAGCAAGGACATCGAGTACCTGCTCGACCATGTCAACTCCGTCCTGACCACGCCGCTGACCCGCGAGGACGTCGAGGGTGTGTACGCCGGTCTGCGGCCGCTGCTGGCCGGTGAGTCGGAGAGTACGTCGAAGTTGTCGCGCGAACACGTGGTCGCGCACGCTGCCCCGGGGCTCGTGGTCGTTGCCGGTGGCAAGTACACGACGTACCGGGTGATGGCCAAGGACGCGATCGACGCAGCCGCCGCCGCTCTCGATGGCCGGGTGCCGAAGTCGGTCACCAAGACGACTCCGCTGGTCGGCGCCGACGGTTACCAGGCGCTGTGGAACCAGCGGCACCTGATCGCGCAGCGGTCCGGTCTGCACGTCGCCCGCATCGAGCATCTGCTCAACCGGTACGGCGCTCTGGTCGACGAGGTGCTCGCGCTCGTCGAGGAGGACCCGTCGCTGGGCGAGCAGTTGCCCGGCACGCAGGACTACCTGCAGGCCGAGATCGTGTACGGCGCAAAGGCCGAAGGCGCGCGGCACCTGGACGACGTACTGGCCCGGCGGACCCGGATCTCGATCGAAGCCTGGGACCGCGGAGTCGGCGCCGCCGAAGCCGCAGCCCGGCTGATGGCTCCGATTCTCGGCTGGGACGAGAAGGCGATCGAGCGCGAGGTGTCGTTCTACGTGCGACGCGTCGAGTCCGAGCGCGCCTCGCAGGACCAGCCCGACGACGAGTCCGCCGACAAGGTCCGTCTGGAGGCGCCGGACATCGTGTCACCGGCGTAACACTGCTGCCGGGGGGCACTGTTGTTGCTCCCGGCTACAGTATCCCGTATGGGTCTGACTGAGCGGTTGGAGCTGGGCGAAGCGGAGATGTACTGGGCGCTGTCGCAGTGTCCGCCGGACGTCGTCGAGCTGCTGGGCCTCAAGGTCCAGCGCTTCGATCGGGGTGTGGTGCTGGCGCTGAGCAACGACCCGACGCAGTACTGGTCGCAGGCGCACGGGCTGGGGTTCGACCGGCCGATCGACAGCGCGCTGATCGGCGAGGTCATCGACTTCGCCCGAGCCGCCGGCGGCGACGTGATGAACTTTCACCTCGCACCCGAGGTGCTGCCGGAGGACTGGGCGCAGATCTGCGCCGAGCATGGGCTGACGGCGGGTGGGACGTTGATGAAGACCGTCCGGGAAGCGAGTCCGGTCAAGCCGGTCGAGACCGATCTGCGGATCGGCCCGATCGGTCCGGATGACGCGGCCACGTGGACCGCGATCCAGATCGAGGGCTTCGAGATGCCCGACGAGGACGGCTCACAATCGGCGCTGTTCCACTCGTTCACCCAGATGCCCGAGGTGACCGCGTACGGCGCCTGGGACGGCGACACGATGGTCGCCGGTGCGGCACTGTGCGTCGTCGGTGACGTCGCGGAACTGGTCAGCGACGCGACATTGCCGTCGTACCGGGGTCGTGGTGCGCAGTCCGCGCTCCAAGCGCGACGGCTGGAGGACGCGTACGCCGCCGGCTGCCGCTGGGCCTCCTCCGAAACGGAGAAGCCGGGCTCGGACGAGCACAACTCCTCCCTGGCGAACATGGAACGCCAGGGACTGCAGCTGGCCTACGAGCGCCCGATCTACACCTGGCACGCGTGAGCGCGGGCGGGGAGTCGCCTCCCCGCCCACGTCAGGTCAGCCGACCGTCACGGTGTAGTGCGCGCCGTCGTCGGTGAATTCATACGTGCCGGCGCCGTTGATGCGCTTGGCGCCGAGGTTGTCGTCGTCGTCCGGGAAATCGCCTTCCATCACCGTGAGCACCTTGCCCGGCTCGATCGGAATATCGGCAATGTCCTTGTCGTCGCCGTTGGTGAACTGAACCGAATTCATGATAACGGTGCCGTCGACGGTCAGATAAATGTCGTCCGCACCGGTGTTGTCCTCCTGCTGGTGACACTTGATCCGGGTGATCTTCAACGCCTGTGTCCCGTCCGCCGAAGCCTGCGCCAGCACTGGCGCCACACCCATCGACGACACCGCGAGTGCAGCGACCGCCAGAACTCTGGTTACCGAAGACATTTCATTTCCTCCCGAGTTGATGTGCATTCCCCGGGACCTTAGGCGCAGCTCTGTATCAAGCGTTTGAATGTCACATCACGATTACCGCTCTTCGATCACCCTGGAAAGGCTTGCGAAATCACTGGCCGGGGCGAATCCAATTGAACGTGCGCTGTACCGCCGCCTGCCAGTTCGCGTACTCGGTGGCGCGCCGGGTGGGGTCCATGTTCGGCAGCCATTGGCCGGCGCGATGCCAGTTGGAGCGCAGGCCTTCGAGGTCGGGCCAGTAGCCGACGGCCAGACCGGCGGCGTACGCGGCGCCGAGCGACACGGTCTCGGTCACCATCGGCCGGACGACCCGTACGTCGAGCAGATCGGCGAGGAACTGCATGAGCAGATTGTTCGCGGTCATGCCGCCGTCGACCTTGAGCGCGGTGAGCGCGATCCCGGAGTCGGCGTTCATCGCGTCGACGACCTCGAGGGTCTGGAAACCGGTGGCTTCGAGGACCGCGCGGGCCAGGTGGCCCTTGGTGATGTAGCCGGTCAGGCCGGCGATGACGCCGCGGGCCTCGCTGCGCCAGTGCGGGGCGAACAGACCGGAGAAGGCCGGGACGATGTAGGCGCCGCCGTTGTCGTCGACGGTCCGGGCCAGCGTCTCGATCTCGGCCGCGGTGTGGATCAGGCCGAGGCCGTCCCGGAACCACTGCACGAGTGAACCCGTGACCGCCATCGAGCCTTCGAGCGCGTACGACGCGGGCTCGTCGCCGATCTGGTAGGCGACCGTCGTCAGCATGCCGTGCTTGGACCGGACGATCTCCTGGCCGGTGTGCAGCAACAGGAACGAGCCGGTGCCGTAGGTGCACTTCGCCTCACCCGCACTGAAACACGTCTGCCCGAACAGCGCAGCCTGCTGATCACCGAGCGCGGCGCCGATCCGGACACCGGGCAGCACCTCGGTCGCGGTCGCGAACACTCCGGACGACGGCCGGATCTCCGGCAGCACGGCCCGCGGTACGTCGAAGGCCGCGAGCAGCTCGTCGTCCCATTCGAGGCTGGCGATGTTCATCAGCATGGTCCGGCTCGCGTTCGTCACGTCGGTGACGTGCAGCCCGCCGTTCGCGCCGCCGGTGAAGTTCCAGATCAGCCAGGTCTCCATGGTGCCGAACAGCACCTCGCCACGCTCGGCGCGAGCCCGCAGTCCAGGAGTGTGGTCGAGCATCCATTTCAAACGCGGCGCGGAGAAGTAGGTGTTCAACGGCAGACCGCACAGATCCGCGAACCGGTCCGGGCCCTCGTCACCCGCGAGTTCGGTCACCAGCCGGTCGGTCCGGGTGTCCTGCCAGACCACGGCATTACCGATCGGGCGACCGGTCGCCCGATCCCAGAGCAGGCTGGTCTCGCGCTGATTGGTGATGCCGATGGCAACGATCTGGCTCGGCATCGCGCCGATCTGCCGAAGAGCAGCCGGTACGACGCGGGTCACGTTCCGCCAGATTTCGGCGGCATCGTGCTCCACCCAACCCGGTTTGGGGAAGACCTGCCGGTGTTCGCGCTGCGCCACCGACACGAGTCGCCCGCGCCGGTCGAAGAGGATGCAGCGGGTCGAGTTCGTGCCCTGGTCGACAGCGGCGACGTACTGCTCAGCCATGCTCCGACCCTCTCGCGAGGCGGTTCGTCCAACCGCGGTTCGAGGGGAGGTGGGGGAGCCGGGAGCGGCGCGTGAGGTTGGGGTGCATCAGGCGTCGCCTCGGAGGTCTCGCGCGATGGCTTCTGCGGTGGCGCGGACCATGGTGACGAGGTCGGTGCGGTGGCGCAGGCGGCTGTCGCAGATGCGTTCGATCCGGCCGGTCAGGCCGACCGCGCCGACGACCAGCCCGCCGAGTCCGCGAATCGGCGCGGCGATCCCCGCGGACTCGATCGTGTGCTCCTCGAACTCGCCCGCCCAGCCGCGGCCGCGGACCGTCGCCAGTTCCTCGGCCAGCCGCGCCGGGTCGGTCACGGTTCGGGTGGTGAACGCTTCAAGGCGCTTCGGCCGGCCGGCGCCACTCGCGTCGTAGGCGAGCACGGCCTTGCCCAACGCGGTCGCGTGCGGCGGCAACGTCGTACCGACGTCGAGGTCCTGGTCGCTGTCGTCAGGCCGGAAGACGTGGTGGACGACGACGACCTTGCTCTCGACGAGCCGGCCGACGCGAACCACCTCGCCGCTGCGGGCAGCCAGTGAATCGGCCCAGTTGATCGCGCGGCTGCGCAACTCGTTCGGGTCCAGGTAGCTCTCGCCGAGCCGGCCGAAGGCGTCGCTCAGGTGGTAGTGCGCGCCGCTGCGGTCCTGTTCGACGAAGCCGACCTGATGCAGCGTCCGGAGGATGCCGTGCACGGTCGTCTTGGCCAGACCGAGCGCATTGCCGACATCGCCGACCCCGAGCCCGTCGGGTGCGGCCGCCAGCAGCCGGAGCACGGCCGCGGCCCGCTCGATCGACTGCACGCTGCCCGGCACCCCCGCAGGCTACCGGTCAAAGCAGCGTCTGGCTGCTACTCGGTCGCGATGGCTTGCAGGACGTTGAGCCGCGCTGCACGGCGTGACGGCCAGACCGCAGCGAGTACGCCGATCACCCCGGACACGAGAACTGCGCCGACCAGCTGAAGCACCGGGATGTCGAGTTCGCTGAGGCCGTCGTCGACGAGCACGCCCTGGATCGCGGCCGCGGTCAGCACACCGACCGCGAGACCGAGCAGCGCGCCGAGCAGCGTGACCGCGATCGACTCGACCCGCAGCATCCGGCGCAGCTGCGGTCGGTCCATCCCGATCGCCCGGAGCAGACCGATCTCCCGCGTCCGTTCGACGACGCCGAGAGCGAGCGTGTTCACGATGCCGAGGATCGCGATCAGGATCGCCAGCGCCAGCAGCATCCCGATCACCGTCGTCACCGCATCCACCGGACCACGCGCCTGAGCGGCGTACGCCTGCTGATCGCGGACCTGGATCGACGGATAGTCCTTCAGGCCCTCCAGAATCGCCGTACTGGCCTGGGCGGTACTGGTGCCGTCGGCAACATCGACGTACAGCAGTGAGTCGGCCGGGGCGCCGCCGAGCTTTTCGTACGTCGCCAGTGAGATCACGACCGCGTTGAGCTGACGGTTCGGGGCGAGGATGCCGGCCACGGTCAGACTGTGTTTGCCGGACGCGGTGACTAGGCTGATGGTTTGGCCGACGGAGACGTGGAGGGACCTGGCCATCGTCCGCGGTACGACGGCTTGGCCGCTCGCGAGGCCGTCGAACGAACCGGAATCGAGGGCGACCGTGATCGGGCCGTCCAGGGTCCCGTCGCCGACCCCGGTCACCTTGACCGGCAGATCGCCGACCTTGCCGTCCTGCTGCCGGACCTGATGGACACCCGCGATCCCACCGACCCCGCGGATCCGGTCGGCGACCTGCGGACTGAAGGTGTCCGGATCGGACGAACTCACCACCAGGTCGGAGGTACCGATCGCGGCCGCGACATTCGCGTCGATCGACGCCTTGGCCGACGAACCGATCACCACCAGCCCGCTGATCAGCGCGACCGAGATCATCAGCGCCGACGCGGTGGCCGACGTACGGCGTGGGTTGCGTTCGGCGTTGCGACGGCCGAGCGTCACCGGGGCCTTGCGGCCGAACGGCGCCATCAGCCCGCGCACGACGTACCGGCTCACCAGGGGACTGGTCATGACGATGCCGAGCAGGGCCATCGCCGACGCGAGCCCGATCAGGACCGCGCCCGGCATTCCACTGGCGTAGTCGCCGATCAGGTAGAGCACCAGCGCCATCAGCAGGAGGAACGCGCCACCCAGCAACCGGAGCAGCAACGAACGCTCCGGGATCGTCGCGCCGTCGCGCAGCGCGGCCATCGGTGGCAGGCGGCCGGCGCGGCGGGCGGCTGGGTAGGCGGCGGCCACGGTGAGCAGGGCACCGAGCACGTAGCAGGCGATGATCGTCGCCGGGCTGATCTGCAGACCGGCGCTCGGGATCGCGGCACCGAGCCCCTCATAGGCGAAGGTGATCCCGGCGGCAACTCCGATGCCGAGCAGCAGACCGAGGGTCGAACCGATCAGCCCGATCACGAGCGCTTCCGCGAGGACCGAGCCGGTGACCTGGCCGCGCGACGCACCGATCGCGCGCAGCATCGCGAGCTCGCGGGACCGCTGCGCGACCTGCATCGCGAACGTGTTGACGATCAGGAACGCGCCGACGAACAGCGCGAGCCCGGCGAACATCAGCAAGATCGAACTGAACCCGCCGAACGTCGTGTCGAGCGCGGTCTCGCCATCGGCCTCGACCTGCGCCGCGGTCCGCACCTTGAACGTGTCACCGACGGTCTTCGCGATCGCCGTCCGGACCTGTTCGGTATCGGCGCCGGGCTTCAGCGCGACGGCGATCGACGTCCAGCCGGGCTTGCCGAGCAGGACGAGCTGAGCGGTCGCGGGGTCGAACGTGACCAGCGGTGCACCCGCGGCCGGGCCCGCTTGGGCAGGTGTGGTGATCGCGGTCAGGGTGGCCGTCACGGGGCGGGTCGCGGTGACGATGCGGACCTGATCGCCGATGCCGTAACCGGCCTTCGACGCGGTCGACTCGTCCAGCCCGAGCTCCGCCGTACCCCAGGGTTGTTTGCCGTCGATCAGCCGGAACGGCGAGGTCCGTACGGCGTGCGGCCAGCCCGCGCCGTACGTCGGGAGACCGTACGTGTCGATCGGGGTGCCGTCAGGTTTGCGGATCTGCACGTCGCTGACCAGCAGTTGCGCGTCGGCGTCGGTCACTCCGGGAACCGCGGCGACCTGGCCGACGACCGCGGCCGCGAGGGTCGCCGGTGGGCCGGTGCGCGCCTCGACCGGATCCACGGGCGTGATGGTGATGTCCGCCGTACTGCCGGCGTACTGCTTCTTCAGGGCTGTCGAGAGAGTGTCGGTGAAGACCATCGCACCACCGACGAACGCGATCCCGAGCACGACCGCGACCGTGCAGAGCACGAACCGCAGTCGGTGCGCCAGAACCGAGCGCAGACCGATCTTCAGCATCAGCCGGCCACGGCCGGGTCGAGACTCTTCATCGTGTCGAGGACGGTCTCGGCGGTCGGGTCGAGCAGCTCCGAACGCAACTGGCCGTCGGCCAGGAACAACACCCGATCCGCGTACGACGCCGCGGTCGGATCGTGGGTGACCATGACCACGGTCTGCCCGAACTCACGCACCGACCGGTGCAGGAAGCCGAGCACATCGGCCGACGACTGTGAGTCGAGGTTGCCGGTCGGCTCGTCGGCGAAGACCACCTCGGGCCGCGAGGCCAGCGCACGGGCACAGGCGACCCGCTGCTGCTGACCGCCGGACAGCTCCGACGGCTTGTGCTTGAGGCGGTCGGTCAGCCCGATCGTGTCGATCACCGTCCGCAGCCAGTCCCGGTCCGGCGTGCGGCCGGCCAGGTCGAGCGGCAGCGTGATGTTCTCGTACGCCGTCAGCGTCGGGACCAGGTTGAACGCCTGGAACACGAACCCGATCCGGTCCCGGCGCAGATGCGTCAGCTGTTTTTCGGGTAGCCGGCTCAGCTCGATATCACCGACCCACACCTGCCCGGCCGTCGGCTGATCCAGACCGGCCAGACAATGCAGCAGCGTCGACTTGCCCGACCCCGAAGGGCCCATGATCGCGGTGAACCGGCCCTTGCCGAAGTCCGCGGTGAGGTCCACCAACGCATCGACCTGCGTCTGGCCCACGCCGTACCGCTTGGTCACGCCGATCGCCCGGACAGCAGGTGTCAGTTCCACGCTCATGCGACGAACGCTATCTACCAGAGGTTCCTTCTCAGCCGTCGACGCCGACCAGGTCGACACCGGCGGACTCGACCACGACCTCCTCGACACTTCGTTGTGGCAGGGGCGGTGGGGTGCCGCCCCAGGAGGGGCAGAGGGATTTGTAGTCGCACCAGTCGCAGAGGGGACCCGGGCTCGGACGCCAGTCGCCGGACTCCAGCGCGCGGCTGATCGCCGTCCACAGCGCGCCGACCTTCCGCTCACAGGCCCGCAGATCGGCCTCGTCCGGGATGTAGCGGACGATCTCACCGTTGCCCAGGTAGACCAGCTGCAACATCGCCGGTACGACGCCGCGCAGCCGCCACAGCACCAGCGCGTAGAACTTCATCTGGAACAAGGCCTTGGCCTCGAAGAACTCCGACGGCGACCGGCCGGTCTTGTAGTCGACCACCCGGATCTCACCGGTCGGCGCGACATCGAGACGGTCGACATAGCCCCGCAGTACCAGGCCGGACTCGAGCTCGGTCTCGACGTAGAGCTCGCGCTCGGCGGGCTCCAAGGCATTCGGGTCCTCGAGGGTGAAGTACTTGCCGAGGAGTTTGTGCGCCTCGGCCAGCCAGCTCGCCAGCTCCTCACCGCTCGCGTCCTCGGCGAACAGGCTGGCCACCTCGGGCTCGTCGGCCAGCACCTGCTGCCACTGCGGCTCGAGCATCTCGGCGGCCTGCTCCAGCGTCCGCTGACCGCGGGGGAGATCGAACAACCGCTCCAGCACCCCGTGCACGACCGTGCCCCGGACGGCCGCGGACGAGGGTTTCTCGGGCAGCCGGTCGACGACCCGGAACCGGTACTTCAGCGGGCAGCTCATGAAATCGGCCGCCCGCGACGGAGACAGCGCTCCCCGCGGATGCCCGCTGACTGGTACCTCGGCCGCAACACTCATACCGAAACCCTAGGCGAGGCCATCGACACTTTCGGTCAGAAGGGCTCAAAGGCTCCCAGGGAATTCCCAGGAGACTTTCGGCCAACTTCCGGTCAGCGTTGCCAAGCTGGACTCATGCTAGCTCCCAATAATGAGGCACCACGTGAGCACGATCTCGGCCTGGAATACGACCTCGGCACCCTGCGCCGGCGGAAGGTCCTGAGCCTGTTCGCCGGTGCCGGTCTGGTCGCCCTCGCGGGCTGTTCGCCCGACTCGACACCGTCGACGGCGAGCACGCCATCGGCGACAGGGTCGACCTCGACCACTCCATCCACCTCGACCGCCGGCGTCGACGAGATTCCGGCCGAGACCGCCGGCCCCTATCCGGGTGACGGATCCAACGGGCCGAACGTGCTCACCGAGTCCGGCATCGTCCGCAGCGACATCACCAAGTCGTTCGGCTCCGCCTCCGGCACAGCGACCGGCGTACCGCTGACTGTCGAGCTGACCATCCTGGACGCGGACAAGGACACCCCGCTGTCCGGTGCGGCGGTCTATATCTGGCACTGCGACGCACAAGGCCGCTACTCGCTCTACTCCGAGGGCGCGACCAACGAGAACTACCTGCGCGGCGTCCAGGCCACCGACGCCGACGGCAAGGTGAAGTTCACGACGATCTTCCCGGCCGCGTACACAGGCCGCTGGCCGCACATCCACTTCGAGGTCTACGCCAGCCTGTCCGACGCGACCGCCGCCGGGAAGATCAGCGCGACCTCGCAACTCGCGTTCCCCGAGAACGTCTGCAACGCCGTCTACGGCACCGACGGCTACGACGGGAGTGCGGAGAACATGCGCCGTACGTCGCTTGCCGACGACAACGTGTTCGGCGACGACGACGGCGTACATCAGCTCGCGGCGGTCTCCGGAGACGCGGTGAACGGGTACACGGCGAAACTCGATGTGGGCGTTTGAGCCGGGTGAATAGCAGGTTGTTACCGCTCGACCAGTAGCGTTGGGGTGATGTCCGAACAGCGTGATCCTCAGAACCCCGCCCAGTCGGTCGGCCCACCGCCGCCCGGTACCTGGGTTCTCGGTCGTGTCCGCGGGATCCGGCTGACCATGCGGTTCACCTGGCTGCCGGTGGCGATGCTGCTGGCGTTCGGGTTCTCCGCGGTGATCGGGCAGCAGTTCCCGCAGATCGGCGCCTGGCGCTATGTCGCGTCGTTCGCCTTCGTGGTCGCGTTCACGCTGTCGATCCTGGTGCACGAGCTCGCGCACGCGCTGATGGCCCTGCGGTTCGGGATCGGCGTGTCGGAGATCAACCTCGGTTTCTTCGCCGCCGGGACCCATATCGAGGGCGAGCGGAAGACGCCGTTCGAGGAGTTCGCGGTCTCGGTGGTCGGTCCGATCGCCTCGCTGGCGGTCGGCGGGCTGGCCTATTTCGGATCGCGAGCCGTCGACGACGGTGTCGCCTATATCGCGCTGTGGCAGCTGGCCGTCGCGAACCTGATCGTCGGTGTCACCAACCTGCTGCCCGGCCTGCCGCTGGACGGCGGCTGGGTCGCGCGGGCACTGGTCTGGAAGATCACCGGCAATATGCACACCGGCACCATCGTGGCCGCCTGGGGCGGCCGGATCCTGGCGATCCTGGTGCTGGCCGCGCCGGTCATCCTCGAGCGGGCCTTCGGTCGGCAACCGACGCTGATCGACTTCCTGATCGCCCTCGCGGTCGGCTTCTTCCTGTACATGGGTTCGACCTCCCAGCTGATGCAGGCCCGCCTGCGGCAGAAGCTGCCCACCCTGCAGGTGCGCACGATGGCCCGCCGCGCGATCGCGGTGCACTCCGGTACGCCGATCTCCGAAGCGGTCCGGATGGCCGGCGAAGCGCACGCCGGGGCGGTCGTGGTGATCGACGGCGACGGCAAGCCGCATGCGCTGGTGTCGGAGAGCGCGGTCGCCGCGGTTGCGGCGAACCAGCGGCCGTGGACCACGGTGAGCGAGGTTTCCACCCGGATCGGCGCGGGCCACATCATCGGGGTCAACGACACCGGCGAAGAGATCCTGAAGACGATCCGCGAGCACCCCGCCTCGGAGTACCTGGTCCTCGACGCGGCCGGCAGCGTGTACGGCGTACTGGCGACGGCCGATATCGAACAGGCCTTCCGCGGTCGCTGACCACCTCCCTGACGGCGGGCGGGTCACGGAAAGTTAAGGTGAGCGCCTTATGGCTGACTTGCGCGACTTTCCCGACCAGGCGTACTCCGGGGTCCATCACGGCCCCCTGCAGGCGGGGGAGTGGATCACCCTCCAAGACTCCAAGGGCCGCCGGCACTCGGTGTTCCTGGAGCGCGGGAAGATCTTCCACACCACCAAGGGCGGGATCGAGCACGACGAGCTGATCGACGGCCCGGACGCGGTCGTGATCCGCTCCAAGGGCGGCGTCGAGTACCTCGCCCTGCGGCCGCTGATGGCCGACTACTCGGTGTCGATGCCGCGCGGTGCCGCGGTGATCTACCCGAAGGACACCGCGCAGATCGTCACGATGGCCGATATCTTCCCGGGCGCGAAGGTGGTCGAGGCCGGTGCCGGATCCGGCGCGCTGACGACTGCGCTGCTGCGGGCTGTCGGCATCCACGGTCAGGTCATCTCGTTCGAGCGGCGCGAGGATTTCGCCGAGGTCGCGCGGAAGAACGTGACCGGCTTCTTCGGCGGCGAGCACCCGGCCTGGAGGCTCGAGGTCGGTGACCTGGTCGAGAAGCTGGACGAGACCGACGTCGACCGGATCATCCTGGACATGCTGGCCCCCTGGGAGTGCGTGGACGCCGCGGCCGGTGCCCTGAGCCCGGGAGGGGTGTTCTGCGCGTACGTCGCCACCACGACCCAATTGAGCCGGGTTGTCGAGACGCTGCGGGCACACGGCGAATTCACCGAGCCGCGCGCGTGGGAGTCTCTCGTGCGAGACTGGCACGTGGAGGGTCTGGCGGTTCGTCCGGGACACCGGATGCAAGGTCACACCGCCTTTCTGGTCACCGCCCGACGGATGGCGCACGGGGTTCAGGCACCCCGGAAGAAGCGCCGGCCGGCACCGGGCGCGTACGGCGACGACTACCAAGGCCCCCGTCGCGGCGACGGAACTGAAGATGTGCCGAAAGCAACAGGTTCATCCGCAACCGACACGTGATGGGATTCAGCTTGCCCGGCGAGGTTTTCTGGGTAAGGTCCATAGGGTCGAGCCCCACATGGTGAGGTGATGATCGTGGCTGGAGACGAGAGTCCTACCGCGGCAGAGCTGCGTAACCAGGTCCGGTACCTGGAGGCCGAGGTCGCAGCGTTGCGGCGTCGGTTGTTGGAGCACCCGGCTGACAGCCGGTCGCTCGAAAGCAGGCTGTCCGAAACACAGGCCTCCCTGGCGAGTGTCACCGCTCAGAACGAGCGGCTGGCCGACACGCTGCGGGAGGCGCGAGAGAAGATCATCGCCCTGAAGGAGGAGGTCGACCGGCTGGCCCAACCGCCCTCCGGATTCGGCACCTTCCTCGGCCGCAACGACGACGACACGCTGGACGTGTTCACCGGGGGCCGCAAGCTCCGGGTGGCGGCCAGCCCGTCGATCGACCTGGACGCGCTGAAGCTCGGCCAGGAACTGATGCTGAACGAGGCGCTGAACGTGGTCGAGGCCTGCGACTTCGAGGTCGTGGGCGACGTGGTGATGCTGAAGGAACTGCTGGCCGACGGCGAGCGGGCACTGGTGATCGCGCAGGCCGACGAGGAACGGGTCGTCCGGCTCGCCTCGCCGCTGCTCGACATCGCGCTGCGCACCGGCGACTCGCTGTTGCTGGAGCCCCGCTCCGGCTATGTCTACGAGAAGATCCCGAAGTCCGAGGTCGAGGAGCTGGTGCTCGAAGAGGTCCCGGACATCGACTACACCCAGATCGGGGGCCTGGCCGGCCAGATCGAGCAGATCCGGGACGCGGTCGAGCTGCCGTACCTGCACAAGGACCTGTTCCTCGAGCACGAGCTGAAGCCGCCGAAGGGCGTCCTGCTCTACGGCCCACCCGGCTGCGGCAAGACCCTGATCGCGAAAGCGGTGGCGAACTCGCTGGCCAAGAAGGTCGCCGAGCGGACCGGCGTGGCGGAACAGAAGTCGTTCTTCCTGAACATCAAGGGTCCCGAGCTGCTGAACAAGTACGTCGGTGAGACCGAGCGGCACATCCGCCTGGTCTTCCAGCGCGCCCGGGAGAAGGCATCCGAAGGGATGCCGGTGATCGTGTTCTTCGACGAGATGGACTCGCTGTTCCGCACCCGCGGATCCGGGGTGTCCTCCGACGTCGAGAACACCATCGTCCCGCAGCTGCTCAGCGAGATCGACGGTGTCGAAGGCCTGGAGAACGTCCTGGTCATCGGCGCCTCGAACCGCGAGGACATGATCGACCCGGCGATCCTGCGGCCGGGCCGGCTGGACGTGAAGATCAAGATCGAGCGCCCCGACGCCGAGGCGGCCCGGGACATCTTCTCGAAGTACCTGACCACCACGCTGCCGCTGCACGCCGACGACCTCAGTGAGTTCGGCGGCGACAAGGCCTCGTGCGTGGGCGGGATGATCCAGCGCACCGTCGAGCGGATGTACACCGAGGCCGACGAGAACCGGTTCCTCGAAGTGACGTATGCCAACGGTGACAAGGAGGTCCTGTACTTCAAGGACTTCAACTCGGGCGCGATGATCCAGAACATCGTCGACCGGGCCAAGAAGATGGCGATCAAGGCCTACCTGGACGAGAACCAGAAGGGTCTGCGGGTGCAGCACCTGCTGCAGGCGTGTGTCGATGAGTTCAAGGAGAACGAAGACCTCCCGAACACGACCAACCCGGACGACTGGGCCCGGATCTCCGGCAAGAAGGGCGAGCGGATCGTCTACATCCGCACACTCATCTCCGGCAAGCAGGGCACCGAGCCCGGCCGCTCCATCGACACGGCCACGAACACCGGTCAGTACCTGTAACCGCACCCCGAACGCCCTGGCACCGACACTGGCGCCAGGGCGTTCGCACGCTCTCGCCACCCCGGGCCACCGCCCGCGCCGTGCCCGCGAACCGCCCAAAGGTGGGTCGGCTTCTCTTTGTGCACGGAGCTCATCTTTGGGTATCCACCGACCATTTCCGGGCCTCAGAAGTGGTTGGTGGGTTCTCAAAGTTGGGGTTGGTGCACAAAGACACGGCGACCCACCTTTGGGCGGGTGGGTGCCAAGGTGGGGAGGGGGACGGGTCGGGGTTTCCCCGGATACCTGTACGGCGCTCGCGGTCCTACGGTGAGCGGTATGGCGACCGACGATGTGCGCAAGGACCTGCGGGCGGCGGTGGCCGCGCGGCAGGAGCTGGGGCCGGAGTACGAAGCCGAGATCATCGAAGGCTTCCTGGAACGGCTCGACGCGCAGCGCCGCGCCACCCTGCCGCAACCGGTCCAGGCGCCGCAACCGCCGGCGCACCCGAGCCGCGAACGCGACCCGGGTGGCCTGGCACTGGCGATCATCTCGATCGTCGCGGCGATCCCGATCACCGCGATCGCCGCCGACATGATCGGGCCGTTCGGCGTCGTGGTCAGCTGGGCGGGTCTGGTCGGGATCAACCTCGCCCGCTCGGTGAGCCGCCGCCGGTACTAGATCGGTACCGGTCGACCCTGAGCGTCGTACGCGCGGATCTGTTCGGTCGGGTTGAACGGCTTCTTGCCGACCGGGATCCCCCGGCTGTCGGTGTACGCGAAATGGCCGTCGACCACGCCCTTGATCCAGGCGCTGGACCCGCCCGGCCACACGTAGCGTGATTCGATCCGCGCGACGTCCTTGCGGGCCCAGTACATCGTCCAGTGCTGGAAGTACATCCTCGTGGGCTGAGTACTCCAGCTGCTGCCGACGAAGGCTTCCACCGCTCGCTTGGACGTGGCTGCCTTGGTCCAGTAGCTGTCCTGAATCATGTAGACCCCGATGCCCTGCTGGCAGACAGCCAGCACCTGGCTGTACGGCCCGGTCGAGCGTTCTGCGCCCTGCACCACCAGGTGGATGAAACTGCTGCCCGGTGCGGCACCCTTCAGTCGCCGGGACCACAGCACGTTCAGCGCGCCGGGGCCGCCGCCCGGCACGTGACACGACTTGGCCGCCTCGGCAGCGTCGGCCGCCGACACCGGACCGAGGTCGACATCGTCCGGGAACGGCAAGATGATGGCCGACTGCGGCGGTTTGACGCTGGTTGGGAGCTTGCTCGACTCGACCTTTTGACTCGGCGACGGGCTGGCGGCCGGGTCCTGCTCGGTGCGGGGATGCTGGACGACGGTGATCGTGCCCGCGACGATCGCCGCGACGGTGCCGACCGCGACGAGCGGAGCTGCCCACGCCCGAGTACGCCGTACTGCGGGGCGAGTCTTCTGCATCAGCTGGCGGCGTAGCCGGTCGTGCTGGTCAGGCGACAGCGGCGGGACGGTCGGTGGTTCGAGGTCGGTGCTCATGAGGGCTCCTGGAGGAAGTCACTGGACACGAGGTCGGGGAAGCGCCGGCGCGCGCGGTGCAGGCGGGCCTTGACGGTCCCCACCGGTACGCCGAGCGCGTCCGCGGCCTCGGTCTGCGTCAGACCGGCCCACACGACGAGTTCGAGCGTTTCGCGCTCATGCCGGGGGAGCCGGTCGACTGCCCTGCGGATCGCGGACATCCGGCGTTCGTCGTCGAGGCGACGATCCACGTCGGCCAGGTGATCGGTCGCTGGTTCGGGAGCCGGCAGGCGGTCGACCAGGTTGCGGATGCGGGCCGCCGTACGGGCGAGTGTGCGGCACTCGTTGCGGGCGACGACCAGCAGCCAGCCGAGCGCGCTCGGCACGGTCAACGGGCCTGGGGGATTGCGCTGGAAGCGGCGCCAGGTGTTCAGGAATGTGGACTGGACGACGTCCTCGGCAGTGCTCCAGGAAGCGGTCCGCCGGAACGCGAACGCGTGCACAGCGTCCGCATGCCGGTCGAACAGCTCACCGAGCGCCTGATGGTCGCCCGTGCGCAGCCGGTCCCACAGCTCGTGATCCGAGGCCGGTGATGTCACCACGGGCTCCGTCTCGTCGATCAGGATGTTGGTCACACCGGTCTATGACCGGTGGTCCTGCCGATGGTTGCATCGGATCCGGGTCAGGCCAGACTGCGGATGTACGCGCCCAGGAGCGCCGAGGTGTCCGGAACGAAGGTCCACTCGTCCAGACGCCGTACAAGCTCTGCAGGGGTCATCCAGGCGCCCCAGGCGACCTCTTCGGGCTGGTGGACGACCGGACCGTCCCAGACGCACGTGTAGAGGTAGGCGTGGTAGTTGGTGAACTCGTCGGCGTAGTCGCCTTCGGGGAGCTTCGTCAGCTCGGCACCGGTGATCCCCAGCTCCTCGGCCAGCTCACGGACCACCGCGTCGTACGGGTCCTCGCCGGCATCGATCACGCCACCTGCCATGAAGTCGTAGCAGGCCGGATACACGTCCTTGGTCGGCGTCCGACGGTGCACGTAGATGTCACCGGCGGAGTTGCGGACCAGTACGCCGGTCGCCGAGTGCCGCAGGTTGTCGCGGCGCATCACCGAGCGGGGTGCCGACCCGCAGACCACGCCGTCCGCGTCGACGAGTGCCACCAGTTCATCCATGCCTCACATGATGCCGGTGTAGTGCACCTCCTGTTCCCACTGGTCCCGCGGCTGCTGGTGCAGAGTCCAGTACGCCTCAGCGATGCGATCCGGGTCGAACGCCGTACCGGGTGCCACCGAGCCGTAGACGGTCACTGAGGCGGCGTGTAGGCCGTCGGCGCCGTAGGTCTGGTCGAGGAGGCTCACCAGCGCCCGGACACCCGCCTTACCGAGTGAGAGGCTCACGTAGTCCGGCTTGGTCTCCGGCATCCCGCCGGTGATCAGAAACGAGCCACCGCCATTCGCCGCCATCGCCGGCGCGACATGTGCCGCGGCTGTGATCGCACCGCCGACGTTGACCGCCCAGGCGTCGTACTGCTCGCGCAGTGTCAGTTCACCGATCCGGTCGGCCGCGATCTTCGCGGCGTTGTAGACCACGACGTCAGGTGTCCCCAGCTCGGCGACAACCTTGTCCAGCGCGCCCCGCAACGCCGACTCGTCAGTGCTGTCGGCAGCCAGCGTCAGCGTCGCCCAGGCGGCCACTGGCTGCCGCCGCGCGATCAGTGCGACCGGCCAGCCTTCCCGCGCGAACCGGCGTCCGACCGCCTGGCCGATCCCCGGTCCGGCACCGATCACCACAACTCCCGGCATGTTCGTTCCTCCCGCTGCGTTGACATCGATCACCGGGACCGTAGGCCGTCACACCGGTGTCAAGGTCAAGAGGCGAGGAGTGGGCATTGCTGATCGGAGAGCTGTCGGAGCGCACCGGTGTGAGCCGAAGACTGCTCCGGTACTACGAGCAGCAGGGCCTGCTCGAGCCGGTACGCCAGACCAACGGATACCGCGAGTACTGCGACCAGGCGCCGAACGTCGTCGGGCACATCCGCAGTCTGCTCGCGGCCGGCCTCCCGACCGCGATGATCGCCGGCGTGCTGAACTGCGTGCAGGGTGATCCGGCCGAGCCGGTGCTGTCGGGATGCCGCGGCATGGTCGACGGGCTGACCGCCGAGCGGGCCCGGGTGGCCGCCGAGATCGAGCGGCTCACTACGTCGCAGCGGGCGCTCGACGTACTGCTCGAAGCGGCGATCCACGCACCGGAGTGACGCAACGATCGGGACGGAGACCGACTTTGGGCGACCCGACCGCGTAGGCTCGTGATTATGAGTGTGCGGCGGATCATGGGGACCGAGACCGAGTTCGGCATCTCGGTGCCCGGCCAGCCCGGGGCCAACCCGATGCTGACCTCGAGCCAGGTGGTGAACGGCTACGCCCAGACGCAGCCACTGGCGCGCAAGACCCGGTGGGACTTCGACGAGGAGCACCCGCTGCGGGACGCGCGCGGCTTCGACCTGAGCCGGGAGGTGGCCGACTCCAGCCAGCTCACCGACGAGGAGACCGGCCTGGCCAACGTGATCCTCACCAACGGCGCCCGGCTGTACGTCGACCACGCCCACCCCGAGTACTCCGCGCCCGAGTGCACCAACCCGCGCGACGTGGTGGTCTGGGACAAGGCCGGTGAGCTCGTCATCATGGAGGGCGCGCGACAGGCCCGGCAGATCCCCGGCGCCCCGCAACTCAACCTGTACAAGAACAACACCGACAACAAAGGCGCGTCGTACGGGTCGCACGAGAACTACCTGATGCGCCGCTCGACGCCGTTCGCCTCGATCGTGCGGCACCTGACGCCGTTCTTCGTCAGCCGCCAGGTCGTCACCGGCGCCGGCCGGGTCGGGATCGGTCAGGACGGCGGCACGAACGGGTTCCAGATCAGCCAGCGGGCCGACTACTTCGAGGTCGAGGTCGGCCTCGAGACGACGCTCAAACGACCGATCATCAACACCCGCGACGAACCGCACGCGAACCCGGACCGCTACCGCCGGCTGCACGTGATCATCGGCGACGCGAACCTGTCCGAGATCTCGACGTACCTCAAGGTCGGTACGACGTCACTGGTGCTCGCGATGATCGAGGACGGCTGGCTGACCGACGACCTCGGGGTCGACCGCCCGGTCACCGCGCTGCACGAGATCAGCCACGACCCGACCTGCACACACCTGATGACGCTCAAGGACGGTCGCAAGCTGACCGCCGTACAGCTGCAGACGGAGTACCTGGAGCAGGCCCGCAAGTATGTCGAGGACAAGTACGGCGACGACGCGGACCGCCAGACCAAGGACGTGCTGCACCGCTGGGAGTCGGTCCTCGACCAGCTCGCCATCGACCCGATGAAGCTGTCCGACCAGCTCGACTGGGTGGCGAAGTACAAACTGCTGCAGTCCTACCGCGACCGCGACGGCCTGGAGTGGGACGACCCGAAGCTGCACCTGGTCGACCTCCAGTACGCCGACCTTCGTCCGGACAAGGGGCTGTACTACAAACTGCTCAAGTCCGGCCGGATGCAGCGCATCGTCACCGACGAGGAGATCCGGATGGCGGTCTCGCACCCGCCGACCGATACCCGCGCCTACTTCCGGGGCCGCTGTATGCAGCAGTACGCGCCGCAGGTCGCGGCCGCCTCCTGGGACTCGGTGATCTTCGATCTGCCCGGCAAGGAGTCGCTGCAGCGGATCCCGACCCTGGACCCGCTGCGCGGCACGAAAGCGCATGTCGGTGCCCTTCTGGACCAGTGCGACACCGCAAGTGACCTGGTTCGCACCATTACTGGGGGTGCCGCCGGGTAGGGTCGCTCTTAGAAGCACGGAGAAGCGGTTGGGCGTCTTCTCCACTGCGGTTCTAGGAGGTGTGTGCGATGGCGAAGGACGGCGGGCAGCAGCACAAGCAGCCGAAGCGTTCGACGACCGAGGAAGAGGTCGAGCAGTCGACCACGTCGGAAGACGTGGCCGAGCGCAAGGAACGGCTCGACGAGGACGTCGACTCGATCCTCGACGAGATCGACGAGGTGCTCGAGGAGAACGCCGAGGAGTTCGTCCGCGGGTTCGTCCAAAAGGGTGGGGAGTGAACCGCTCGATGACATTTGATGCCTCCGGCCGGTTGCCGGAAGCCTTCCTGACCCCAGGTGGCACGTCGTTCATGGACTTCCTGGCCGGGCACGCGCCCGACCTGTTGCCCGGACGGCGCAGCCTGGGGCAGGCCGACTTCTCCGACCAGGTCCCGCACGGTACGACGATCGTCGCGGCCACCTTCGCGGGTGGCGTGGTGATGGCCGGCGACCGGCGGGCCACGATGGGCAACATCATCGCCTCGCGGGACATCGAGAAGGTGTTCCCGGCCGATGAGTACTCGGCGGTCGCGTTCGCGGGATCGGCCGGGTTCGGGATCGAGATGGTCCGGCTGTTCCAGGTCGAGCTCGAGCACTACGAGAAGCTCGAGGGCACCACGCTCAGCCTGGACGGCAAGTCCAACCGGCTGAGCGCGCTGATCCGGGGCAACCTGGCGATGGCGATGCAGGGTCTGGCCGTGGTGCCGCTGTTCGCGGGCTACGACCACGACCGCAAGGGCGGGCGGATCTTCTCCTACGACGCCACCGGCGGCCGCTACGAGGAGACCCACTTCCACAGCGTCGGCTCGGGCTCGCTGTTCGCCCGCGGCTCGCTGAAGAAGCTCTACCGCGAGGACCTGTCCGCGACCGACTGCGCGATGGTGACGATCCAGTCGCTGATCGACGCCGCCGACGACGACTCGGCGACCGGCGGCCCGGACATGCTGCGGCGGATCTTCCCGGTGGTCGGTGTGGTCACCGCCGACGGCTACCAGCGGTTGCCCGAGGACGAGGTCGCCGCCCTGGTCGACGCGGCCTGGGCGCAGCGCCACGGGCGCCCCGACGGCCCCGCCACGGCGTCCCTGACCTGATCCCATCGACTGATAGAGGACGACACCTTCGATGAGCACGCCGTTCTACGTCTCACCAGAACAGCTGATGCGCGACCGGGCGGACTTCGCCCGGAAGGGCATCGCCAAGGGCCGCAGCGCGATCGCGCTGCAGTATGCCGACGGCATCCTGTTCGTCGCCGAGAACCGCTCACCCGCACTGCACAAGGTGGCCGAGATCTACGACCGGATGGCGTTCGCCGCGGTCGGCCGCTACAACGAGTTCGAGAACCTGCGAATCGCCGGCGTCCGGCTGGCCGACATGCGCGGCTATTCGTACGACCGGCGCGACGTCACCGGCCGCGCGTTGGCCAACGCGTACGCACAGACCCTCGGCGCGATCTTCTCCTCCGGCGGTGAAAAGCCGCTCGAGGTCGAGATCCTGGTCGCCGAGATCGGCACCTCCACAGCCGACGACCAGATCTATCGCCTCACGTACGACGGCTCGATCGCCGACGTACGGGGTTATGCGGTGATGGGCGGCCAGGCCGAGCAGGTCGCCGAGTACGTCGGCGAGCACTACCAGGAGGGAATCTCGCTGGCCGGAGCCCTCCGGTTGGCCGTCGACGCCCTCGGCCACGACAGCAGCGAGCCCCGCGAACTGACGTCGGACCAGCTCGAGGTCGCCGTACTGGACCGGACCCGGACGCAGGTCCGCAAGTTCAAGCGCATCTCCGAGGAGACACTGGCCCGGATCCTGTCCGAGTCGCACCCCGCCGCCGACATCGAGGCAGCCGTAGTTGAGGACGCGACACCTTCGGAGCCGGCTGAGGAGACCCCCTCATCACCGGCATCCTCGTCCGCGGCGCCGTCGTCGGCCGACGACGAGGCACCGATCGCACCGCCCGAGGACCCCGACGACAGCCGCCCCCTGTGACGGACCGAACCACCGACGCAGCCGCCACCTCCTCCGACGTGGCGGCTGCGTCATCCCGGGCCGCCGACCCGGAGCCCTGGGAGCTCCTGGGGGAGAAGGTCGCCTACCAGCGCTTCCTAACGGTGAAGGTCCGCCAGTACCGCATGCCGAACGGCCACGAGGTCGACTGGGACGTCACCGGCCCGGAGTCCGCGGATGGAGTCGCCCGCGGCATCACCGTGCTGCCCCTGACCCCGGACGGCCGGATCGTGACGATCCGCATGTTCCGTCCAGGCCCGGACAGCGTCGTCACCAACCTGCCAGGCGGCCTGATCGAGCCCGGCGAGGACCCTGCGGTCGGCGGCGCCCGCGAGCTCGAGGAAGAGACGGGCTACACCTGCGAGACCCTCGAGGTCGTCGGCTGGACCTGGGCCGGCACATCCTCGACCTTCCGCAAATACGTCGCAATCGCCCGCGGCTGCCGTCCCAACGGCACCCAGCAGCTGGATGACGCCGAAGACTGCGTCCCAGTCGAACTGACCGTAGCCGAGTTCCGCGCCGAACTCCGAACCCCCGGCGCCATGACCGGCACCGACGCCGCCTACCTAGCCCTCGACCACGCCGCCCTCCTCTAACCCAGCCGCTCCCTCGCCGTATCGTGCCACTGCCACCCGCCTCTCCCCACCCCCAAAGGTGGGTCGCCTTCTCTTTGTGCACGAAGCGCATCTTTGTGAACCCACCAACCGTTTTTGGGGCCTGCAAACGGCTGGTGGGTTCACAAAGATGGGATGTGTGCACAAAGGTGGGTGGGCTGCTCTTTGGGCGGGGGGAGGCGGGTAGGGTGGGGGGTGGGTCGTGACTGGCGTTGAGGTGGGGTACCACCGGGGAGCGGCTTGCCGGTGGATCCGGCGGTGGTAGCCGCGCGCCTGGGCATTTGAGTTGACGCCCAGAGGAGTGCGCCCATGACTGCCGAACTGATGATCGGGACCGACCTCGCCGCCGAGATGGTGACGAACGCCGCCGCCCGCGCCGCGAAACTGCGCGAGTCCACCGGCATCCAGCCGTGCCTAGCGACCGTGCTGGTCGGCGACGATCCCGCCTCTGCGACGTACGTGCGGATGAAGCAGAACCGCAGCAAGAAGGCCGGGATCGGCTCGCGCAGCGTCGTACTGCCAGCATCGACCACCACCGACGAGCTGGTTGCCGAGCTCACCAACCTCTCGAACGACCCCGAGGTGCACGGCATCCTGCTGCAGCACCCCGTCCCCAGCCACATCGACGAGCGCGCCGCGTTCGAGGCGATCAACCCCGCCAAGGATGTTGACGGCGTCACCATGCACGCGTTCGCCGCGATGGCGTTCGGTGAGCCCGGGTTCCGGTCTTGTACGCCGGGCGGGATCATGCGGCTGCTCGAGGCGTACGACGTACCGATCCGCGGCGCGCACGCGGTCGTCATCGGCCGCAGCCCGATCCTCGGTAAGCCGGCCGGAATGTTGCTACTGGCATCGGACGCGACCGTCACCTACACGCATTCGCGGACCACGAACCTCCCCGAGATCGTCCGTACGGCGGACATCGTGGTCGCCGCGGTCGGCAAGGCGAACTTTGTCCGCGGCGACTGGTTGAAGCCGGGGGCGGTCGTGGTCGATGCCGGATACAACGAAGGCAACGTTGGTGACGTTCACTTCGAGGAGGCGAGCGAGGTTGCGCGCCTGATCACGCCGGTTCCGGGCGGGGTCGGGCCGATGACGATCGCGCTGCTGCTGGAGCAGACGGTCGACGCCGCGGAGGCCCAATCCGAGACGGCTGTCCACCCTGTGGCCGGCCTGGCCTAGGCTGTAGACGTTGTGAACTGACGAGGAGGCGTGACGTGGCGGTGCGGGCGATCCGGGGAGCCACCCAGCTGGACGTGGACGAGCGCGAGCACCTGCTCGAGCGGTCCGCCGAGCTGGTGAAGGCGGTCCTGGAGGCGAACGATCTGGACAGCGCGGATCTGATCAGCATCCTGTTCACCGTCACGCCTGACCTGCATGCGGAGTTCCCGGCCGTGGCCGGCCGGCAGATCGGGCTGACCGACGTACCGCTGATGTGCATGCAGGAGATCGACGTACCGCATGCTCTGCCGCGGGTGGTCCGGATGATGGTGCACACCGAGACCGAGCGCTCCCGCGACAAGATCCAGCACGTCTACCTGCACGGTGCGTCGGCGCTCCGTCCCGACCTGACAGGCGCCCAGTGACCGAACTCCGTGGCCCGGTCCGCATCGTCGGTGCGGGCCTGATCGGTACGTCGATCGGTCTCGCCCTGGCCCGGTTGGGTGTCGTGGTCGAGCTCGTCGACGCGAACCCCGACAACGCGCTGATGGCCGAGCGCATCGGCGCGGGATCACGACTCGTGCAGATCGAGCCGCAGCTGGTCGTGGTCGCCGTACCGCCGGATCACGTCGGGGCGGTGATCGCCGAGCAGCTCGCGCAGACCGATGCGGTCGTCACCGACGCGGCGAGCGTAAAGTCCAAGCCGCTGACGGATGCCCGACTCCTGTCCGCGGACCTGAGCCGGTACGTCGGAAGTCACCCGATGGCAGGTTCGGAGCGCAACGGCCCGTTGGCCGCGCGCGCGGATCTGTTCGATGGCGCGACCTGGGCGATCACCCCGCACGAGACGAGTTCGCCCGAGGCGGTCGAGCTCGTTCGTTGCCTGGCTGAGGCCTGTGGCGCACGCACGGTCGAGCTGTCCGTCGAGGACCACGACCTCGCGGTTGCCCGGGTATCCCACCTGCCGCAACTGATGTCGTCCCTGGCCGCCGGCACCCTCGTCGACGCGCCGAACTCACACCTGCAACTGTCCGGCCAAGGCGTCCGCGACGTCACCCGCATCGCCGCCGGCGACCCAGGCCTGTGGACCCAGATCGTCTCCGCCAACTCCGCCGCCCTGACCGGCCTGCTCGAGCAGATCCGCGACGAACTCGACCGCGTCCTCGTTGCCCTAGGCAAAGAAGAGGCCGGCGACGAACTCACCTCGGTGCTGGCCCGCGGCGTCTCCGGCGCCGTCCGCGTCCCCGGCAAGCACGGCACCCCGCACATCGAGCTGGTCAGCGTCCTCGTCACCATCCCCGACCGCCCCGGCCAGCTGGCCCGCCTCTTCAACGACGCCGCCGCCTCGGGCGCCAACGTCGAAGACCTCCGCATCGACCACAGCCCCGGCCGCCCCGTCGGCGAAGTCGAACTCCTCGTCAAACCCGGCTCCGACGACCAACTAACCCAAACCCTCACCGACCGCGGCTGGGTCGTCCACCGCTAGATGGCCGCGGACCCGCGCCTCGAGCTGGTGGCCGAAGTCAACCACCACATGGGCAGCGGCCTACGGCTCGTCGGGATCGCCGACCACGGCCAGTCGGGCGGCGCGGCCTTTGTCGAGTGGCCTGACGGGCGACCCGGGGTGGTGACCCGTTCGTCGCTTCCAATGGCAGACCTGGCCCGAACGGCGGAGGTGCTGGGCGCGGCGCGGTCTGCGGGGGTACTCGTTCCCCGGCACGAGGCATTCGTCGAACTCACCGATGGCGTCGCAGTTGTCCAAGAGCGCCTGCCGGGCCGACCTGCTCGCCGTACCGACGTCGAAGTGATCGATGCTCTGCTCGCGGTGACCGACGAATTCGTCGGCTTGCTCGCGGAGCGAACCGACGTACCGCCCCCATCGCCCCACCTGTACGAGAGTGGGCTGGAGCAACACAGCCCACGAAGCCGACGGCTGCTGAGGCGGATCCACGAGCTCGGCGACTACGAAATGACCGGAACAGATCTGGTGCATCCGGACTTCACCGTGCCCAACGTCCTGTTCGATGACCACGGTCAGCTCAGCGGCGTCGTGGACTGGAACCTCGGTGCCTTTCGCGGCGATCGGCACTGGGCGTTGGTCAAGCTCCGCTTCGATCTCGCGTGGGCCGCGGCCCAACCGGGAGACGAGCAGCCGGACACTCGACCAGAAGCGATAGAGCGACTGGACCGCGCGCTCGAAACACGCCTCGAGCCGGAGGTGCTGCTGGCGTACTGGGCGCACTGGACCCTTACCCAGCTGCACTGGGCGGTCCTCCACGACGACACCGCAGTGATCGACCTGCATCTCGAACTCGGCGAGAGCCGGCTGCTCGAGTGGCGCTAAGGACAGGACATGTCGGCTACGTACATGCCCCCGCACGCCTGGGCATCGGCTGAAGTCCGCTGATTTGGCCAATACCTCCTGTCCTTCGGGCGCTGTGAAGCAGGCGTGGCGGGATTCAGCCTCGGCGGCGGATATTCTCGGGGCATGATCATCGCTGTGGACGGGCCGAGCGGGTCCGGTAAGTCGAGTACCGCTCGGGGCGTGGCCGACCGGCTGGGACTGCGGTTCCTGGATACCGGGGCGACGTACCGGGCGGTGACGTGGTCGGCGATCGAGCACGGGTTGGATCTGGATGACACCGCGGCGGTTGCGCAGCGGGCGCGGGAGTTGCGGCTCGAGCTCAGCACCGATCCGCTGAACCAGTTCGTGATCGCGGACGGGACCGACGTGACCGCGGCGATCCGGGAGCCGCGAATCAGTGAGCGGGTCAGCAAGATCGCGACCAACCTGGATGTCCGCAAGGAGCTGATCCGGCGGCAGCGCGAGATCATCGACGAGGCTCAGCCGAGCGGCGGGATCGTGGTCGAGGGGCGCGATATCGCGACCGTGGTCGCGACCGACGCTGAGTTGAAGGTGTTGCTGACCGCGGACCAGGAGGCCCGACTGGCCCGCCGGGGTGCTGAACTGGCGGTGGGGTCGGTGACCGCGGAGCAGTTGCGCGACCAGATCGTACGGCGGGACGCGGACGACTCGACGGTGGCCGACTTCCAGGTCGCGTCGGACGGCGCGGTCACCATCGACTCCACCGATCTGTCCCTGGAGGAGGTCATCGACGTGATCAGCCGGCTCGCCAAGGAGGCCAGTCCCCGGAGCCATGACAGCTGAGCTGACGAGGCAGCGGGAGCTGCCGTTCACGGGGGATCTGCCGAAGCTGCCGTATCGGCTCGCTGTGCCGGTGCGGGCGGTGGCGAGCCGGTATTTCGCGCGGAAGTACGACCTGCGGGTGCACCACGAGGAGCTGTTCCCGCGGCGTGGGCCGGTGCTGATGACGCCGAACCATCTGAGCCTGCTCGACGGGCCGTTGCTCGGCGCGATCGCACCTCGGATGCTGCATCAGCTCGGCAAGATCGAGGCGTTCGGCGGCCTGCAGGGGCTGTTCCTGCGCCGGATCGGCCAGATCCCGATCGACCGTACGTCGTACGACCCGCTCGCGATCCGGCAGTCGATCAAAGTTCTGCGCGACGGCCGGGTGCTGAACATCTACCCCGAGGGCACCCGCGGCACGGGCGACTTCACCCGGATCCGGCTCGGTACGGCGTACCTGGCGATGGTCACCGGGGCTCCGATCCTGCCCGTGGCGCTGCTCGGGACCAGGCTGCCGCACGGTGACGTGGAGGGTTTTCCGCCATCCGGGAGCCGCGTCGACGTGGTGTACGGCGAACCGTTCACGATCGACCGCGTATCCTTTCCTAGGCGGCACTCCGACGTACGGGCGGTTGCCGACCAGATCGGCGACATGCTGCGTGCCCACATCAAGGCCGCCGTCGCAGCCACCGGTCACCCACTCCCGGGTGCGCCAGACAAGAAGGACCCTGATGACTGACCTGCCCTTCGGCTTCGCCGAAGCCGACGAGCCGACGCACGACGTAGAGACTGCGTTTGATTTTGAAGACGCCGGTCCGCTGCCCGTGCTCGCCATCGTCGGCCGGCCGAATGTGGGCAAGTCCACGCTCGTCAACCGCATCATCGGCCGCCGCGAGGCCGTCGTCGAGGACACCCCGGGCGTCACCCGGGACCGCGTCTCGTACGACGCCGACTGGGCCGGCCGGAGCTTCACCGTCGTCGACACCGGCGGCTGGGACCCGGACGCGGTCGGGATGGCCGCGCTGGTGGCCGCCCAGGCCGAGGTCGCGATCAACGCCGCCGACGCGGTGCTGTTCGTGGTCGACGCGACCGTCGGGATCACCGACGCCGACGAGGCCGTCGTCCGCGTGCTGCGCAAGTCCGGCAAGCCGGTCGTGCTCGCGGCCAACAAGGTCGACGACCAGCGGGTCGAGTCCGAGGCGATGAACCTGTGGGGTCTCGGCATCGGCGAGCCGTTCCCGATCTCGGCCATGCACGGCCGGGGGACCGGTGACATGCTCGACGCCGTCCTGGCCGCGCTGCCCGAGGCGCCGCCGGAGCGCGACCCCGCCACCGGCGGTCCGCGCCGGATCGCGATCGTCGGCAAGCCGAACGTCGGCAAGTCCTCGCTGCTGAACAAGGTCGCCAAGGAGGACCGGGTCGTCGTCAGCGACGTCGCCGGTACGACGGTCGACCCGGTCGACGAGCTGATCACGCTGGTCGGCAAGGAGTGGCGGTTCATCGACACCGCCGGTATCCGCCGCAAGGTCAAGAACGTCCAAGGCCACGAGTACTACGCCTCGTTGCGGACCAACGCCGCGATCGAGCGGGCCGAGGTCGTCGTCGTGGTCGTCGACGCGTCCGAGCCGATGACCGAGCAGGACATCCGGATCATGAACGCGGTCGAGGAGGCCGGTAAGGCCCTCGTCATCGCCTACAACAAGTGGGACCTGGTCGACGAGGACCGGCGGTACTACCTGGAGAAGGAGATCGACCGGGACCTGGTCCAGTTCCGCTGGGCGCCGCGGGTGAACATCAGCGCGCTGACCGGCCGGCACATGGAGAAGCTGGTCCCCGCGATCGAGGCTGCGCTCGAGGGCTGGCAGACCCGGGTTCCGACGGGGCAGCTGAACGCGTTCCTCGGTCGGCTGGTCGCGGCCCACCCGCACCCGGTGCGGTCCGGCAAGCAGCCGAAGATCCTGTTCGGTACCCAGGCGACCACGATGCCGCCGACCTTCGCGATCTTCACCTCCGGCGCGATCGAGCCGTCGTACCAGCGGTTCATCGAGCGTCGGCTGCGCGAGGACTTCGGGTTCGTCGGTAGTCCGGTGCACGTCCAGATCCGGGCCCGCAAGAAGCAGAAGCGCTGACCGAAGGGCCCTTTCGACTGCCCTGGAACAGATAGCGGCGCGGTCCGGCTTCCGGCAATGTGCGTGTCTCCGACACGCTCTCCGGAGGCCGCCCCGTGCGTATCGCGTTCACGTCTGCCCTGGTGGCGGCCCTGCTGGCCGCGCCGCTCACCGCCGTACCCACCGCTGCCGCGGCTGATCCACCCGGCGTGACCCGCTCATACGAGGTCGAGGCCGTCGGTGGTGTCCCGTCCGGCTGTACGACGCCCGCCGGTAAGGGCGCCGCGGTCGTCAGCGCAGAACGCGGCGTGAACGCGAGTGAGCGCTCTCTCGTGGTCAACGACGTGTCGGCCTCGTCGCACACGGTGATCACCTGCCCGCTGGATCCGGCGCCGAGCACCTCGCTGTCGTTCGCGACGTACCCGGCCAGCGTGCCCAACGGGTTCCTGATCAGCCTCCTCGGCCGCTGGCAGGGCGGCGCGTCCGGCGTGATCTACCACCTGAACGTCCAGTCCAACGGCGCGATGCAGTGGTACGACGGCACCCGTTGGTCGCCGTTGGCGCCGGCCGGAACCGTGCAGCTCGCGACCTGGAACACCTTCCGGATCGACGGGGGAGCGCTCTCTGCCCAGATCTTCGTCAACGACTCCTTGGCCGGTACGGCGAATCGCGCCGGGACCGGGGGAGTCCTCGACCTGACCGGCTACCAGTTCGCCAGCAACGGCACGGTCCCGCAGGGCGACAAGGTCTTCTTCGACGACGTCCGCACCACGGCCGGCCGCGGATTCGAGTCCGAACCGGTCGACGCCGTACCGACCGGGTGCAGCACACCCGCCGGGAAAGCCGCGGCCGTGGTCAGCGCGTTGCGCGGGAACACCGGAGAGCGCTCTCTACGGATCAACGACCGGGCCACCGACCGGCAGACCGTGATCTCGTGCCCGGTGGTTCCGCAGCGCGGGATCGATCTGCGGCTCGCGGTCTACCCGGTCGCACTCGCGCAGGGGTTCCAGATCTCACTGCAAGGTCACATGGAAGGGTTTACCGACCAGCGACTCGTCTTCCACATCGCAGTCGGCGCCGACGGAAGCCTGCGCTGGTACGACGGCTCGTACTGGACGACCGTGAGCCCGGCCGGCGCCGTACGGATCGGGGCATGGAATCAGATCGCCGTGAAGGTTGCCGCGGACCAGGAAGAAGCGCAGGTGTCGGTGAACGGCGTTCGGCAGTCGGTCGGTGGGCCGATCGGAATGCGACGGGTCACCGACCTCACCACGTTCGAAGTGTCCAGCAACGGGACCGTGCCGACCGGCGACGAGCTCTTCGTCGACGACATCTCCGCGCTGCCGGCTCCCGACGTACCGGCGCCCGGGCCGGTCACGGTCGGCGCTGCCGTCACCGTCGACTCCGTGACCAACGACCTGCTGCAGATGCCGCACTCGGCGGTCAACACCGGCTCCGAGGCGCTCGTGACGTACGGCGCCCACCCGGACGTGACCGCAAGCAACGGCACCCGCATCGCCACGTCAGCCGACCACGGCACCACCTGGCGCCCTGAGCCAAGCCGGAACCCGATGCCGAACGAACAGTCGTACGCGCTGTCCAAGCTGCGCAACGGCGACCTGCTCGCGGTCATGTACCACACGTTCATGCGCACCGGGAACCGCAGTGCCGACGTGGAAACCAAGCTCTCGCACGACGGCGGCAAGACCTGGGGCCCGGTTCGCATCGGCGCGATGACGACGCCGGTGAACATGAAACCGATCAGCTCCACCAGCAGCCGACCCGGCCGCACGATGGGCGGCTTCGTCCTCGTCCACAGCGTCGTCGAAGACCCCGACGGCACCCTCTACCAATCCGGCTACGGCTACTACGACGGCGACGCCCGCTACCGCCAGCTCCTGCTCCGCTCCACCGACGGCGGCCTCAACTGGACGACCCAATCCACCATCGCCTACAGCGCCACCATCAACGGCGAAGGCTTCTGCGAAGCGGGCCTCGCCCGCACCTCCGACGGCGCCCTGATCGCCATCATGCGCACCGGCTCCTACCTGGTCATGTACCAGTCCCGCTCCACCGACAACGGCAAGACCTGGTCAACCCCCACCCCCATGGCCGCCACCAACGGCGTACCGATGACCGGCGTCTACCCGAGCCTCGTCCTCCTCCCCGACAACCGCCTCCTCCTGTACTACGGCCGCCCCGGCCAGTCCCTGGCCGTCTCCACCGACGGCACCGGCACCACCTGGTCCCCACCCACCTACGTCGACTACCGCAACTCAGCCAACGGCTCCCTCATCCAAACCGGCCCCACCACAGTCCTGACCTTCGGCGACCGAGGCGCCAACTGGAACCTCAACAAACCCCCCACCTCCACCATCTGGTCCCGAACCATCACCCTCCCACCCCGGTAAAAAGCACTCCCCGGAATGGGGTAAGGTTCTTCCTGTTCGGCTCCCTTGGAGCCGAACTGCGGGCTGTGGCCTAGTGGTTAGGGCGCTAGTCTGGGGGACTAGAGGTCGCGAGTTCAAATCTCGCCAGCCCGACATTGAGGAGCACCGATTTTTGTCGGTGCTCCTCTTTAGTTTTAGCTCCATGAAAATCCTGGGGGATCGACGCAGCTGGACCGACGACGACCTTCGTTCGGCGGTGCAGAACAACCATTCCTGGCGCGGAGTCGCACGAGCAGTCGGACTCAAGAGCGCATCTGCGGGCGCTATCCGAACCGTGCAGAGACACGCCACTCGCCTTGAGCTGGAGACTTCGCATTTCACCGGACAACGCCGATGGTCGGATCGTCAGTTGCGGGAGGCCGTCGCCGCGGCAAGCACCTGGGCGGGTGTACTGGCCGCCCTCGATGTGATCGACAGCGGCGAGAACCGAGTGCGCGTCAAGGGTCATGCGGTTCGGCTCGGCGTGGACTACGCCCATCTCAAGGCGCCGTGCGAACTTGGCCAGGCTGACCAGGTGTTCGAGGAGCCGGTGCGGTTGGAATCCCTCCGGTACGCGGCTTCCGCGGTGGCCATGGCCTGGTTCACGCTGCGCGGCTGCGCTGTCGCATTGCCCATCGAGCCCCAGAAGTACGACCTGCTGGTCACCACGGCAAAGGGCACCCAGCGTGTCCAGGTCAAGACGTGCTCTGCCCGAAATAGCAGGGGTTACTGGGATGTCGGCATTGGGCGCCGTCCGTACACGCTCGACAAGACTGCGAGCAAGATGCCCTACGACCCCGACGCGATCGACATGTTCTTCATCCTGCTCGGAGACGGCAGCATCTACGTCATCCCCAGTCTGGTGCTCGCTGGGCGAAAGTCGATCTCGGCCGACAACTACGCGCCGTACCGGGTGGGGGATGCGTCGAGCTTGTTGCGGTGAGGTCAGCCGGCGCAGATGACGGAGACGCCGCGGTCGGCTTGCTGGGGCCAGCCGGCCCAGACGGTGAAGGCTGAGTAGGTCGGATCCGCGGGGTAGGGGCGGGAGGCCGAGGTGGCCATCAGGCCGGGGCCGTAGCCGCCGCCGCTGATCGGGATGGTTCCGGGCTGGGGGCAGCGGACCGTGATGTCCATGCCTTCGGAGGTGGGTGTCGTCGACGTCGTGACGGTTCGGTTGACGGTGCCGTTGGCACAGATGGCGTGGGTGTTGACGATGCGGGTGACAGGGTCGTTGTTCAGGTAGCCGGCGTTCCAGCCGCTGCGGCCGCCGATCGTGTTGTGGAACACCGTTGATCGCTTGAGGATGACATTCAGGTCGGAGGCCGAGGCGCCGCCGCCGACGACCTCACCGGTGCTGCAGAAAGCGATCCGCGTGCTGTCCACTCCAGCTGTCACCGGGGCGTTCTCGGTCTGGATGTTGTAGTCGGTCAGGCCCGGGACGCAGATTGCTCCGACGTTGTAGTGCATGCCGTAGTCGCGCGACCGGACGGCTCCCCGCCATCCGCTCCCGTCGCCGTGCGGATAACTCGAGTGCAGTTCCGCTCCGCCGCCGACCCAGCCGCCGGTCACCTTCGTCCCGGGCGGGCACCACGCCGACTGGGCCGCGAACTGGTTGGGCCCCAGTTCGAACGTGTCGGACAGGACGTAGATGATCCGGTCCGACGAGGCCGGTACGGCGGCGACCGCCGTACCGGCTGTGAGCAGGAGCGCGGCCAGGACGGTCAGTACTCCACGAATGACGCGCATCAGGTTCTCCTCCGGAAGGCTGGTGGGAGCCCGACCGTAGGAGTGCTGCCTTTCACGGCTGTCTCATGCGCGTCTCGCTGGATCAGTGCACGTCGACCAGTTCCCGCTGCTCGGGCTTGTCCTCGACGCGCAACGACTCGCCCTCGATGTCGACGTTCGGGGTGATGCGGTCGAGCCACTTCGGGAACCACCAGGCCGCCTTGCCGAGGAGGCTGAGGACGGCCGGGACCAGCGTCATGCGGACGATGAAGGCGTCGATCAGTACGCCGATGGTGAGGCCGAAGCCGATGGCTTTGATGATGGGGTCGTGGACGAGGATGAAGCCGGCGAAGACCGAGGCCATGATGAGGGCGGCGGCGGTGACGACGCGAGCGCCGTGGCCTAGGCCTTCGACGGTGGCGGGGGTGGCGGGTTTGCCGTGCACGAACTCTTCGCGGACGCGGGAGACGATGAAGACCTCATAGTCCATCGCGAGGCCGAACAGGATGCCCATCATGATGATCGGCAGGAAGCTCACCATCGGGCCCGGGTTGTCGATGCCGAACAGGCTCGCGAGGTGGCCCTGCTGGAAGACCGCGACGGTGATGCCGAAGGTCGCGCCGATCGTGAGGACGAAGCCGAGGGTCGCCTTGAGCGGGACCAGGATCGAGCGGAAGGCGAGCAGCAGGAGCAGGAACGACAGACCGACGATCAGCAGGAGATAGATCGGCAAGGCGTCGGCGAGCTTCTGCGAGACGTCCACCCCGACGGCCGTGTTGCCGGTCACCGAGATCGTCGCGCCGTTCTTGGCGAGCGGCTCGACCGTGGCGCGGACGTTCTTCACCAAGTCGCTGGTCGCCTCGGAGGCGGGGCCGCTCTTCGGGATGATCTGCAGCAGTTGCGTCTTCCCGTCCGGGCTGGCCGCTGCGGGCTGCGCCGCGATCACATCCGGCAGACTCGGAACCTTCGCCAGCACCTGCTGCACCAGCGCACCGGACTGCTGCGGGTCGTTGCTCTTCACAACAACAATCAGCGGACCGTTCGCGCCCGGGCCGAAGGCCTCGGCGGTGAGGTCGTACGCGACCCGCTGGTGACTGCCGGCCGCGGCCGAAGCGCCGTCGGGCAGCGCGAGCCGCATGTCCTTGGCCGGGATCGCGAGCAGCCCCAGTCCAATGATGCCGAGAGCAACGATCGGCACGCGGAAGCGCGTCACGAACCGGCCCCACCGGAAGCCGAAGCCCTCAGTCGGCGCGACCGCGGCCGGTGCCTTGCGGAGCTTGCGCGGCAGCACCCGGTTGCCGACGAAGCCGAGCATGGCGGGCAGCAGCGTGAGGGCGACCAGTACGGCGGTCAGTACGGTCGCGGCGGCCGCGATTCCCATCGCGGTCAGGAACGGTACGCCGACCACCGACAACCCGGCCAGTGCGATCACCACGGTCGCCCCGGCGAACAGTACGGCGGAACCTGCGGTCGCGGTCGCCCGCGCCACGGACTCCTCGGCATCCATCCCTTCAGCGAGCTGACTGCGGTGTCGCGAGCTGATGAACAACGCGTAGTCGATCCCCACCGCGAGTCCCAGCATCAGCGCCAGGATCGGCCCGGTCGACGACACATCGGTGAACGCGGTCACGATGAACAGACCGGCCATCCCAGCCAGTACGCCGAGAAGTGCGGTCAGCAACGTCATTCCAGCCGCGACCAGCGAGCCGAAGGTGATCACCAGCACGAGCGCGGCGACGACGACCCCGATGACCTCGGTCGCGCCGATTTCCGGCACGCTACCGACGACCTGGCCGCCCGGCACGACCTGCAGCTCACTCGTGCTGAGTCCGGACAGACCGTCGTACCCCTCGGTGCTTGCCTTCGACAACTCGTCGGCCGGCTTGGCGAACTGGACGCTGATCAGGCCGGTCCGTCCGTCGGGGCTGATCGCCTTGCTGGTGAACGGGTCGATCGCGGCGATCACCTCGGGCACCTGCGCGGCCTTGGCGACGGTCGCGCCGACCGCTGCCTTCACCGCCGGGTCGGCCAGCGTCTTGCCGTCCGGTGCCTTGACCACGACGGTCGCCGACGCGCCACTCGCGGCCGGCAGGTCGGTCTTGAGGGCGTCGAGCGCGCGCTGCGACTCGGTGCCGGGGATCGAGAACGTGTTCGTCGTCGAGCCGCCGAGGGCCAGCGCACCGACGCCGAGCGCGACGATGATCACCGCCCAGATCGAGGCGACCAGGCGCCTGCGCTGGTAGGAGAACCGGCCGAGCCGGTAGAGGAGGTTGGCCATCGGAAAGGCATCCGTTCTGACGTGCGGGCAGAAGCCGGCCGCCCCTCATGACGGCAGGCCGGTGAAACAAAACCTTGGTCGGATCAGCTGGGTCTGAGCAGCCGGCGCAATCCGATATCGCAGAGCCGGCGCATCTCCTCGTCGGACCGCTCACCGGGATGCCGGCACTCGCCGAGCAACCCGTTGATCGCGAACCCGGCCAGGTCCAGCTCCAGCGGCTCATCGGAGCCGGCCAGGAACTCCTTCATCCGGATGCCGTCGGCAACGAGTTGCGCGACCTCCGGCATCTCCTCGATGACCGGGATCAGCTCCTGCAGTACGTCGATGACTCCGCGGTACTGAACAGCCATGTCGGTGAACCGGCCGATCGTGTACTCCTGCGCCTCGTCGCGCTCCATCTGAGCGGCGGCGGCAACGAGCTCCGCCAAATCGGCTCCCGCGGGCTCCAGGACAGCCGCAAGCACCGCCGGCTTGCCGTTGAAGTGGTAGAGCACGGTCGCCTTGGAACACCCGGCGGCCGTCGCGATGTCCTGCAGCGACACCGCGCTGTACCCCCGGCCCTGGAACAGCCGCATCGCCTGCCGCACGATCTCGTGCCGGGTGCGCTCACGGGCCGGAGTGGTCATACCCATAGCTTGCCTGACCGATCGGCCAGTTTTCAACCGATCGGTCAGGATTGTGCGCGGCGTCATACTTCAGGCATGCCGCAGATCACCGTTGAGTACTCAGAGTCCCTCGCCGACGCGTTCGACCGCCGTGGCTTCGCGCTCGCCTTTCACCCGGCCGCGGCCGACCTGATCGGCAGCTCGGTCCCCGGCTTCAAGACCCGCTTCGTGAAGCTGGACGATGCCGTGATCGGCGCCGGCGACGCCGCCGAGGCGATGATTCACGTCGGCATCGCCCTTCTGCCCGGCCGCGACGCAGCCCTCAAGGACCGCCTCGGCGAACTCACCCTCGCCACCGTTGCCGACCACCTCAAGCCCACGCCCGACCTCAACACCCAACTCACCGTCGAGATCCGCGACCTGGCGACGTACCACAAACTGGCCCGATAGCCTGGCGGGCACCACGCGCTGCCGCGCTGACCGCCGCGTTTGCCGCAGAAGCCGACCTGGCGGGGCGCGAGCCGGCCGTCGATGTGCTGGACCGAGACGAGCTTGTCGACCGGGACGTGCTGGTCGACGCGGCCGCCGAAGTCGATCTTGCCGCTCTCTCCGTCCAGGGCGGACTTGCCGTGGATCGCGCTCAGGCCGTGCCAGACGGCGGCTGGGGTGAGCGGGAGCCCGGGGGCCGAGTCCTGGAGCTGGCCGATCGCTTTCAGGAACAGGTTGACCGCGTCGAAGGCGAGGGCGGCATGGCCGTCGAGTGAGGAGTTCTTGACCTTCTCGCACTCCTCCGGGAACAGCTCCCGCAGCGTGCTGTAGAGATCGCTCGCGCTGTCGCAGGACGCCGTACCGGGAGTGAAGTCAAGGAACTCGAACGGCACGCGGGGGAACGTCGTCCGCTGCTGCGGGTCCGCGGCGAAGCGGGCGACGTCGTCGCCGCCCAGGATCCGCGGTGGCGTCGAGCCGCAGACGTCGTTCGCTCCCTCGAGCACCTTCGCGAAGTCCTCCGAGCGCCCGGCGAAGAACATCAGGCCGGGATATCCACAGGCCGCCTCGCCGACGCTGCGCGCACCGACCCCGGTCAGCCCGGCCGGCGCCGGCGACGGTACGAGCGGCACGTCCTGTACGGCGAACCCGGCCGACCTGAAGGAGGTGTCGGCGTCCGCGCGGAGGTTCTTGCTGTATTCGTCGGTCGGGTCGGAGGAGTAGACCACGCGCACCGAGCGCTGGATCAAACGCTGCTTCGCGAGATGTTCGGCGTACGCCGCAGCTATGGCGGCCTCACGGCGGTTCTGCGGTCCCACCTGGTAGTACAGCGGTGACTGATCAGCCAGTACGTCGGCCGACAGCGTGGTGGCGACCATCGGCAGCCCGATCCGGGTGATCGCATGAATCGTGGTGATCGTCGCCTGCCGGCTCTGGTCCAGCCCGGTGACACCGACGATCGTCGGGTCGTCACGCATCAGCTCTGCGACCAGGTCGACGACCGTCGGACCGAAGCGCATCCCGGAGCCCGCACTGGCCGGGAGGATGCGCAGTACCGGATCGGTCTCGCCGTTCTTGTCCAGCTGCCGCCGCTGCGCACTCGCCACGCCCTGCAGAGCCTCCCGCGCGTACTGGCGACCGCCGCCACCGAGCAACGCGGAGATGTGGACCAGCGTGACCACCGGGCGCCGCGGTGAGTCCTGGTGAATCTGTTCGGCCTCTGCGTTCAGCTTGGCGATCGTGGCGAGCGTTCGTCGCACGTCCTCATCCGGGATGCCGAACGCGTAGCCGTGCGGTGCGATCCCCACGCACTCGCCGGTGACCTCTCGCCGCAGGGTGTGCGCGTCCGGATCGGACCTGCTGAGATCGCAGTGCGCGCGCTTCCAGTCGCTGCTGCTGTCGAGAGCGACCAGTCCGCCACAGCCGGCCAGTACGGCGACCAGGGCGAAGGCGCCGACCGTGACGCCGCGCCTGCTCCAGCGGGGTGCGTCCGGGACTTCGAATCGCTGCGCTGCCTCGACCTGCTGCACGAGTGCGTTGAAACCCGTGCTGCCGACCGTGAGTGGGTTGCGGATCTGCAGCGGAAGGTACCAGTCGTCAGCTCGGCGACGCCGCCCGGCCTTCTCGAACTGCACCCACCAGAACTTGTACGCCCGCTCCGGATCCGGCTGCGCCACCGGTCCGCGGTACCGGGTGGCCGGCGTACTCGCGACCAGCAGCAGGGGATCGAACAGCCCGGTCTCGTTGCGGACGTCGATCAGCGACCGGATGAATGCGTTCCCGCAGTTGTCCTCGGTCACACCCTTCAGAAACGCGACACAGTACGTCGTACGACGCCACGCACGCCGTCGCCAGAACCTGCGGCGGTAGGCGGAGCGCAGGTCGGCCAGGAAGGCGTTGATCATCAGCTTGCTGATTTGGTCGGGGTTCTCGCGCTCCTTGCGCGGTTGCGCCAGCCGGAGCGCGAATCCGGCGAACGTGCCTGGGTCGCCCGGTGCCATGTAGGGCTGGCGCAGCAGCCAGCGGTACTCCGGCCCGAGCAGGCGCCATGCCCGGAACCAGGCGGCCGGGAAGACGTAGAACGCCAGCACCTTCGCCCACCACGGGATCTTCGCGTTCGCCAGCACCTCACTGCCCGGACTGCGCAGCGCCTCCCACAACCGGCCGCGCAGCACCTCCCGGTCCCGCAGCCGCTGCATCAGGCGCCGCTCGTGTGGGTCGTCCAGCCCCTGCCGGGTGTGGGATGACTCGAGCAGCCAGTTGACCAGACCGAACCGGCGGAACTCCACCCTGGTGTCGGGTGGGTTCCTGGGGGAGGAGAACTCCTGTGCGAGCTCGACCAGCATCCGCCGGTACGTCTCGGCCCGCGCCCAGCCGATCCCGTCCGTCATCAGGTCGCGGCGCTGCGACCGCACCTTGTCGCTGACGCGCGACACCACGACTGTCTCGTGCGGAACACGCAGCGGCCGGGCCTGGGTCAGGAAGCGCCCCAGGTCGTCCGCGAGCGCCTCCTGATCGTCACCGACCAGGACAACGACCGGCAGCCCGTCCCGGTCCTTGACCTCCGCCGGCGCTTCCCCCTTACCCGGCCGCGCGACCAGCTTGCCGAGCAACTCGAACAGTTCGTCGCACTTCTCGAACACAGCTGTAGGCATGGTCTCCCCACTGACGCCTCTTTACAGCCCTGGCCGAAAAGAATGCGTCACGCTGCGCGATCAGTCCAGCACTTGGCAGCTACCAGCCACGCGCCCGCCACTCCGGCAGGCTCGGGCGCTCGGTGCCGAGGGTGGTGTCGGCACCGTGGCCGGGGTAGACCCAGGTCTCGTCGGGGAGGGTGCCGAACAGTTTGGTGTCGACGTCGTTGATCAGGGACTCGAAACGCTGCGGGTCCTTCTCGGTGTTGCCGACACCGCCGGGGAACAGGCAGTCGCCGGTGAAGACGTGCGGGGCGCCGTCCGGGTCGTCGTACACGAGGGCGATGGAGCCAGGCGTGTGGCCGTCCAGGTGGATGACGCGCAGGCGGCAGTCGCCGACGGAGATCTGGTCGCCCTCGTCGGCGAGCTGGTCGGTCGGTACGTCGATGCCTTCGGCGTCGAACCGGCCGGCGACAGTCGTGGCACCGGTGCGGGCGACGACCTCGGCCAGCGCCTGCCAGTGGTCGCCGTGGCGGTGGGTGGTGACGATCCGGGCCAGCCCGCCGTCGCCGATCAGGGTCAGCAGGGTGCTCGCGTCGTTCGCGGCGTCGATCAGGACCTGTTCGTCGGTCTGCCGGCAGCGCAGCAGGTAGGCGTTGTTGTTCATCGGGCCGACCGCGACCTTGGTGATCATCAGCTTGGCCAGCTCGTGGGTCTGGGCGGGGCCGCCGACCTCGACGTTCCCGTGGTACTCCGGCATGCGCCATCTCCCTGGATTCTCATCGGTGATGACTCGATCCTCGCACCTGCACCGATTTGCACGACAGTGCCGATTTGCGCGGGACGGCGGTTTCGATCGAATATACTTTCGAAACGGCTGCTCCGCTCGGCGGCCGGAAGTTTTTGTCGGTGGGCCTCGTTAGCATCACGGGGCATACCCGGACAACCCACGAGAACGTCTGAGAGTGAGCTTGTGTCTGACCGTCTGATCGTGCGCGGAGCACGTGAGCACAACCTGAAGGACGTCTCGGTCGAGCTGCCCCGGGACGCGATGATCGTGTTCACCGGGCTGTCCGGCTCGGGGAAGTCGAGCCTGGCCTTCGACACCATCTTCGCCGAGGGCCAGCGGCGGTACGTCGAGTCGCTGTCGGCGTATGCACGGCAGTTCCTCGGCCAGATGGACAAACCCGACGTGGACTTCATCGAGGGGCTGTCACCGGCCGTCTCGATCGACCAGAAGTCGACCTCGCGCAACCCGCGCTCGACGGTCGGCACGATCACCGAGGTCTACGACTACCTGCGACTGCTGTTCGCCCGCGCCGGGCGCCCGCACTGCCCCGAGTGCGGCGAGGCGATCGCGCGGCAGACGCCGCAGCAGATCGTCGACCGCGTGCTGGAGCTGGAGGAAGGCATCCGCTTCCAGGTGCTCGCCCCGGTCGTCCGCGGCCGCAAGGGGGAGTACGTCGATCTGTTCCGCCAGCTCAGCGGTCAGGGGTTCGCGCGGGCCCGGGTGGACGGCGAGATCATCCAGCTCACCGAGCCGCCGAAGCTCGACAAGCAGAAGAAGCACACCATCGAGGTGGTCGTCGACCGGCTCGCGGTGAAGAGTTCGGCCAAGCAGCGGCTGACCGACTCGGTCGAGACCGCGCTGAACCTGGCCAGCGGTCTGCTCCTGCTCGACTTCGTCGACCTGCCGGAGAAGGACCCGGGCCGCGAGCGCCGGTTCTCCGAGAAGCTCGCCTGCCCCAACGATCACCCCCTCGCCATCGACGAGCTCGAACCGCGGTCGTTCTCGTTCAACTCGCCGTACGGCGCCTGCCCGGTCTGCACCGGTCTCGGCACCCGGATGGAGGTAGACCCGGAGCTGCTGGTCCCCGACCCGGAGAAGTCGCTCGACGAGGGCGCCATCCAGCCCTGGTCCGGGGCGAACGTCTCGCAGTACTTCGAGCGGCTGCTCGCGGCGCTGGCCAAGGACCTGAAGATCAAGACCACCACGCCGTTCGCCGAGCTGCCGGCCAAGGCGAAGAAGTCGCTGCTCACCGGGCACGACAAGCAGGTGCACGTCTCCTACCAGAACCGATACGGCCGCGAGCGCTCCTACTACACGACCTTCGAAGGTGTGATCCCGTATGTCGAGCGCCGGCACGCCGAGGCGTCCAGCGACACCGGCCGGGAGCGCTTCGAGGAGTACATGCGCGAGGTCCCGTGCCTGGCCTGTAACGGCGCCCGGCTGAAGCCGATCTCGCTCGCGGTCACCCTCGGCGGGAAGAACATCGCCGAGATCAGCGCGATGTCGATCGACGAGGTGCACGACTTCCTGCGCGGGATGGAGCTGTCACCGCGCGAGAAGCAGATCGCCGAGCGGGTGGTGAAGGAGATCGGCGAGCGGCTGCGGTTCCTGCTCGACGTCGGTCTGGACTACCTGGCGCTGAGCCGGCCGGCCGGCTCGCTGTCCGGTGGTGAGGCGCAGCGGATCCGGCTCGCGACCCAGATCGGGTCCGGTCTGGTCGGCGTGCTGTACGTGCTGGACGAGCCCTCGATCGGTCTGCACCAGCGCGACAACCGGCGGCTGATCGACACCCTGGTCCGGCTCAAGGACCTCGGCAACACGCTGATCGTGGTCGAGCACGACGAAGACACCATCGACCACGCCGACTGGGTGGTCGACATCGGCCCAGGCGCGGGGGAGCACGGCGGCCAGGTCGTCGTCTCCGGCACGGTCGAGGACCTGCGCAACCACCCGGACTCCATCACCGGCGCCTACGTCTCCGGCCGCAAGGAGATCCCGATCCCGGCGATCCGCCGGCCGCTCACCGAAGGCCGCGAGCTGACGGTGTACGGCGCTCGTCAGAACAACCTCCAGGACATCGACGTGACCATCCCGCTCGGGGTGTTCGTCGCGGTCACCGGGGTGTCGGGTTCGGGTAAGTCGACGCTGGTCAACGACATCCTCTACACGTCTCTCGCGCGGCAGATCTACGGCGCCCGCGCGGTCCCCGGCCGGCACACGAAGATCTCCGGCATGGACCAGGTCGACAAGGTCATCCACGTCGACCAGTCACCGATCGGGCGGACCCCGCGATCGAACCCGGCGACGTACACGGGGGTTTGGGACCACGTCCGCAAGCTGTTCGCGGAGACGCCCGAGGCGAAGGTCCGTGGGTACTTGCAGGGCCGGTTCTCGTTCAACGTCAAGGGCGGCCGCTGCGAGGCGTGCTCCGGTGACGGCACGCTGAAGATCGAGATGAACTTCCTGCCGGACGTCTATGTCCCGTGCGAGGTCTGCCACGGCGCGCGGTACAACCGCGAGACGCTCGAGGTGCACTACAAGGGCAAGACGGTCGCCGACGTACTGGACATGCCGATCGAGGAGGCCGCGGAGTTCTTCGCCGCGATCCCGGCGATCTCGCGGCACCTGACCACCCTGGTCGAGGTCGGTCTCGGGTATGTCCGGCTCGGACAGCCGGCGCCGACGCTGTCCGGTGGTGAGGCGCAGCGCGTCAAGCTGGCCTCCGAGCTGCAGCGACGCTCGACCGGCCGTACGGTCTACGTGCTGGACGAGCCGACCACGGGTTTGCACTTCGAGGACATCCGCAAGCTGCTCGGCGTCCTCGGCGGGCTCGTCGACAAGGGCAACTCGGTGCTGGTCATCGAGCACAACCTCGACGTGATCAAGACCGCCGACTGGATCATCGACCTCGGCCCCGACGGCGGTCGTCGCGGTGGCACGCTGGTCGGGGAGGGGACTCCGGAGGAGATCGCGGCGAACCCCGCGTCGTACACCGGTGAGTTCCTCCGCGAGATCCTGGCCGGCCGCGCCGCGAAGCCGAGCGCCAAGGTGCTGGCTGCCGAAGCAAAGGCTCTTCCCGCCAAGAAGACCGTCGCCAAGAAAGCCCCAGCCAAAGCAACCGCACCAAAGACAGCCGCCGCCAAGAAGGCACCGGCCAAGAAGGCGGCCGCGACCAAGACAGCTGCGGCCAGGACAACTGCCGCGAAGACCGCTGCGACCAAGGTCACCGCAAGTAAAGCGGCGGCCAAGAAGGCACCGGCGCGGAAGCGCGCGGCCGGCTGAGGCCTGCTGGGTGGAAAGCGGTCGCCCGACAGGCGGCCGCTGCCCGAAACCGGGTGCCGGAGCGGGCGGCAAGAACTTGTTGTGGGCAACCAGTTTCGGGAGTGCCGTCCGGGCGAAGGTTTGCATCCGGACGGAAAGGTGCGGATGACCGCCCGGCGGTGCCGAAGTGACCCGTAGGTCCGACTAAGGTTGCGGTCGCGGCGCAACCATAACTTCGGAGGAGACACCGTGACAGGACGCTGGGACATGGGCCAGGACACCCTGAGCCAGTTGGCGAAGAAGACCGGCACCGGGACGCAGGACCTTGGCGGCCTGGTGAAGCAGCTGGTCGCTGCCGCCCAGCCGTTGGAAGGCAAGATGAACGGTGCCGGCAAGCAGATGTTCGACGGCTTCAAGGCGCAGGTCGACGGAATCGCGTCCGACCTGAACGCCGGGCTCGCGGCGATCAACCAGGGCCAGTCCGGGATGGACGCCGCGTTCCGCGGTGGTGACAGCGAAATGGCCGACCAGGCGAAGAAGGCCCAGGGTTCGGCGGACTTCAACGCCGCCAAGTTCGGCAAGCGCTGAGAGAGGAACTGACATGGCAAACCGCAACAGTTACGACACCGGCGCCTCGGGCGAGGTCCAGGGCACCATCAACAACCTCGCCGGTCAGATCTCCGCGCTGATCGCCACCCACAAGCAGAACGTGACGGCCGCGCTGGCCGACGCGTCCGCCAGCGGCGTGACCGAGAACTACCGTGGCGTCGAGGACCGCTTCAACAAGGCGGCCGACCAGACGCTCGCGATCATCAAGACGCTCAAGGACACGATGGCGCAGAACGACGCGACCGCCGCCGCGACCCTGAAGAAGGCGTCGTCCGCGGTCGACGGCATCGGCGGCTGACCGTACGCACAGCTTCCCCCGGCTCTGGGCACCTCGGCACGAGGTGTCCAGGCCTGTTGTCGCCCGGGCCAGGTCCCGGCAGACCTGAGGAGTGACTGAGTGGACTGGGATATCAATGTCGAGGCCGTGAGCAAGGTCCTCCAAGACACCAGCACCGCGGCGACGCCGTTCGACCAGCTGGCCAAGGACTACGGCACCAAGCTGCAGACCGTCGCGGACGGCCTGAACTACAGCACCTTCACGGTCGTCGCGGGTGCGCTCGGCGAGTACGCCACGCACTGGTCGCCGACCCTCGAGGCCGCGGCGAAGCAGATCGGTGCGTCCTTGACCGGCGCCCAGAACGCTGTCAAGGCGTACATGGAGGGCCAGAACGAGATGGCTCTCAACGCGCAGCGCGCAGCCGGACGCGGCGAGATGCCGCAGGTGCCCGGCGTGAACAGAGGGGCGAACAGAGCCGTATGAGCGAACAAGAATCCGCACTGGCGCCGGACGACGTCGCGCAGGCCGGGCGGGTGCGGCTGGCCGAGTGGCTGACCGCCGAAGCCGGGAACCCCGAGCTCGCCACGGCCGTCGAAGACCTGGCGGCCTGGCCCGCGTACCAGGCCGAGGAGTTCCTGGTGTTCGTACCGCCCGGTTTCGCCAACCGGATCTACCTGCTGGCCGAGCACGGCATCACGTCGTTCGCGCCGAGTGAGCAGACGCTGGACCAGGCGATGACGGCGGCCCGGCCGCAGTCCTGACGCTGCCCCGCACGACCGCCGTACCTGAACTTGATCGTCGACCCCCGTGTGACCCGAGGACTGAGCTGACATGATCCAACCCGAAGGCATCCCGATCGCGGACCTGGACAAGGTGGTCTCTGCCCTCGACCGCAACGTGTTCGGGCTGGGTCCGCTCGGGCAGGGGTTCACCGACGTCGGCAACAACGTCCACAACACGTTCCAGCGGCTGAACGACCACTACCACGCGCCTGAGCGCGAGATCCTGGTCAACTCGACGCGGAAGGTTCAGAAGAACCTCACCGAGTTCGGGCCCAGCCTGCCGAAGATGTCGGTGCACCTGGAGACCCTCGCCAACGAGGTCCGCGGCAAGCTCGGCACGCTGAAGAACATCCGGGACGAGGCGCACACCTGGCACAAGCGCAAGAACGGCAACCCGGAGTGGCAGAACGACCAGGACATGATCGACGACAACAACCGGATGGTTGCTGACGTCACCCGGATCGTCAACGAGGAACTGCCGAAGCTCTGCTTCGACACGGCCAACGCGATCGTCAGACTGCACGGCGGCAAGCCCTGGGACCCGAAGACCGGTCTCAAGGAAGGCGAGAAGCCGAAGGAGCAGCCGAAGCAGGAGGGCGACCCGCCACCGCCGGCCTGGGGTACGCCGGAGGAGCGCGACCGCCCGCTCTGGCAGGACGTCCTGATGGCGCCGGTCGACTTCGTCGTCGGTGTCGCGACGGTGGTCGGCGAGACCATCGAGGGCATCCTGACCCTGATCCCGGTGCTGCCGCTGCTCGGCATGATCCCCGGGCTCAAGGACTGGGCCAAGGACACCCTCGGGTACGACATTCCGACCTGGTCGGACGCCGGGGCCGCCTGGGTGGGGCTCGGCACGATGGTCGGGCAGATAGTCACAGCGCCGTACCAGCTCGCCTGGTGGGGCTTCGACAAGCTCACCGGCCAGGACACTCGCCCCGACTGGGTCAAGGAGTGGGGCGAGACCGGCCTCACCATGGGTGAAGGCATGCTGAAGGGCTTCGTCGCCTGGGACGAGTGGGCGAAGAACCCGGCCAAGGCGTTCGGTATGGCGCTCACCAACGTGGTCGCGACCGTGGCCAGTGGTGGTACGGCGGGCGCGGTGAAGACGGCTGCGATGGCCGGCAAGTTCGGTGCCGCGAGCATGGCGGTGACCAAGGTCGCCGGCATGGCGGAGAAGCTGCAGCTCGGCCGGATGGCGATGCACGACGGCGCACTCGGCCTGGTCAACAAGATCCCGAAGGTCGCCGACGTCACCGGCGGACTCTCGAAGATCCCGATCGTCGGCGACACGTTCAAGATGCAGGGCGTCCCGAAGGTCGACGTCCCGTCGGTAGACACCCCGAACGTCTCAACCCACGCCCCTTCGGTCGACACCCCGTCCGTCAACACGCCGTCGGTCGACACCCCCTCGGCAAACACCCCGTCGGTCGACACCCCGAACACCCCGGCAGCCCACACCGACACGAGCCCGTCGACTCCGGCAGCCCACACGGACACCGCTCCGTCCACCCCGGCCTCACATGCCGACCCGGTCACCTCAACCCCGGGCTCCCACGCCGATCCAGGCACAACCACGCCCCAGGCCCCCGCAGCCCACGCGAACACGCCAGGCACGACGACCACCCCGGGCTCCACAAACACGCCGGGCACGACGAACACCCCGGGTACGACGAACACCCCGAGCTCTACGAATACGCCTTCGTCGCAGACGACGCCGAGTTCGACGAACACGCCGAGCTCGACCAACACGCCGAGCTCCACGAACACCCCGAGCTCGACCAACACGCCGAGCTCCACGAACACGCCGAGCTCGACCAATACCCCGAGCTCTACGAATACGCCTTCGTCGCAGACGACGCCGAGTTCGACGAACACGCCGAGCTCGACCAACACCCCCAGCTCCACCCACACGCCGACCTCGACGAACACGCCTTCGTCGCAGACGACGCCGAAGCTGGACTCGCTCGAGCCCACCCCGGGCCCGACACACGCGCAGGGCACGCCGACCTCGACGCATACGCCGACGTCGACGAACACGCCGTCTTCGACCCACACGCCGACGTCGACGAACACGCCGTCTTCGACCCACACGCCGACGTCCACCAACACGCCGAGCTCGACGCACACGCCGACGTCCACGCACACCCCGTCGTCCACGCACACGCCGGGGACGACGACGCCGAATGCGCCGTCGACACCCACGCACACACCCGACACCGTCTCGCCGCAGACGCATGCACCGGAGACGCCGGCGGCGCGGGCAGGCGACCCCACGGTCGCGCCGATGCCGATGCACGCCGGTACGCCGCCGCACGGCACCCCGAACACGGGTACGCCGAACGCGGGCACGCCGCACACCGGTACGCCGGACGCACGCCGTACGCCGGATGCGCCGCGGACGCCCGATGCACCGCGCACCCCGGACGCGGTTCGCCCGGGCCGGACGCCGGATGCGGACACGCCGCGCACGCGTGGCGACTACGACGCGGACGCACCACGCCGTACCGACGCCGACGCGGATGCTCCCCGTCGTACGCCGGATGAGCCGCACGCGCCGAAGCAGACGATCGGCGAGCGCCTCGACGGCAAGGAGCCGACGATCGCGCAGCGCCTGGAGCCCGATGGCCCCGTCCGCCCGACGCCGCGCCAGTCGATCGCCGACCGCCTGGACGGCAAGGAGCCCACCATCCCCGAACGCCTCGAAGGCGTTCAGCCAGTAGGCTCCCGCACCCCCGACGCACCCCGCACCCCGGACGCCCCCCACAGCCCGGATGCCCCACACACGCCCGACGGCACCCGCACCCCGGACGGCACCCGTACGCCGGACGGCACCCGTACGCCGGATGGCACGCGCACTCCCGATGGGACGCGCACGCCGGATGGCACGCGTACCCCTGACGGCACGCGCACACCCGACGGCACACGTACACCCGACGGGACGCGTACGCCGGACGGGACGCGCACGCCTGATGGCACGCCTACCCCGGGCACCGGGCGCACGCCCGACGGCACGCGTACCCCGGACGGGACTCGCACGCCCGATGGACAGCCGGGGCGGGCTCGGGGGGAGGACCCGTTGCATCCGACGGGGGATCGGCGGCATGAGGGGTATGACTCGCCGGACTACCGCGACCCGTCGGGGCTGAACAACACGCCGGGGCGGCCGCATCAGCCGGACTTCCGGACGGACTTCGACCCGAACGACCCGAAGAACAAGCCGTTCGACTACGACCCGGACAACCCGACTCCGCAGCCTACGCTGTGGGATCGCCGCGACCCCGCGTACGACCCGGCTGCGGTACGCCGCACGCCGGATCACCCGGACGGCGGGAACGACCCGCACTGGGACAGCCCGCTGAACCGTCAGCGGGAGATCGACGCGATGAAGCCGGAGTACATGCAGCCGGCGCCGGGCAAGCCGCGGAACCAGGTCGACCCGAATGCGTTCGTGGATGCGCACCCGGCGGACCCCCGTCGCGGCGAGCTGCGCGACTCCGTCGGCGACCCGCCACACAGCAACCCCGAGGACTGGGCTGACAAGATCAACCCGGACCACCTGCGCAGCCCGCAGTACCAGATGAACTGCGCGGATGTGTCCCGCCGGGTCGCGGACACGTTCAACGGCGACACCCCGGACCTCGCCTCCGGCCGCAAGATGGCGCGCGGCGAGGACCCCGAGGGCACGCTCGAGTGGATGGACCTGGAGAACTTCCCGGCCGAGAACCAGATGCGGGCCGATCCGTCGCGCCCGCCATCGGAGTTCACCAACGCCGCCTACCAGCGGCTGCACGACGCGTTGGCCGGCCGCAAGCCGGGTACGCACGCGAACGTCTTCGTGGAGTGGGCGTCGCCGATGCCCGGCATCCCCGGTGGTGGGCACGTGCTGAACGCGTTCGTGGATGGTTCGGGGAACGTCAAGTTCCTGGACGCGCAGCCGAAGCCCGCGCGGATCATGGACGCGTACCCGCCAGGGCACAACGGTCCGCACCCCGCGAACCCGTACCCGGGTGACATCACGTCGATCCAGTTCGCCGTCCGCGAGCCGGGTGGTCGCTGGGAGGGGCCGCCGCGCCCGTCCAACATGCCGCCGGCCTCGCAGATGTCGCACCTCCGGTCGACCACGTTCCGCGGTACCGACCCGGTGGTGCCGGGCCACGCCAGCGTCAACACCCCGGACCTGAACCCGCCCGGTACGCACCGGCCGGACACCAGCCAGTTCGGAACCGACGGCACCGGCCAGTCGCCCATCTCAGCCCGCCTGGATGGCATAGATCAGCCCTCCACCCCGCGCCACGCCGCCGACGCCCCGAACACCCCGGACGCGCCCAACACCCCGGACGTGGATGCACCGGACGCACGTACGCCGGACGTGGATGCGCCAGACGCGCGCACGCCAGACGTCGACGCCCCCGAGGCTCGCACGCCGGACACGCACGCTCCGGATGGACGTACGCCGGACGTCGACTCACCGCACACCGAGCCGACCTCCCCGCGGAACCCGGACCAGCCGTCGCTGGCCGACCGCCTGGACGGCCGCGACCACCCGGCCCCAGGCCGCCACACCCCGGACACCCACGCACCCGACGGCCGCACGCCCGACACGCATGCACCTGACGGTCGTACGCCGGACACCCGCGTGCCGGATGGTCGTACGCCGGACACGCAGGCACCGGACGGGCGCACACCGGACACCCATGCACCCGATCGTGGTACCCCGGACACCCGCGTGCCGGATGGTCACACGCCGGATACCCATGCACCTGACGGGCGCACGCCCGACACGCATGCACCGGATGGGCGCACGGCGGACGCGCACGCACCTGACACGCATGTGCCCGACGGTCGTACCCCGGACACGCGTGTGCCGGATGGTCGTACGCCTGATACGCATGCACCTGACGGGCGGGCGCCTGCGGGGCGGGATCAGTTTGGGTCGCATCCGACGGCGGATGACGGGCCGTTCCGGGGGTCTGAGCTGGCTCGGCCTGGCTATCGGGCTTCGGATGCGGATGTTGCCGCGTTGCGTGCCGAGGGCGAGATGCATCCGGGCAAGCTGGCGGAGATCCGCGAACGCGGACGCCAGCAGCTCGGTGACCAGATCGACGAGTTGTCGCCGGCGGAGATCACCTCGCTCGAGCGGATGCTGATCGGTCACGACCACCAGGACGTGAACGACGCTTACCGTGCGGGCGACCGCTCGGTCGAGCAGAAGCCGGTGGTTCGCGTCGCGGCGTCGGTGCTGAACAAGCTGCCTGACTTCCACGGCGAGATCCACCGCGGGATCAGCTTCCGTTCGGCGGATGACCTGGAGAAGTTCCTGAACCGGTACCGCCCGGGTCAGACCGCGACCGAGCCGGCGTTCACGCACTCTGCGAAGGCGCAGAACGGCGCGGACGACTTCAGCGGCGGACAGTACGACGCCGGTCGCGTCGTACTGCACATCGACGCCCAGCACGGCAAGGACCTGTCGTTCATGCGCGACCCCGCCGTCGGTATCGACGAGGTCATGCACGGACCGCACACGCCGTTCTACCCGACGAAGATGGAGCAGGACGCGGACGGCGTCTGGCACATCCACGTTCGTGACCACGGTGGTCCGGTCGAGCTGCCGCCGGGTCACACGCCGGAACCGATCGTTGTGGAGCGGCCGCAGCAGTCGCCGAACTCGTACTGGGCCGACAAGATGGCCGGCCAGCAAACCCCGACCGGCCCGTTCGGCCCAGGTGGTCAGCCGCTGCACCACACTCCGCCCCAGACCGACTTCGTGCCCGACTACGGCCCGCCGCCGGGCCACCCCGGCTACGGTCCGTCGCAGAGTCACCCGACCCCTGACTACGGTCCGCCGCAGACGCACCCAACCCCGGACTACGGTCCGCCGCAGGGCCACTCCACGCCGGATTACGGTCCGCCGCAGACGCACCCGACGCCGGACTATGGGCCGCCGCAGGGGGAGTTCGACCCCTCGCAGGGCTTCGGTCCGTCGGGGCACCACGCGGATCAGAACCCGCAGGGGCAGTTCGGTCCGGGCGGTAACCAGCAGGGCTGGGATCCGCAGCGGCCGGCTAACCCCGGACGCCCGGGCGAGCCCACCTACAACCCGCAGCAGCCGCACGACCCGCGGAACCCGCAGGCGGGCTATGACCCGAGGCAGCAGCCTGGTTACGACCCACGTCAGCAGCCGGGGTATGACCCGCGGCAGCAGCCTGGGTATGACCCGAGGCAGCCGAACCCGTACAACCAGCCGGGGCAGCCGCATAACCCGCAACAGCCTGGCTACGACCCGCGCCAGCAGCCGGGGTATGACCCGCGCCAGCAGCCGGGCCATGATCCGCGTCAGCCGCAGCCGGGGTATGACCCGCGCCAGCAGCCTGGTCACGATCCGCGGCAGCAGCCTGGGTATGACCCGCGGCAGCCGAACCCGTATAACCAGCCGGGGCAGCCGTATAACCCGCAGCAGCCTGGCTACGATCCGCGGCAGCCACATGACCCGCGGAACCCGCAGCCTGGCCATGACCCGAGGCAGCAGCCGGGCTATGACCCGCGGCAGCCGAATCCGTACAACCAGCCGGGGCAGCCGCATAACCCGCAGCAGCCTGGCTACGATCCGCGGCAGCCACACGACCCGCGGAACCCGCAGCCTGGGTACGACCCGCGGCAGCAGCCGGGATATGACCCGCGGCAGCAGCCCGGGTATGACCCGAGGCAGCAGCCGGGTCACGATCCGCGGCAGCCGCAGCCCGGTTACGACCCGCGCCAACAGCCTGGGTATGACCCGAGGCAGCAGCCGGGTCACGATCCGCGGCAGCCGCAGCCCGGTTACGACCCGCGCCAACAGCCCGGGTACGACCCGCGGCAGCCGAACCCGTACAACCAGCCGGGGCAGCCGCATAACCCGCAGCAGCCTGGGTTTGGGCCGGGGCAGCGGGATCCGTACCACCAGCCGGACTTCGGGCCGCAGGCGCGGAACACGCCGGACGAGCCTCAGTACGGCGGTCAGCCGCACGGTGGGCCGGATCCGCAGGGCGGGCAACCGTCGTACGGAGGCCAGCCGCATGGCGGTCAGCCGACCTCCGGTGGGCAGCCGCACGGTGGGCCGGATCCGCATGGTGGACAACCGTCGTACGGTGGTCAGCCGCCGCATGGGGGACAGCCCTCGTACGGTGCTCAGCCGCCGCATGGTGGTCAGCCACCGAGCGGACAACCGTCGTACGGCGGTCAGCCGGGGGAGCGGCCGTACGGGCAGCCGGATCCGTTGGCGGAGGGTGCGCCGGCGGACACGGTGATCCGGCAGGGCACCGGGGCGAACGCCGGGTACGACGTCCGGACGCCGAAGGTGAACGAGTTCGTGTCGAACGACGATCCGCACCTGGAGCCGCTGTACCGCCGGATCCGGGAGGCGACGGACGACGTACCGAAGGTGGCCGACGAGCTCGATCTGCACGACTTCGACGATGCGAAGCTCGCCGAGATCGAGGAGGTCGTCGAGATCGCGAAGCGGAACATGTTCGTGAACAAGCACGACGTCGCGGTCGGGCCGGGCGACATCCGGCACGGCAACTTCTCGCCGCTCGACGGGATCGGCGAGATGTGGAAGAAGTGCATGGACGGACGCTCGCTGGACCGGTTCGAGCGGAGCTATCTGCGCTCGATCGTCGCCCACGAGTACGTCGAGGCGAAGTTGCTCGAGCTCGGGCAGCCGTACAAGCTGGCCGATCCGCGGATGTGGGATGCCGACGGGACCTACCTGGGCGGCGACCGTCCGGGTCCGCACGAGCTGGCCCCGGCGGCCGGTGAAGGCGGGGAGGTCGATCTGCTGAACATCTGGGACCAGTACGGTTTGACCTCACCGATTCCCCGCCCGTTCAAGTCGGGGACGATGTCGAAGGCCGATCTGGATGCGATCGTGCAGGCTGCGAAGGAGCAAATGGGATGGTGACCGATACGGCCGCCGCGGAGGCGATGGTCGAGCGGCTGCTCGCGGTGAAGTGGGACGGCGACACGGCGTTCGCGCGCCGGAAGTCGCGGGCCCGGTTGGGTCGCGAGTTCCTTCGGCGTACGGCGCAGTGGGCGGTGGCGGTCGGTGCCGAGGAGCGCTGGCCGTTCAGCGACCTGGCCGGTGCCCTCGACCCGGAGCTCACCGTCGATCCCGAGTTGCTGGCCCGGCTCGCACCGGACGACATGTCCAGCGACCCGTTCCCGGTGCCGCCGGTTGTGGGCGAGGCGATCGTGCGCTGGGCGGCACTCGGCAACCTGCCCAAGGAGCGATTCCCGGAGCTGGATGATCCCTACGAGCCGATGCTCGCGCTCTTCGATCGCGGCGGCGCCTACAAGCGCGCTCCGGGCGAGCTGAACCTCGGCTTCAGCTCGATCCAGGTGCGTACTGTCGCCGATCGGGCTGCGCTTGAGCCGTTGCCGATTGATGTGGCGGCGTTGGACGCGTTGGATCAGGAGAGCTGAGTGTCGGGCACATATGGGACTCAGGTCATCGAGTCCGTTGCGGTACGGCGTCGCCGGTTGCGCGAGGCTTGGTTGTTCGGGGCCGAGCGGGCCAAGAACACGTTGAACGAGCAGACCGGCCGGGTGCTGGCCAGTGTGATGATCGGTGCACTGGCTTGCGCCGGCTGTGCGGGTGTCGCGTACTTCAAATCCGCGCAGGCGAAGGAAAAACAGCCGACGCCGAGCTCTTCGACGACCGGCCCGGTCAACCCTTCGCCAACGAAGTAGCTACCGCCCGAAGAGATGCCGCAGCCACGTCCGTCGTGGCTGCGGCTTAAGCGCAGCCGGCAGTACGGCGGCCGGTGGAGTGGCCAGCGTCACAGGCACCTGAACCATGTGGTCACCCTGCAACCAGAACAAGTCGGGCGAACACTGGTCGGGCGCACCGCGATAGCTGTCCGCAACCCAAGCAGCCAACGCATCGGCCCGCGCCTGACCGGCATCGGCCGGGCAATAGGCAACTGTGCTCAGCCGCGGTACGCCGATCAGTACGCCGGCCCCGATCGATGCCTGAGGCAACAAGGTTTCGCGGTCGACGACCGCCATCGACACCAGCGGATCCCCGTCCCGCTGCAGGATCGAGATCCCGTTCTGCTCCACCGGCACGAGGTCCGCGATCTCGTGCAGACTCAGCTGTACCGGGGACGGTCCGCCGGGATCACCGAGGCCGAGCATTGATCGCCGTACGACGGTCAATCGGCGCAGCTCGCTGCCCGTGCGGACGAACACGACGACCTCGAAGTGATCACCGAACGGAAGCAGCGCGTCGGCGACCGGACCCGCCGTACGCGCCGACCAGCCGCGCTGGACGAGCAAGGCGCGTTGACGTTCGGCAACATCGCCGAAGCGGTGTTCGTCGGTGGCGAGCTCACCCTCTGCGACGACGGCGCGCAGCCAGGCCTCGATCTGTTCGGCCCAGCGGGCCTGTGGTAGCTGTAGGCAACGATCGACGATCTCGCCGACGCCTACCACGGCCGACATCTGCAGCGCGCCGCGTCCCCAGCCGACCTCGACGGTTCGCTCGGCGGGGTCGACGACGCAGCCCGGCAGCCAGATCGGCGCGAGCTCCGCAATCACGTCGACTATCGCGGAATCGTTAGTCCCTGTCATCGGTTGACCTCACCCACCACTACAGTGTCTCGCACGTCCGTCGGTAAGAAGTACGAAGTCTCCCCGCGCAACCGCGCGGCACGCCCAGCGGAGGAACACCTTAGTGGCAAGCCGGATCGTGCACCGCCCGGCGCGGCGCACACCTCCACCCGGGGTACAGCAGCAGCGCGTGATCGAACCCGCACCACACCTCGGCGGAGGTGGTGGCGGAGGTGGTGGTGGCGCGATGCAGATGCTGATGCCGCTGGCGGGCAGCGTCGGCTCGGTCGCGATGATGACGATGGGCCGCTCCGGCCCGATGGTGATGGTCGGTGTCGGCCTCCTCGGGCTGACGCTGGTCGGGTCGGTCGGCGGCATGCTGTCCTCGCGTGGCAAAGGCGGTAAGGACCGCAAGAGCCAGCGGACCCGCTACCTGGACTATCTCGAGCGGATGCGCGACGAGTTCGTCAAGGAGGAGCGCAAGTCGCGGGCCGAGGCGCTCGAGCTGAACCCGCCGCCGGACGCGCTGCTGGACTGTGTGGCGGACGTCTCGCGGCTGTGGGAGCGGCGCCGGACCGACAGTGACTTCCTGCAGCCCCGCTGCGGTAGCGGCCGGGTTCCGGTCGTGCCGGCCCGGGTGGGTCAGGGCGGTTCCGCGATGGAGCCGCCGGACCCGTTCATGACGGCCGAGGCAACCGCGCTGGTACGGCGTTTCACCGAGATGCCGGATATGCCGCTGACCGTCCCGCTGGACCACGTCGGCAACGTGAGCATCGTCGGCGACCGCGAAGGCGCCGTACGGGTTGCTCGTTCGTTGCTCGTGCAGACCGCGGTGTTCCACGCGCCGGAGGATGTCGCGATCGCGGCCAGTTTCCCGCAGCGCGCGCTGCCGGACTGGAGCTGGATGGCGTGGCTTCCGCATGTGCAGGACCCCGAGCGCAAGCAGGGCGCGATGCCGTTCCGCCGGATCGCCGAGACGCCGTACGAGCTGTCGCAGCTGCTGTCGGCCGATCTCGCCGAGCGTGTTCAGTGGGCGACCGAGTCGCGTCGTGGGTCGGTCGCCTTCGAGGACCGCAAGAAGCTGACCAAGCGGCTGCTGGTGCTGCACGACACGTACGGCGACGTCGCGGCCGAGGTCCGTCCGGGCGCCGACGACTCGATCCTCCCGGGTGAGCTCGGGGTGACCGTGCTGCACCTGGTCGCCGACCGGGTCCAGGAGCCGAGTTCGGTGACGATGCGGATCACCGTGTACGGCGACGAGGTCCGCATCGAGGATCTTCGGGGCGCGTACCCGATGGCGGCCAGTGGCCGTGTCGACCGGATGGAGGCCGCGGTCGCCGCCGGCATCACCCGCGAGCTGACTCCGCTGCGGTTGTCCGCGGAGTCGCTCGAGGAAGAAGGACACGTCGACGACGTCGACTTCATGGGCCTGATCGGCATCTCCGATGTGGGCCAGCTGGACTTCAAGCGCCTGTGGAAGGAGCGGTCCGACCGCGCGTTCCTGCGGGTCCCGCTCGGTGTCGACGACACCGGTGCCGTGGTGCAGGTCGACCTCAAGGAATCGGCCCAGCTCGGTATGGGCCCGCACGGCCTGTGCGTCGGTGCGACGGGTTCGGGTAAGTCCGAGGTGCTGCGGACGATGGTGATGGCGCTGATGGCCACCCACAGTCCTGAGGATCTCTCGTTCGTTCTGGTCGACTTCAAGGGTGGTGCGTCGTTCGCGCCGTTCGAGCGGGTGCCGCACGTGTCCGGCATCATCACCAACCTGCGGGACGACGCGAGCCTGATCGAGCGCGCGTACAAGAGCCTCGAGGGCGAGGTGCAGCGGCGTCAGCAGGTCCTGAAGGACGCGGGCAACATCGCGAACATCACCGACTACCGGCTGCACCGTAAGCAGAAGCCGGAGATGCCGCCGCTGCCGCACCTGTTCGTGATCATCGACGAGTTCGGTGAGCTGCTGAACGAGCGGCCGGACTTCATCGACCTGTTCCTGTCGATCGGCCGCATCGGCCGTTCGATCGGTATCCACCTGCTGCTGTCCAGCCAGCGGGTCGAGTCCGGCAAGCTGCGCGGACTGGAGACCTACCTGTCGTACCGGTTCGGTCTGCGGACGTTCTCCGAGGAGGAGAGCCGCACGGTGCTGGACACCACCGACGCGTTCCACCTGCCGCCGCTTCCGGGTTTCGGGTTCCTCAAGGTAGACACCAGCGTCTACCAGCGGTTCCGCGCGGCCTACGTGTCCGGCGCGTACGTCCCGCCGACCGACGTGATCGTCGAGGACGAAGGCACCGAGGCGCGGCCGATGCTGCTCCCGACGTACCAGCAGACCGAGGCCGAGCTCGAGGCGGCGCGGGAGGCCGGGAAGCCGGAGCCGGGCAGCAAGGCGACGGAGCGTACGACGGGTCCGACCGAGCTGACCGTGTTCGTCGACCAGGTCCGCAAGGCCGCTGACCAGGTCCTGAAGATCTGGCTGCCGCCGCTGCCGACCGCCTGCACATTGGACGCGCTCGGCGGCCGGACCGACTTCGTCGACGGACGTGGCCTGCAACTCGCAGTCCGGGTGCCGCCGATGCAGCCGTCGGTCGGTGTCGTCGACGACCCGACCAACCAGACCCAAGAGGTCTTCCGGCTGGACCTGACTCGCGCCGGTGGTCACGCGGCCATCGTGGGCGGTCCGGCTTCCGGGAAGACGACCGCGCTGCGCACCATCGTCACCTCGCTGGCCCACACGCACACCCCGCTCGAGGTCGCGATCTACGCGCTCGACCTGGCCGGCGGCGGTATGCAGGCGCTGTCCGAGCTGCCGCATGTCGGTGGGGTCGCGCTGCGGACCGACCGCGAGCGGATCCGGCGGACGGTCGAAGAGATCCGCGGGATGATCGACCACCGCGAGCGGGTGTTCCGCAACCACGCGATCGACACCATGGAAGGTCTGCGCCAGGAGCACGCGGCGGGCCGGATCCCCGAGCTGCCGTCGGCCGACGTCGTACTGATTATCGACAACTACGGCGCGATCCGGACCACGTTCGACGAGCTGGACGAGCCGATCACCGACATCCTGCAGCGTGGCAGCAGCTACGGCATCCATGTGGTGACGTCGATGATGCGCTGGAACGACGTCCGGATGCAGAACCAGGCGATGTTCGGCACGATGCTCGAACTGCGGCTGAACGACCCGACCGAGTCCAACATCGACCGGCGGCTGCAGGAGGTCCTGCGCAAGGCCGGTCCGGGCCGGATGCTGGTCCCGGGCGGCAAGCTGTACGGGCAGTTCGCGCTGCCGCGGATCGACGGTGTCGCCGACGACGAGAACCTGTCCGGCATCCTCGAGGCGCAGGCGGTCACGGTGCGCTCCACCTGGCAGGGCCCGCGGGCCCCGCAGGTCCGGATCCTGCCGCTGCAGCTGCCGCGGCACCAGGTGGGCGACGACATTCGCCAGCCCGCCGTGGTGCCGATCGGCGTGGACGAGCGCGGGCTGGCGCCGGTCTACCTGGACCTCGCCGGTCGCGACACCAACCTGGTCGTGTTCGGTGACAGCGGCTCCGGCAAGACGAACATCGTCCGGCTCATCGTGCAGCAGCTGATCGAGCGGCACACGTCCGAGCAGCTGGTCTTCGCCGTACTCGACCCGCGACGCGGTCTGCGCGAGGTCGTCCCCCAGGAGTACGTCGGTGGTTACGCACCGACCGGCCGGGTCGCGGCAGGTCTCGCAGCCGGGGTGTCGCAGGAGTTGGCCAAGCGGATGCCGGACGACAGCGGCGCGATCCCGGAGACCGGTCAGGGTGGCCCACGGATCGTCGTACTGGCTGACGACTACGACCTGCTGACGTCCGGCGGTCAGTCGCCGATGGACCCGTTCCTGCCGTATGTCGCGGCCGGCCGCGACATCAAGCTGCACTTCATCGTGACCCGGCGCGCCTCGGGTGCGTCGCGGCAGATGTACGAGCCGTTCCTGTCCGCGGTGATGGAGTCCGGAGCAGCCGGTCTGGTGTTGTCCGGTGACCGCGCTGAGGGGCAGCTCTTCACCGGCGCGTACCCGGGCGACTACCCGCCCGGCCGCGGATTGTTCGTACGACGAGGCGATGGACCGGAGCTGGTCCAGACGGCACTGGCCGACCCGGTCCAGGCTGCCGCCCAGAGCAGTGGAGGAACGACATGAGCGTGCATGTTGCCGCGCTCCGCGCGGCGGGTCCTGAGGCCTGGTTCCATTTCTTCCCTCGTCTCTTCAGTCGCTTCGCTCCCTACGTTCCTCAGTCCAGAAATGGGGCCTCATGACCTACGACCTGGTGGCGCTTGTCGACGGGCGCCCGTCGAGTGATGACGTCATGGCCGGCCTCGCCGCCGCGGGTAACGAGCTCGGCGTGCGCGCGGTCAGCGGCGGTGCCGTCGTCCAGCTGTGCGACGACGACAACCTGCCGTTGGTGTCGGTCGAGCTGCCGCTGCTGATCCAGGTGCCCGGTGAGGTCGAGCGGATGCTCGGCGCGACCGTCGGCGTGGTGGACACCCCGGCCTGGTGGGTGGAGATCCGCGCGACCGCCCAGGACGGCGCGCGCGAAGTCGCCGAGAAGTACGCGTACACCCTGATCGATCGGCTGGGCGGCAAGGTCTGGACGGCCGAGGGAATCCGGACGTCCGAGGCCGCGAACGAGGAGACCCACTGAGATGCCGAACGACCTGATCTTCAGCCCCGGCGTCGACCTGATCACCGAGAAGGTCGCCGTCGTCATGCAGGACCGCCCGGTGATCGGGATGTCGGCCTGGCTGGGCGACGCGCTGGCCTCGGCCAAGATGGCCGGCCGCGACCTGCAGCTGGTCACCCCGAAGAGTTCCGCGCTGACCTACCCGGTCCGGGCGAGCATCTTCAAGGGCGCGTACTCCAAGTGGGTCGTCACCGACGACGACGGCGAGTACTTCGACGGCCTGAACGGCGTCCGGCTGAAGTGGAACGGCGAGATGTTCGTCGCCCGCGCGGCCGCCACGAAGGGTGAGCCGACCTCGGACCTGCACCCGGACTACGTGGTCAAGGACGAGATGTTCGGCCAGCTCCAGTTCACCGTGCGGGTCCGGCACCGCGCGGTCGACAGCCTGCTGATCGGCAAGATGACCGAGCGGCTGTTCACCGCGGCGACCGGGAGCGGCCCGGCCGGCTGGTCGACGTCCGAGCCGGTCACCCAGCCCTGGAGCCCGCAGGCGCTCACCGAGTACTGCCGCGACCGCGCGCCGCAGCCGACCTGGCTGGTGCTGTCCGGTCAGCCGGGCAAGGAGTTCCCGCCGTCGGTCGGCACCCTCGAGGTCCGCCGGACCATGTCGGGTGTGGACGAGACGGTGACGCTGGCCGTCACCCAGCCAGGGATGGACTTCCCGGACGTGAACAAGGTCGGTGAGTGGATCGACGAGATCGCCGACAACTACGAGCTGATCTCCGCGATGGTGATGGGCGCGTACGGCGAGGCGGACGGCAGCTACCGGCCGCGCTTCGTCGGCATGGCCTGCCCGATCGGCGTCGGCGCCGGCAACGAGGCGGTCCGCTCGTCCAGCGTCGCCGAGATGGTCAAGGTCCCCGGCATCAGCCGCGCGCTCGCGATCGGCCCGGCCCACGCGCCCGCGATCTGGTACCCGATCGGCAACGGCCGCGAGCCGCGCGACTGGGAGGCCTACGCGCAGCTGATGAAGAAACTGATCCCGGCCGAGGCTTTGGCAGGTAAGCAAGGGAGCTTTGGAGTATGAGCACGTACAGCCGGGTGACGGTGATCGGTCAGCGGCGACGGATGGACGCCGTCCTGCCCGCCGATGAGCCGCTCGGTGTCCTGCTGCCGGATCTGCTGCGGATGCTCGACGAGCCGCTGCAGCAGACCCCGCAGCGCCGGTTCCTGACCACGGCGAGCGGTGTCCTGGTGCCGCCGGAGGGCACGCTGTCGTCCGCGCAGATCATCGACGGCGCGGTCCTGCGGCTCGCTGCCGAGGGTGAGCTGCCGCCGCCCCCGACCGTGTACGACGTCACCGAAGAAGCCGTCGAGGACCTCAAACGGCGCGGTACGACGTTCAAGCCCGCCCACCGCCGTGTCCTGGCCGGGACCGGGCTGGTGTTCTCGCTGATCGCCGGCGGGATCTCGCTGCTCGTCGCCGCGCCGAACGCGATCGCGGCCGCCGCACTGCTGGTGCTTGCCGCGATCTGTGCGTTCGTCGGGATCGCCCTCGGGCGGTCGGGCAACAAGGTGATCGCGGTCCCGCTGGTCCTCGTCGCGACCGTGCTGCTCGCATTGTCGATCGGCTTCTGGGTGTTGAATGCCGGCTCGAGTGTCGGTCTGACCGTCACGGTCGGCGCATTGTGTCTGGCGTTCGGCCCGTTCTTCTTCGCGGCGGCCGGGTTGGCCGGTGGCGGTCTGGTCGCCGGCGCGACCTCCGTGCTCTTCGTCCTGGTCTGGATGGTCGGTGTCGGCACCGGTCTGGCTGTGGACCACGTCGGTGCGCTCGCTGCGCTGCTGGCCGTGCTGCTGCTCGGCCTGCTGCCGCGGATGGCTCTCGCACTGTCCGGTCTGTCCGGTCTGGACGACAAGCGGGCTTCCGGCCAGGAGATCATGCGCGGCGACGTGCAGGCCGCGCTCAACGCCGCGCACCTCGGTCTGGCGCTGGCGACTGTGCCGATCGCGGTGTCGTCGGGTGTGGCGGGCATCATGCTGCTGAAGGCCGGTGGACCCTGGGCTGTCGCGTTGGCGCTGGTGCTGGCGTTCCTGCTGGCTTCGCGGTCCCGGCTGTACCCGCTGGTGCAGGAGGTCGCGGTGCTGTTCGCGGCCGCGTTCACGGTGGTTTCCGGGTGCGTTCTGATCGCCGCTGTGAACGGTCAGGGCGGTGCGTTCATCGCGCTCGGGCTGCTGGTGCTGGTGGCGATGTTCTGCGCCTTCGGTCTCGGTTTCGCACCAGCGGAGCATGTCCGTGCGCGGCTGACGCAGCTGCTCGACTATGTTGAGGTTGGCGCGATCATCGTGACGGTCCCGCTGGCGCTGGGAGTCTTCGGCGTCTACACCAACCTGCTGAACGCATTCTGACGACCGGATGGAATGACTGAATCTGACTGGCAGGGTGACATGCTGCGCCGGATGGCGGCGGAGCAGTCACCGGCCGAAGAGCCGTCCAACACCGACACACCGCCCCCGGCCGACCAGCCGGTAGCGGAGGTGCCGCCCGCTCCGCCTGCGCCCGAACAGCCTGCTCCCGGGCCTGGGCAGCAGCCGTACCAACAGCAGCCGCCTCCGCCTGCGCAGCAGCCGTATCCGCAGCAGGGCCCGCCGCAGCAGGGCCCGCCGCCGCAGTACCAGCAGGCGCCGCAGTATCCGCCGCCAGGGCAGCCGGGCTACGAGCAGTACCCGCCTCAGCAATACCCGCCGCAGCAGCCGCCCTACCCGCCTGCGCCCCAGCAGCAATATCCGCCGCAGCAGTACCCGGAGCAGCAGTACCCCCAGCAGCCGCCGTATCCGCCGCAGCAGGGCTACCCGCCGCCGCCTCCGCCACCGCAGCAGTACCAGCAGCCGCCGCAGTACGGGCAGACGCCGCCGGTCGAGCCACCGCCGTACGCGGTACCGCAGTACCCGCCGGCGGAGCAGTACCCGCAGCAGCCGCCGTACCCGCCTGCGCCCCAGCAGCAGTACCCGCCGCAGCAGTACCCGGAGCAGCAGCAGTACCAGCAGCCCTATGCGGATCCGCAGTACCAGCAGCAGCCCCCGCCGTACCACCAGCAGCACCCGGGGCAGCAGCAGTACCAGCAGGGCCCGCCGCCGGCGCCGCACACCGGTTGGGGACCGCCGCCGACGCCACAGTCCGACCAGCTCGGTACGCCGATGGCCGAAAGCGACTCGGTCTTCCGGCGCTTCCGTCGGTTCGCCTCCGAGGCTGCCTACCTGGTCGGCGCCTCCGGCCGGATCCAGCGCGACGTCGACAACATCGCGATGATCCGCCGCCCGATCGCGATCATGCGCCGGGTCGGTGTCCTCAGCCCGGTCACCAACGGCGGTACGTCGACAGTCAGCGCCCTGCTCGCGATGATGCTCGCGACCCAGCGGTCGGACCGGGTCGTCGCCATCGACGCGGATCCGGGCGGCGCCGAGCTGTCGCGCCGCTTGGAGCTCACCATCGGCGCAGGCCCGATCGAACGCGTCAGCCTGGTCCGCAGCGAAGGCAACGCCGAGGCGGTACGCCGATCACTCGCCGAGGCCCAGAGCCAGGGTGCACGTGATGTCGGGCTCGCCGTGGTCGACTGCCCGGGCAGCATGTACGACGAGATCAGCATGGAGATGGCGTCGTCGGCGCACTGCGTCGTACTGGTCGTTCCGTCCGTGCAGCATGTCGCGAACTACTGCCTGCAGCAGCTCGACCAGCTCACACCGGACGGCCAGAACGTGCTTCTGACCCGTGGCGTCGTGGTGATCACGATGGTGCAGCGTGCGGAGCCGAGCACGGTGGACTGGCTGCTGGAGGAGTTCCGGCAGCGCGGTCTCGAGCCGCTCGTGCTTCCGTACGACGCCCACATCGCGCAGTCCTGGCCGGTGCACGCCGAACAGGTTCAGGACGAGACCCGCCGGGCAGTGCTCGATCTGTCCGCCCGAGTGGTTCAGACAGTGACCGGGGCGACCTAAAGTCTCAAATCGCGGTTCAATCCTGCAGAGGATTGAACCGTTCGGGCCGCCCGGCCGTTTGTCAGAGCGTTCAACTATTTTGCCGGCAAGCTCCTGGAGGTCCAGATTCATGAGCGATGACACATTGGCACCAACTGACGGCCAGATGCGGGACCGGAGGTCGGTGCTCCGCTGTGCGGCGATCGCCGCGATGGTGGGTGCCAGCGCCCCGATCCTCGCCGCCTGCGGTGGCGGTGAGAGCACAGGTTCAGCCCCGACGACGACCGGATCCAGCTCCGGCCCGACCAGTGCCCCGACCACGGGCGGCAGCACCGGTCCCACCTCCGCGCCGACCACCGGAGGCGCGACCGGCAAGGTGCTCGGCCCGGTCTCCGACATCCCGGTCGGCGGCGGCAAGGTGTTCACCGACGCCAAGGTCGTCGTGACCCAGCCGACCGCCGGTCAGTTCAAGGGGTTCTCCGCGGTGTGCACGCACCAGGGCAACCCGATCGGTTCGGTCGAGGACGGCCAGATCATCTGCCCGTTCCACCAGAGTCACTTCAGCATCGCCGACGGCTCCCCGGTCAGCGGCCCGGCCCAGACCGCGCTGCCCGCGGTCAACGTCGCGGTCAGCGGCACGAACGTCGTACAGTCCGCCTGACCTTTGGCAGAAGGAAGGGCCCGGCCAGGCGGCCGGGCCCTCCAAAATGACTTCTACTGCTGTGCCGGGTCCGCCTTGCCGGCGAACAGCAGCTTGTTCGGCGAACCGGTGCCGGGCTCGCCGACCTTGTCCGGTGTGGCCGCCCCGACCAGCGCGGTGGCGACGTCAGCGGGCTTGGCGTCCGGGTGGTCGGCCAGGTAGAGCGCGATCGCTCCCGCGACGTGCGGGGTGGCCATCGACGTACCGCTCATCTTCGCGGTCGAGTCCGGTGCGGTGATCCCGACCGACACGACATCGACGCCCGGTCCGAAGATGTCGACGCACTTGCCCCAGTTCGAGAACGACGCCTTCTGGTCCTGGTCGTCGGTCGCACCGACCGTGATCGCGGACGCCTCCCGGGCCGGGGAGACCGTGCACGCGTCCGAACCTTCGTTGCCAGCGGCAACCGCATAGGTGATACCGGCGCCGACCGAGGCCTTCACGGCCGCGTCGAGCGCGTCGTCGGACGGACCGCCGAGACTCATGTTCGCGACCGCCGGCTTCTTGGCGTTCTTGGTCACCCACTCGATCCCGGCCACCACGGTCTCGGTCGTACCCGAGCCCTTGCAGTCGAGCACCCGGACCCCGAAGATCTTCGCGCTCTTCGCGACACCGAACGTCGTACCGGCGATGGTCCCGGAGACGTGGCTGCCGTGACCCATGCAGTCGACGCCGTTCTGGCCGTCGCCGACGGTGTCGGTGCCGACCGACGCACGGTCACCGAAGTCCTTGTGGGCCGCGTAGATACCGGTGTCGATCACATACACGTTGACCTTGTCCGCGGGCGACGACGGCGTGTACTTCTTGTCCAGCGGCAGGTCCCGCTGGTCGATCCGGTCCAGGCCCCACGGCGGGTCGTCCTGTTTCACCGTGATCTTCTGGTTCTGCTGGACGAACGCGACTCGCGAGTCACCGGCGACCTTCTTCGCCTGCTCCTCGCTCATGTTCGCCGAGAAACCCTTGATCGACGCGTCGTACTGGTCGCGGACCTTGACGTCGTACTGGCTCGAGAGACTCTGGTTCGTGGCGCGCGTCTCGCCCTGGGTGCGCTGGCCGGCCAGCACCACGATGTAGCTACCCGGTACGGCGTTCGCGCTGCCGGCACCGCGGATCGCAACACCGGTCTGCTCCGGCTGCGCCGCCGTACTGGTGGCTGCGATACCGGTGACGGCGAGTCCTGCTGCGGCGAGCGCACCGAGTGCGGCGCGCGGTCTGATCAAGTTCGGGAACATGGGCGGAAACTCCCTCGAGTCGACGCAAGGCCTGGTTGCCTCACGCAAAGGACCTGCGCATCTACCCTGGGTGACAGGTTACGGACCGCGCTCATCCCAATCGGGGGTCAACTCCGCCTTATGACCCAACCCGCAACACGACCGCAAGGTTCAGCCTGTGTGCCGGGCCGCCTGGTTGGCGTACTTGCGGGCGGCGAAGTCGTGCGCCTCGGTGATCAGGGGGAGCAGCGGCGCGAGGGTGCTGGGGGAGACGATCGCGACCCAGTACTGCGAGGCGTAGAAGGGGTGCGGCATCAGCAGGTCGCGGGCGGCGTAGTCGTGGCCAGAGGCGAGCACCCAGTCGGCGTCGCGCTCGGTCGGGGGCGAGCCGAACAGACTCGTGTACGTCGCCTTGGTCAGACCGAGGTTGAGTCGCCAGGCACCGGGTTCGTCGAGCCGCGACACCTGCTCGTAGTGGTCGCCGGTGACAATGGTGGCGAAGGGTTGCTGCCGTTCCGGCGGGAGGTCGGCGGCCGGGTCGTACAGATAGAAGAGGTCGTCCTGGGCCTCGAGGACCCGAACGCCCGGTTGCTCACGGATCAATCGATCCAGTTCGTCAGCAGTCATGCCTTCAAGTCTGTCATTGAACAAGCAGTAGAGACTTCGGCAGAATTCCGGTTTTGTCGGCGGCCCGAACTAGGGTTGTCGAGTGGCTGATCCATCGTCCTACCGACCCGCCCCAGGGTCGATCCCTGACTCACCCGGTGTCTATCGCTTCAGCGACTCCGCCGGGCGGGTGATCTACGTCGGCAAGGCGAAGAACCTGCGGGCGCGGCTGTCGTCGTACTTCCAGGACCTGGTCAACCTGCACCCGCGCACGCAGGCGATGGTGACGACCGCGGCGAAGGTCGAGTGGACCGTCGTCGGCACCGAGGTCGAGTCGCTGCAGCTGGAGTACTCCTGGATCAAGGAGTACGACCCGCGCTTCAACGTGAAGTACCGCGACGACAAGTCGTACCCCTGGCTCGCGATCACGCTTGATGAAGACTTTCCACGAGTGATGGTCGGCCGCGGCCAGAAGAAGAAGGGCGTGCGGTACTTCGGTCCCTACAGCCACGCCTGGGCGATCCGGGAGACCGTCGACCTGCTGCTCCGGGTCTTCCCGATGCGTTCCTGCAGCAAGGGCGTGTTCAACCGGCACCGCCAGATCGGCCGGCCCTGCCTGCTCGGCTACATCGGCAAGTGCGCGGCGCCCTGCACCGGTCAGGTCACCCAGGACGAGCACCGCAAGATCGTCGACGATTTCGCCGCCTTCCTCTCCGGTCAGACCGCGACCTACGTGCGCCGGCTGCAGCAGGAGATGAAGGCCGCGGCCGCCGAGCTGGAATACGAGCGAGCAGCCAAGATCCGCGACGACCTCGCCGCCCTCGACAAGGCACTGGCCAAGAACGCGGTCGTCCTCGGCGACGGCACCGACACCGACGTGATCGCGCTCAGCGAGGACCCGCTCGAGGTCGCCGTCCAGATCTTCTACGTCCGCGGCGGCCGGATCCGCGGTGAGCGCGGCTGGATCGCCGACAAAGCCGACGGTACGGCGACCACCGGCGACCTGGTCTCGCAGTTCATCACGCAGACGTACGCCGGCGATTCGGGCGACGCGATTCCGCGCGAGATCCTGGTGCCGGTCATCCCGGACGATGTCGACGCGCTGACCGAGTGGCTGGAGCGGACCCGTGGTACGCGGGTGGCGATCCGGGTCCCGCAACGCGGTGACAAGAAGGCGTTGATGGAGACCGTCGAGCGCAACGCGCTGCAGACGCTCACCATGCACAAGACCAAGCGGGCCAGCGATCTGACCACCCGCAACCAGGCGCTGGAGGAGATCCAGGCCGGTCTCGACCTGCCCGAGGCGCCACTGCGGATGGAGTGCTACGACGTCTCGAACCTGCAAGGCACCGAGGTGGTCGCCTCGATGGTCGTCTTCGAGGACGGTCTGCCGCGCAAGAGCGAATACCGCAGGTTCGTGATCAAGGGCGTCGAAGGGCAGAACGATGTCGCCTCGATCGCCGAGGTGCTGACCCGGCGGTTCAAGCGGATGATCGAGGACCGCGCGGACATCCCGGAGGGGGAGGACCCGACGGCGTACCTGGTCGATCCGGAGACCGGCCGGGCGAAGAAGTTCGCCTACACCCCGGGCCTGGTCGTGGTCGACGGCGGTCCGCCGCAGGTCGCGGCTGCCCGGCAGGCGCTCGACGAGCTGGGGCTGGGGGACATCCCGATCTGCGGTCTGGCCAAGCGGCTGGAGGAGGTCTGGATCCCCGACGACGAGGATCCGGTGATCTTCTCCCGGACCTCCGAAGGGCTGTACCTGCTGCAGCGGTTGCGCGACGAGGCGCACCGGTTCGCCATCACCCACCACCGCAACCGGCGCTCCAAGAGCATGGTCGAGAGCGTGCTGGACGACGTACCGGGGCTGGGGGAGGTGCGGCGCAAGACGCTGCTGCGGCACTTCGGGTCGCTGAAGAAGTTGCGGCAGGCCACGATCGACGAGGTGGCCGAGCTGCCCGGATTCGGGCGCCGGACGGCGGAGTCCGTCGTACTGGCGGTGAACGCTGCCGCAACGACGGCCGAATCCGGCCGGGCGCCGTCGGTGAACACCGCCACAGGCGAGATACTGGGAGAAGACGTCCCGGTGGCCGGGACGGCGCCACACGGGGACCCAGGGAGAACTGAGAACTGATGGACGACACGAACGGCAACCTGATCATCGTGACCGGGATGTCCGGCGCGGGGCGGAGTTCGGTCGCGGACGTGCTGGAGGACCTCGGCTGGTTCGTGGTCGACAACCTGCCGCCGATGTTCCTGACCACGATGGTCGAGCAGACGATCGGCACCGGGACGCAACCCCGGCTCGCGGTCGTCGTCGACGTCCGGACCGGGATGTTCTTCGACGAGCTGAGCTCCGCGCTGCACGACCTGCGGATCAAGGGCTACCGGCCGCTGACCCTGTTCCTGGAGGCCTCCGACGACGTCATCGTGCGCCGGCAGGAGGGTGTCCGCCGGCCGCACCCGTTGCAGGGCGAGGGCCGGCTGCTGACCGGGATCCAGCGCGAGCGCGAGTTGCTCGGCGACATCCGGGCCGGCGCCGACCTGGTCATCGACACCTCGAACATGAACGTCCACCAGCTCGCCGCGAAGATCGTGAACGCCTTCGGCGAGGAGGAGAACGCCGAGCTCCGGGCGACCGTGGTGTCGTTCGGTTTCAAGTACGGCATCCCGGTCGACGCCGACGTGGTCGCGGACATGCGCTTCATCCCGAACCCGTACTGGCAGCCCGACCTGCGCCCGATGACCGGGCAGGACAAGCCTGTGTCAGACTTCGTGCTCGGCCATCCGCTGGCCCAGCAGTTCCTGCAGAACTACGTGGACGTGCTGGACACCTTGCGGACCGGCTACCTGAACGAGGGCAAGCGCTTCGTCACCGTCGCGATCGGCTGCACCGGGGGTAAGCACCGCAGCGTTGCGATGTCCGAGGAGATCGCCCGCCGACTGCGCGAGAAGGGGTCACCCACCTTGGTCGTCCACAGAGATCTCGGGCGCGAGTGACGCGGAGCCCCTCGGTCGTCGCACTCGGCGGGGGACACGGCCTGGCCGCTTCTCTCTCCGCACTTCGACACGTCACCGATCACCTCACCGCGATCGTCACTGTTGCCGATAACGGCGGCTCCTCGGGCCGGCTGCGCCAAGAGCTGGGCGTGCTTCCGCCGGGTGATCTGCGGATGGCGCTGGCCGCGCTGTGCCGCGACGACGAGTGGGGCCGCACCTGGGCCGACGTACTGCAGCATCGCTTCCGCAGCAACGGCGAGCTGCACGACCACGCGGTCGGCAACTTGCTGATCGTGGCGCTCTGGGAGCTGCTGGGTGAAGCGGTCGACGGCCTCGATTGGGTCGGCCGCCTGCTCGGCGCTCAAGGCCGCGTGCTGCCGATGTCCGCCGTACCGCTGGACATCACTGCCCGCGTGATCGGCCTCGACCCCGAGCACCCGGAGGCGATGACCGAGATCCGCGGCCAGGCCGAGGTCGCGACCACCGAGGGCCATGTCGTCGACGTGGCTCTCGACCCGGCCGACCCGCCGGCTTGTCCCGAGGCTCTGGTGGCCGTCGCGGAGGCCGACTGGGTCGTGGTCGGTCCGGGCTCGTGGTTCACATCGGTGATTCCGAACCTGCTGGTGCCTGCGTTGTGCCGCGGTCTCGAGCAGACCAGCGCCCGTCGCCTGCTGACGCTGAACCTGGGGGAGCAGAAGGGCGAGACCGACGGCTTCTCACCCGAGACCCACCTCGAGGTGCTCGCCGCTCACGCGCCCGATCTGCGGATCGACGTCGTACTCGCCGACGAAGGCCACGTGCCGGACCCCGAGTCCCTGCGCCGTACGGCGGAGTCACTCGGGGCCGAGGTGGTCATCGCCGACATCGCCGACGACGACCAGCACCTCCATCACGCTCCCGACAAACTCACGAAGGTCTACCGGGAGCTCCTCGTCTAGCTGGCGTCGACGGTGATCTTCTTGTCGTAGACCAGCTTGGCGTCCGCGTCGTACCCGCGGACCCGCACCTTCTTGAAGTTCTCGCTGCCACCGGTGGTGCCCCACAGGTAGTAGCCGTTCGAGATCGCCGCACGCACCGGGCCGGTCGGCAGATCCACGATGATCTGGGCAACACCGTCCGGAACCATCGCCCAGTTTCTGAACAGGTCCTTCGCGGGATCACCGAACGTCCCGTCGGCGTGCACCCCGCTGCGCGTGTAGTCGTAGGCGGTCTTCCCATCCCGATAGCACCAGGCGACGACGTTCTGGCCGGGGGAGACGACCAGCGCGGTGAAACGCTCGGCGCTCCCGACCTTCAGCGCAACTACCCAGTCGGGGCTGATTCGGCCGGCGGCGTCCACCCGTGGGTCAGAGCCTGGCCCTGGCTTCGGCAACCCGTTGCCCGGGCCGTCGAAGTACGCGTCGTCAGGTCGCTTGCACTCGGCGCGGACCTGCTCGTCGCTCAACGGACTGAACGGTACGACGGCCAGCGGCTTACCGGTGTCGGGATCCTTCGTCAGCAAGGTCCGTGGCTCGATCGGACTCGCGGTCTTGATCTTCACATCCGGGGGAACCGGCTGCTCGGCCGCGGGCGGTTCGTACTTCCAGTCGTACACGCGCTTGCCGGTGGCGTCGTAGGCCCGGATCCGCCGGATCGTGGGGGCGCCGTCCACGGGCTCGTAGGTTTCGCGCCAGGTCGGCGGGCCGAGGGTGAAGAACCTGCCCTCGGCGACCAGCGCCTGTCGCGGTGCGGACTCGCCGTCCAAGGTCGCCAGCACGTGGGTGACGCCGGTGGCTGGGATCATGGCCTTGGCCAGGACCGCCTTCGGCGATCCGTCGGTCGACGTGGTCGGGAAGCGTCCCATGCTGTCGATCTGGGTACTGGATTTCATCGTGCAACCGAAGACGACCGATCGATCGGGGGAGAGGAAGAGCGCCTGCAGGCGCTGCTGGTCACCGCTCTTCAGGACGACCTTCCAGCGGGCGTCGACCGGGCCGGCCTCGTCCGTGGCCGAATGGCGCATCCGCTGGTCGGCGGGCTCGCAGCGCTTGAGGACCTCGGCGTCGGACAGTGGGCTGACCGGCGGCAGCGCCTGCGCCGTCAGCCCGGTCTCGTTGTCGACGACCTGCCCGGTCTTCGGGTCGACGGTGATCGTCTCGCTCCGCGGTGAACCCGCCGGGCCGTCCCCGCGGTGCAGACTGTTCGACCAGACGGTGGCACCGCCGATGATCGCCAGGGTGGTCACCGCAGCGGTCGAGGCGATGCCGATGCGGCCACGGCGGACCGATCGGCGTCCTCGGGCGAGGATGTCGTCGATGTCCGTGTGCAGTGGCTGCTCGCTGTCGTCCGCGGCAGTGTTCAGCAGGTGTTCGATGTCGTTGCTCACGAGGCGCTCCTTTCGGTGTGGCCGAGTAGTTCGCGGAGCCGGTCGAGTCCGCGGGAGGTCTGGCTCTTCACGCCGCCCTGGCTGACGCCGAGGATCTCGGCGGTCTCTTCGACACTGAGGTCGTTGTAGTAGCGCAGTACGACGCACGCGCGCTGGCTCGGAGCCAGTTGCGCGAGGGCCTTGATCACGAGCAGCCGGTTGTCGACCGGTCCGCCGATGTCGGGCATCACCAACGCGGCCTCGTCGGTCTCGTCGGGTCGTTCGCGCCGCCATGGCTTGCGGGACTGGTCCAGCACCGAGGTCACCACGGCCCGGTGCGCATAACTCTTCACGCCCTCCCGCCGTTCGATCCGGTTCCACCGGCGGTACACCTTCACCAGGGCGTCCTGGGCGGCGTCCTCCGCGCGATGCCAGTCACCGCACATCAAGTACGCCGTACGGCGTAGTGGGCGGATCATCATCGCGGCGAACTCGGTGAACTCGGCGTCGTCTCGTGCTCTCATGCCCCTCCTCTCGTGCTGTCGCGGAAGGAACGCAGCCGACCGGGTGTTGGGTTGCAGTGGTGCGTAACGCAGTTCGCCCGGGCGGAGTTGGAGGTTCGGGTGCGAGGGTCTTTGACAACGGTGGGAGGATGCACTCTATGGCGATGACAGCACAGGTGAAGTCCGAGTTGACCAGCATCCAGGTCACGAAACCCTGTTGCCGCAAGGCCGAGGTGTCGTCCGTGCTGCGCTTCGCGGGTGGGCTGCACCTGGTCTCCGGCCGGATCGTCGTCGAGGCCGAGCTGGACAGTGGTGCGGCCGCCCGCCGGCTGCGCAAGGACATCGCGGAGATCTTCGGGCACCCGTCGGACGTCGTGGTGATCTCCCCGTCCGGAATCCGGAAGCAAACGAAGTACGTCGTCCGGGTCGTTCGCGACGGTGATGCGCTGGCCCGCCAGACCGGGCTGGTCGACAACCGCGGCCGTCCGGTCCGCGGCCTGCCGCCGGCCGTGGTGTCGGGTGCGTCCTGTGACGCGGTGGCCGCTTGGCGGGGTGCGTTCCTGGCTCACGGTTCACTGACCGAGCCGGGCCGCTCGTCGTCGCTCGAGGTGACGTGCCCTGGTCCGGAGGCTGCGCTGGCGCTGGTGGGTGCAGCCCGTCGGCTGGGCATCGGCTCCAAGGCCCGTGAGGTGCGCAACGTCGACCGCGTGGTCATCCGCGATGGTGACGCGATCGGCGCGCTGTTGACCCGCCTCGGTGCCCACGAGTCGGTCCTGGCCTGGGAAGAGCGCCGCATGCGCCGCGAGGTCCGCGCCACCGCGAACCGCCTGGCCAACTTCGACGACGCGAACCTGCGCCGTTCCGCCCGCGCCGCGGTCGCCGCGGGTGCACGGGTCGAGCGCGCACTCGAGATCCTGGGCGACGACGTACCGGATCACCTGCAGGTGGCCGGCAAGCTGCGCCTCGAGCACAAGCAGGCCAGCCTCGAAGAGCTCGGTCAGCTGCACGAGCCGGCCCTCACCAAGGACGCCGTGGCCGGCCGCATCCGCCGCCTGCTGGCGATGGCCGACAAGCGCGCCAGCGACCTCGGCATCCCGAACACCGAGGCCAACCTCACCCCGGAAATGCTCGACCCCGCCTGATCCTTCGTACTCAGCGTTCAACGGCCCTCGGTCTCGACCGGGGGCCGTCGCTGTTGCGCGGGGCGCCGGCCCAGGACTGAAGGTTTTCCCGGGACTTCCGGCCTTTTCCGGGCCGATCGATTCCCTTTCGCCAAGGGGTGGCTGAGGGTGTGCGTGCCCAATCGCGCACGACATGTCCCGGTTCGTGCGCGTCTTCCCGCCCAAGGGAGTACGCATGAAGCGCATCCATCGCGCCGGTCTCGCCGCGACGGCGATCGCCGGCCTGGCCGTCCTCGCTGTGACGGTCCCCGTCCAGGCCGCCCAGCCGAGCAGTGGCCCGGCGGCCTCGCCGGTCGCTGCCGCCCGCGCCAACGCCGCCGGCCTCGGCCTCGGTGACGGCGGAGACCTCGTCGTCCGCGACGTGGTCGTCGACGGTGACGGCAGCAGCCACGTCAGGTTCGACCGCGCCTACCAAGGCCTGCCGGTCGTCGGCGGTGACGTCGTCGTCCACCAGGACAAGGCCGGCAAGGCCCGCTCGTCCAGTGGCGGTATCGGCAAGCTCGGCCTGTCGATCAAGCCGACCGTCTCCGCGGCAGCTGCCGGCGCGGCCGCCAAGCAGAAGTCCGCCCGGCAGCAGCTGGTCGTGTTCGTCACGAACGCCGGCCAGTCCAAGCTCGCCTACAAGGTCGTCTCCGAGGGCCGCAACGCCAAGGGCGAGCCGACCGGCACCGAGACGTACGTCGATGCTCAGACCGGCAAGGTCCTCGACAGCTGGAGCACGGTCGCCGACGACCTCGGCAGCGGCTCGGGCCTGTACGTCGGCACGGTCGGCCTCGACACCACCAAGTCCGGCACCAGCTGGACGATGGTCGACCCGGTCCGCGGCGGCAACTCGACGTACAACGCCGGAACGCTGTTCTCCGACGCCGACAACGTGTGGGGGACCGGTAGCAACTCCAACCCGCAGTCGGCCGGTGTCGACGCCCACTACGGCATCGCCAAGACGTGGGACTACTACAAGAACGTGCACGGCCGTAACGGCATCGCCAACGACGGCAAGGGTGCGAAGTCCTACGTCCACGACGGCGCGTACGTGAACGCCTCGTGGAGCGACTCGTGCTTCTGCATGCGGTACGGCGACGGCGACCCGAGCCAGGGGATCGGCCCGCTCGTCGAGCTGGACATCGCAGGCCACGAGATGAGCCACGGTGTCACCAGCCGCTCGGCCGGTCTGCGCTACAGCGGTGAGTCCGGCGGCCTGAACGAGTCCACGTCGGACATCTTCGGTACGGCGGTCGAGTGGTACGCCGCCAACGGTTCGGACACTCCGGACTACGTGCTCGGCGAGGAGATCTTCACCGACTACAACCCGGCCACCAACTACATCCGGCGGCTCGACAAGCCGTCGATGGACGGCGCCAGCGCCGACTCGTGGTCGAAGGGCGTCGGCCGGCTGAACGTGCACTACTCGTCCGGTGTCGGCAACCACTTCTTCTACCTGCTGTCCGAGGGCAGCGGCGCGAAGACGATCAACGGCGTCGCCTACAACAGCCCGACGGTCAACGGCATCACGGTGACCGGCATCGGCATCAGCAAGGCCGAGAAGATCTGGTACCGCGCACTGACGACGTACATGACGTCGCGCACCGACTACAAGGGCGCCCGCACGGCCACCCTGAACGCCGCCACCGACCTGTACGGCGCGAGCAGCCCCGAGCGGGCCGCGGTCGACAAGGCGTGGGCCGCGGTGAACGTCGTCGGTTGATCCGGTGAACCGGCGGTTTCCGCAGGAACACTGCGGAAACCGCCAGGTTCCAGACCAGCAAGTGGTCTGGTCTGAAACCTCGTCGCGATGGGCGGTGGTCTGCTGTGGATAGCACCAGTTGGCCGAGTGGGCGGTTGGGTTAGTGTTCGGGGTGAAGAGCAGTGCTGGAACGCTAGTTCGAGGAGACGTAGTCCCGTGACCGTACGCGTAGGTATCAACGGCTTCGGCCGGATCGGCCGTAACTTCTTCCGCGCCGTCCAGGCGTCCGGTGCCGACATCGAGGTCGTCGCCGTCAACGACCTGACCGACAACCAGACCCTGGCCCACCTGCTCAAGTACGACTCGATCCTGGGCCGTTTTCCTGGTGACGTGTCCGCGACCGACACCGACATCTCGGTCGGCGACCACAGCTTCAAGGCCTTCGCCGAGCGCGACCCGGCCAACCTGAAGTGGTCGGACGTCGGCGCCGACATCGTGATCGAGTCGACCGGCTTCTTCACCGACGCCACCAAGGCCAAGACGCACGCCGACAACGGCGCCAAGAAGGTCATCATCTCCGCCCCGGCGAAGAACGAGGACCTCACCGTCGTCATGGGTGTGAACCACGAGCTGTACGACGCCGAGAAGCACACCGTGATCTCGAACGCGTCCTGCACCACGAACTGCCTCGCCCCGATGGCCAAGGCCATCCACGACGAGTTCGTCATCCAGCAGGGCCTGATGACGACGGTGCACGCCTACACCCAGGACCAGAACCTGCAGGACGGCCCGCACAGCGACCTGCGTCGCGCCCGCGCCGCCGCGCTGAACGTGGTCCCGACCTCGACCGGTGCCGCCAAGGCGATCGGCCTGGTGCTGCCGGAGCTCAAGGGCAAGCTGGACGGCTACGCGCTGCGCGTCCCGGTCCCGACCGGCTCGGCCACCGACCTGACCGTGAACGTCGGCCGCGAGACCTCGGTCGAAGAGGTCAACGCCGCCGTCAAGGCCGCTGCCGAGGGTGCGCTCAAGGGCTACCTGCGGTACACCGAGGACCCGATCGTGTCGAGCGACATCGTCACCGACCCGGCCTCCTGCATCTTCGACGCCGGCCTGACCAAGGTCCTGGGCAACCAGGTCAAGGTCGTCGGCTGGTACGACAACGAGTGGGGCTACTCCAACCGCCTCGTCGACCTCGTGAACTACGTCGGCGCCTCGCTCTGACGATCGCCTGATCCCGTCACGTCCGGGGAACCGAGGTCCTGCCCCGGTTCTCCGGACGTTGTCATGAAGGAAGCCTTAACGTGAAGACCATCGAAGACCTCGGCGACCTGGCCGGCCGGCGGGTACTCGTCCGCTCCGACCTGAACGTGCCGATCAAGAACGACGTGATCGGCGACGACGGCCGCATCCGCGCCTCGCTGCCGACGCTGGTGAAGCTGGCCAAGGCCGGCGCCAAGGTGATCGTGACCGCGCACCTCGGCCGCCCGAAGGGCACCCCGAACCCGGAGTTCACCCTCGCCCCGGTCGCCAAGCGGCTCGGCGAGCTGCTGTCCGCCGAGGGCATCACCGTGCACTTCGCGACCGATGTGACCGGCGATTCCGCCCAGTCCGCCGTACAGGAGCTGGACGAGGGTGAGGTCCTGCTGCTCGAGAACGTGCGCTACGACCCGCGCGAGGAGAGCAAGGACGAGGCGCAGCGTGACCAGTTGGCCGACGAGCTCGCCGCCCTGGCGGATGTCTTCGTCAGCGACGGCTTCGGTGTCGTGCACCGCAAGCAGGCCAGCGTGTACGACGTCGCCCGCAAACTGCCGCATGCCGCCGGCGGCCTCGTGCTGGCGGAGGTCGACGTACTGAAGAAGCTGACCGAGGAGCCGGCCCGTCCGTACGTCGTCGTGCTCGGCGGCGCCAAGGTGTCGGACAAGCTCGCGGTGATCGACAACCTGCTGGCCAAGGCCGACAAGCTGCTGATCGGCGGCGGCATGGTCTTCACCTTCCTGAAGGCGCAGGGACACGAGGTCGGCAAGAGCCTGCTCGAGGAGGATCAGCTCGACGTCGTCCGCGGCTACCTGAAGGAGGCCGGCGACAAGATCGTGCTGCCGACCGACATCGTGGTGGCGCCGGAGTTCAACGCCGACGCGCCCGCGACTGTGGTCGCGGCCGACGCGATCCCGGCCGACCAGCTCGGCCTGGACATCGGTCCCGACTCGGGCAAGGCGTTCGCCACCGAGGTCGCGGCCGCGAAGACGGTGTTCTGGAACGGCCCGATGGGCGTCTTCGAGATGGCGGCGTTCGCGGCCGGAACCAAGGCTGTGGCGCAGGCGTTGACGGAGGTAGATGGCCTGAGTGTCGTCGGTGGCGGTGACTCCGCGGCCGCCGTCCGGCAGCTAGGCTTCGCCGACGATGCGTTCGGCCACATCTCCACCGGTGGTGGCGCATCCCTCGAGTACCTGGAGGGCAAGGAGCTCCCGGGACTCGCCGTACTGGAAGAGGACTGACCCATGGCAGAAGCTGCCCGTACGCCATTGATGGCGGGCAACTGGAAGATGAACCTCAACCATGTTGAGGCCGTGCACCTGCTGCAGAAGCTGTCGTGGACGCTGCAGGACAAGAAGCACGACTTCGAGCGCGTCGAGGTGGCGGTGCTGCCGCCGTTCACCGACATCCGCAGCGTGCAGACGCTGGTCGACGGTGACCGGATGAAGATCAAGTACGGCGGCCAGGACGTGTCGACCAAGGACTCCGGCGCCTACACCGGTGAGATCTCGGCCGCGATGCTGAGCAAGCTCGGCTGCACCTACGTGCTGACCGGACACTCGGAGCGCCGGCAGTACCACGGTGAGGACGACGCGCTGGTCAACGCCAAGACCGCCAAGGCACTCGAGGCGGGCCTGATCCCGATCATGTGCGTCGGTGAGGGTCTCGAGATCCGCAAGGAGAACGGCCAGGTCGAGCACGTGCTGGCCCAGGTTGATGCGGGACTGGCCGGTCTGAAGCAGGACGACGTCCGCAAGGTCGTCATCGCCTACGAGCCGGTCTGGGCGATCGGGACCGGCGAGGTCGCGACCCCGGAGGACGCCCAGGAGGTCAACTCGGCGATCCGGGCGCGGATCGAGGAGACGATTTCACCCTCGGTGGCCGACTCGGTACGGATTCTTTACGGCGGATCGGTGAAGATGGCCAGCGCAGGTGGCATCATGGCCCAACCGGATGTCGACGGCTGTCTCGTCGGGGGTGCGAGCCTCCAGGTGGACGAGTTCGCCGGCATCTGCCGTTACCTGGACCTTCAGTTAGGCTACTCCTCGTGATCCTCGCTTTCTCTATCGTCGTGCTCATCTGCAGCCTCATCCTCACGCTGCTCGTGCTGCTGCACAAAGGCCGTGGTGGCGGCCTGTCCGACCTGTTCGGTGGTGGAGTGTCGTCCAGCCTGGGCGGTTCCTCGGTCGCCGAGCGGAACCTGGACCGCATCACGATCGGCGTCGGCCTGATCTGGTTCGCCTCCATCGTCGCGCTCGGCCTGCTCTACAAAATCGGCTGAGGGAGGTAGGTTCCCGTGGCTGGTGGTGGTAGTGCTATTCGTGGCAGCCGGGTCGGTGCCGGCCCGATGGGCGAGGCGGAGCGCGGCGACACCGCGCCCCGCCAGCGTGTCGTGTTCTTCTGTGCCAACGGGCACGAGACGGCGACCGTCTTCGCGGTCGAGGCAGCTGTCCCGGAGGCGTGGGACTGTCCGCGGTGCGGTCTGCCGACCAGCACCGATGTGAACAACCCCCCGCCGCCGACGAAGATCGAGCCCTACAAGACCCACCTGGCCTACGTGAAGGAGCGGCGCTCCGAGACGGAGGCGGCCGAGATCCTCGAAGAGGCCCTGGAGAAACTCCGCGCGCGGCGTGCCCGCGGCGAAGTCATCTTCTGACCGTTTGTGGTTGTGGCCGGTGCAGCACTGCGTAGGACAGCAGCGCGACACCGGCCACTCCGGCGATCCCGCCGGCCACGTCGAGCAGCCAGTGCTCGGCCAGCGCGATCCGGCTGGCGCTGACCAGCAGGATCGCCGTACCGCCGAGCGCTGATATGCGGCGGCGCCAGCTGGTTCCGATCAGCAGGGTCACTGCGACCGCTGTCGTCACGACCGTCACGTGGCCACTCGGATAGGTGCCGGCCTCGGGTTGCTGTGGCGGTCCGCCACGGTTCAGAAGTCCCTGTAATGCCAGCAGGGAAAGGCATACCGGCACCACTGCGAGCGGCAACAGGCCTTCGCGTGGGCCTCGTCGTCGCCAGGTGAGTGCGGCCACAACCAGTAGGCCGACGATGGCGGCGAGCGTGCCGACTCCACTGGCTATGGTGGCGACCGCTGCCGGTATCGAACCGGGTGCGGCATACGCATGCGTGACCAGCCAGTGGTCGGCAGGCGGAATGGTTGTCCGCAGCAGGTAGCCGGCGGCGGCCATTGCCACGAGCGAGGTGACGCCGACGACGGCCAGACGAGATCTCGACCAAGGTTCCATCTCGACAGCGTCCGGCGACGCCACCCCGAGCCGCATCGGTGATCAACCCTGGAACGTCCCCGGACGCTAGGGTCGGCTCATGAAGTCGTCGATCGCTCCTGTGCGCTGGAACCCGCCCCCGGCCGACCCCGTTCGGCACCCGACGAGCCTGCAGGTCAGCACGGTCGCCGTACCGGGTCACGGGCCCGAGGACGCGTTGATCGATGAGGACGGCAGTGTCCTCACAGGTCTCGTGGATGGCCGCATCCTGCGGGTCAGCCCCGACGGTACGGCGATCAGCGTGCTCGGCGACACCGGCGGCCGGCCGCTCGGGCTGGAGTGGCTTCCGGACGGCAAGGTGCTGGTCTGCGACGCCAACCGCGGCCTGCTCACCCTCGACAAGGACGGCCGGGTCACCACCCTGCTGGCCGAGATCGACGGCCGCCCAATGCGCTTCTGCAACAACGCCGCCGTCGACCCCGACGGCACCATCTACTTCTCGGACTCGTCCACCCGCTTCGGCTTCGAGAACTGGAAGGGCGACCTGCTCGAGCACTCCGCCACCGGCAGCGTCTACCGCCTCACCCCCGACGGCACAGTCACCCGCCTGGCCGCCAACCGCGCCTTCCCCAACGGCGTGGCCCTCAGCGCCGACCACCAAACCCTCTACTGGGCCGAAACCGCGACGTACGCCGTCTACAAACTCGACCTCAGGACGCCGGACGCAGAGCCCGCCGTACTGGCCCGTGTCCCCGGCCTGCCGGACAACATCGCCCGCGGCTCCGACGGCCTCATCTGGGTCACCATCGGCTCACCCCGCAACGCCCTCCTCGACCTCCTGCTCCCCAAGCCCCCCATCCTCCGCAAACTCGTCTGGGCCCTCCCCGACGCCCTCCAGCCCGGCCCCGCCGACATCATCGAGGTCCAGGCCTACGACGAGTCCGGCACCCTCATCCACGACCTCCGCGGCAAACACCCCGACTTCCGCATGCCCACCGGCGTCCGCGAACACAACGGCAAAGTCTGGCTAGCCAGCATCGGCACCACAACGATCGCGAGCTTCCCAACGCCTGCGCATTAGGGTTCGAGAAGCTCCGCCGGGTCGAAGCTCATTGGAAACGGCTCCGCGGTCTCGAACAGCTCACCGGAGCGTGCCCGCGCCTGCGTGATGTACCGCCCGCTGGAGCCGAGACGTAACAGCTCCAGTTCCACCTCACCTCGCCAAACCTGCACGTGCAGATAGAACGGAATGCCGAGCGCGGCGCAGATGGCCGGCTTGTCGATCCGATCCCGGTGATGGGAGGACGGAGAGATGATCTCGATTGGGCACAGCACCTGCTCGGGCTCGAACCAGGTCTGATTCCTGGCCGGGCTCTTGAGAAGCACCAGATCGGGCTCGATCCATCCCTTGATCCCGGTCCGAACATTAAGCGCCGTGTACAGCGCATGTCCCGCGGATAGCGCCGCCGGGTCCAGTAGACGGATCAGTCGGGATGTCGCCCAGCTGTTTGCGCTGCCCTCGCGGGGACTCATCCGGAGCCTTCCCTCTACTGCCTCGTACCGCGTGGGCGGCATTCCGTCGATCGGCAGGTGACGCGCCGCCATCTCCACGGTCCACAGACCGTCCAGGTCGACCATCGGATCGAAATAAGGCTCATATTCAACGGCTGACATACCTACCTCCTTCTCAGCAGGATGATACTTCTTTTGTCTCAGCCGATTTGCCAGGAGCGTTTCGACAAGCCGTACCAGAAGCCGTCGATGATGGTTTCGGCGGTGGGGAGTTGGTTGGCGGCGGCGCCCAGGGTGACGAACAGTGGGGCGAAGTGTTCGGTGCGGGGGTGGGCGATGGTGGCGGCTGGGGCCTTGTGGAGGAAGTCGATCAGGGCGTCGACGTCTTGGGACTGCAGGGCGTGGCGGGTCCAGTCGTCGAACTCGATCGACCAGTTCGGGGCGGGGGCGTCGACGCCGGCGGCGAAGTTCATTTCGCGCAGGTTGTGCGTGGTGAAGCCGCTGCCGATGATCAGGACGCCCTGGTCGCGCAGGGGTGCGAGCTTCTGGCCGATGCGGAAGAGCTCGGTGGGGTCGAGGGTCGGCATCGAGACCTGGAGGACCGGGATGTCGGCCTCTGGGTACATCTCCTTCAGCGGGACGTAAGCCCCGTGGTCGAGACCGCGAGTCGGGTCGTCATAGACCGGCGTACCGGGGGAGTGGAGCAGTTTGCGGACCTGGTCGGCGAGCTGCGGGGCGCCGGGGGCGGCGTACTGGACCTGGTAGTAGCGCTCCGGGAAGCCGCCGAAGTCGTAGAGCAGCGGCACGGTCTCGGTGGCCGCGAGGGTGAGCGGGGCGGCTTCCCAGTGGGCGGAGACGATCAGGATCGCGGTCGGGCGCTCGAGCGCGGCCGAGACACCGGCCAGCTCGGCGGTCCAGCGGCGGTCGTCGGCCAGCGGGGGTGCGCCGTGGCTCAGGTAAAGCACCGGGGTAGTCATGCTCATCCGAACCTAGTTGAACACTCAATCTATTCCCGAGTCGATAAGGTGCACCCATGCGATTCGGGATCACGATCCTGCCGGAATACCGGTGGAAGGAAGCAGAGCGGCGCTGGCGGCGGGCGGAGGAGCTCGGGTTCGACCACGCCTGGACCTACGACCACCTGACCTGGAGCGGCTTACAGGACTCACCCTGGTACGGGACGACGCCGACCCTGACCGCGGCTGCGCTGGCGACGTCGACGATCAAGCTCGGCACGTTCGTCACCTCACCGAACTTCCGGCACCCGCTCGCGCTGACCCGCGAGATCCTTGCCCTCGACGACATCTCTGACGGCCGCTTCCTCTGCGGTCTCGGCGCCGGCGGTGGCATCGACACCACGATCCAGGGCGGCGCCGATCTGTCTCCGAAGCAGAAGGTCGACCGGCTCACCGAGTTCGTCGAGCTGCTGGACACGCTGCTGACGACCGACGGCGTCGACTACAAGGGCGAGTACTTCGAGGTCCGCAACGGCCGCACGCTCCCGGGCTGCATCCAGCAACCGCGCGTGCCGTTCGTGATGGCCGCCAACGGCCCGCGTTCGCTCCGCCTGGCCGCCAAGTACGGCGCGGGCTGGGTCACCACCGGCGGTCGCGCCGACGACCTCGACAGCTGGTTCGCCACGGTCACCGAGCTGTCCCACCGCCTCGATGACGTGCTCACTGCCACCGGCCCTTTCGATCGCTACCTCTCGATCGACAACAGCGTCTACGCGCTGTCCAGCATCGCCGCCTTCGAGGACATCGTCGGCCGGGCGGCCACCCTCGGCTTCACCGACGTGATCACGCACTGGCCGCGTGCGGAAGGCATCTACGCCGGCAACGAGGACGTGCTCGAGCAGATCGCCGCAGAGGTCATTCCGCGCTTCCGTTAGGCGTGCGACGCCGTACCCACTCGGGGATGGCGTACCAGAAGACGATGAACCAGAGCAGGACGATCGCGGCGACGACGATCGCGATCGGGCGGGACACCACGACATCGATCGCCAGCAGGACGCCGCCGGTCATGGCGAGCACCAGGAAGGCCAGGCCGGCGACGGCCATTCGGCTGGCGATCGGGAGCATCCGGTCGCGCAGTTTGTGCCGGTAGACGATCCGGTGGAACGACACCGGCGCGAGGAACAGCCCGACCGCGAGAGCGGAGGCGATCAGCGTTCCGGCGTACACATGATGGGTGAACGCGTCCGCACTCTGGAACGCATTCTGGAATGCGATGCTGAGCAGGAACGCGAACAGGATCTGGGTGCCGGTCTGCGCCAGCCGCAGCTCCTGAAGCAGTTCACCCCATTGCCGGTCCAGACGCTCACCGGCGTCTTCCCCGGGGCGGCTGTATCGCTCGTTCTCGGTCATCGCGACCATTGTCACCCCGGACAA
>NZ_BAAANF010000027.1:38978-156231 GCF_039529655.1 Kribbella yunnanensis | reverse complement strand
TTCAGTTTCGAGAAGAGCTGATCCGGGGATCAGATCGGGCGGATGTTCTCCGCCTGAAGGCCCTTCTGGCCCTGGGTGATCTCGAACTCGACGCGCTGGTTCTCGTCCAGCGAGCGGAAGCCCGAGGTCTGGATGGCCGAGTAGTGCGCGAACACGTCCGCGCCACCGTCATCCGGGGTGATGAAGCCGAAGCCCTTGTCAGCGTTGAACCACTTGACAGTACCGACAGCCATTTGTGTCTATCTCCTTGATGGCTTGTAACAAGACGCGATCCACACCTCATGAACCGCGTGTCGCCGAAAGGCCCCAGACGACGAAACCGGCCGTACAGCACAGCGAAAGTCAGTGGGAGTCCAAAACTGCAACGCGATAACTGTAGCCGATCTGAGGCCGCGTGGAAGGGGTGATCGAGAACACGTGTCGCTGATTGTCGCCGGGTGCCACGCTCCGTGGTCGGGTGAATTCGCCGGTTACCCACCCGCCGGGGCCCTGGTGTGGAGTGCCGAATCCCGCGCCGACCTGCTGATTCGTCCCTTTGCGGCGGGCCGCAGGGATGGCAACGTGAGACAAAGGGGCCGGTACGCCGGGTAATGGGCGCGCGTTGGTGATCGAATTTTCCGGCGTGTCGCGCGGCTCTGGACATTCGTTGCATGGCGCGCAATCGTGGTGCCCCGACCGACGGAGGAGCAGCTGTTGATCGTCACCGTGACCCGTAGTGGAGGGTTCGCCGGACTTGTCGCCGAGGGCTCGCTGGACACCAGCACCGAGCCGGACGCCGAGCGCCTGGAGGCGGCTGTCCTCGCGCTGTACGGCGCGGAGCTCGGTACCGGCCGTCCGGAGCCGGATCGGTACGTCTACCGGCTGGAGGTGCGCGCGACCCCGGATGGGGCCGCGACGCACCACACAGTCGCCGAGCAGGACCTGAACGAGTCGACGGCCTGGCTGCTCGACCGCGTCCTGGGTTAACGCCAGGCGATCTCCGGCGCCCGGTAGAAGTTGACGCTCAGCACGTCCCAGCGCGACCCCTGGCCGGCCAGGCGGTCCTTGTACGCCGTCCAGTTGAGGGCGGAGGCCGGTGACCATCCGAGCTCGGCGACTCCGGGCAGCCGCGGGAACGCCATGAACTCGACCTTGTCAATGTTGTCCAGCGTCTCCGACCACAGCGGCGCCTCGACGCCCGCGACAGCGCTCTCCGGCAGGTTCGGGATCAGGGTCGTCGGGTTCCAGCTGTAGGCCTTCTCGACGCTCACCAGGCCGGCCCAGTCCAGGCCGTACGGGGTGTTCTTGTTGTACTTCATGTCGAGGTAGGCGCGGTTGGCCGGCGACATGACCACCTTGGCGCCCTTGGTCGCGGCTAGACGGGCGAGGTCCCGCGACTTGGTGTCGTCGGTACCCCAGTACTGCACGATGCTCCCGGCCGGGAGAGCGGTATCTCCGATCTCGTGCCAGCCCATCACGCGCTTGCCGTGGCCGGCGACGATCGTGCTGGCCTTGTTGAGGAACGTCACGTAGTCCGCGTGCGGTGTCGAGTGCGCCTCGTCGCCGCCCAGGTGGACGATGTCGCCCGGCGTCTGCGCTGCGACTTCACCGAATACGTCGTCCAGGAACGAGTACGTCAGCTCCTTGCCGACACAGAGCGAGCTGAAACCGACGTTCGTGCCGGTGTAGAGCGGCGGGGCGACCCCGTTGCAGTTCAGATCCGCGTACGACGCCAAGGCGGCGTTCGTGTGACCGGGGGTGTCGATCTCCGGGATCACGGTGAGATACCGCTCTCCGGCGTACCGCACGATCTCGGCGAAGTCGGCCTTCGTGTAGTAACCACCCGGCGTACCGCCCACCTCGAGGCTGCCGCCGTACGTCGTCAGTCGCGGCCAGCTGTCGACCTGGATCCGCCAGCCTTGGTCGTCGGCCAGGTGCAGGTGCAGCTTGTTGAGCTTGTAGAGCGAGGCGAGGTCGATGTACCGCTTGACCTCCGCGACCGAGAAGAAGTGCCGCGAGACGTCGAGCATGGTGCCGCGGTAGGCGAACCGGGGAGAGTCGGAGATCGCGATCCCGGCGATCTTCCACGGACCGGCCTGCGGGGTGGCCGCGTCCGCCTTGGCGGGCAGCAGTTGCCGCAGCGTGGTGACGCCGCGGAACAGCCCTTCCGGGGTCGCCGCCGTGATCGTGACGGCCGTGTGGTCGACGCGCAACTGGTAGCCCTCGGCGCCGAGGGAGCTGGCGCCGTTCGTTGACAGCCGGATCGTGCCGGCATCGGGGACGACCGGGACGGTGAACCCGGTCGAGCGCCGCAGCTGGGCGGCCAGTTGCTCGGCCACCTTCGTGGCCGCAGCGCGCTTGCTTGCGCTGGCGATGACGCCGATGGCGGTCGACGCCTGCAGCGTGAACGTCTCGCCAGAGAGCGGTTGCTGAGACACGGGCTTGGGGATCAGCGCGGGCGCCGGAGTGGCTGCCGCGGCAGTCGGAACGGCGAACAGGGGAGCTGCCAGGAAGGCGGCGGTCAGAAGACCGATCAGAGGACGACAGGGGCGGAGTAGTCGCTTCATGACCGTAAGTGTTCGGGCAGGCGCTGTCCCCGTCAACACGATGCAACTACCTGGCGTGAGCTGCTTGACCGGTCAGGAAGGCGTGTCGAAAGGTGCGAACTGTCCCATCGACCTGTCATCGTAGGCGGCCGGGCCTTCCGACCAGATGGGCCCGTAGGTCCTGCTCCGACAGGGGCAGGCTGTCGAAGTGACGAAGCTGGAGGACAGATGACGCAGGTGGCAGAGCAGCCGGGCAGTACTGCCGGGCGGCTCGGCTCGGTGGTTCTGGATTGCCCGGACCCGCTGGAGCTCGCCCAGTTCTACTCGGCGCTGCTGGGGCTGGATGTCGACGAGAACGGTGACGAGGATTGGCGGAGCCTGACCGGCCCCGGGTCGTCGCTCGGATTCTCGACACTGGCCTTCCGGCGCTCGGAGGAGTACTTGCCGGCCACGTGGCCCGGCACCGATGCGCAGGATCTCCACCTCGACCTCATCGTCGAGGACCTTTCCAGTGGCCACGCCACCGTGGTCGCGCTCGGAGCGGAGCCGCTGGACCCGCTCGACCCACCTCCGGCCGACAATGCGCGCGGCTGGCGGATCTACGCCGATCCGGCGGGACACCCGTTCCGGATCTGCCTGGAGTAGCAGTTCCCTGATGACACCTCGCCCGTCCCGGGCTGTGCGGCCGGGGCGGGCCTTTTACGTCCACTCCGGACTGGCCGAGAACGCGAAGTGCCGGGCGGCGTCGTACCGGGGGAGCGGTTGGTACTCGTTCACTCCGGCTTCCCCGCGCAGGTGGAACGCGCTCGGGTACGGCGTCTCCGGATCCGTGATCCGAGTCGACGTGGGGATGTAGCGGATCGTCAGTCCGCAGCGCCGATGCGGTGAGGTGTTGGCGTTGCTGCCGTGCACGATGTTGGGGTGGTGCACCTCGACATCGCCTGGTGCGAGCACCATGTCGACGGCCGCGGACTCGTCGACCTCGACTGCGATCTCCTTCCCGAGAACGCTCTCCACGCTCGTGTTCTCGCGCATGCCCGAGACTCCGGAGCGATGGCTGCCCGGGACGACGCGGACGCATCCGTTCTCCGGAGTCGAGTGGTCGACCGCGAGCCACAATGTCACGACCTCCATCGGGTCGAGCGGCCAGAACGCCGCGTCCTGGTGCCAGAGCACCGGCTGGCCTGAGTACGGCGGTTTGGAGATGTAGTGCGATGCGAACAGCGCGAGGTCCGGTCCGACGAACTGTTCCGCGATGTCGAGCAGTCGATCATCACTCACCAGCCGCAACCAGAACGGGTCGTCCCGCAGATAGATGTGGCCGAGTTGTTCGGGCCGGACGTCGGGATGGCGTGCCTGCAACCACTCGACATGATCATTCACTTCCTTGATCAGGTCGGAGTCGATGACATTGCGGAAGATGACATAGCCGTCTGTTTCGTACATGCCTCAATGCTCGGGGCGCTCACGACGACGCACTAGCAACGAGCTGCCGAGAATTTGTACTGTGTTGATGTGATCCCGGTACTGCGTTTCGAGCCGCACGCACTCGGTCGTCCGTTCCACGCGGCCCGGGTGCGGATCCCGGCCAGGTCGCGCGACACCGAGTTGCACACGCACGCGGACTTCCACGAATTCATGGGCGTGGTCTCGGGGCGTGGCGAGCATCTGCTGATCACCGGCGCCGAACCGCTCGCGCCGGGCGACGTCGTACTGGTTCGTTCGCAGGATCAGCACGCGATCCGTGGCGCTGCACCGGATGGTCTGGAGTTCATCAACATCGCGTTTCCCAGTTCGGCCTGGCAGGGGTTTCTGGATCTCACGCGCACAAGTTGCCCGACCAGGTTCCACAGTCAGAGAGCGCTCTCCGCGTTCTCGCGGGCGCTGGAACGCTTCCAGGACGAACCGACGTCGTACGATCTGCTCCGGTTCTGGATCGATGTCCTGGAGCAGGTGGTGCCCGATGCTCCGGAGCGCGGGGTTCCCGACTGGCTCGGGAAGGCCTGCACGGCAATGCGTTCCGAAGCCAACCTTCGGGCCGGCCTGCCGCGACTCCTTGAGTTGGCAGCGGTCAGCCCCGCTCACCTGTCCCGCTCGATGCGCAGCAGGTACGGCCTGACCCCGACGGAATTCGTCACCGATCTCCGTCTGGAACACGCCGCCTCGTTGCTAGCAGCAACCAACCTCACGATCGCCGTCATCGCCGACCGCTGCGGGTACACCAGCCAGTCGTACTTCACCCGGTGCTTCACCACCGCCCACGAGATCTCACCCAGAGACTTCAGAAACCGCTCTCAGCGGGCGTTCGTGCCCTGACCCTCGAGATACGCGATCGCATCAGCCTGGTGGAACCACTTCGCCCACCCCAGGACATCGGCATTGAAGCGCGCGTCGGTGATCGACAGATCGGCCCCACGCTCAACCAGGAACCGCAGCGTCGCCAGCGCGCCGTTCCCCGCCGCTAGATGGGCCGCTGTGAATCCGTTGGCCGTCTTCTCATCGAGCCCGAAACCCAACTCAGCCAGCATCGGAACCAGTTCCCATCGCTGAGCCGCCGCAGCCTCAGCCACCAGCGTCGGCTGCTCGGCCGGCGTGATCTCGCCGGAGAGCGCTCCCTCGAACGGATCTTCGGGGTGCAGCCCGCGGTAGAAGTCGCGCAGCGTCCCGACCTCGGCCCCGTGATGGATGAGCTCGTCCAGGATGTGCAACGCGAACGCCGTCCCGTCGTCCTCGGCATGCTGACTCGCGATCGCACCCATCGGCCGATCCAGGTCCTCCTGGCTCAACGAAGCCAGTCGCCGCCGCCACACGTCGTACGAGTGATCCAGCGCAGTCAACGCCTCAGCCGCCGACCCTGGTACCGGCGGCTGCCCGTCCGCAGGATCCACCTCATGCCCGAACCAGGTCGCCGTCCGATCCTCCTGCAGGATGTCGACGATATGCGTGATCCGCCAAGCAAGCGTCGTGAACGGCGGCGGCTCCGGCGCGATCACCAGCCCGTCCTCCGCGAACCCATCCATGGCGAGGCCGTCGGCCGTTTGGCGAACGCTCCAGGTGACGTCGAACGGCTCCCAGAAGTACTCCGCGTCGGTCAGCCCCTGGACCCGGTCCCGCAGCCGTCCCCACGCGAAGTCGGACAAGCTCAGCAAGTTCTGCAATGTCGTGGTCATGAATTCACCGTAGAACGACCTGCGGACAGGATCGGTCCGCAGAATGCGGCAAACTGAAGAAACCATGGACACCGCGACCAGATTGCTCCGCCTGCTGTCGCTCCTCCAGTCGCGCCCGCAATGGGACGGCGCCGAGCTCGCCACCAGGCTCGACATCACGCCCCGCACAGTACGGCGCGACGTCACCAGACTGCGCTCTCTCGGCTACCCGATCGACGCCGAAGCCGGCACCGGCGGCGGCTACCGCCTAGGCCCCGGCGGCCGCCTCCCGCCCCTCCTCCTGGAAGACGAAGAGGCAGTAGCAGTCGCCATCGGCCTCCGCTCCACAACCACCACAACCGTCTCCGGCGTAGAAGAAGCAGCCGTCTCCGCCCTGGCCAAACTGAACCAGGTCCTCCCCGTCCGCCTCCGCGAACAAGTCGGCGCCATCAGCGCCCAAGTAGCCCAGCTACCCCAGGGCGACCTCCCCACCATCGACCCCGACGTCCTCACCACCCTCGCCGCCGCCTGCCGCGACACCGAAGGCCTCCGCTTCGCCTACCGCACCCACGACGGCACCGACTCGATCCGCAGCGTCGAACCCCTCCGCATAGTCCACACCGGCCGCCGCTGGTACCTCGTAGCCCGAGACCGCGACCGCGACGCCTGGCGCACCTTCCGCGTCGACCGCATCACCAACCCCCAACCAACCGGCCAGCGCTACCACTTCGACAACCCGCCCGACCCCCTCGCCTTCATCACCGAAAGCACCGGCATAGCCCCCTGGAACCTGCTAGCCCGAGTCCGAGTCGAGGTGGACGCGGAGACCGCCCGCCAACACCTCCCACCCACAGAGGTAGTAGTCGACCTCGTCGACGCCACCTCTTGCGAGCTCCGCTACGCCGCCAACGACCTAGGCCCCCTCGTTTTCCAAACCACCCGCATCCCGTGGCCGTTCGAAATTCTCGAACCACCCGAGCTCCGAGCCGCCGTCCACGCCATCGGCCGCCGGTTGCTCGACTCCTAACCCCACTGCGGACCCAGATGCCATCACAACTGCGCGTGGATCGTGCGGCCCCCGCTCAACAAGCGGCGGAGCCGCCAATTGTGATGGCCTGCAGGTCCGGGTCAGGCCTGGGCGAGCGCCTTGCGGATGCGTTTCTCGGACACCGGGTACGGCGTGCCGATGGTTTGGGCGAAGAGGCTGATGCGGAGTTCTTCGAGCATCCAGCGGACTTCGAGGAGTTCGGGGGAGGGGTACTTGCCGGTCGGGACGGCGCGCAGGCGGTTCTGGTACTCGTCGGTGAGCGTCTGCACGATCGCCATCCCCGACCGGTCCCGCATCGCGTTCGCCCCGATCTTGTCGAGCCGCTGTTCCATCCCACGCAAATACCGCACCAAGTCCGGCAGTCGCGCAGCGCCGGTCCGGGTGATGAAGCCCGGATTGATGAGCGCCTCCAGTTGCCCCCGCACATCCGACAGCGCCGCCAGCAACGCCGGTGACGACGCCCGTGAGATCGCCTTGTCCACGGTGCGCGCGTGCCCGAGCACCTGCTCCACCTGACGGAGAATCCCGACGACCGTGTCGGCGAGATCAGACCGTACGGCGTCCCGCAGTACCGAGAACGCGGTCAGGTTCCAGGCCGGGCCGTGGGCCGCGGTCATCAGCTGATCGACTGCCGCAGAGATCGCGTCGTCGAGCAGTTCACCGACATTGCGGTGCGGACCCGCCAGGAGCGTGAGCTTCTGGGCGCTGGTCAACTGACGCTGTACGACGTCGATCACCGACGGCATCGTGAGTAGCAGCAACCGGCGGGTGCCGTTCCACATGGCGGCGGTCTGGTCGCGTTCGGTCTCGTGCAACCGGATCGCGACCGTCTTGCCCTCGTCGACCAGGGCCGGGTATCCAGCCACCGTCAGCCCATTGCGGTGTTCGGAGAAGCTCCGGGGCAGGTCGCCGAACGTCCAGTCCGTCAGCCCCGAACGCTCCAGCCCGCTGACCGCCTTCGACGCGACCTTGGAGATCGCGGCCGTCGTCTTCGGCTTCAGCCGCTCCTTCAGCTTGGCGAGATCCTTGCCCTCGGCCACTGTCTTGCCCTGGTCGTCGACCACCCGGAACGTCATCCGCAGATGTTCCGGAACCCGGCTCCAGTCCCAGTCCGTGTCCTCGATGATCACTTCGCGCAGATTCCGCAACTCATTCGCCATCGCGACCGTCAACGGGCCCGACGACGGATCCAGGAACGGCAAGATCTGCCGCGCATGATCCGGCGCCGGCACGATGTTGCGTCTAATGGCCTTAGGCAACGACTTGATCAGCGTGGTGACCAGCTCCTCACGGAACCCGGGCACGCTCCACTCGAACCCGTCCGCGGTCACCTGGTTCAGCACCAGCAACGGCAGATGCACAGTCACACCATCAGCGTCCGTACCAGGCTCGAACGCATACGTGAGATCGAAGGTCATCCCGTTCTGCGACCAGTGCAGCGGGAACTCCTCCTCGCGAACCTCCGCACCCTCGCGCACCACGAGCGACCGCTCGAAGTCGAGCAGGTCGGCATCGCGTTGCCGGGCCGTCTTCCACCACGTGTCGAAGTGGCGCCCGGTGACGACCTCCGCGCCGATCCGCTCGTCGTAGAAGGCGTACAGCGTCTCGTCGTCGACCAGCAGGTCGCGTCGCCGCGTGCGCTCCTCGAGCTCCTCGACTTCCTCGATCAGCTTGCGGTTCTCGTGGAAGAACTTGTGGTGCGTGTCCCAGTCGCCCTCGACCAGCGCGTGCCGGATGAACAGTTCCCGCGACGCCACCGGATCGACCTTGCCGTAGTTGACCTTGCGCCGGGCAACGATCGGTACGCCGTACAGGGTGACCTTCTCGTAGGCCATCACCGCACCGGCTTTGCGTTCCCAATGCGGTTCGGAATACGACCGCTTGATCAGGTGCGGCGCGAGGTCCTCGGCCCACTCGGGCTCGATCTTCGCGTTCACCCGCGCCCACAGCCGGGACGTCTCGACGAGCTCGGCCGCCATCACGAACTGCGGCGGCTTCTTGAACAGCCCCGACCCCGGGAAGATCGCAAACCGCGTTCCCCGCGCACCGAGGTACTGATGCTGGTTCGCCGGATCCTTCATCCCGAGATGCGACAGCAGCCCCGACATCAGCGCGATGTGCACGCTCTGCGGATCGGCCGGCCCACCACTGTTCAGAGTGACGCCGATCTGCGCGGCGACCTGACGCAGCTGCGCGAAGATGTCCTGCCACTCGCGCACTCGCAAATAGTTCAGGTACTCACCGCGGCACATCCGGCGGAACTGGTTCCCCGACAGATCCTTCTGCTGCTTCTTCAGATAAGCCCACAGATTCAAATACCCAAGGAAGTCGCTGTTCGGGTCGCGGAACCGCGCATGCGCCTGCTGGGCCTGGGCCTGCGCTTCGGTCGGACGCTCCCGCGGATCCTGGATCGACAGCGCCGCCGCGATCACCATCACCTCGCGGACGCATGCATGCTTGTCCGCCTCGACGATCATCCGCGCGAGCCGCGGGTCGAGCGGAATCTGCGCAAGCTGCCGACCGATCGGCGTCAGTCGCCGGTGCCGCTCACCGCTCTTCGCCGGCTCGATCGCACCAAGCTCGGTGAGCAACTGGAGACCGTCGGTGATGCTCCGCTTGTCCGGCTCATCGATGAACGGGAACGCCGCGATGTCACCGAGCCCGATCGCGGTCATCTGCAGGATGACCGACGCGAGGTTGGTCCGCAGGATCTCCGGATCGGTGAACTCGTCCCGGCTCTCGAAGTGTTCCTCGGAGTACAACCGGATGCAGATACCGTCACTCGTTCGCCCGCAACGACCCTTGCGCTGGTTCGCGCTCGCCTGCGAGACCGCCTCGATCGGAAGGTGCTGCACCTTGGTCCGATGGCTGTACCGCGAGATCCGCGCCGTACCGGGGTCAATCACGTACTTGATCCCCGGCACCGTCAACGAGGTCTCGGCCACGTTCGTCGCCAGCACGATCCGGCGGTTCCCACTCGGCTGGAAGACCCGATGCTGCTCCGCATTCGACAACCGCGCATACAACGGCAGCACCTCGACCGCGCCCGGCCGACCGCGCTGCGCGGCGTACTTGTCATTCAAAGCATCAGCAGTGTCCCGGATCTCCCGCTCACCGCTCAGAAACACCAGTACGTCGCCCGCCGCCTCGTACTCGAGTTCGCCGACCGCATCCAGGATCGCCTGAGTCTGGTCCCGATCGATCGTGCTCGGATCATCGGGGTCGTTGATCGGCCGGTACCGCACCTCGACCGGATACGTCCGCCCCGACACCTCGACGATCGGCGCCGGCGTCCCGTTGCCATCGGCAAAGTGTTCCGCGAACCGCTCCGGGTCGATCGTCGCCGAAGTGATGATCACCTTGAGATCCGGCCGGCGAGGTAGCAGCTGCTTCAGATACCCGAGAATGAAGTCGATGTTGAGACTGCGCTCATGTGCCTCGTCGATGATCAGCGTGTCGTACCGGCTGAGATCGCGATCCCGCTGCAACTCGTTCAGCAGGATGCCGTCGGTCATCAACTTCACCAACGACCGCTCGCTCACCTTGTCGGTGAACCGCACCGCGAACCCGATCGTCTCCCCGAGCTCGGTATCCAGCTCCGACGCGATCCGCTCCGCCACCGTCCGCGCAGCCAACCGCCGCGGCTGCGTGTGCCCGATCATCCCCCGGATCCCACGCCCCAGCTCCAAACAGATCTTCGGCAGCTGCGTCGTCTTCCCCGACCCGGTCTCCCCGGCCACGATCACGACCTGATGAGCCTCAATCGCCGCCGCGATCTCGTCCTTCAACTGACTGACCGGCAACTCCGCCGGATACGAGATCTCCGGTACGGCGCTCCGCCGCACCTCGACCCGCCGTTCAGCCTGCTCGATCGCCCCGATCACGCCCTGCAGCGCATCAGCCCGCTTCCGAGCCTCCTTGGTCCCCCGAACCCGCTCCAGCCGCCGCCCCAACTGCTCCCGGTCATAAGCCGTCAGTTCGTTCAACCGCGCAACCACCTCGCCGAGGTTCACCTCAGCCAAGCCGCCCGCATCGTCCTGCTCCCGGCTACCTCCGGCATCGCTCCGACGCGCCGGCTCGCTCTCACGCCCTGCACCCCCGTCGCGCGGCGCACCGCCTTTGCCGGCGGGCCTCCGTCGGCGACGCGGCCGAGAGCCGCCACCACCTTGGGCAGGCGTGGGGGAGTCCTTGGCGGGACCGGGGGCTGGGGAAGGACTCGACGACTCGGTCCGGGCATCAGGCATGGCAGGACCAAGTTTAGGCGGCCCAGCCCAGCCGCTCACGTGGTTTACCCATCCGGCGCCCGCAACCGGTCCGGAATAGCCGCCGGCACGACGCGAACCCGTCGTACCGGCGGCCCACTCGTCAGTCGTCGTGGGCGGACGGAGCCTTGACCGCGAGTACCGGGACCGGCGACTCGAGTAGCACGCGCTGGGCGGTGCTGCCGAGGATGAGTTTGCCGACGGGGGAGCGGCGGCGCAGGCCGAGGACGATCAGGCCGACGTCCTCGGCGGCGGCCGCCTTCAGGAGTTCGCCGGCTACGTCGCCGTTCGAGAGGGCTTGCTGGATGGTGACCTCGACGCCATGTTCGCGGAGTTTCGCCGAGGCGGTCTCCAGTTCCGCCTCGTTGGCGTAGCGGGCGTCGATGTAGGCGTCGCCGCGGCTGGTGTTCAGGAGCAGGACCGAGGCGCCGCGCAGGGCGGCCTCGGTACCGGCTGCTGCCAGGGCGGCCTCACCCTCGGGGGTTGGCACGTAACCGACCAGAATCTTCACGAAGCCCAGCCCTTCTCTGACAAAGTGATCAGCATCAGTCGTCCTCACCGAAGGTCAGCCGCTGGTGGGCGGGCTGGGTGCCGCGGAGGCGCGCGACGATTCTCGGCAGATACGGCACGAACAGCGCGAGCACGGTCAGCACGATGATGACCAGACTCAGCGGTCGGGTGAAGAATACGCTGCCGTCTCCGTTGGAGATGACCAGCGCCCGCCGGAACTGCTCTTCCATCGTCGGACCCAGGATCACGCCGAGGATGACCGGTGCGATCGGGAAGTCGAGTTTGCGCATGAAGAAACCGACGACACCGATCAGGAGCGCCATCAGCACCTCGTAGCCCGAGCCCGACAGCGAGTACACGCCAAGGCACGCGAAGACGAGGATTCCGGCGTACAGGAGTGGTCTCGGGACCTTCAGCACCTGCACCCAGAGGCCGATCAGCGGCAGGTTCATGATCAGCAGGATCAGGTTGCCGATGTACAGCGAGGCGATCAGTGTCCAGACAAGGGTGCTGTTGTTCTCGAACAGTTGCGGGCCGGGCTGCACGTTGAAGATCTGGAACGCCGCGAGCATGACCGCGGCGGTCGCCGAGGTTGGCAGGCCTAGCGTCAGCAACGGCACCAGGACGCCGGAGAACGAAGCGTTGTTCGCGGCCTCCGGACCAGCGACACCCTCGATCGCGCCGTCGCCGAACTCGTCGCGACCCTTCTTCCGCGCCTGCCGCCGCTCGATCGAGTACGACAGGAACGTCGGTACTTCGGCGCCGCCGGACGGGATTGCGCCGAACGGGAAACCGAGCGCCGTACCGCGCAACCAAGGCGCCCACGACCGCTTCCAGTCGGACTTGGTCAGGTACCCGGTTCGCAGCCGGCCCTTCTCCAGTACGGCGGGCCGGTCCGGAGTCGACCGCAGTTTCGATGCCACGTGCAACGTCTCGCCGATCGCGAACAACCCGACGATCACGATCACCACGTCGATTCCGTCGAGCAGTCGCAGCGAACCGAACGTGTACCGCGGTGCGCCCGAGAGACTGTCGAGTCCGATCAACCCGATGAACAGACCGACCGTCAATGACAGCAACCCGCGGACCATCGAGTGACCGACCAGCGCGGTCACCGCGACCATCGCGAGCAGCGTGACGGCGAAGTAGTCGGTCGCCTGGAAGTGACTCGCCAGACTGCCGATCGGCTTGGCCACGAACGTCAGCAGCACGGTCGAGATCGTGCCGGCCACGAACGACCCGATCGCCGCCGTCGCCAGCGCCGCTCGAGCACGACCCTTCAAGGCCATCTTGTGACCCTCGATCGCGGTCGCGACCGAGGCCGATTCGCCTGGCGTGTTGATCAGGATCGAGGTGGTCGAACCGCCGTACATCGCGCCGTAGTAGATCCCGGCGAACATGATGAACGCGCCGATCGGGTCGGAGAAGTTGAAGGTGATCGGCAGCAGCAGCGCGATCGTCAGCGCCGGGCCGATGCCGGGCAGGATGCCGACGAGCATGCCGAGGGTGACGCCGAGGACGGCCCACAGCAGGTTCATCGGGTCGAGGACGGTACCGAATCCGTGCAGCAGGTCGCCGCCGACACTCAAGGTGATCACAGGCCCAGCACCCCTTCCGGCAGCGAGATGTCGAGGAAGCGGGTGAAGGCGACGTACACGACGATCGCCAGTACGACGGCCACTACCGCGTCACGCACGAGTTGCCGGCTACCGAGCACCCGCGCCGCCGCGAACATCAGCAGCGCCGTGGCGATGACGTACCCCAAGGGCACCACCAGCAGCGCGTACAGAACCAGCAAAGCCGACACGGTCACCGGTTCGAACCAGCTCCGATCCTGAGTTCGCTGCCCACGCGGCGACCGCAGTCCCTCGATCAGATAGGCGATCGACAAGACGAGCCACGCGGCCGTCACGAGCAACGGAAAGAACCGCGGGCCGGCCGGGTCGAATCCCTTGGGACTCCGGATGTCGAAGACGCCCACCAGGAACGTCGCGCTCAGGACGATCAGCACGATCGCCGCGATGATCCGGACCAGCCTCGACGCCTCGACCTCGACGTCGGTTGCTTTCACTTCAGCAGCTTCCAGGTCGCTCATACGATCCCCAGCTCCTTCAGCAGGGCCTGCACCCGGGTGGTCTCATCGGCGATGAACTTGCTCGCGTCGTCACCGGTCTTGAAGAACTCGGTCCAGCCCTGCTTCTTGCGGATCTCGGCCCACTCCGGCGAGCTGTTCACCTTCGTCACGAACTCGACCAGCCGCTTCCGATCCGCGTCCGGGATGTCGGGTGGTGCCACGATCGCCCGCCAGTTCTGGACCTCGGCGTCGTACCCCTCGGACTTCATCGTCGGCAGTTGCTTGCCGGCGACGGTGACCGGCTCGGTACCGGTGGTCGCGAGCACCCGCATCTTGCCGGCGGTGATCTGCTCCTCGAACTCGCTCACCCCGGAGATGCCGACGGTGACGTCACCGGACAGGATCGCGGCGGTCGCCTCGCCACCACCGGAGTAGCTGATGTACTTCACCTTCGCCGGATCCAGCCCGGCGGCCTTCACCAGCGTGCCCGCCGTGATGTGGTCGGTACCGCCGATCGTGCCGCCGCCCCAGCTGACCTTCGCGGGGTCGGACTTGTAGAGCTCGACCAGATCCTTGAGGGTCTTCAGCGGAGAGTCGGCCTTGACCACGATCACCTCTTGCTCGGCGGTGACCGTCGCGATCGGGGTGGTGTCGGAGACCTTGATCTGTGACTGGTTCAGGGTCAGCGCGCCGACCATCACCAGCCCGGTGATCATCAGCGTGTGCGGGTCCTTGCGGTTCTTGGTGACCAGCTTGGAGATCCCGACCGCACCACCGGCACCGGTCACGTTCACGACCGAGACGGAACGGTCGGGCAGCAGCTTGTCCTCCTGGATCACGTGCTGGAACTGCCGCGCGGTCAGGTCCCAGCCGCCACCAGGGGCGGCGGGCACCATGATCTCGACATTGCGGCTCGGGAAGTCACCGGCGACGCTGCCGCCGTCGAGTGTCTTCGCCAGCGCCGAACAGCCGCTGAGCAACAAGCTGACGGCCAGGCCCGCGGCGACCAGCGCCGTTCTGGTTCGCGCCATGGGATGCCTCCGGAGGCGTCGGGATGAATTGGCGAAAACGTAGCAGCATTCCATCAGGAGGTACAGAGATTCCGTTCTGCGGTACGGCGGGTTATGGTCGAAGCGTCGATCCGGAGAGATGAGGGAGTGGCATGGCTGACGGTGACGGGGTCCGCAGTGTGCACCGGGCGCTGGACCTACTCGAACGCTTCGACGACGAGCACCCGAGCTGGACCCTGGCCGCACTCACCACAGCCAGCGGCCTGCCGAAGACAACCGTCCTGCGACTCGTAACCACACTCGAGCAGCGCGGGTTGGTGGCGGCGATCGGGCCCGGCAAGTACGCGATCGGTCCAGGCTTCCTGCGCTGGTCGCGCTTGAGCAGCGCAACCATGGAGATCCCGCCGGCCGTCCGGGCCGCGATGGCGCGGTTGGCCTCGGACACGGGGGAGACCGCCAACCTCTACATCCGCGTCGGCCGTACCCGCGTCTGCCTCGCCCAAGCCCTTGGCACGTTGAGCATCCGGCACTCGATCGCCGTCGGTTCGTCTATGCCGCTGTGGAGCGGCGCCGCGTCGAAGGTCCTCCTCACCGATCCGCCGGTGCTCGAGGCCGATCCGTCCGTGATCGAAGAGATCGCTCTCGAAGCACCCCGCCCACCCGGCTTCGCCAAACGCCTCCGGGCTGCGGCCGCCGACGCCGCGACCCGCGGGTTCGCGATCAGCCACGGAGAGCGCGAACTCGGCGCGTCCGGCGTAGCCGCCCCCATCCGCCGCCCCGATGGCCGCGTGGTGGCCGCCATCGCCATCGGCGGCCCCACCACCCGCTTCAGCGACGACCGCCTCCCCGCGTACATCAACGCCGTACGCCGGTGTGCAGCCACCATCAACACCACCAACTGGAGCGGCTTCAGTGCAACCTGACAGGGAAGTAACGCCGAATGATGGTTCGGTGGGTGCGGACCTGTTGGCCGGGGTTCGGGTGCTCGACCTCACCAACGTGTTGGCCGGCCCCTTCGCCGGATACCAGCTCGGTTTGATGGGCGCCGAGGTGATCAAGGTCGAGGTCCCGGGAACGGGCGATCTCGCCCGCAGCCTCGGCGGCGATCCGGAACTCTCCGCCTACGGCCTCGGCATCTCGTTCCTCGCCCAGAACGCCGGGAAGCGCTCTCTCACCCTCGATCTCAAGAACCCGGCCGGCCGCGAGATCTTCGAGCGGTTGGTCCGTAAGGCCGACGTACTGCTGGAGAACTTCCGCCCAGGCGTCCTGGCCCGGCTCGGTTTCCCGGTCGAAACCCTGCACGAACTCAACCCGAGTCTCGTGTACTGCGCGGTCTCCGGCTTCGGGCAAACCGGACCGATGCGCGGACGCCCGGCGTACGACCAGATCATCCAGGGTCTCTCCGGCATCATGAGCGTGACGGGAACACCGGAGAGCGCTCCAACGCGTACCGGCTTCCCGATCGCCGACACCCTCGGCGGGTACGCCGCCGCCTTCGCAATCTCGGCCGCCCTCGTGAAGCGCTCCCGCACCGGCATCGGCAGCTTCCTAGACGTCTCCATGCTGGAAACCGCGGTCGCCGCCATGGGCTGGGTCGTCTCCGACTACCTGATCGGCGGCCGCATCCCACAAGCCATGGGCAACGAGAACGCGACCTCGGCCCCCTCCGGCACCTTCCGCACCGCCGACGGCGCACTCAACATCGCCGCCAACAAACAGGAGCAGTACGTCGAACTCTGCCGCATCCTGGACCGCCCAGACCTACTTACCGACGACCGCTTCGCCACCCGCGAATCTCGCAAAGCCCACCGCGCCGAACTCAAAACCGAACTCGAAAAAACCCTGGAACAAGCCTCAGCCGCCCACTGGGACAACCTGCTCGCGAACACCGGCGTACCAGTCGCTCCCGTGCTCACCGTCGAGGAAGCGCTCTCTCTGGATCAGCTCGCCGAGCGCGAACTCTTCCACGAACTCCCCATGCCCGACGGCAGAGAGCGCTCTCTCCGCGTCCTAGGCAGCAGCGTCCACCTCAACGGTCAGCCCGTAGGCCCGTCAACCCGCCCACCCCTCCTAGGCGAACACACCACCCAAATCCTCACCGAACTCGGCTACACCGAAACCGAGATCGAAGCCCTAGCAGCCAAGGGAGCAACATGACCACACCCGACTCGACGGCTGCGGCGGACTGGTGGGCTACCGGAATCTCGGACATCGGTCCCGGGAGTATTCGGTTCCACGGGTATGCGATCGAAGAGCTGATCGGCGCGGTCACGTTCCCGCAGATGATCTGGTTGATGGTCCGCGGCGACCTCCCATCCCCAGGCCAAGCCCACCTGCTGGAGCAAACACTCGTCGCCGCCGTCGACCACGGCCCCCAGGCCCCCTCGATCGCAGCCGCCCGAATGGCCGCCTCCTGCGGTCTCCCGCTCAACAACGCGATCGCCACCGGCGTCAACCTCCTCGGCGACGTCCACGGCGGCGCCGGCCAACAATGCCTCGAACTGCTGTACACCCTCGCCGACTCCAACCAGAACCCCGACAACGCCGCCCGCGACCTCGTCACGTCGTACAAGTCCCGCAAGGCCTACATCCCCGGCTTCGGTCACCGCTTCCACCCGCGCGACCCCCGCCGCGACCCCCTCATCACCGCAGCCGAACAAGCAGTTGCCAAAGGCACCATCGACGGCAAGTACCTGAACCATGCCCTAGCCCTCGAGACCGCCCTAGCCCCCGTCCCCATGAACGTAGACGGCGCCACCGCCACCATCTACGCCGAACTAGGCTTCGACCCCCCACTAGCCCGCGGCCTCTTCGTCCTCTCCCGTTCGGTAGGCCTCCTAGCCCACGCCCACGAACAGTCCCAAGACCCCACCCGCATCAAAGGCCCCCTCCCCAAGACCATCCTCCCCACCTACACCGGCCCCCCACCCCGAACCCTCACCTAGAGCCCAGCTGGGACACATTCCGGGGGTGCGCACTGTCCGCGGGGGCCTTCCCCCAACAACAGAAGCGGCTCGTCACCTGCCGAGGTTGTTGCGGAGGCGGGCGGCTCGGGTGTTGAGGTAGCGCTGCTCGGGGAGGCTGGTGGTTCGGCGGGCAGCGATCAGGTACGCCTCCAGGGCCTGGGGCAGGTCGCCGGCCAGTTCGAGCAGGTGCGCGCGGGCGACGGCTACTCGGTGGTGGTTCGTCAGCCGGGGGTCGTCAGCAACTGAGTCGATGAGCGTCAAGCCGGCTCGCGGACCTTGAACCATCGCCACGGCCACAGCTCTATTGAGCAGGGCAACCGGGGTGTCGTCGAAGCGGATCAGCAGGTCATAGAGGGCGACGATCTGCGGCCAGTCGGTGGTCTCGGCAGTGACGGCTTCGTCATGCAGGGCGGCGATGGCTGCTTGGACCTGATACGGACCGAGCGCCGTACGGGTCATCGCAGCGGTGACGAGCGCGGTTCCTTCGGCAATAGCGTCCGCGTCCCACCGGGTGCGGTCCTGCTCATCCAGCCGGATCAGGTCGCCGGAGGCCGTCGTACGGGCTGCCCGGCGGGCATGGGTGAGGAGCATGAGCGCCAGGAGACCGGCCACCTCGCCGTGGTCGGGGAGCAGGCGGTAGGTCAGTCGGCTGAGCCGAATGGCTTCCTCGGCGAGGTCGACGCGGTCGATGCTCGTGTAGCCCTCGTTGAAGATCAGGTAGAGAACTTGCAGTACGGCGGCCAGTCGCGCCGGTAGTTCCGCGGCGGGCGGCGGACGAAACAATGCGCCCGAAGCACGAACCGCCTGCTTCGCACGGGTGATCCGCTTCCGCATCGTCTCCTCGGGTACCAGCAGCGCGCGGGCGATCTCATCTGTCGTCAGGCCTCCGACCGCACGCAAGGTCAAGGCGATCTGCGCGGCGCGGTTGAGCGATGGATGACAGCACAGGAAGAGCAAGAGCAAGCTGTCATCAGCATCCTGCGGAGTCCCGGAATCCCCGTCGGTCATGGGGACTTCAAGGGCGACCGTCTCTTCACGTCGCCGCCGGGCCTCTTCGCTCCGCAGGTGATCCGTCAACCGCCGCGAGGCAACGGTGATCAGCCAAGCCCGCGGCTGGTCCGGTACGCCGTCGCGCGGCCACTGCTGGGACGCCGCGAGCAGCGCTTCCTGTACGGCGTCCTCACACGCGTCGAAATGTCCGTACCGGCGGACGAGCGCGCCGAGCACCTGAGGCGCGAGCTCACGCATCAGGTGCTCGAAACCCGCGGACGTGCTCACGGTCAGGAGTCCGCCGTACCGTCCATCAGCGGGCGGACCTCGACGATGTCGCCGACCGCGTCGACGATGCGCTGGGCGATTTCGTAGGCGCGATCCGCGCTCACCACGTCGACGATGCCGAAACTGGCGAGCACTTCCTTCACTTCGGCGTACGGGCCGTCCGCGGCGACGGTGCCGCTCGGTGTCTCGCGGATCGTCCTGGTCAGCGACGGGTCACCGAGGCCGGCCGTGTAGACCGCCTCGCCGCTGGCGGTGAGGTCTTTGCCGAGCTGCTCGTAGAAGTCGCACGCCTTCTGGAACTCCTCCGGATCCCAGGTGCCTTCGACCCACGTCTGCGCGTTCGTGTAGGCCAGCATGATGAATTTCATCGGTCGCTCCTTGCCGCTGCGGTGCCCGGGACGGGCCCATTCACCCAGTAGTCGGAGCCTAAAGGCCGGGAGGGACAGAATGTCCCGCGCGTCCGGACGGCTCCGACCTCAGGGTGTATGTCCCCTCTGGAAGGAGCAAGGCGATGAAGCGATTCATCAAGATCGTGGCAGCAGTGGCGGCCCTGTCAATGCTGCTGACGCCGGCCGCAGCCGAGACGTCCGGCCGGCAGACCTACACCGGCGAGATCGACGGAGCGGCGTTCAAGGTCGAGATGCCGGAGCGGTGGAACGGCACGCTGCTGATCTTCAGTCACCCGTACTACCCCGACGGTATGCCGGCGTTCCCGCCTGGCTACGGCAATCGGGTCGACAGCGAGCGGTTCTTCCTGGAACAGGGGTACGCGTTGGCGGCCTCGGACTTCCGAGGGCGGACCGGGTTCGTGGTCAAGGAGGCGGTGCGGGATCAAATCGGCCTGCTGGACTGGTTCGAACAGCACGTCGGCCGACCTCGCCGTACGGTCGCGACCGGGTCGTCGGGCGGCGGAACGATCTCGTTGCTGCTGGCGGAGCAGTTCCCGCGGCGGATCGACGGCGTACTGGCCATGTGTACGCCGATTGATCTCTACGGGCAGCTGAACATGTCTTTGGACATCAACTTCGCCTTGAAGACGTTGCTCGCGCCGCAGGATCCCGCCATCGAGCTGGTGAATGCTCGCGATCCGAAGATGAGCGTTAGCCGACTGCAGGCCGCCATCGCAGCCGGGATCGAGACGCCTCAAGGCAGAGCCCGGATCGCGCTGGCCAGCGCCTTCGGCAACGTGACCGGCTGGAACTCTGCCCTCGATCCGAAGCCATCCTCGATCGAGGGCCAGATCAGGGCGCTCGCGGCCATCACGTCAGGAGGGTCCGTCGGCGTCTTCGGAGCAGTCGGCCAGGCGGATCTGGCGTCGCACGCGGGCGGCAACCCGTCGTACAACGTGGGCGTGGACTACGCGCGGCAACTGCTGAAGTCGGACCAGTCGGCATTCGTCCGTTCCGCGTACCGCGAAGCCGGGCTGGACCTTGGCAAGGACCTCGCCCGGCTCGCGGCAGCGCCTCGGATCAGCGCCGAACCTGCTGCCAGGCAGTGGATGCTCCGGTACGCCGTACCGCGCGGCACCGCGCCCTCGCCGGTGGTCACGCTGCACAACACCGTCGATCTCGCCGTCGCCGACCATGAGCGCTGGTACGCCGAGCAAGTCCGCGCGGAGGGAGAGCTCCGCCAACTGTTCGTCGATCGCGCGACGCACTGCGCCTTCACGGTCGCCGAAGAGTCCGTCGCCCTGGACACACTCCTGACCCGCATCGACCGAGGACGCTGGCCGACCACAGACCCGCGCCGGCTGAACGCCTCGGCCCTCGCCCTGGGCGAGGACTGGAGCCAGGTCTACGACTTCGCCACGAACACCGACGCCGTCCGGCCACCAGCCTTCGCCACCTATCGCCCGAGTCCATTACTCCGGCCGTCCCGCTGACCTAGGCGAACTTGTTGCGGAGGACTTTGCCAGTGGCGTTGCGGGGGAACTCGTCGACGACGATCACCTCACGGGGTGTCTTGTAGCGGGCGAGGTTGGCGCGGACGTGGGCGATCAGCTCGTCTGGCGTCGCCTCGCCCCGCAGTACGACGTACGCCACCAGCCGCTGGCCGAAGTCCTCGTCCGCCACACCAAGCACCGCGGCTTCCGCGACGGCAGGATGACGAGCGAGGCAGTCCTCGACCTCGGCCGGATACACGTTCTCGCCGCCGGACACGATCATGTCGTCCTCGCGACCATCGATGAACAACCGCCCGGCCCGATCGAGATGCCCCATGTCCCCGGTACTCATCCGCCGCCCGACAACCGTCTTGTTCGAACCATCGGAGTACCCGCCGAACACCAACCCGCTACTCACGAAGATCCGCCCGGTCTCGCCAACAGGCACCGACTCCCCGCTGTCAGAAAGGATCCGCACCGAGCTCCCAAGGCACGCCCGACCAACCGTCCCCGGTGCCGCGAGCAGGTCCGCCGACGAAGCGATGGTCGCGATCCCGACCTCACTCGACCCATACGCATCACACAAAACCGGCCCGAACCGTTCAATGAATTCCGCAGCCAGCGGCGCACCCAGCGCCGACGCGCCCGACAACACCACCCGCAACGACCGCAGGTCATGCTCAGTGGGACCAAGATCAAGCATCCGCCGCAACATCACCGGTACGGCGACAATCACGCCCACCCGATGGTCCGAAACTTGGCGAAGCACGGCCGCAGCGTCGAACTTCCGCGCCAGCACCAACGGCGATCCCAGAAACAACGCCAGCATGGAAGTCAGCAACCCAAGCCCGTGGAACAGCGGCGGCCCAATCACCACCGGCTCCCCGGACCGCAGCCCGCACCGCTGCAACGCACTCGCCGTCAACCCCGCGAGCCCGAGCGCGGTCGGCACCCGCGGCGCGGCCTTCGGCGTACCGGTCGTCCCGGACGTCAGGATCGTGATGTGCCCAGGCTTGTCCGGCTTCGGCGCCTCCGATGCGTCCGACGCGGCCAACTCCGAGAGATCCGACAGTACGGCGGGAATCCCAGCCGGTACGTCGAATTCCGCATCATGCACGAGCAGATCCGGCCGATGCCGCTCCAGCACCGCGGCCAGCTGCGGGGGAGCGAACTCCGTGTTCACGAACAGCACATCCGCGCCAACCCGCGACGCAGCCAATGTCGCCTCGAGAAACCCCCGGTGGTTCCGGCACAACACCGCAACCTTGCTCCCGGCAACGATCTTGTGATCCGCGTAAAGCCCAGCCGCGATCCGCGAACACCGCCGATCCAGCTCCGCGTACGTCGTCGTACCGTCCTCATCAATCACCGCCGCGCGATCGGGATACCGCACCGCCGCCACCGCCCCGAGCGCAGCCATCGACTGTCCCCAATGCCGCAACGCCCGCTCGATCCCGACGACATGCGAGGGATGCACCGGCCGCCAGATCCCCGACTTCGCCACCGCCACCGGCACCCCGCCAATCTCGGCGGCATGGCGTAACAACGAAGCGATCACGCCGAACCCCGCGGCTTCCGCGCCCGATCCGACCGCTGGAAATATGCCTCCAGCAACCGATCCGTCGGTACCCGGAACAGATTCCCCAGTACGTCGGCCGGCCGCACCATCGGCGGGGTGATGTTGTTCGGCCGCCGCGCGATCGCCGTACAGACCTGGTCCGCAGCCTGCTCCGGACTCAGCCCCGGCATCTTGTTCAGCAGTGGAGTCGGCTCGCTCATCCGCGTATGCACCAGCCCCATGTAGACGGTCGAAGTCGTCACCCCGTCGCCACGGATCTCCTGCGCCACGCACCGCAACCACACGTCAAAAGCCGATTTCGACGCCAGGTACGCCGACCAGCGCGCCGCCGGGGGCGTCCGCACTCCGGCGGTCGACACGTTGACGATGTGCCCAGAGCGCGCCGCACGCATCGACGGCAACAGCTCAAGCACAAGCTTGGCCGGCCCGAGGTAGTTGACCGCATTCGTCCGCTCGATGTCGTGGAACCGCTGGTACGAATCCGCGACCGACCGCCGGATCGACTTCCCGGCGTTGCTGACGAGCACGTCAACCCGCCCATGCTCAGCGAGAATCGTCCGAACCAGCCCCTCAACAGCCGCCGGCTCAGCCAGATTCGTGGGATAGGCGAACGCCTGACCACCCTCAGCACGGATCTCCGCAGCAACCGCGGCTAGCTGATCAGCCGTCCGCGCCACCAGCAGCACCGTCGCGCCGGCCCGCGCGAGCCGGCGTGCGGTCGCCTCACCGATCCCGTACGACGAACCTGTCACCAGCACGACGCGGTCGCGCACCGCGGCCGCGAGCTGGTCATCCGGGATCCGGGACCGGCCGTTCGTCAGAGCGACGAGTAACGACCATCCGGGCGGGCGCTTCGCGGTCACCATGTGACCGACATTACCCGCAAGTAAGCGCCAGCGACAGGGGAAAGCGTAAACCGGGTTTACAACGCGGAGCTGCCGGGGTCAACGGCCACCAGACCCCGGCCATCCCGCACGAGTTTTGCTGACTCAGACAGTCCCGCCGGCCGCGTTCGGCGCGGTCGGGTCGCTGCCGCCGTCACCGACGGTTTCGCGGGCCATGAAGTCCTCGAGGTGGAACAGGTTGTCACCGGCCCGCTTCGCGACGTTGACCAGCGTGTTCATCGCGGCGACCTCCTCGACCTGCTCCTTGAGGAACCACTGCATGAACTGCTCGCCGACGTAGTCGCTCTCGTCGCGCGCGGTCCGGGCCAGCGTCTCGATCTGCTTGGTGACGGTGATCTCCTGCTGCAGCGCGAGCTCCAGCGGCTCGAGCGCGGACTTGAAGTCCGACGCCACCTCGCCGACGCCCGGGATGTGCGGCCGGATGTCCTTGTCCAGCAGGTACTGGACCATCATCATCGCGTGGTTGCGCTCTTCCAGGGCCTGCTTGTAGAAGTGCGCGGCCAGCTGCGGAAGGTCCTGGTCGTCGAACCAGACGGCGACCGCCACATACTGCTGGGAGGCCGTGAATTCGTTGCGGATCTGCTCCTGCAATAGCTTCTCGTACGTGCTCATGCAGCCAATGTAGTAGCCCCGCGCAGATTTCTCACCGTTGGTTTGGCTCTCCTAACCACCCAGCGTGACGACCTCGGAACCCCCGCCGGGCAGGCTGATCCGCACCGTCCGCCCGTCCACCGCAACATCGATGCCTTCGGCAAGCGCTTCCGGCCGGAGCGCGTCCCGGGTCAGTACGACGGCGCTCACCAGCACGAGCGGTTCGCCCCGATGCGGAGCAGTCAGGTACGGCGTCGCCGAGTGCGGCCCGAACGCATTGGCGCCGAGACCCCGGTGCACGCCAGTGCCGTCGTACCCGTGCAGGCCGACGATCGCGGACAGTAGTCCCGCGTCGTTCCGTGCGGACGCGGCGGCGCCGGAAGCTGTTGCCTCAGGCAATGAGTCGCCCGCGACCGCGAACCCGCCGCTCCGAACGAGCGCACCGGCCGGTCCGTCGACCAATGCGCAGCGGATCTCCCACCCGCCGTGCACCACCGACGTGGTCTCGATCCGCCACGGCCCCTCGGTTCCGAGCCAGGCGTTGTGCCACGACGACGCCGTACGGGCGGTGATCCCCAACCGACGGATTCGCCCGCGTGCACTCGACTTCCCGTCGCTGACCAGCGTGATCAGGTTGTCGATCTGCGGCGCCTCATCGCTCAGCTCCGGCCCGGCGTGGTTCGCATAGGCGAACCGGTTGTAGTGCGGATCGCCGGCAGGCTCAGCACCTGAAGGCTCGGCCAGCGGCTGCTTGTCCGACCCGTGATTGATCAGCTGCACGACCTGGTCGTGCCGACTCGCGTGCACGAGCCACCCCGGCGCCGGCATCGCCCGCACCTGGTCCGCCTCGTCCAGCGGAATCGTCTCCTCGCCGTCCGCCCAGACCGGGTGCTCCGGCGGCAGGATCAGCCCGACGAAACCCTTCGAAGCCCAGTACGGCGAGCCAGGTCCGGAGTACGACTGCGTCGTCGGCAGGAATGTGTCGTACCAGCCGAGTGTCAGCAGCCCACGCTCATCCGGTACGCCGTGCTCCACGAAATGCCGCGCGATCCCGGAGCAAAGCCGCCGCGTCTGACCCGGCGACAGGGGAGTGGCGTCCAGCAGCGCCCCCATCCAGTACGGCGCCGCCGCGGCCATCCGATAAGTCAGCGAACGCCCCTGGTAGATCGGCGCCCCGTCGTTCCCGACCAGGTGAACCGCGTCTTCCAAGAAGAGCGAGAGCCGTTCCTTGTAGACCTTCAACCGGTCCTCGTACGCCGCTCCCGGGGTGGCCGCCGCCATCCGCGCCCACAGCCCCGGATACAGGTGCATCGCCCACCCGATGTAGTTGTCGAACGCCTGCCCGTCGCCATCCGAGTACCAGCCATCGCCGACGTACCAGTCCTCGATGCGGTCGAGTCCGCCGTCGATGTCCTCCTGCGAGTACGGCGCGCCGACCGACGCCAGGAACTGCTCACTCACGACCTGGAACAACCGCCAGTTGTTGTCATGCGTGGTCGACCCGATGAACCCACCGAGCCACTCGGCAACGTGCTGCTGCGCGCGGTCGTCGAGCCGCTCCCAGATCCACTCGCGCGACTCGTGCAACGCCACCGCGATCGCCGCGGCCTCCACCATCTGCTGAGAACGCGGTGTCAGCCGCAGCCACGACTCCGGGTGCTCGGGGTTGGCGCCGTTCGCGACACCCCGTGCGTACCGCTCGATCAGAGCCTCGCACCCCTTGCCCCGCACCCCGGCGATCCGGAACGCGGCCAGCATGAACGACCGCGCAAACCCCTCGAGCTGATCGGACGCCGTACCGGACCGACTCCCTCGCCCCGGCGGCGCGACCAACGCCGAACCAGGGGAGAAGTACGGCACCAGCGAGTCGAGCAAATGATCCGCCAACGCCTCCCAATGCCCTCGCGTCCACCCAGTCTGCCGGGAGAGAACACGGTCGGTGTCGGGCAGGATCAGGCGGTTCATGCGAGCCTTCCGATTTCAGACGGGCTGATGGCATGTTGAAGAGGACGGCCGGCTGCCAGGTGTTCGAGTTCGCTGACGGCCAGTTCGCCGAGGCGGGCGATCTCGTTGCCGACGGCACCGGCGACGTGCGGGGTGATGAAGACGTTCGGGAGGTCGAGCAGCCGGGAGTCCGCGGGCAGCGGCTCAGGATCGGTCACATCCAGTACGGCGTCGATCCGGCCGGACACGCATTCGGCTTCGAGCGCGGCGGCGTCGATGATCTTCCCGCGGGCCGTGTTGATCAGCACCGAACCGTCCTTCAGCAGGCCGAGCAGGTGCGCGTCGACCAGACCGGTCGTCTCCGGCAGGAGCGGTGCGTGCACGCTCAGGATGTCGCTGCGCCGGAACAGGTCGTCGTTCGAGACCAGTTCGGCGCCGAGCCCGGCTGCCTCGTCCGCGTTCAGGTACGGGTCGCTGATCAAGACCTCGAGGTCGTAGGTCTTCAGCCGCTCGGCGACCATGCGCGCGATCCGCGACGCCCCGAGCAGGCCGACCGTCGTACCGTAACTGCCCGGCATGCCGTGCGGGTCCGCCTTGTGGCGCTCGATTCGGTACTGCGCTGCCAGGCGGAAGGCTCGTTTCCCGGCCAGCACGATTGCGGCGACCGTGAACTCGGCCACCGGCAGCGCGTTGGCGAAGGCCGCCGACGAGACCTGGATCCCGCGGTCGAACGCGACCGGATCGACGATGTGCTTCACCGAACCGGCCGCGTGCAGGATCGCCTGCAGCTTCGGCGCCAGCTCCAGCACCTCGGGCCCGATCCGCGGGCAGCCCCAGCCGGTGAGCAGGACGTCCACCTCCGGCAGCGCGGCGACGATCGCGGGGTCGTCGAGGAACGACGCTCCCGGCCCGACGGGTAGCACGGTCGCGACCGCGTCCAGGCGGGCCCGGACGCGCGGAACCAGGACGCGATCGCGGCTGGCGTCGTTCATGGCCAGCATCACGGTCAGGGCAGAGGTGGGTTCGGTGCGCACGAGAGCAACTTAGCAAGCGCTTTCCCAGCCTGTCTCCCGGTGGACCGCATGCCGGGCGTGGCGAGCCTGGAATTTTGTTCAGGTTTTTCGCGCGGACCGGAATGTCCGGCCGGAGTCCGGACGTTGTCACCAGACAGGGCAAGATTGAGGCCGAGCGCCTGACCGCCCGGATGGCGACGATGAAGGAGACGACGATGCTGCGACCGGACGACCTCTACGAGATCGTCGACGAGTCGGTGGCGACCGGCCCGGCGGCGACCCCCAAGGTGCTGGTGCACTCCCTGGACGGTTTCATGGACGCCGGCCAGGCCGGCCGCGTGACCGCGGATCACCTGCTGGAGACGCTCGAGAGCAGCCTGCTGGCGCGCTTCGACGTGGACCTCCTGCACGACTACCGCGCCCGTCGGCCCGAGGTGACGTTCTCCGAGGACCACTTCACCGACTACTCGCCGCCGCAGCTCAACCTCTGGCTGCTCACCGACGACGCAGGCGTCGACTTCCTGCTGCTGGAAGGTCCGGAGCCGGACAACCACTGGAACCGGTTCGCCGGTGCGGTGCGGCAGCTGATCGAGCTCTACAACGTGAACCTGACGATCGGCGTACACGGCATCCCGATGGGCGTTCCGCACACGCGGCCGCTGGGCCTGACCGCCCACGCGACCCGCCCGGAGCTGGTGACCCGCTCGAACATCTGGGACGGCGAGATGCGCCTCCCCGCCAGCGCAGGCACGATGCTGCAGGTCCGCCTCGGCGAGGCCGGCAAGGACGCGATGGGCTTCGCGGTCCACGTCCCGCACTACCTCGCGGAGAACCGCTTCCCGGGCGCGGCCCTGGCCCTGGTCCACGCCATCTCGGCCGCGACCGGCCTGCTGCTCCCTAGCAAGGCCCTGCTCGACGAGGCCGCCGTCACCGGACGGATGGTCGACGAGCAGGTCGAGGCCTCCGAGGACGCTTCCGCAGTCGTCAACGCACTCGAAACCCAGTACGACGCCGCCGCCGGCTCAGTCAGCCGCAAAAGCCTCCTGGCCGACTCCACCCCGTCCGCCGAAGAACTAGGCGCCGAGGTAGAGCAGTTCCTAGCCGAGCTCAACCGCGAAGAAGGCAAGTAGTCCCACAAACAAGCGTCGGCCCACCCCGGGGCGGGGGTAGGCCGACGCTTTTCGTTTGCCCACCCCGCCTCCCATCCCCACCCCGCGCCCCTACCCCACCCGGGGCGGAGTAGGCCGACGCTGTCGTCTGCCCACCCCGCTCCCACCCTTGCCCCCACTTCCGCTCCCACCCCCACCCCGCGCCCAAAGAGCAGCCCTCCGCTCTTTGTGCACGCGTCGCGTCTTTGTGTATCTACCAACCACGCAGAGCGTTTGGAGATGGTTGGTGGGTTCACAAAGTTGGTGTTCGCGCCCAAAGAGCAGCGGACCCACCTTTGGGGGCTTCGGGGGATGCGGCGAGGGTGGTTAGGCGGCGACGGATTCGCGGGCTGGGGTGCGGATGATCAGGCGGTCGAGGCTGAAGCGACCCGGGCCGACCACTCCGATGGTGAGTGCGGCGAGGCCGAGGGTGGCGACCAGTTCCCAGCCGCCGTCGCTGGCGAAGACGCCGTTCGACATGTGTACGAACAGGAACGCGCCGACCATGTCGAGGGTCAGCAGGACACCCGCGATCGGCGTGAGCACACCCAGGATCAGCGCGCCGCCGGCGATGAGCTCGGCTCCGGCGGCGTAGTACGCCGAGAGGGTGGGGGACGGGACGCCCATCCCCTGGAAGGCCTGCGCGGTCGCGTCGAGCCCGTTGGTCTGGACCTTCTGCCAGCCGTGCGCGACGAACACGATGCCGACGCCGATCCGGGCGATCAGCAGGACGAGGTCCTGGGCGATCGGGGGCAGCTTCTTCACAGCGGGTCTCCTTCATTCAATTGCTTGGTTGTTGAGTGTTCAACCATAGTCTACCGAAGGTGACCGAAAGCTCGCCGAAAGCGTCCACGAACACCGCCCGTACACCGTCCTTCGACGAGACCCGAAGGGTTTGACCCCCGCTCGGTGCTGCGTGAACCTGTTCGTTCAGAGGAACTGCGCGCAGTTGAACGCGGCGGAGGTCATGGATCGATGAACAGTTCTCGCAGCACCTCGCGGCGCGTGTTCCTGCGTCAGGCGGCGACCGGTGCCCTGCTCGCCACCGGCGGGTCGTTGCTGGCCGCCTGTGCCAGTGGTGGTGGCCCGGACAGTTCCGGCGGCGGCGCCGCGAAGACGGCCGATAACCCGTTCGGGGTGAAAGCGACGGATCCGCTCGATGTCGTGGTCTTCCGCGGCGGCTACGGCGACGACTACACGAAGTTCCACGAAACCCTGTACCAGAAGAAGTTCCCGGACGCGAAGCTCTCCCACAAGGGCATCACCGACATCTCCGTGCAACTGCAGCCGCGGTTCAACGGCGGCAACCCGCCGGACGTCGTCGACAACTCCGGCGCCGCGGCGATGCCGATGTCGACACTTGCGAGCACCGGCCAGCTGGCTGACCTGTCCGAACTGTTCGACGCGCCGTCGATCGACGACCCCGCGAAGAAGATCCGCGACACCATCGCCCCAATCACCCTGGAGTCGGCTCAACTCGCCGGCAAGCCGCTCGCCCTGAACTACGTGCTCACCGTGATCAGTCTCTGGTACGACGAGACGTTGTTCCGCCAGCGCGGTTGGCAGCCGGCGACGACGTGGCAGGAGTTCCTCGACCTCTGCGAGGAGATCAAGAAGTCCGGTATCGCGCCACTCGCGCACCAGGGCAAGTACCCGTCGTACATCGGTCAACTCGTGCTCGACCTCGCGGTGAAACACGGCGGGCACGACGTCATCAAGGGGATCGACAACCTGGAGCCGAACGCCTGGAAGCACCCCTCGCTGAAGGTGGCAGCCGAGGCGCTGCTCGAGCTCAAGGGCAAGGGCTACATCCTCAAGGGCACCGAGGGGCTGGACCACATCCAGGCGCAGACCAGCTGGAACGAACGAAAGGCCGCGTTCATCCCGAGCGGTTCCTGGCTGGAGAACGAGCAGAAGCCGGTCGCGCCCAAGGATTTCCGGACCACCGCGGTGCGGTCACCGCTGCTGGACGGCGCGAAGCTTCCCGCCGACTGCGTGCAGATCAGCGCCAGCGAGGCATTCATCGTCCCCGAGCGGGCGAAGAACCGGGTCGGCGGTCTGGAGTTCCTGCGGATCATGTTGTCGAAACAAGCGGCGGGCAAGTTCACCGAGCTGACCGGCTCGCAGACGGTCGTGACGGGTGCGGCCGACGGACTCGAGCTGACACCTGGCGCCGCATCGTCGGCGGCTCTGGTGAAGAGCGGCGGGGCCGACAACTGGACGGCGTACTTCAGCAGTTGGTACGCGCCGCTAGGGGAGAAGGTCACCAGCCTGTTCGGTGAGCTGGCGGCTGCCCGGATCAGCGCGGACGACTTCTGTACGGCGGCACAGAAGGCCGCCGACGCCGTCGCCAAGGACCCACAGACCAAGAAGCAGGAGCGAGCCTGATGATGCGCATCCTTCGGTTCACCACTCTCGCAGCCCTGACGGTGCTGCTCGGCACGGCTGTTGTCACGCCGCCGACGTCGGTTGCGCAAGGCAACGACTCGGCGTACACCGTGATCGCCACCGTCAACGGCGACCAGGTCACGGCCGGTGAGCTCCGCCGGGAGATGGCGCGGGGGAGTGGAAGGGCGGCGGCACTGCAGCGGCTGACCGAGATCAAGGTGCAGCAGGCTCTGTTCCGCGCGAAGGGCATCGTGTCGGATACCAGCTACGCGGGGTCCCTCCGCCAATTCGAGCAGGAGAATCAGCGCCGGGCCGCCGCCCGCAGCAAGGGCGAGCCCGTCTACGGCCCGGCTCGCTTCGACGAGGGGCAGTATTTCCGCTATCGGTTCGACACCGAGGTCTTGCAGTTGAAGGAGAAGCTGGCCGGCCGTGAGCTACCGGTCGATGAGAAGGCCCTCCGCGAGTACTACGACTCGGCCGGGCAGAAGTTCTTCACCAAGGAGTCCCCGCGGACGCCGCTGCGGTTCGACGTGGTGCGGGACCGGGTCAAGACGCAGTACCTCGACGAGTCGTATCGCGCCCTGGTACGCCGCTTGGCCCGGCAGGCGACGGTGCAGTTCGACCGCGGTGACACCGCGCTGATTGCTGCGGCACCGGCCGCCGAAGGACCGGCGTACGCGGGATCAACGACGTACTTCGTGGACTCGGCCAGTGGCTCGGACAGCAACAACGGAACGTCGGAGAGTACGCCGTGGCAGTCGCTGGCGAAGGTGAACTCGACGGAGTTCGCGCCCGGGGACACGATCCGCTTCCGCGCCGGCGCATCGTGGAACGGCCAGCTGAGCCCGAAGGGCTCCGGGACCGGCGCCGCGCACATCGCGATCGACCGGTACGGCGAGGGGGCCAAGCCGCGGATCAACGGCGGCGGCAACGAGCAGGGCGCCGTCTACCTGCTCAACCAGCCGTATTGGGAGATCCGCAACCTTGACGTGACCAACAACCGCGGCGACGCCTCGCGCAGTCAGTTCGTCGGCATCAAGGTGCACAACGACTCCGGCGGGCTGCTCAACGGCGTGCTGATCGCGGACAACACCGTGCACGACGTCCGGGGGCTGCAGTCCGGCTTCTACGGGACGAACGGCGGGATCGCAGTCGTCTCGAAGATGAACGGTTCGCGGTGGGACGGCGTCGTCATCGAACGCAACGACATCTCGGCGGTGGACCGGATCGGCATCTTCGTCGGCCCCGCCTGGCAGGAGGGCAACCCGGCCCACTGGCAAGCGCAGGCGCATACGAGCAACGTCACCATCCAGGACAACGTCATCGACGACGCCGGCGGCGACGGCATCCTGAACTTCATCACGTCCCAGGCCGTCGTACAGCGCAACGTCGTCTCGAACAGCGGCGGCCGTGCGCACAATCTGGACTCTGCACACACCGACTACAAGAACACGGCCGCGGCCGGCATCTGGAGTGCCATCGCCGAGAACACGCTGATCCAGTACAACGAGGTCTACAACTTCCACGCGCGCGGCGACGGCCAGGGCTACGACATCGACCTCGGCAGCCATTCGACGTACGTCCAGTACAACTACAGCCACAACAATTCCGGCGGGTTCGTGCTGCTGTGCGAGATCGAGGACCAGGGCGTCGACATCAACGACGCGCGCATCCGGTTCAACATCTCGCAGAACGACGCCGCCGGAGTCGTCCTGTGCCTCTACGACTACCCAAAGGGCCCGGATCACACGGACATCATGAACAACACCGTGTACCTCGGGCCCGGCTCGACCGCGGCGATGATGCTCCGGTACAGCAATTCGGCGGCGTTCCGGCAGGCCTTCGTGTACAACAACATCTTCTACACGCTCGGGAACAACTCCTATCTGTCGCTCCCGGCCACCACCTTCGACTACAACACCTTCTACGGCAACCATCACGCCAGCGAGCCCGGGGACGCCCACAAGCAGACGGCCGACCCGCGACTGGTCCGGGCCGGTTCCGGGTACATCGGCCGGGACACTGTCGACGGGTACAAGCTCGTCGCCGGATCACCGGCGATCGGGAGCGGGACGGACACCGGCATGCTGGGCAGCTCGGACTACTGGGGCAACCCGGTGGGATCCGGCGCACCGAGCCGCGGCGCCTACAACGGGCCTGGTGTCGAGGCCCCGACGCCGAACCTCGCGTTCAACGCGAAGGTGGACTCGTCCAGCTCCGTCGAGTGCTGTGCGTTCTTCCGGCCGAAGCTGGTCGACGGTTCGCGCAACTCGATCTCGACCGAGTCGGCCGGGTTCTCCAGTGCCGTCGGCAACTTCAGCCCGCACGAGGAATGGATCACGCTGACCCTTCCCGAACGCAAGACCTTCTCCCAGATCACGCTCTACCCACGCAACGATCCGGGCGCGGTCGGCCGCGGCTTCCCGCAGAACTTCCACATCCAGGTCTGGAACGGCGCGGAGTGGCTGACCCGCCGTACTGTCACCGGTGCCGGCTCGCCCACCGGACCGCAGACCTACACCTGGGGCCGGTCCGATTTCACCGACCGCATCCGCATCATCACCGCGGGCTCCGATGGTCTGCAACTGACCTCCGAGGGCTATCTCCTGCAACTCGCCGAGATGGAGGTCACTCCTTGACGGACAGGTCGAGCTGATCTGTCAGGATGAGGCATGCCTGAGTCGCTGGAGGATCTGGTCGAGCTGCTCGACCTCGAGATGATCGACGTCGACCTGTACCGCGGGCAGCAACCGCAGACGTCGTTGCAGCGGGTGTTCGGCGGGCAGGTTCTCGGTCAGGCGCTGGCCGCGGCCGGGCGGACAGTCGACGGCGGGCGGATCGTGCACTCGCTGCACGGCTACTTCCTGCGCGGCGGCGATACCGCCGTACCCATCATCTACCGGGTCGAGGGGACGCGGGACGGCGGCAGCTTCTCGAGCCGGCGGGTTGTCGCGTCGCAGCACGGCAAGCCGATCTTCTACACGTCGGTGTCGTTCCAGAAGCCCGAGCCGGGGCTGGATCACCAGGAGCCGATCCCGGCGGACGTCGTACCGCCGGACGAGGCGCCGACGCTGGCGAGTGTGCTGGAAGCGCAGTCGGGTCGCGCGGCGGCTGATTGGGATCGGGAGTGGGCGGCGCTGGATGTGCGGCTGGCCGGGGTGACTGGGCGGCAGTTCTGGATCCGTGCCTCGGGCAAGCTTCCTGATGATCCTGCTCTGCATGCTTGTGTGCTCGCCTATGCGAGTGATCTGACGTTGCTCGGGGCAAGCTTGCTGCCGCACGGCATCGTGATCGGGGACCGGCGGATCCAGCCTGCGTCGCTGGATCACGCGTTGTGGTTCCATCGCGAGTTCCGCGCTGACGAGTGGTTGCTGTACGACCAGACCTCGCCGTCGGCCTCTGGTGCGCGCGGGTTTGCGATGGGTCGGCTCTTTACCGAGGACGGCCGGCTGATCGCTTCGGTCGCGCAGGAGGGGCTGATCCGGCCGATCGGATTGGACTTGAGCAAGTGAACGATTCTGCTAACGTAGGTGACATGTTGCAGCGCGCAGTAGTGACGACGACGCCGGAGTCTGTCCCGGCGCGCTGACACCTGACTGTCAAACCCCGGGGCGATCGCCCCGGGGTTTTTTTTATGTCTGCCTCGAGGTGCCGCCCCATCTCAACGAGGAGACCACCATGTACGACCACCGCAAACTCGGCCGCGAACTCGGCCTGTTCGACTCCGACCCGCTGATCGGCGCAGGTCTGCCGTACTGGCTTCCGGCGGGCGCCGCCGTACGGCATGCCTTGGAGAGCTACATCGCCGAAGTCGAACGACGAGCCGGGTATCAGCAGGTGTATTCGCCCGTTCTCGCCAAGAGAGCGCTCTATGAGATCTCCGGTCACTGGGAGAAGTACAGCGACGACATGTATCCGCCGATGGATATGGGCGGTGAGGAACTGGTCTTGCGACCGAGCATCTGCCCGCACCACGCGCTGATCTACCGTTCCCGGGCACACAGCTACCGTGAGCTCCCGCTGCGGTTCTCCGAGCTCGGCGGTCAGTACCGCTCGGAGCTGTCCGGCGTGATCGGTGGACTGAGCCGGGTCCGCGCGATGCAGCTGAACGACGCGCACATCTTCTGCCGTCCGGACCAGGTCGCCGAGGAAGCCCAGAAAGCGCTCTCTCTGATCAACCAGGCGTATCTCGACCTGGGAATCAGCGCAGCCCGCTATGTCCTCGCGCTCCCAGCTGAGGACGCGGACTTCGGCAGCCCGTCCAGCAAGTACGTCGGGGATGCGGCCGGCTGGGCGCACGCGGCATCCCTCCTGCGTGATGTCCTGGACAACGCCGGAGTCGAGTACGTCGAATCGCCGGGTGACGCGGCGTTCTACGGCCCGAAGATCGACATTCAGGTGATCGATTCGGCCGGCCGGGAGTACAGCCTGTCCACCATCCAGATCGACTTCAACCAGCCGGAGCGGTTCGGCCTCGAGTACATCGGTGCCGACGGCAACAAACACCGGCCGGTGATGGTGCACCGGGCGATCGTCGGGAGCATCGAGAGAGCGGTTGCTCAGGTGATCGAGGTGCACGGCGGCGCGTTCCCGGCGTGGCTGGCGCCGGTCCAGCTCGTGGTGCTCCCGATCTCCGACGACGAGGAGAAGCTCGCCGCCGAGGTCGCCCGTCGCGCCTCGTCACGAGGATTGCGAGTCGAGATCGCCCATGCGGACGAGGGCAACCTCGGAGCGCGGATCCGCGAGAACCGGCTGGCGCCGTACCAGGCCATCCTCGGCGCCCGCGAGGCCGCCGCCGGCCAGCTAGCCATCCGCGAACGCGACGGCAGCCGCCGCGACGCCGCACCCATCGGCGAGGTCCTGGATCGAATCGCGAGAGAGGTGATCCCAGGGGCCATCGCAAATGCAGGCGACGACCTCGGCTGAGCGTGGATGCGACCTTCCCACGCCAGTTGTGATGGCCTGGGGGTTCAGTCCTCCTGCAGTTGACCGATCAGGTGAGTCACCTCGTGCGTCTCGTCGTACAGAACGAAGTCGGTGGTCTTGCCACCGACGGCGTACCCGAATTGGACGCGAGAGGGGAGCAGTAGCGGCTTGCGGAAGTCGACCCGGACGGTGAACGCGTCCGGGAGCTTCCCAGCCCGCTCCAGCGAGGCGAGCGCGGCAGCCTTAGCCCACATCCCGTGCGCGATCTGACGCGGGAACCCAAAGGCCTGTGCGGTCAGCTTGAACAGGTGAATCGGATTCCGGTCGCCGGACGCAGCGGCGTACCGGCGACCGAGATTCCCTCGCAGATCCCACCACGCCTGCGGCGGCAGCTCCGGATCCGGCAGCAGATCGACATGCCCCTCCGAACCCTTCGAACGACTCAGCAGAGTCGTCAGATCGGTCCACACCACGTCACCGTCAACGAGCACCTCGCTGACGATGTCGAAGACAGTCCCCTTCGGGTGCGGGCGCTCCGGCGTACTGTGCACGCGGATCGCCGGCTCCGCATGAATCGGCAGCGGCCGCTTCTGCGTGATCGTGTTGGACAGATGCACGATCCCCATCGGTTTGTAGGGGAACGACGGATCCGACATCAAATCCAAGTGCAGCGGAAACGCCAAGACATGTGGGTACGTCGCCGGCAGCGCCGGGCCCGCCGGGAACCCGGTCACATCCCGGTACGCCGCAAGGTGATCCTGGTCGATCGCCGAATGCGGCAACTCGAGCGTCAGACCGTCCGCATCCGGCGAGTAGTCGGCACGCCGGAGCGTCGCCTTCACCGTCTTCGCGTAAAGACCGCTGAGGCTCGGGGAGTCGTCGTACCGACGGGTCGGCATGTCAGGCGCCCAGCATGCTCTGGCCGCAGACCCGGATCACGTTGCCGGTGACACCGGCCGAGGCCGGATCGGCGAACCAGGCGATCGTCTCGGCCACATCGATCGGCAGCCCGCCCTGCTGCAGCGAGTTGATCCGGCGGCCGACCTCGCGAATCGTGAACGGCACCTTCGCGGTCATCTCGGTCTCGATGAACCCAGGCGCGACCGCGTTGATCCGGATCTGCTTCTCGGCCAGCTTCGGCGCGAGCGCCTGCACGAGCCCGATCACGCCGGCCTTCGACGTCGCGTAGTTCGTCTGACCGTTGTTGCCCGCGATACCGGCGATACTCGCGACCCCGATGATGGAGCCGCCCGCCCGGATCGTGCCGCTCTCGACCAAGTGCTCGGTGATCCGCTCGGGAGCGCGCAGGTTCACATCCAGTACGGCGTCCCACGTGTCGGTGCGCATGTTCGCCAGCCGCTTGTCCCGCGTGATCCCGGCGTTGTGCACGACGATGTCGAGACCGGCGTACTGCTCCTGGGCGTGTGCGGCGATCCGCTGCGCGGCGTCGACCGAGGTCACGTCGAGCAAGAGCTCGGATCCGCCGAGCCGCGTCATCACCTTGCGCAGGGGGTCCGCGTTCTGCGCGACGTCGACCCCGAGGATGGTTGCGCCGTCCCGGGCGAGCGTGTCGGCGATCGCTGCCCCGATGCCACGGGCCGCTCCGGTCACCAGGGCGACCTTGCCGGCCAGCGGGCGATCCGGGTCGTTGCCAACCAGGGGACCGGTCCCAACCCGGGCGACCTGACCGTCGACGTACGCGGACTTGGGGGAGAGGAAGAAGCGCAGGGTCGAATCCAGCTGCTCGTGCGCATCAGGAGCGACGTACACGAGGTTGACCGTCGCGCCGCGCTTGACCTCTTTGCCGAGCGAGCGGGTGAACCCCTCGAGCGCGCGCTGCGCGATGTGCTGCTCGGTGGACGTCGCGAGCTCGGGCGTCCGGCCGACCACGATCACACGGCCGGCCGGTGCGAGCTGGCGGATGACGGGGGAGAAGAAGCGCTGGAGGCTGGTCAGGTCGGCGGTCGAGACGGCGCCGGTCGCGTCGAAGACCAGTGCCTTCGGGCGGATCTGACTCGACGCCACGCCTTCGGTCGCCGTACTGAAGGAGGCCCCGATGTCGCGCAGCAAGGCCTGGATCGCCTTGCCGGCCTCGGTTTCACCGATCGCGCCGAACACCACCGAACCGTCGATGACGCGCGAACCCTCGGTCCAGCGCTGCAGCGGCACCGGGTCGGGCAGCCCGAGGTTCTTCACCAGGGTCTGGCCGAGCGGGGTCCGGGTGAAGGTCTGGTAGCGATCCGTCATGGGTTGCTCTCCTACTTCTCGAGGATGGCGACGACACCCTGGCCGCCCGCGGCGCAGATCGAGATCAGGCCACGGCCACCGCCGTTCTCGTCGAGTTGCTTGGCCAGTGCGGCGACGATCCGCCCACCGGTCGCCGCGAACGGGTGGCCCGCGGCGAGTGAGCTGCCGTTCACGTTCAGCTTGGCACGGTCGATCTCGCCCAGCGGGGCGTCGAGGCCGAGCCGCTCCTTGCAGAAGATCGGATCCTCCCACGCCTTCAGCGTCGACAGCACCTGGGAGGCGAACGCCTCGTGGATCTCGTAGTAGTCGAAGTCCTGCAACGTGAGCCCGGCCCTGGCGAGCATCCGCGGCACGGCGTACGCGGGAGCCATCAGCAACCCCTCGGCACCCTTCACATAGTCGACCGCCGCGGTCTGCGAGTGCGTCAGGTACGCGAGCGGACGCAGGCCGTGCTCCTCGGCCCACTCGTCCGTGCTCAGCAGTACGGCGGACGCCCCGTCGGTCAGCGGTGTCGAGTTGCCGGCCGTCATGGTCGCGGTCTCGCCCTTGCCGAACACAGGCTTGAGCCTGGCCAGCTTCTCGATCGTGGTGTCCGGGCGGAGGTTCTGGTCTTTCTCGAGACCGAGGTACGGCGTGATCAGGTCCTGCTGGAAACCGCGGTCGTACGACGCCGCCAGGTTCACGTGGGACCGATACGCGAGCTCGTCCTGCGCCTCGCGGGTGATGCCCCACTCCAGCGCTGTCAGCGCGGCGTGGTCGCCCATCGACTTGCGCGTGCGCGGCTCGGCGTTCCGCGGGATCTCCGGTACGACGTCCTTCGGGCGGACCCGGGCAAGCACCTTCAACCGATCCTGGAAGCTCTTGGCCCGGTTCAGATCGAGCAGGATGTTGCGCAGCTTGTCGTTGACCGCGATCGGCGCGTCGGACGCGGTGTCGACCCCACCCGCGATCCCGGCGTCGATCTGCCCGAGCGCGATCTTGTTGCCGACCAGGATTGCGGCCTCGAGCCCGGTGCCACACGCCTGCTGGATGTCGTACGCCGGAGTGGTCGCGGCGAGCTTCGATCCGAGCACGACCTCGCGCACCATGTTCCAGTCGCGGGCGTGCTTGAGCACCGCACCGGCGACCACCTCACCGACCTCCTGCCCACCGAGCCCGGTCCGGTCGACCAGTCCGTTGATCGCGGCGGTCAGCATGTCGGAGTTCGACGAGTGCCGGTACGTCTTGTCCTGGCGCGCGAACGGGATCCGGTTGCCGGCGACGACAGCCACTCTGCGGGGCTCGGTCATGATCTGTCTCCTGCTCTCCGTGCTTTCTTCGGACCTTCGTAGGCGAAGCGCCCCACTGCCGTCGCCAATGTCGCGGTGATCGCGGTCGCCCGCACCGTCGCCACCTCGGCATGATGCACCACCGGATGCCCCGGCTTCCCGCTCGACACGATCAGCCCGACCCTTGCCATGTGCAACGACCCGAGCGTCTGCGTGTACAGATGATTGGCCAGGTAAGCGGTGTCCGCCTTCGCGAAGGCACCCGTCCGCTGGCCCGCTTCCAGTACGACGGCTATCCGGCCAAGGGCCGCGGCCATCGCCGTACCGAGGGTGATCATCACCGGCTCGGTGATCTCGCCGAACAACTCCTCACCGGTCCTGCGCAGCAGGCTCATCGCGCAATCGGTGAAGGCCGGGAATTCGAGACAGAAGTCGACGAACACCTCACTCAGCGCCTTGAGCCGGTTGAGCGGCGCCCGCCGCGGGTTGTCGACCGCGCCGAGCCGGTCGTCCAGCTCGCCGAGGTAGTCGACCAGGGTGAGCGCGAACAGCTCCTCCTTGCCGGCGAAGTGCCGGTAGATCAGCGCCTTGTTGATCCCGACCCGCTTGGCGATATCGTCGATCTGAGCGTCGATCGTGCCCCGCTCGTCGAACAACTCCCGGGTCGCCCGAATGATGTCCCGCTCGCGGTCGCGCCGACGCTCCGCCGTGGTCCGGCGGCGTCCGAGCGCGAGCAACGCGGAGCTCATGCCACGATCTTAGCCATACCGGTACCCCTTGGTGCAAACGACGGTTACACTCATCGGTAACATATGCTTCTCGGTACCCCTGTTTTGTATGCCGGAGGATGTTGATGACGATGACCGACCCCAAGCCCGCCGTCTCCACCGACGTGATGAGTCTGGCCGGCGAGCTAGGCGCCGAGCGGTCCAAGCCAGGCTGGAGCCCCTTCTCGTTCGCCCTGAACGACGAACAACGCGAGATCCGCGACTGGACCCACGCCTTCGCCGCCGACGTGATGCGCCCCGCCGCCGCCGAATGGGACGAGCGCGAAACCACCCCCTGGCCGGTCATCCAGGAAGCCGCCAAGATCGGCCTCTACGGCCTCGACATGAACATCAACCTCTTCGTCGACCCGTCCGGCCTGCTGATGCCACTCGTCCACGAAGAACTCTTCTGGGGCGACGCCGGCATCGGCATGTCGTTGAAGGGCACCGGCCTGGCCTCCTCCGCCATCTTCTCCAACGGCACCCCCGAACAGTGGTCCCAATGGATGGCCCGCTGCTACGGCACTCCGGACGACGTTAAGGTCGCCGCCTTCTGCTCCTCCGAGCCAGGCGCCGGCTCCGACGTCTCCGCGATCCGCACCAGAGCGACGTACGACGAAAAAACCTCCGAGTGGGTCATCAACGGCCAGAAGGCCTGGGCCACGAACGGCGGCATCGCCGACATCCACGTCGTAGTAGCCACCGTCGACCCCGCCCTGGGCACCAAGGGCCAGGCCGCGTTCGTCGTACCGAAGTCCGAGGTAACCGGCCTGGAGCAAGGCACCAAGCTCCGCAAGCACGGCCTCCGCGCCTCCCACACCGCCGACGTCTTCTTCGATAACGTCCGCATCCCCGCCGCCAACGTCCTAGGCGGCAAGGAAAAGCTCGACGAACGCCTGGCGCGCGCCCGCGCCGCTGCCTCGGATCCCAGCTCGGCGAAGGTCCGCAACGCCTCCATGGCCACCTTCGAAATGACCCGCCACATCGTCGGCGCCCAAGCAGTAGGCATCGCCCGCGCCGCCTACGAGTTCGCCCTCGACTACGCCAAAGGCCGCGAACAGTTCGGCCGCCCCATCATCGACAACCAAGGCATCGCCTTCAAACTCGCCGACATGGCCATGGAAATCGACGCAGCTAGGTTGTTGGTCTGGCGAGCCGCCAACATGTCAGCAGCCCTCATGCGAGGCGAAACCCCCGACTACCGCCACGGCGAAGGCTCCATGGCCAAGTTGAAGGCCGGCGAAGTAGCCGTCAAAGTCACCGAAGAAGCCATCCAAATCCTCGGCGGCAACGGCTACACCCGCGAGTACCCAGTAGAACGCATGCACCGAGACGCCAAGATCTACACGATCTTCGAAGGTACGTCGGAAATCCAGCGACTGGTCATCGCCCGAGCCATCTCCGGCATGCGCATCAGGTAGGTACAGCCCCCGCACGCGGACCGGCCGCTCCGTTCGTCGCGACGCTCCTCACCGCGCCCGCTCCGCGTGCCCCCACCCACCCCCGGCTACCGCCGTACTTCCCCCAGCCGGCTACCGCCGGCACCAGCGCGCTACCGCGCGCAACCAACGACCCGTGCCTGGCGTGGTCCCGTACCAACCGTGGTCAAGTCGGCCGGTGTCGTCCTCCCGTCCGTTACATCCCCACCTCGGCCCTTAGCCCACGCGACCCTCAATGCGACGCCGTGGTCTGCGACATGGCAGCCACGTCGCCGACGCTCACCTTCGAGGCCGATCCCCAACTCGCCATCCTGAGCACCCTCTCCGACGGCTCTCTCGATGCGGCGCTCGTCGGCCAGGTGGTAGAACGCGTCATCCTCGAAGCCAGCACCCAGAACGTCTCCACCTCGCTGCTCGACCAGGTCAGCGAGCACTCCCACCTGCACTGGCTCATAAACGACCCGCTCGGCCAGTGGCATCGCCCCCAAGCCGTCATCCGCTTCGGCTACGACCCCGCCGTACCGCCCACGCCGCGTCGTCCACGCGGTGACGTTCTGTTGCCCTGAGGGCTTGGCAACACAGAGTGACCACGGCATCCTTGCTGGTTCAGGCAGGTCATCTGGGGGGAACTCACCGCGGACCATCCGTGGTGAGCCAGGTGTGACACTGCCCGAATTGGGGGCACACGTGAAGCTCAACATCTTCAAAATTCCACTCGACCAGCTGGCGCCGCTTCGCGAAGCGCTCGACTCCGCCAAACTCGTGCAAACCAACGCCGTGACCTTGGGCAAATGGACGGGAGAGTTCTACTTCTCCACGGAGCCCAAGCTGAGTCCGGTCCCATGGGTACAGACGTTCGCGGAGTTCATCGGCGACGGAACCTACCTGAATCGGAACTACTTCGGCGCGATGGTCCTCGCTGACGAGACATCGGCCTACGCGATCAGTTTCGGTAAGGCGCACTTTCACATCAGGCCGCATTGTGATTACGACTTCGGAGTCGAGCTCGCGAAACGAATCGCCGACGAGGACGACGTCACCCAGACTGCATCCCGCCGCTACCAGGGCAAGCGCAAGCGGGACATCCAGAGCTACATCGGCCAGTCGAAACTCAGTATTCCGCCGGGGAGTTCTGTCGACTTCCTTCAGTGCCGAGTAGTCGCTGGCAAAATCGCCACCTTCGGGCCCAGCGGCAAATTCGGCACTTCTTGCCTGCTCACACCCGACATCGGTCCTCATCAGATCGGCTCGTTCCTGTCGCAGATCGAGACCGAGTTGGATGTCTCGCCTCGTTTCAAGCTGCCCCGGACACTGGAGCTGAAGGAAGAGGGCGAGATCGCGAAGTATGACGAGAAGCTGATCGACGAGCTGCTGTCTCCGGTCGGCGTCTCCGATATCGCGGTCGACACGTTCGATCTGTTCGGGGTCGATTTCGTCTTCAGCAGTGTCGGCAGCTTCACGGTCCGGTGCGGTCACTATGCGAAGATCGAGGTCGAGCAGCTGACGATGAAGACTATTAAGGACTACCTCAAGGCCCGAGGTGTTCCACGAGACAAGGTCCTCCAGCTGAAGATCAAGCATCATCGCGAAGGTGAGCCCGACTTCACGCAGTCCATCAAGGAAGCCGTGGACTTCATCTCGGACGACGACCACGTCGTGTTGCGCGGCGGGAAGTGGCTCAAGTTCAACCAGGACTACCTGGAGGCGCTGGACGACGCCATCCGGGGTATCGAGGTCGAGCCGACCGAGGCCGGGCTGGAGGCTACGACGTCCGAAGAAGGCGACTTCAACAAGGACCTGAAGAAGCACGGATACATAGTCGCCGACAAGAACTTCGACATCCTGAAGGTGAAGAGTGGTACGCCGGTCGAGGCCTGGGATCTCCAGCGCGGTGACACCGTGTACGCCGTGAAGTTTGGCACGCCACAGAAGCTGAACTATGTCGTCGACCAGGCGACCAACGTCCTGGATTTGATCAGCACAGGTGGATACTTAGGCACGGCTCCGGCCTTCCGGCGGTACTGCCTCTGGTTCGGCTATCGGGCCGCGAAACCAATGCCCAGTGTGGCGGATTCCGGCTCCATCATCTTCAAGCAGAAGATTGAAGCGTGGGCTCGTCGCTGCCGTGAGGCCGGGAAGATCCCGGTGCTCAAGCTGTCACACAAGATTCACGTGAAGAAGAAGGCTGCCGAGCCGACTGACTAGGCCCTTTGGCTCGTGTACGGAGTGAGGAACTCTGCTGGCGCGGAGTGTGGAGGCGGACGATCGACGTGGACCTAGTGAAGGCCGACGACGATGAGCAGCACTCCGCGGCAGGACGAACCGAGCCGACCCAAGGTCTACACAATCTTCGAAGGCACCTCAGAAATCCAGCGCCTCGTCATCGCCCGAGCCATCTGTACCCACCCGAGTGCTGTCCTACTTTCCCGGCCGGCTATCGCCGCCATCAGCGCGCTGCCGCGCGCGACCAACAACCCGCGGCTGGGCGTGGTCCCGCCGGCCGAAGGTGCCACCAGTTGTCGCCCGGAGCCCGAGCGCAGCCGCGCCCGTCGAATGACCCGTGGTTGACGTGATCGCGAATCGACCGCGTTCGGGTCGCCGAGCGACGTCGTGGTCGACTGTCTTGGGAGCTGGGCTAACTGCTTGCTACCGATTCCGCCAGGCGAGGGGTGAGACGGAAAGAGCCGCCTCGGCGAGGCGTTTTCCGAAGGGGGTTTGGATCTTCGCTCGGGAGGATTCGATCCAGCCGTCTACTCGGGTGTAGCCGTACTCTCGGTATTCGACGGCTTGCATGAGGCATTCGAGACGGTCCGCGTCTTTGGCGCAGCGGGCTTCGAGGCTGTCTTGGGCTTCGTATTCGGTTACTGCTTCGCGGATGCTCTTGGCGGCGTTGTCGGGGAGGCCAGCGACCTGGTCTTCGGTGATGCGTTCGTTGGAGGCGACCTCGACGTAGGGGCGGGCGCTGTGGGGGATGTCGCCGATGCGGGTTTCTTGGGAGTCGTGCCACATGCCTAGGTAGGCGGCACGGGCCGGGTCGGCGCCTTCTTCGGCGGCGATGAGGGCTGCGAGTTGGGCTACGCGGAGGCTGTGTTCGGCGACTGATTCGGGGTCGCGGACGCCGGCGTGCCACCAGCCGGCTCGGCGGAGGCGTTTGAGGACGCCCATTTCGTAGGCGAAGGCGATGGTGCCTGCGGCGTCCTTGTCGGTGATGTCGTCGGCCACGGGGGTCCCTTCGTCAGCGGTCAGCGAGTTGTACTGCACATCGCAGGTTAATCAACTCGTCTCTGGTCTGACCGGTGAACCCCGCGTCCAGGGCTTGCTCGACGCGCTTTTGAGTCTGCGCCCGCAGGTTGTGGTGTCGTTTGAGGAGGTCTGGTTTGGCGAGGACAAGGGTCCACATGCTGTTGATGTTGATGGGGCTGTGGACCGGATTGTCTAGATGCGCCAGTAGGTGGGTCGCGACTCGGCTGCCGGACCAGGTGTGGTCGTCGGCGGCTGCGATGAGGTAGGTGTCGTCAGCATAAAGCTCGTTAATCTCGCCCAGCCAGTACGCCCAGTAGGCCAGGTTGGCGGCGGCGTGCTGTTCGCTGCTCAGAGTGGTCTTGATGAAGTGACGAAGAGGCTCGCTGTCGCCGCGACGCGCCAATGCCAGAGTGGCGGACCGTGCTGCGATACCGCCAGGAAGGTCCGTGGTCGGGGTGGCAACCTTAAACGCCCGCTCATGCTCTGCAGCCAGCCATTGGGTGGATGTAGGCCGATGATCGAATCCCAGGAGGTACATCGCCTGTCGCCGGAGTACGGGGGAGCAGACAGCGTCGCGGTTCCCGACGGTGGCCAGCAGATGGTCGAAGAAGCGTGTCTGATCTGTGTGGGCCAAGGTTGGCCGTTTGGCGACCGGGCCTCGACCGGGGGCCTGGGACAGCTCGCGCAAAGGTAGAGGTGAGATGCCGGTGAACGGCCAGGTGATCATGTTGACGAGGCTGCGTCGATGGACTGCTGCGCCGAGTGGGTTCATATCGGCGCCGACTGGACGGTCGCCGGCTGAAATCGCCATCGACAAGATGCCGTCGGCCTCGACTGCGTCCTGGAGGGTGACCACCACCGATGGAGCTGCGCCGAGGGTGATGAGGCGCGTTTTGAGACGTAAAAGGTCGGCGGCGCGCAGCGCGGTGAGGGGTCGCTTGCCGGTTTCCCAGCCTTGAACGGTGCTGATATCAACGCAGAGGCGTTCTGCAAGATCGGCTTGGGTGAGCGTGACTGATCCGCGGATCATTTTCAGGACAAACCCTGAAACCACTCCGATCTCAGAGCCAGGAGTCACCCAACCCCGCATCCCGGTCTGACTATCGGATGGCGTCATCGCCTGCGCTCAACCCTCTCCGCTCGCGAACAACGCGGAAACCCGCACTCACAGTCAGTTCAGCATAGTTCAGCTTTCCGTGATCGTTGACGCATGTCCACACGCCTTGGTGATGTCGTTGAGCCGCAGTCCGACTTGACGCGGAGTGTCTGTGTCTGGCTCGGCCAGCACCTCGTCGTCAATCACCTGACTGACCCGATGAACGCTGCCGAATTCGAGCTAGTTATGCGTCAGCGCTTCGCGAGCCTGCGTGTGACGAACGAACCCGCTGACACATCAGAGATGGCGTCGGTCCTGCCCGCCCCCAAACGAGCTGCCGATCTCGGTGAGCGAGTTGCGCTCGCACCGTCGCGATCGATCTGTCCAAGAGTTAGTGGAATCGGCACGAGATCCTGTCTGCCGCGCGGAGCGACCGCTGCGGAGTGCCCGTCCTGCATTGTTCGTCCCTGCCTGAGCGATGCGACTCCCTGTACGTCGCACAGCATTCAGGCAGGGGCCCGAGTGCCCGGCTGGCGCGGACTGCGAGACGAGTCCGGTCTGCGCCAGCCGTTTCCAAACGGAGTTGGATCCGAACGTGGGTACGGCCCCGGCCGACGCGCATCGGATGCCCTCGGCAAGCGGGAGCCTGCGCAGGTCCAACCGGGGCAGGAAATGGAGTGTGACGGCAGGAACCCTCAGACCGGCGCTCCATGCCTTCTCGGATACCACCAGGGCCCGCACCGGGATGCGGTCGACACGGAGTGGCTCGACGAATGACAAACAGCAAGTCAGCGCGACTGAGAAGAGGGGCAAGAATGACGACAAGCGCAGCTGTACGCCCGTGGGGAGTTACGCGGGTCTCGCCGGTTGAGGAACCAGATGATGGCGTAGCTCCTGCGTCGATGGAGATCGACGGGCTGACTCAAGTCACGGTCTACAGGGATGCGGGCGGGGAGCCGGTGCACGCTGGGCCGCCGAAGCACGGTACGAGTCGGGCGACATTCACGAGCAATCCGACGAGTGGTAGTGACGGCCAGAAGCAGAACTCGCCGGACGACACCAAAGTCCTGACCTACGTTCCGGACTGATGGGGTGGACAGGCCGGTGGTGGTACTGACGGGGATCGATGACCCGACTTCGGATGTGGTGATTGACGAGTTGAACGCACGCGACGTACCGGTGGTTCGGCTGGATCCGGCTGGGGTTCTGATCGGTGATGTTGAGTTGGGGGCGCACTACGGTGATGGCGTGCCGAGCCGGTTGCGTACGCCGACGCGGGAGATGGACCTTGGCGCGGTGCGATCGGTCTACTACCGCCGGCCATCGCCGTACACGGCACCTAAGATGCTTAGCGATCACGACGGCCGGTTCGCGACAGATCAGGCACGGCATGGGATGGGCGGTGTGCTGGGCAGCATCCGCTGTCGATGGGTGAATCATTTGTGGCGTTCGCTGGAGGCCGACTTCAAGCCGACGCAGCTGAGCGTCGCGGGCGTTGTCGGTTTCGACGTACCTCCGACGCTGGTCACCAACAGCCTCGACGAGGCACGGACCTTTGCGAAAGCGCATGGTGCGGTCGTGTACAAGCCACTTCATAACAGCGAGTTGCATGCACCGGATGGAACGCCGTCCGTCATTTGGGTTGGCGAGGTTGATGCGGCTGAGCTGGACGAAGGCGTTCGGAGTACGTTGCATTTGTTCCAGGCTCGGGTGAAGAAGGTAGCTGATGTCAGAACCACCGTCATCGGGAACCAGGTGTTCAGCGTGCGGATCGACTCACCGCACTTGGACTGGCGGCGGGACTACGACTCGGTGAAGTACACCGTCGTCGACACACCGACGAGAGTGATCGATGCGTGTCATCGGTACCTGGAACACTTCGGCCTGATGTTCGGAGCCTTCGACTTTGGTATCCGTGAGGACGACAAGGGCTGGGCTTGGTACGAGTGCAACACGGGTGGACAGTGGCATTGGCTCGAGTTGGAGACGGGGTTGCCGATGACCGCTGCTCTCGCCGACCTCCTGGAGATCAAGTGACTGAGCAGTCAAGTTGGCGGGCTCTCGCCGCAGCGATGGTGGGAGAGATTCAGGCGGATGGGTATCTCCGCGATGAGGCTCTCGCCAGGGCGTTCGCGTCGGTACCGCGGCATGTCCTGGTGCCTGCCTTCTATCGGCTTGAGAGCGACTCGGATGGGCGGGATGTCGTTGCCGGTGTCGTGGATGCGGCGCAGCCTGACTGGTTGTCTACCGTGTACTCGAACTCGGTGCTGGTGACGCAGGTGAAGCCGATCGCTGGGCAATCCGGCGCGGAGGGACTTACATCATCGTCGTCGATGCCCGCGTTGATGGCGGACATGATCGAGGAACTTGGCATCAAGCCGGGTATGAGGGTTCTGGAGATCGGGACTGGAACTGGTTACAACGCCGCGATCCTGTGCCACCTGCTGGGAGACGATGCGGTCACTACGCTCGACATCGACCAGGAATTGGTTGCTCAGGCCAAGGACCGGTTGGCGGGACTTGGCTATCAGCCCTCGTTCGATCCGCAGCCTGCGACGTACGACCGAATCCTCGCGACGCATGCGGTGGCCGAGATCCCTGCCGACTGGATCCGGTGGAGCAAGCCGGGTGGCGTGATCTTGACTGACCTGCGGTCTCCGGCGAACAGCATTCTTGGTGCGTGGGCGAAGCTCACGGTCTCTGACGACGGGCAGACTGCGACCGGTGTCCTGATGCCTGCGCGGGGCTTCTTTATGAGTGCGCGGGTGACGCCGGAACTCGCTGACATCGGCGAGGTCATGCCGGAGTTCACTGCGGACGAGCACGAGCGGCGAGCCGAGTCGATTGAAGCGCGGCCGACTGCTGTGCCCGCGTCGGTCTTCGACAGCGAGGCCTTTGGTCTCTACTTCTGGAGACAGTCGCCCGAGATTTCGTGGTGGGTCGGAGAGGGAACGGCTGGACTCAATGGGCGACGGGCGGAGTCTTGGGCATACGTGGAGGACCTGGTTGTCCACTACGGGGGAGTGGAAGACCTCTGGGTTCAGGTAGAGCGCGCCTTTGCGGCGTGGGCCGCTGCGGGCAAACCCGAGATGCCCACGTGGAAAGTCGTCGTCAACGCTGCAGGACGGCTCACTGTGGTTCTACCCGGCGCTGCGTTGACAGCCGTTCTGGAGAAGGGCGCGGTTGAGTGAGTGCGGCATCTGATGAAGACAGGGCTGAGAAGTTGCGGCGTCAACTGGTCGGCGAGCTGGTGTCTGGTGGGGTGTTGCCGTCGGACGGGTGGCGGGCTGCCGTTGCTGAGGTTCCACGGCATGTCTTTGTACCGACCTTCTATCGTCAGACACCTAGCGAGCAAGAGGCTGTCGATGCGAGCAGTCCTGGCGAGTGGCTTGAAGGTGTTTACGGTGATCAGCTGTTGGTTGTTTCGCCGGATGTGAAGTCGTCGAGCACGGTGCCTAGCCTGATGGCCGTCATGCTGGAAGCGCTCGATCCGGCAGACGGGCATCGGATTCTTGAGATCGGGACCGGGACCGGCTACAACGCTGCCTTGCTGTGCCACCGGCTTGGTGACGGCAATGTCGTGAGTGTCGATATCGCGGGGGGACCTTGTCGGTGCTGCGAGCGAGCATCTGGCCGGGCTTGGGTTCCATCCAGCACTTGGCGTGGGTGACGGAGCGCAGGGGTGGGCCGGCGGAGCGCCGTACGACCGCATCATCGCGACCTGTGCGCCGAATCGGGTGCCGCAAGCGTGGATTGAGCAGACCCAAGTCGGCGGGTGCATCGTGACGCCGATCGCCACAGGGATTGCCGTGATCGATGTCGATGCTGGTCATCAGGGGACTGGACGCTTCCTCCCGGGGCCAGCGTTCTTCATGCCGTTGCGGCCGACGCCGCAGCCGGCCGATCTGGGTAAGCAGATCGCTGAGATCACGTCTGCTGTCGCGACGGCGCGGTCGACCGAGCTGGACGAGTCGATCTGGTTCGACGGCGACTTCCGCTTCGTACAGGCTCTGGCCGTACCGGGTCTCCGCTTCCTGACGAAGCTGGCCGACAGCGGCATCGCGATCTTCACTGTTCCGGACGGATCGTGGGCACGGATTGACAAGGGGGGTGTCGCAGGGCGGACCGCAGATGATTTGGGATCTCCTCGGGGTGGCTCATCGGCAGTGGACTGACTATGGTCGGCCGTCGCGCGAGCAGTTCAGCTTGTCCATCGAGGTCGAGGCCCAGCACGTGCGTCTCAATGGTACAGACGCCTCCTGGCAACTGCCGGACCTCCCGTAGATGAGACTTGAGATGGATATGAGCAATGCCAGCAGTTGCGTGATCGACGGTGTGGAGCTTGCCTACGCATATTAGCCTGGTGGCGGACCATGCCTGGTCTTCATCTCTGGGTTGGGGGAGCCCGGAGCGACGTGGGACGGCGTGGTCGACCGACTGCCTTCGGGTACGGCGACTTTCGTCTACGACCGTGCAGGATGCGGCGCCTCGGGTGCGCTTCCTGTGGACGTTGTTTCCGAGGAACGACCGGTTGTGTGGGGCGCAGCGCAGTTGTTGAAGCTGCTCGAAGTGGTGAACGTGCCGCGTCCCTGGGTTCTTGTTGGGCACTCGATCGGCGGGTTGGTTGCCGATGCGTTTGCGCGACGCTGGCCCGACTCTGTGGCTGGCATGGTGCTGGTGGATGCCACGGCGTACCAGTCACCGTCGGCCGTCACCTCCGCGTCCGCTCTCCACAACTGCCGCAGCAGTGCGATTGCTTCTTCCAGCGCAGCCAACGACTGTGCGGGCGCGAGTCGCTCGACCCCCATCGAAGTCATCGCGTCCCAGACCCCGCCAGCCCCCAACCCCAGCTGAAACCGCCCACCCGACAGCAAACTCAACGAGCTGGCCGTGCGCGCCAACCCCGCCGCCGGCCGCAACGGCAACGGCACCACATCGGGAAACACCTGAATCCGCTCGGTCCTGGTCAGCAGATCAGCAATCAACGCGAACGCGTCCACCAGATGCCCGAAGTACGGCTCATCCTGGATCCCGATCAGATCCAGCCCAGCCCGATCGGCTGCCACCGCCGCGGCCCGCACCTCCGCCACCGCTGTCGTCGACACCCCAAGAACCACGTCCACCTGTTCCTCCTCCACGAGCCGTCATTGACAACCGTGAAGACAGAACACGCCCCTCATCTGTGACCAGAACCAGCGCGTACCGGCCGAAAGTACGAGGGACGGGCCGTGCCATTGGCCAGGTCAACTCCAACCTTCGGGCCGAGGTGTCGGCCGCTGGGGCTCGGCGATGGTGGAGCTACCGATCTTCATCACATAACGGAGCCCATGATGAGTGCACGTGCCACACTGCAGGACCAGCCGATCTCGGTGCGAGCCAAGCTCGCCGCGACGTGGACGAGCTTCATGTTCTTCTACGCCTACGTGGACATTCTGAACTTCTACACGCCCGGCGTCGTCCAAGACATCCTCGACGGCAAGGTCTTCGAGTTCGACCTCTCCCAGACCTTTTCGACCGCGGCGCTGACCCTCGTGGGGATTCCGACCCTCATGGTCGTGCTGTCGGCGACGCTGCCCGCCAGGGCGAACCGCATCACGAACCTCATCGTGGCTGCGCTCTACATCCCCGTCACGGCATTCAATGCGCTGAGCGAGTCGTGGCTGTTCTTCTACGGCCTCGGCATCGTCTTGGAACTGGCCCTTCTCGCCCTCATCATTCGACTCGCCTGGACCTGGCCCCGCACCGCATCGTCGGCGACGAGCCTGGACCGTGAGACCGCACGCGCCCAGCAGCGAGCGTAAACCCAACAGCAGTCGATGTAACGCTCGGTGACTCCGCCGCGATAGACGCAGCAACGCAGATGGTGGCAGGGGGGAACTTGCCACCAGGATGGTGGGGGAGAGCTATGTCGCAAGAAATGGTCGTGCCCGGACGCGTCGGACTGCCGGTGGCCACAGGCCTGCAAATGAAGACCCGTAATCCCGTCGGGGTCTGGATCGGGCTGCCCCTGATCACCTTGGGCATCTACCACCTCGTCTGGTACTACAAGATTCACGCCGAGATGGCGCAGCTTGATCGGCGCCGCGTCGTTCCGGTAGCTGGACCGATGTTGGTGTTGTTGCTGCTGGGATGGACTTTTGTGGCACCACTGGTGTCGTACTTCGGCACTGGTCGGCGAATCGCGAACAGCCAGCGCTCGGCAGGCATCCCGGTGACCTGCAGTCCAGGCGTCGGTCTGTTGCTGATGTTCGTGTTCGGTCTCGGCACCTTGTATTACCAGTCCGAGCTGAACAAGATCACCGCCTCTTACGGCGCCACACCGGTCGGTGCACAGGTCAATCTGTTCGCCTGATCCACGATGAGGCTCCTTCGCCGTCCGCGGGCTGGGCGGCGGAGAACCTTGAGACGTATGGAGAATCTTCTGTGAGTGCCGACTCAACGGTGGCCCCCGAGGTATCGCGCCCGCCGGCCGTGCCCCGTGTCGAGCGAGCGCTGGCGGGAACCGCGGGAGTGGTTACGACACTCGCCAGCGTGTGGGCCCGCCGCTCAGGAGGCTATCGTCGACAGGTTCGAGGAGGAGTTCGAAGCGCGTGGTGTCAGACGGGATCCCAGTGACGCAGTGGAATCGATGTTGGTTCGCTTCGAGCGGTACTCCGGGTTGTCCAACGCTCGTGAAGTGCACGATGCGCTGGTGGCCATGGGCTGGCGGCCCTCGGTGGCCCCCGAAGAGCACCTACATTCGATGGTTCTACACCGGCAGGAAGACGATCAGTCTGTTCCAGCGGAGCGGCTCGCTGGCCGTTGCGACGGTTCAAGCTCGCGACTATGCAAAAGGCCTCCCAGGTGCCACTTCTGGTTCGAAAGACGAAGCCGTCTTCGTTTACGCCGGTGATCCCGGCGTCGCGATCGAGGCTGCTGCCGCCATACTCCGGTTTGCCGACGGCCCGGACCGACAGTCGACCTAGTGGGCTTGGATCGAGTAGCGGCCGGGCTGCCGATCAGTGGGGCGTTGGCGGACGTTCTGCACAAGGGCGCAGCACGCAAGCCTGGTCAACGTTGCTCAGTGTGCGCGAGACGAAGGGGCACTATGGGTTTTGAGGACATGCCGCCGTACGAGCAGGCTGCCTGGAAGCACTCGCTTGCTGTGCTGCACGAATCGGGAAGCCGCGTGACGGTCCCGAAGAAGCTGCGTGAACGGGTGTCGTCGGCTGCTTCCTGGGTCGGTGGCAAGGTTGTCGAGCTTCCCGGGGCTGATGCTGCGCGGGGGATCGCGGAGCGAGTGTTCGAGGGAACGCTGGCATTGACCTTCCAGCCTGCGCTGCGCAGCACGCGACCTGGGTCGATTGCGAAGCGCTATGCCAAGAGACATCCGCAGGTGGTCAGCTACGAGCAGATCCGAGCGTTGCCGCTGAAGGATCGCGACGCGATGCTGCCGCCGAAGTTGGGCTATACCCTGGGCTCCGCTGGTCAGGGCGCCGCGACCGCTCTGGCTGTCACTGGCGCAGAGGTGGCTACGACTGTTACTGCGGGGACGACTGCGGTGGTCGCGATCGGTGCGGTCGCTGCCGACGCAGTGGCCTCGATGGCCATCATGGGGCGGACCATCGGCGCGGTGGCGACACGCTATGGGTACGACGTTCAGCTCCCTGATGAGGAGCTCTTCGCGATGGGTGTGCTTTCGCTCGGGGTGGCCGGGTCCGTGAGTGCAAAGACCCGAGCTCTGGCGGCGCTGTCTCGCTTGACTCAGGAAATGATGCGCCAAGCTACCTGGAAGCAGCTGAACGAGCACCTGTTCGTTCAGGCCATCTCCAAAGTCTATGAACTCCTTGGCCTGCGACTCACCCACAAGAAGCTTGCACAGACCGTTCCGTTGGTGGGCGTTGGGTTGAACGCGGCGCTCAGTGCGGGGCTGACTGAGCGCACCTTTCGGCGCGCCCAGGCGGTCTACCGGCTCCGGGCTCTGTCAGAGATCTATGGAATCGATCCAAAGGAATGGACGATGGGGTCCCCGGTCTCCTCTGCGGACGACGATGAGTCGAGGGAGGGTGCCGTAGACGTGATGGCGATGCTCGATGCCGAGCGGGATCGGCCGGACAGATAGCCGAGCGAAATCAGTACGTGATCGACGCCATGGTGGCAGCGACACGTGATGCTTCGAGCTTCGGCATGTGGTGGATCGCCCGCGGCTGTCATCCTGGTGGTGTGGAGGATGGGCTGATCGGGGCGCTTCGGTTGCCGTCGCCGGTTGTTGAGCTTGAGGACGACCGGCTGACGGCCGCGCGCGTCCGGGTCCTCCTGAAACGGGAAGACCTGATCCATCCTGAGGTGCCCGGCAACAAGTGGCGGAAGCTGAAGTACAACATCGCCACCGCCCGCGAGCTGGGGTTCGGAACACTGCTGACCTTCGGTGGGGCGTACTCGAATCACATCAGGGCGACGGCTGCTGTGGGGGAGTACTGCGGATTCAAGACGGTCGGCGTGATCCGGGGTGAGGAACATCTGCCGCTGAACCCGTCGCTCCGGTACGCCGCCTCCCGCGGGATGCGGCTGACGTATCTGGACCGTACGTCGTACCGGGCGAAGACCTCGGATGCGGTGGTCGATGCGCTGCAGGAAGAGTTCGGCGAGTTCTATCTGATCCCGGAGGGCGGCAGCAACGCTGAAGCCGTTCGCGGGTGTGCGGAGTTGGCGGATGAGCTCGATCCGGCCGTCGACGTAGTGTTCTGCGCGGTGGGAACCGGCGGGACGCTGGCCGGCATCGCGGCGGGCGTGAAGTCGCATCAGTCGGTGATTGGGGTTCCGGTGCTGAAGGGTGGTGCGTTCCTTGAGGACGAGATCGTCCGGTTGCAGAAGCAGGTGTACGGCGTGCGGACCGGATCGTGGCGGCTCGAGGGTGATTACCACTTCGGTGGGTACGCCAAGCGGACTCCGGAGCTCGACGCGTTCATCCACGACTTCGAGCAGAGGCACGGGTCCGCCTCGACTGGGTATGTGAGGCGAAGATGATGTACGCACTTCTCGACCAGGTCGGGCGTGGTGCGTTCCCGCCGGGCAGGACGATTGTGGCCTTGATCAACGAGGCGTCGGAGCAGGCATTCAGGTCCTAGCGCTGGCTCTTCTGTGCTGAGATATGCCGAGCCACCAGACTGCCGCTTTGCGAGCGGCGACGGGATAGCGGGGGTCGTTGGAGATCGGTGCCAGGATGTCTCGGCGATTCTCCACGCCAAGTCCGTAGATGAGACCGCTCAGGGTTTGGTCCGCGAGGCGGCTGGGGGTACTTCGCGACGCCGCCAGGTGTGCCGTGAGGGCTTGTTGCCAGAACGTCGTACGGCCGCGTCCTTCCATGTGTGCGTAGGCCCACACAGCAGCGTTCGCGATGTCGGTCGGCAGCCGGCCGTGCAGAGCCAGCCGTTCCACGATCAGGCGGTGTTTGGCTCGGCCGACGAACGGCAGCGCGCCGAGTATCGCTGTTCCGAGGACAGGTGATGCGACTGTCTCCCGGTTGCTCAGCTCCAGCATCAGGCCGTCTGCGACTGGATACCGGAAGGGTGTTGCTGCGATGGTCTGGGCGGCCATCAGGCGGATGTCGCTGATCGGGCTGTGCAGCATCTCGTCCACGAGGGCGGCCAGGACACTCTCCAGCTTCACGGTCGGCAGGTCGCCTGACATCGAGCCGATCGCCGCAGCGCAGACACGGTTGACCGTGGCGGCAGTGACGTGAGCCTGGGCAATCCGACCCGATCGCAGTACCTGGCTCAGAACGCGGTCGTCGCGTAGTGCTCGTTCGAGGGCTCGACTCCGGTGCGATGTCACTTCGGCCGGCATCATGCGAAGGATTTCGCTCGCCAACGGACGTGCACTCAGGTGGCTGCTCTCATCCGACACATGCTGTACGAGGATGTCGAACAGGTAGGTCAGGTCACTGTCGTCGAAGTGATGATCGCGAACTTTGCGTACGGTGGCCAGCAATGCGCCACGCAGGGCCTGACTGTTGGTCGGATTGATCAGCTGCGATTTGATATGCCCGTTTGCATCGCGGTGGCGAGTGCAGTCGAGGACGGACAGGGGCTCCATGAACACCTGATTGGTCGGGTCATTGGCGAGTGCGACGCAGGCGGCGATAGCTGCTTGTTGACCGCGGGGATGGCCCATGATCCGGCTGAGAGCCTCGAAGCGCTGAAACCAAGCGATGCCTTCGGCAATGATCACCTCCGACAGCAAGCGCTCGGTCATGGCCACCCACACGCCACGCGGCAGGAAGATCGACGGGTGCGTGATCAGGTGGTACGACAACTCGTCCCACGTCGAACCACTCATGTGAGCGTTTGACAGCAGCAGATCAAGCAGAATGTCGAGACGATCGTGGACATCGTCTTCGGACAGTACCTGCGCCTTTTCCAGGGCTGTCGCACCGACTCGAGATCCGGAGTACCGCAGCAATGCATGGGCGAGGCTGGAGAGTAGTGCCGGCTGCAGTCCGAGCATCTCCTCGTATCGAGCGAATACCTCCGCGCTGATCCGGGACTGTCCTGTTTCCCACCGGCTTACTTGGCTGGCGCTGATGGTTCCGGACCGGGAACCACCGGCGAAACCTCGTGCAAACGTTTGGAGGCTGCGGAAGTCGATGGCGCTTGCATACGCACGATTCGCACGCAGTATCCAGGCCAAGCGGTCGCGGCTGCGATAACGAGTCCCATCCGCGACGACCGGCGTACTGTCCCACCCTGCCCCCACTCTCCATGGATACCAGCGAGCGGAGCCGGGGCCCAGTCCCTGCGGACTGTAGCTCGAATTCGAACTCTCGCGGCGGGCATTGCATCGCTGGACGAGTGATGCAAACGGCGGGCGCGGGCGCGTACTTGCCTTCACCCTGAGGCAAATGCCTCGCGACAGGATCGCCGGCGCCATTGGAGGTCACGATAATGCAATCGCTTGTGGAAAAACATCAGTCTCAGGTAGTTCCCGGAGTGCTTACCTTGACTCTCGCAGAGCAGCGGCAGACTGCGCTGCTGGCTCGCTCACTGCACCTCGATCCGACAGGGCAGCCTGAGCTGTACTGTGTCGCCGCGCGGCGCGCTGCGCAGCAACTTCCCGAGCGAGTGCATCATGCGCTGCACAGCTTTGGCCGTTGGGGCAGCGACACCGGCACCCTGCTGATCGAAGGCATCCCGTTGGGACGGATTCCTGCGACACCTGAAGACAACAAACAACACGTCGGTGAGGCCACACTGCTCGCGCGCGTTCAAGCGATGTTCGGGGAGTCGCTCGGTCACCTGATCGCTTATGAGGCCGAAGGCTCCGGCAGGCTCTTCCAGGACATGGTGCCGGCTCGCGCGGCCGCCCGGACCCAGACCAGTCTGAGCTCGCTGACTGAGCTGGAACTTCACACAGAACAGGCGTTCAGCGCTCTGAAGCCCGACTACATCAGTCTCGCCTGCCTGCGTGGAGATCCCGATGCAAGGACGTACACCCTGACCGCGAAACAGGTCAGTGCGCACATCAGTGGTGCCGACCTCGCAGTACTTCGGGAACGACTGTGGATGACCGGGGTCGACGAGTCGTTCCGGGTCGGTGGCCAGCAGTTCGATGACGGTGACGTCCGCGGACCGATGCCGATCATCAGTGGTGCGGCAGGGGATCCGTACATCGTCTTCGACCAAGACCTCATGGCCGGCCGCACGCCGGAGGCGGACGCTGCCTTCGAGAGGGTGCTGAGAATCTACCGAACCCATCGCAATCACCATGTCCTCAAACCTGGTGACATCTTGTTGGTGGACAACAACCGGGCGGTGCACGGCAGGTCGCCTTTCCACCCTCGTTTCGACGGCGGCGACAGATTCGTCGTTCGAAGCTTCGTCACCAACGACCTGGCCAAGTCTCGCTACGCACGGCTGGACAACGGCCGAGCCGTCGGCAGCCGCTACAGCTGACGGCCGGACGGGGCGCTGCACGAGTCGCGGAGAGGGGTAGCCCGCACAATCAGTTCGTCATGGGTGCCAACGTCACGACCACGGCGACGGCCATGACCGTCAGAGCGGCCACCTCGATCAGCAGTGCGGCGAACAACGTCCGGGCTCGGTGTCCGTTCACTCGTCGTAGCTCGGTGACGAGGGCGCTGAGTACCTCGCGCTCGGCCCGTGCAGACTCTGGGTCGTCGTCTTCGCCGGTGGAGATGAGGTCGTTCGGGTCGATGACGGGGACACGAGTCGGCAGGTTGACGACGAGGCCGGTGCCGGCGGCCAGGACCAGTCCGATGAGGGCCGCTACCAGTAGCACCACGACCGTCGTACCGAGCACGTAGTTCTGGCTCCGGGTGGCCAGGGCGACGAAGCCCAAGGTGATCGTGACGAGGGTTCCGGAGGTGGAGATGACCGCGATTCCGCGTTGTTCGAGCGAGTTCTTCTTCGCGCGTTCGTCGGTCAGCTGGTCGGCGAGCAGCGCGCGATAGGTGCTGGCGCTCATCCGCGGCCCATCCGGATCGACGGCCCGGACTGCGGTCGTGGGGCGAAGGCGGTGATCGGCCATCGAAGTCGCCGCCACTCGAGCAGGGCGGTCGGTGCTTCCTCCAGGCCGAGTTTGCCGACCGCGGATCTCATTGCGTCATGTACGTCGAGGTTTCGCAACTCGGTCCACCGCGAGAGCTGATCGTCGTACGCCGACTTGGTCCGCGAAGCGCGCTCTGTGAGAGAGGAAAGGTCGTCGTCTGGCTGCGCCGGCACTTGCGGGGCTTCGCTGATGACGGCACGACGCAACCGCCGTAGGAGTGACCGGCGGTTGCGGGCAGACAGCTGGCCGGTCCGGCCGTGCAGAGTCTCGAACAGTGTCTCTGCGATCTTGATGTCGTGGTCGTCGCACGCCTGATCCAGGCGAAGGGCGGCGGCTAGCTGACGGCACAAGGCGGCCGTCTCCGCAGTGACATCGGTGGCGAGCGTCTCCAGTTCGCCAGCCACTTGCTCCCGCTGTTCGAGCCACTCCCGGTGTTCGCGAGTCGCCTTGAACCATGAACGGGCACGGCGGTTGGCCTCAGCGAGCTCGGCGGCGGCCGGACCCAACTCGTCGGCGCAGGCCTCGAGTTGTGCTGATGCGTGGGCGAAGCGAGCCAGCTCAGGATCAAGCCACGACTTCACAGTCTTCAGTAGTCCATAGACGGTCACCTGCCGGTCCAGCCGGACTGCGACCGCCTGGCGCTCCCTGGTGCAGACGATCACTGCACAGGGCAGGAAGTCCTCGGCGATACCGAAGTACTCCTGCAGTTCGGTCGCGACGGAGCTGACAGCCCGCGAGTGCCGATCAACAGTCATCGGCAGGGTCGACGCAAATCTGCCTGGGGCGTAGCGTCTGCGTTCCCCGGGCTCCACGAACGTGTGATGATCGCCGGCGAACAGTGCAACACCCCGTACGGCGACGCCTCTGCTGATGGGTACGGACCTCTCCGGATCCGGGGTGATCACCGCGATATGGCGCCCGGTCAGATCGTGAATACTCGGCCACTCGCTCAGGTGCCGTCGGTGGAGCAGGCCGTCGCCTTCCTCTCTGGATACGACGAACACCAGCGCGGCGTAGCCGCCCTCTGCCGGTGGAAGTACGCCGTCGAGCAGCGCCCGCACAGGCGCTTCGGTCATCCAGCCCATGAAGTCATTCTCCGCACTCCCGGCGCCACGTCGCCTACCTGGCATCATCATGCTAGGGGCACTTCGTGTGACAACCTATCGGGCTGGGTCGGCCGGTCGGCCGCGTCAGCTTCGGAGTTGTTCGTTCATGATGAGGAAGGCGCCGAGGCCGTGGAGGTCGTTGGTGGCTCGGGCTCGGTCGATGTAGTACTGGTAGTTGCCGACGTTGGTGCCGACGCTGATGTCGTTGAGGTAGGTGCGGCTGTCGTTGCCTAGGGAGATTGTGGCCAGGACTCCCTGGTAGCCGCGGGTGGCGGTTGTTTTGTAGGACGGGTCGATGTAGCCGCGCTGTACGGCGCGGGAGATGGTGAAGGTGTACATCGACGAGCAGGAGGTTTCGGTCCAGTTGTCGGTGCGGCTGCCTTCGTCGACGACCTGGAACCAGCGGCCGGTCTTCGGGTCCTGATACCGCGCATAGCCGGCGACAAGCTTCCGCAGTACGGCGATCAGGTCGGCTCGGCGGGGTTGGTTGGCCGGTACTGCTTCGAGTACGTCGATGACCGCCATTCCGTACCAGCCCTCGGCTCGGCACCAGACCTCCGGCGCGAGCCCCGTGGTCGGATCGGCCCAGGTCTGGGCGCGAGCCTCGTCGTACGCGTGGCGTAGGAGTCCGTTGGACTGCTGGAGGTGTTTCGCGTACGTCAACAGCTGGTCGACGGTCTCCCTCGATGTGTACGTCGAGTCGCCGAACTCGCGGCCGTATTCGGCGAGGAAGGGGTCGACCATGAAGACGCCGTCGCCCCAGAGTTGGTGCTGGCGGTAGGTGGCGGCGTGCCAGAAGCCGCCGTCGGTGGTGCGGGGGTAGGCGTTGAGGCGGGTGCGAATCTTGCCGGCGGCAACTTTGTAGCGGTTGTCGCCGGTTTCGTGGTGGAGCAGGACGAGGAGGCGGCCGGAGAGCATGCTGTCCAAGTCGTTGAAGCTGTTGTTGATGTTCCCGGACGCATCGACGAACCTGTCGACCCAGGACTTGATGTACGTGAGGTACTTCGCCTCATGGGTGCGCTGGTAGACCAGGTACTGCCCGTAGAGGTAGAGGCCGACGGGATACGACCAACCGCCAAGTGATGTCGGCGTGTACCGCGCCATGGTCGAGTCGACCATGGCTTTCGACCAGTCCGTCGCGGCCGCAGTGACGTCTAGGTAGTCCAGGTTCGCTGTGCCGTCGACGGTGGTCGCTGTGGCGCGGACGGTGTTCGAACCGGCGCGAAGATTCGCGGTGGTCACGCGCGTCTTCCAGAGCGTCCAGCCGCCGGTTGACGGGTATGGGACGCCCTTCGCGACCACAATGCCGTTGACGGTGATGTCTACGGAGCGGATGGCGCTCGTGCCGTTGGCGTGACCGAAGACCAGGGTGGCGGGGCCGGCTTGCGAGCGGTTGACGGTCCACTGCACGTAGCTGCCGACTGCGTTGCCGGTATTGACGAAGCCGGTGCCGGAGAAGCCGGTGTGGTTGGTGTCGACCGAGCTACCGGCCGAGTACGTCGCCAACTCCGCCTCGTACCGCGTCGTCGCAGCAGCCGGCGAGGCGTCAGCCGAGGGGAGCGAAGGGGTGATCAGGACGGAGAGGGACAAGAGCGTCGCCAGGGCACGGCGCAGTGTTTGTGCAGGCATCTCGAGCTCCAAAACCGGGGGCGGTCAGAGTTGGACGTCTCGACTGTGACTGGCGCGCTACATCGCGTCAAGGCGCTAATGCGTATTAGTCAAGCCCTTCGCGTAGATGTACTTCCGGCCGACCGACGCCAGGTCCTCGAGACACGCGACAGTCCATTGCCTAGTGCAACTAAGTGATCGGCATCGTCGGGCGACCCTCCTGCCGAAGGACAGGAGGTGTACGGCCGTGACGTCGCTTGCCCGGCAACTCCCCGCTGGCGTCGCGACCTACGTATACGACTACCTCCTGTTCTTCGGAGGATCAGGTCGGCGCAGGTGGACGACGCGGGAGCCGCCGACCGGTCTGACTCCCTGTCGGTGGAGTACATGTCCCTGGGGTGTGAACAGGAAGTGGTGGCCGTGAACAGGGCATAACTTGTTCACGGCCACCGCGTGGTGCGCTCACCCCCGGGAATCGGTGGATCAAAGCGTGACGGTGCAGCACCGGTACGGCGAGGGACCGGCGCCGCGGCTACGTGTCTCCGGAACCTGAATGGCGCGGTCAGCGGGCCCGGGGTCAGGCGACGGGTACGGCGGGTGGGGTGGTGAGGGCGAAGAGGCGGTCGAAGACTTGGGTTCGGTCGAACTGTAGGGCGTGGGCTCGGGCTCGGTCTTCGGCTGCTGTTCGTTGGTTGGGGGTCCAGTCGCAGACGATCTCGTCCAGGACGTTGCGTAGGGCAACTGGGTCTCGGGGTGGGACTAGTTGGGCGGTGTCGCCGACGGCTTCGGGGACGCCGCCGGTGGGGCAGGTGATGATGGGGCCGCCGCCGGCCAGGGCCTTTTCGACTAGGGCGATGCCGAAGGTTTCGACGAACTCGGGTTGTTCGCGGGTTGGTAGGACGAAGGCTGCGCTGCCGGCCATCAGGGCTGGCTTCTCGGCGTCGTCTACGTCGGTGAGGATGTGGACGCGGTCGTCCAGGCCGGCGGCGGTTACGCGGGCGCGTACGTCGGCTTCGTGGGGGCCGCGGCCGGCTAGGACGAGTTGGACGCGTGCGGCTGACCGGGAGCCGGCGTAGGCGTCGATCAGGTCGTCGACGCCTTTGGCGGAGGCGATTCGGGAGAGGAAGAGGACGTAGCCGTCGCGTGAAAGGCCGCGGCTGGTAAGGGTTTCCGTGATCCGGTCGTCGGTGAGCGACAGATAGGGCCAGGAATCGACGGCCGGGTAGGAGATGGCAATCCGCTCACGGCAGCGCTGGGCGAACGTCGTACCGTGCATGGCGTCGAGCGTCGCAGCCGAGGCCACGATCAGGTCGCGGGTGTACTCCGACACGGCGACGCAGTGGTCGGCTGCTAGGTAGACCGACAGGATGTGTGCGGCGGCGCCGAAGCGGCCGGTGTTCACGCACTCGCGTACGACGTTGGTGATGTCGGAGCCGACGGCCTCGGCGATGGTGGTGACCTGGGCGGGGCCGATGCTGCGGGCCACTTGGACGGCTTCCTGTACGGCGATCGCGTGCGGGCTCAGGTAGAGCGACATCGCCACCGTGGGGACGCCGTCGGTGAAGAGTTCGACCAGGCGGCCGATGAGGCCGGACAGGTAGCGGCCGTCGGGGACGCGGTAGTCGCCGACGGGATCGGGGCGCTCGACGGTGATGCCGGGGCTGTAGGGGAGGACACCGTCGAGTGGTTTCAACGGGAGGCCGGCTGCCTCGAGCGCATCGAGGGGCCAGGTGACGATCCGTACGTCGTCGAAGCCGCGGGTGAGCGCGACTTCCGCGAGGCATCGGGCCTCACCGGAGTGCCCGCAGATCACGGGGTCTGCTCGGACGACAATGACCAAGCGGCGGGTGGACTTCATGCCTCACCTCCAGCGGTGTCGGATGTGGATGGTGGCCTGACGCGGGTGCCCCAACCGGAAGGCTTGGGGCCGAGTTCGATGTGCAGGTTGCGGATATGTCGCAGTTCGCGGCCGGAGATCCAGGGGCGTTCGAGGGTCTTGCCGTTGACCGCGATCGACTGGACGTAGGAGACCGGCCCGCCGGCCTCGACCGGTTCGAATCCTGCGGTGGTGATAGACAGGTCGCCGGACGGCAGGTGGACCATGGACTCGGCCACGGCCGGCGCGCTGACGAGGAACAGGTTCTGCCCAGCCACCGGGAACAGCCCGAGCGTCGCCCACACGTACCACGCAGACAGCCCGCCCGAGTCGTCGTTGCCCGGCAACCCACCGCGGCCGGTGCCGAACTGGTTGGCGACAGCGGCATGCACGACCTCTGCGGTTCGATCCGGCCGTCCGGCGTAGTGGTAGGCCCACGGTGCCTCGTAGTCCGGTTCGTTGTTCAAGCCCTCGAACCGGGACAACTCGTACCCGGCGTTCATCTCGGCCACGCTCGGCGCCACCCCGGGCTGCGTGACCGGTACGGCGTCGTACCCGAAGAACCGGTCGAGTAGTCCCACGAACGCCTCGTCGCCACCGGCGAGTGCGATCCGGGCCCGCATGTCGTGCAGCAGCCGGAAGGAGTAGTTCCACCGACCGCCCTCATAGAACGTCGAGTCGCGTAGCAGACCCGTGTTCGAGTCGTACGCCGCCCGCCAGCCCTGCGCGTGGTTGCGCATCTGCTGCGCCAGCGGCCGGTCGCGCACCTTCCGGGCGATGGCCGCGGTGCAGTGGTAGGCGTACGCGAGGTCGAGGGTGTGACTGATCGGATGCGCAACGCCGTGTACCAGGTAGTCCTCGCCGTACGTCCGGCGCAGGTCCATCTCGAGATGCACCATGGCCCAGTCCCAGTCGATACCGGGCAGGTCCAGTTGGCAGAGGTCGGCGAAGAAGGTGTGCGCAAGAGCGCTGCCCTGCCGCGAGAAGCGGTCGGCACCCTTGGCCATCCGGTAGCCGATCGGCAGGTTGCCCTCCTGCTCGGCAATCGACAGGAAGGCGCTGGCGAGCGCGACCGAACGTTCCGGGAACAGCGTGGTCATCAGCGGCAGTTGGGTGCGGTAGATGTCCCACATCGTGCAGATGTCGAACGCGTACGGACCGTCGGTTGTCCACGACGGGCTCTCGTCCGGCGCGAAGCACGGCTTGATCAGCGAGTGATAGAGCGCGGTGCCGAAGATCGTTGCCTGGTCATCGGACTCGGCCTTGATCTCCACCTTGCCGAGGTGGTCGCGCCAGCTGACTGTCGTGCTCTCGCGCCTCCCGCCGAAACTCGTGACGTCCGCATGAAGGTTGGCGCGGGCCGCCTCACACCCACGCAAGGAGAACCCCAGCCGCACCTCGACTGTCTGCTCGGCGCGCGAAGGCCCCATGAACATCAGACCGAACGGCCGCAGGGTGGTCGGCCGGATGTAGTCGAAGTCGAGGCGAGTACCGCCGGGCATCAGCCGCCGGTCGTACCACAGCAGCTGCCGCCAGCCCGGGGCGTCGACCTCCAGGTGGACGGCCAGTGGCACGCCCTCGACATGGATCTCGCCCTGAGCTACCCCCGGCTCCAGCAGCGCCAGGTGCGCCTTCAGCGGCACAGTCTGGCTGCGCGGAATCGCCAGGCCGCCGGTCGATGCGTCGATGACAATCCGGGCGGCATCATTCGCCGGGAACGTATACCTGTGTACGGCGGACTTCGGGCCGACCGTCACCTCGCAGCGGATCCCCGAGCCCAGTGTCGCCGCGTAGTACCCGGGCTCGGCAACCTCGTCGTACAGGTCCCACGTGGTGCCCAGGTCATCGAGCGGGCCGAGCATCGGCGTGACCCGGAAGTAGTTGTAGTACTTGCGAATCGCGCCGGTGCCGGACTGCTGGAAATGAGTGAAGCCGGACGCGACCGGGCGGTCGTACAGCAGGTTCGGCACGCCCTCGGTGTTGAAGTCGTACAACCCGTAGCCGGTCGGATAGGCCCCGGAGTACGGGCAGGCCGACACCATCCCGAAGGGGTGCGTCGCACCCGGGTGCGTATTGCCGACCTGCGGCTTCGGCCACCACCAAGTCCCTGCCAGGCCCTTCGGCGTAGGCAGGTCGGTGGCGCCGGTCCCGATGAACGGGTCAACGTGCTCGTACAGGGGACTCACCGCCTCACGCGCGGCCGATGTGGACTCTCAAAGTAAGAAGCACACATTTCCGCTGCGTTGACCGCAGGAGACGCGGAGGTTACGACGCCTTGCAGTTGAATTCGAGGTCGTCCGGGTCGGTGGTCTCGTACTTGCTCGTCTGCCAGGTGACGGCCGCGGCGGCGCGGACCTTGAAGAAGTGTTCCTTGAACTTCTCGTGGACGTCCGCGTCGGTGATCCGCAGGATCACGTCGTCGTTGTGCCAGGGTGACTTCCGGTTCAGGTTGTGGCTGCCGGTGAAGACAACCTTCTGGTTCGGATTCCCGGCGTAGTGGCCGTCGATCAGGATGTTCTTCTCGTGCGTGCCGCACTGGTTGTTGCTGAAGTCGCGGACCTCAGGTCCGTGGAACTTGCCGGTCGGCGCGCGCAGCAGCCCGCCGCGCAGTGGCCCGTCCTTCGCCTGGCTGATCTTCGAGCCGACGATGTCGACGTAGCAGCCCTCGTTGTCGAGCCGCCACAGTTCGGCGGCGACGGCCGCGCCACCGCCCTTGGCGATCTGGGCCGCGGCCACCCGCACGATGGTGCGGTGCCCGTCGTCGGTACCGCCGGACGTGTTGCCGTCGCACTTCACGTTCTTCAGGATGTTCGCGAAGGTGACCGTGCTACTCGACTCCTTGCGCGGCGAGACATACATCTTGTACTTCGCGTTCGATACCGGGCCGTGGTCGTCGATGAAATGCTGGTACTGGTCGTCGCGCCTCCGTTCGGAGTTGAGATCGAAGAAGTACTCCTGGTACTTGTCGTACAGCCACTTCCCGTCGTCGCCCATCGCGGTGAACGCGGTGTTCCACATGTTCGGGCCGGAGGGGCCGCTGAGATTCGAGCTCGTCTGTACGACGACGTTCGACTTTCCGCCGGTCTTGCTGAACAGGTAGAACTTGTTGTGCATGATGTGGTCCCCGATGCACGCGGTGGCCTTGTTGCCGTCGGACGGCGTCCCTCGTGGGCAGTACTTGATCCAGGACAGCCGGCTCTCGTCCGCGGCCTTCTTGACCTCCCGGTACGACGTCGTGTCGCCGTGCGCGGCGTCGACAATCACCTCGACCGTCACGCGTTTGGTCTTGATCTTGTCGATCAGGGCCTTCGCGACCTCGTAGTCGTCGAACCGGTACGACGCGATGGTGATCTTGGAGTCCAGTTCGGCTCCCTTGATCAGGTTCACGAGGTAGTCGCGGATCCGGTAGCGCTCGCTCGTGGAGCCGTTCGGATCGTTGTCGACGAACGTCGTGGGTTTGTCAGGTGCCTTGTTCTCCTTTTCCTGTGCTGTGCCGGCGGCCTGAGCACCCCCGCCGAACGCCAGTGCGTAGGTCGTCGCGGCGACCACGAGCCCTTTGACCAGATCCGAAGGTTTCATGCGGGCGACGCTAGGCAAGCGGGCTATACACCGGTTATCGCGCGGAGATAACCGCCCTATAGCGAGGGCTCCTACTGTCCTGGAATCGGCAATCCAGAAAGGGGAGTGGTGATGGGCACGCGAATGGTGCTCACCTCGGCGGCGACAGTCGCGCTGATGGTGGGCGGCGCAGGGGCGGCCGCGATGACGCCGGAGAGCCGGCCTGCCGTCCCGGCCGGCGCCGAAGCGGCGCGCGAGAAGGACTGCCGGGCGACTGCGAACAGCCTGCCGAGTAGCGACAAGCACATCTATCTGTACGCGGTGCCGAAGTGCGAAGGCAGTCATGGCGCCAAAGACGACTCGGACAAGGACGGCGACTACGACGACGGCGAGGGCCAGATCAAGCACTTCGACAATCTGACCGTCTCGTTGATCAATCACAGTGACGCGACCGTGGAGTTCTACACACGCACGAAGTACAGCCACGAGGGTGACCGGTTCTGCGTCCGGCCCGGGCATTACGTCACCAAGCTCTACATGTACGGCGACGGCAAGGAGGAGGCGGGCAATTGGAGCAACAGCATCAGCTCGCATCGCAGAGTGAAACCGGCCGACTGCAAGCGTTTCTTCGGCTGGCTCGTCAAATGACACGAGGGGACAAGGAAATGGGTTCGAGGAACAAGGCTCGACTTCTGGTGGCGCTGTCGGCCATCGCAGTCTCGGTGAGCGGCACGATGACCGCAACCGCGGCACCGCTGAACGACCGGGCCGGCTCGGAGGTGGCCCGGTTCGCGACGCAGGCTCGCGACGCGGGACTCAGCACCACGCAGGCGCGGCAGTTGCAGCGCACGATCGACACCAGGCTCGCGCAGATGCAGATCGGGGCGCACCAGGTCGGCTTCAACGAGATCATGACCGATGACGGCAGTGCCAAGGTCACCCTGTCCGTACCGGGCGCCAAGGCCCCGGGGGACCGAAGGTGCAACGGCGGGCGGCTGTGCTTGTGGGCGGGCGACTTCTACGACCACGACAAGGTGACGCTGTACTACTGCAAGTTCACCGACCTCGGCAAGCTGAAGCCCGCATGGAACGACCGCCTGACGTCGTACCTGAACTTCCAGACGAAGGGCACGAAGGCGAAGTTCTACAACTACAAGAGCGGCAAGTTCCAGTTGCGGTTCACCAGCACCGCTCCGCACCGGGAGCCTGATCTGGGGCGCTACCCCGGCTTGAACAACATGATCGACGGCGTCAAGCCCTGCTAGCAGCCTGAGCTCAGCACCCGGGGAGGGAACCGATCGTCGTCTAACCTGAACTGATGGTCGGGGACGGGGTGGAGATCCGGGTGCTGGGCCCGGTCGAGGTGACCGTTGGCGGGAGAGCCGCATCCCTCGGCGGACAGCGTGCCCATCAGGTTCTGGCCGCTTTGCTGATGGAGGCCGGCCGGGCGGTGTCGGCCGAGGAGCTCATCGACGCGGTGTGGGACGACAACCCGCCCGCGTCGGCACGCACGCAGCTGTCGATCCAGGTGTCCACCCTGCGGCGCGCGTTCGCGGAGGCGGGCTGCGAGCGCGAGCTGATCGAGACGACGCGGCACGGCTACCGGCTGAACGACCAGGAGGTTCGGATCGACCTGGCAGAGGCTGAGCGGTTGCACGCCGAAGCGCAGGCTGCGTCCGATCTCGAGGACGCGGCTGACCGCCTGCGGACTGCGCTCGCACTGTGGCGTGGCACGGCGTTGAACGATCTGTCGACGCGTGCGCTGATCGCCGGCGCCCAGCGGGTGGCCGACCTGCGGCTGACGATCGCCGAGCAGCTGTACGACGTGGAGCTCGCCCTCGGGCGGCATCGCCAGGCGATCCCCGAACTGAGCGCACTGGTCGTCGAGCAACCGTTGCGCGAACACCTGCGCGTGCAGCTGATGACAGCGTTGTGGCATTCGGGCAGACCGGCGGAGGCACTCGAGTGCTATCGCGACGGCCGCGACGTACTGATCGAAGAGCTCGGGATCGAGCCCGGCCGGGAACTGCGCGAGCTCGAACGTGCAGTGCTGGCCGGCGCGGCACCGACCGATCCACGAGCGGGCCCGGAGACCGTCGTACCGGCTGAGCTGCCGCTCGGCGTACCGACCTTCACCGGACGGGAGGCCGCAGTTGGCTGGCTCCGCGAGCAGCTGACGTTGGGGCCGCCGATCGCGGCCCTGGCCGGTCCCGGCGGCGTTGGCAAGTCGGAGCTCGCGGTGCACGTCGGGCACCTGGTCGCCGACGCCTTTCCCGATGGTCAGTTGTACGTTGACCTGCGGGGATCCACTCCAGATGTCCCGCCCCTGGAGCCGGCCGATGTACTCGCGCGGTTCCTGCGCTCGCTGGGAGCCGTCGACGCGGCGATCCCGGTGGGAACCGACGAGGCCGCAGTTCGGTTCCGGTCGATGACGAACGACCTGCGACTGCTGGTGGTCCTCGACAATGCTCTCGAGGTCGGGCAGGTCGAGTCGCTGATCCCGGCCGGGCAGAACTGCCGGACGATCGTCACCAGCCGCAGGATTCTGGCGACCCTGCCCGGCGCCGTGCACAAGCCGCTCGAGATGCTGCCCGAGGATGACGCGGTCACCTTGCTGGCTCGCCTGGTGGGCTCGGAGCGGGTCAACCTCGCGGAACCGGCGCAGCGCCAGGCCGCAGCGGACGTCGTACGGCTCTGTGGATTCCTGCCGCTCGCCGTCTCGATCGCGGCGTCCCGGCTGACCTCCCGGCCCTCGTGGACCCTGCGGACGATGGCTGATCGGCTGGCCGCGACCGGTCACGGCGCTGCGTCACGGCGGCTGGCCGAGTTGCAGACCGAGGACCGCGGAGTCCGGGCCAGCTTTCAGGTCAGCTACGAGGAGCTCGGTGAGCCGGAGCAGCGGCTGTTCCGGCAGATCAACCTGGTGGACGCCGCCGACTTGGGGGTGCCGGTCGTCGCGGCGCTGGCAGGAACGGATCTCACTACCGCCGAGGACCTGCTCGAGTCCCTGGTCGACATGCAATTGCTGGAGAGCCGGCGGCCCGGCCGGTACGGCGCACACGACCTGCTGCGGCTGTTCGGCCGCGACCACGCCGGCGCGGCCGACGACGAGGCGAGCCGCACAGGCGCCGTACGGCGTGCTTTGCACTGCTACCTGGCCACGGCCCGCACCGCGTGCCTGCTGCTGAACGCCGACGCGGCCTGGAGAGTCGAGGTCGGGCCGGCCATTCTCGAGGCTGTCGGCGTCGAACTCGGCGATCGTGACGAGGTCTACCGCTGGCTCGACGCCGAGGTCGGCAACCTGTCTGCGATCGTGCGCCAAGCCGCGATCCTCGACCCAGACCTGGCGGCCGCGATCTGCTCGGCGGTCGGCCTCGGGCTGACGCTGCGCGGCCGGCATCGCGACCGGCTCCGGCTCGGTGAGCTGATGCAGGCCGCAGCCAGGGAGCCGCAGCATCACGCGGTCGCGCACGAGAACATCGGTGCAGCGCTACTGCGCTGGGGCGACTACGGCCTCGCCGTCGAGCATCTGTCGCACGCGTTGTCGCGGTACCGGGAGATTGGGAACGAGGCAGGCCAGGCAGTGCAGTTGGCTGGGATGGCCACGTCGTACCGACTGCTCGGCCGGTACGACGAGTCGATTGCGCACTCGCGAGCTGCCATCGAGCTCAACCGCCGTACCGAGCGACCCACCGCCACGGCCGACAGTCTGACGAGCCTGGGCCTGACGTACCGACACGCGGGCCGGCCCGCCGACGAGGTTGCCGCACATACCGAGGCGCTGGTGATCGCCGAACCGCTCGACGAGGCCAACTGGCTCGCGAACATCTTGTGCAATCTGGCCGAGGCGACCCGGCTGGCGGGCGACCCGGATCAGGCCCTCGCCCACTTCGAGCGCGCGCACGAGACCAGCCGGCGTTCCGAGTCCACCCAGACCCTCCTCGACGCAGAGATCTGGTGGGGCCTCGGCCGTACCCGGCACGATCTCGGCACGGCCGGTGTCGCCCGCGACTGCTGGCGCCGCTCCGCAGCCATCCTGCACGACCTCGGTCTGATCTCCGCCGCGGAGAAGCACGAGATCAGTCGCTCCGACATCCCGGCTGTTCCGGACCCGATCGACCGGAACACCTGAGCGGGTCGGCGACTGGGCTACGGCCGCAGCGCTCCGGGGGAGAAGGCGGCCAGTACGGTCGCGGTGATGTAGCCGGCGGCCTCGTCGGGGGTCAGGCGGCCGGCGGTGATCTCGTCGGCGGCGCTGTGCATGATGCTGTGCAGTACGCCGACCAGCCAGGTGGTCGGCAAGTCGGTGCGGAAGACACCTTCGTCGCGGCCGCGCTCGATCAGGCGCTCGACCCGATTGGCCGGACCTGCGTGCAGTTCGCGGATCTTGCCCGGTGGCAGGACGTCTTGAGCGGCGATCAGCAGCGAGCGTGATTGGTTCACCAACTGCCAGCTGGAGTCGACGAGTCGGGCGAGTGCGTCGCGCGGGTCGCCGGACAGGTCCACTGCTTCGAGGCCGGCGTGGCCGTCGTCGATCGCGCGCGTCAGAGCGGCTTCGACGAGGTCGGCGCGATTGGGGAAGTGGCCGTAGACGGTGACGCGGCCGACGCCTGCCGTCTTGGCGATTTCGCTGACGCTCGCCTCCGGATTCCGGCTCAGGCAGCGGATCGCGCCGTCGAGGATCGCCTCGATGCTGCGCTGCGCGTCGGCTCGTTTCGCGGGGGACTTCTCCCGGATCGCGGCCACTCGACCTCCTCTTGTCGAACACGTGTGTACGAGTTACTGTAGCTCAAATAACTCGTACACTGTTGTTCGAATTGGAGGTGTCGTCGTGTCTGATCAGACCGTCGACGAGACCGGAACCGTGAGCGCGGATCCGCGGCGCTGGCGCCTGCTGGCTTTGCTGGGCGTCGCGCAGTTCATGCTGATCCTCGATGTGACCGTGGTCGCGATCGCACTGCCGCATATCGGCACCGATCTCGGTCTGGCGCGTGACACGTTGACCTGGGTGGTCAGCGCCTACACCTTGATGTTCGGCGGCTTGATGCTGCTGGGCGGTCGAGCGGCCGACCTGGTCGGCGCCCGCAGGGTCGTCCTGACCGGCTTGCTCGTGTTCACCGCGGCGTCGCTGGTGACCGGGCTGGCCGACAACGCAACGATGGTGATCGGTGGCCGGATCGCCCAGGGGATTGGTGCGGCGATGCTGTCGCCCGCTGCGTTGTCGGTGGTCACCAAGACGTTCCACGGCGACGAGCGCAACAAGGCGCTCGGGATCTGGTCTGCCCTTGGGGGCGGCGGTTCGGCGATCGGCGTCCTGCTCGGCGGGCTGCTGACTGCGGGGCCGGGCTGGCAGTGGGTCTTCTACATCAACGTGCCGATCGGCATCGTGGTGTTCGGGCTGCTGAGCCGGACACTGCCGCGCGATCTGCCAACGGGGCCGCGCGCGCGGCTCGACGTACCGGGTGCGTTGCTGGTCACCGCAGGGACCGGTACGGCGATCTATGCGCTGATCAACGCGGGGGACTGGGGTTGGCTCAGCGCCAAGACGCTCGGACTGCTGGCGGGTGCGGTGGTGCTGTGCGCGGTGTTCGCCGTAGTGCAGCGGACCGTGAAGTCGCCGCTGATGGACCTGCGGATCCTGGTACGCCGGCCGGTCGCGGCGGGCACGTTCCTGATTCTCGTGGCGACGGCGTTGATGATCGCGGTCTTCTTCCTCGGCTCGTTCTACCTGCAACACCACCAGGGGTATGGCGCGCTGCGCACCGGCATCTTGTTCTTGCCGGTGGCCGTGGCAACGATCGTCGGAGCGCAGGTGGCAGGCCAGAGGATTGGCGGCGCCGGTGCCCGCACGGTCGCCGTGACGGGCCTGCTGATCGCCGCGGCCGGGACCGCGATCGCCGCGATCTGGGCCGGCCCGGTGATGGTTGTCATCGGCATCAGCATCGGCGCGGCCGGTATCGGAGCCGCCTTCGTCGCGTCGTCAGCGACCGCGCTGTCCCAGGTGGCTCACCACGAGGCCGGTACGGCGTCGGGTCTGCTGAGCACCTTCCACGAGTTCGGCGCAGCACTCGGTGTCGCGGTGGTTTCCAGCATCGCGGCGGCGAGTATCGCCGGGACGACCGGAGCAGGATTCACCGGCGGCTTCACCTTCGCCGCCATCACGGGAGCGGTCGCCGCGGTGCTCGCACTCCTCGTCGTACCGACGCACAAAGCCCCGGCCGGGTCTGTACCTCGGGCCCACTAGCTAGTCTTGGGGCGATGAACAGCCAGCACATCCGCGTACGGCGAGCGTCCGCCAGGGCCCTGGTCGCGCTGGTGCTGCTGGCTGGCGTGTTCGTCATGCACGGGCTGACCGGCAATCACGACGTCACGATGGCCATCACTCACCAGATGTCCGTCACCGTGGCGACCGACCATCCGAGCCCTGCCGCCGCTACCTCGGATCACGATGTGCGTGTGGCATCGGCCGATGAGCACGGGCACGAGCACTCGATGACTGATATGTGCCTGGCGATGCTGGCCGCGCTCCTGCTGGCGCTCATCGTCGCGCTCGCGCGTCGCAGTCTGACCGCCGCGCATCCCGTCCAACTGATCGGCGCCACGATTCCCGTGGCGCCCGACTGGCCGTCGCCACTGTGGTGCCGGCCGACCTTGTCGAAGCTCTGCATCCTGCGGACCTAGGCCGACCCCTGCCCAGTTCGCAGTACTCGGCTTCGAAACGACAAGGATTTCAAAACCATGCGACACCACCTGTGGAAGACCCCTGCCCTGACGGCCCTGATCGTCGTCGGCAGTCTCACCCTGGCAGCCTGCAGCGACGACGACGCCATGCCCGGCATGAACCACGGCGCACCGTCGGCGGGCACCTCGACGACACCGGCCGCTGGGTTCAACGATGCCGACGTCACGTTCGCGACCCAGATGATCCCGCACCACCAGCAGGCCGTGCAGATGTCCGAAATGGCCGGCTACACCGCGACCACGCCCGAGGTGAAGAAGCTCGCCACCGCAATCAAGGCCGCGCAGGACCCCGAGATCAAGACGCTGTCAGGCTGGCTGACCAGCTGGGGCAAGCCGGTGCCGACGCCCTCGCACGGCGGTCACGACATGACGGACATGCCCGGGATGATGACCGAGGAAGAGATGTCCGACCTCGGCAACACCGACGGCGCGCTGTTCGATCGGATGTGGATCGAGATGATGATCAAGCACCACAAGGGTGCAATCACCATGGCCAAGACCGAACAGGCCTCAGGCAAGGACGCCGCCGCGATCGCACTCGCCAAGAAGATCGAGACCGACCAGACCCGCGAGATCGCCACCCTGCAACGCCTCCTCGGCCGCCTCCCGATCGGCTGACCCCAAAGGCCGGTTAGCTAGGCGGTTCGGGGTCGCGTCAAGCACGGTCCAGTACGGCGACCTCAGCGAGCCCTACCCCACCCGGAACCGGCCCAGCAGGAACCCCCCGACCTCCCCTCACCCCTGACCCTGGGGTCGGCATCCGCCCCAAACCGGTTCGGGGCGGATCCAGGACGCATTCGGGCGGTGGATCCTCCCCGGACCACCCCTCGTGACCGCGCCGCCCCTCCCCAAACCGGTTTGGGGAGGGTCGGATCGCGGCAGCCCACGTTGCCGCCACCCAACCCGCCTTTGCCGGTATGACGTTGGGCACGGTTCAACCATCTGCGCGGGCTGGAAGTGGTTGAGGAGTGCTCAAGGTGCGCTGGCCGGGGCGACGTTGAGCACGGTTCGACCGTTTCGGTGAGGGGCAGATGGTTGAGGGGTGCTCACGGTGAGTTGGTGGTCCGCGATCTCGGGGCCTCGGGGTGTCTGGCGCGTTGGACGGAACTGTTTCGGCGCCACGACCCGGAGAATCACCGGCTACTGCGCGACCTTGAGCATCACGGACCCCGGCCACAGCCCGGCAGGCCCCAGGCGGCGTGGAGCCGCGGTCGCCGGGCTGTGATTGCGGTGCGGGAAAGAGACCGGCTTCCGGCTGCCCACCTCTCACGCACGCCGGAGTTGTCGATCGCGCGTTGAACGGTCCGGGGAGGATCCACCCCCCGAATACGACTGATATCCACCCCACACCAGTTCGCGCCGGCCGGCATCCTCCCCAAACCGGTTTGGGGAGGACTCACCACCACCGTTCCACCCGGCCGGGGAGCCCTACCCGCCGATTCGGTGGGGTAGCGCTCCCCAGCGGCGCCGTACGGCACCGCTCTTGACACCACCCGAACCGCCCAACTAACCGCCTTTGCGGCTGACCCCACGGACGGCAGGCGCTGCGTACCGGCGCCTGCCGTCCCCGGGTCAGCTACCGGATTCGCCGGCGACGATGCTCTGCAAGGCAGGCTGAAGGATCCGCTCGACGTCGGCCCGATCGGCTCCGGCCAAGACTGGATCTTGCAGGAGGTACCGGGCGATCGTCACGCCCAGCGTGCACGCGTTCAGGACCGCGGCTCGCAGCTCACCGTCGGCACCGCCGATGGTGGAGGCAACCGCCGCCTGAGCCGGGCTCATCACCTGATCGCGCAGGGCAGCTCCGGCGGCAGGATGAGTCAGAGAGCTCCTCAGTAGCGCCGCCGCGCCTTCCCGGCGGCTGGGATTTTCGAAGTCGGCGAACAGGTGGGCGGCCGCCGCGGCTGCTAGGTCGCCGGTCGCAGCACCGGTCAGCGTTTGCAAGTCGACTCCGGAAGACGCTGCCTCCGAGAAGAGGCGTTCCTTGGTGCCGAACAGTTGCATGACCAGCGCGGGATCGATCCCTGCCTCTGCGGCGATCGCGCGAATGCTCGTCCGCTCATAGCCGAGTTCGCCGAACTGGCGACGCGCGGCCGCGAGAATCGCCCCTTCGGTACGGCGGCGCCGCTCGGCACGGGAGATCGATTCTTCGTCCACCACGGTTTCACTCTACACGCGTTGACCGAATTCGCATTTCGCTCTACGGTCGTTGAGTGAATAATCGAGGAGTAGTACAGACCGATGTGCGCGCAGCGGTGGCGCTGGCGGTGCTGTCGGGCAGCCAGCTGCTGATCGTCGTGGACGCGACGATCGTCAATGTCGCGTTGGGGCCGATCCGCGCAGGCCTGGGCTTCACCGATGCGCAACTGCAGTGGGTGATCACCGCCTACACACTGGCGTTCGGAGGGCTGTTGCTGGTCGGTGGCAAGGTCGCGGACCGGTTCGGTCACCGCCGGATGTTCTTGCTGGGGACCGCCGCCTTTGGCGTCGCGTCGCTGATCGGCGGTGCGGCGGGGGAGCAGTTGGTACTGGTCGGCGCGCGCGCACTTCAAGGCGCCGGCGCCGCCATGATGGCTCCCGCGGCGATGGCGCTGGTCATGGATGTGTTCGCGCCGGGCCGCGGGCGAACGTTCGCGTTCGGGATCTGGGCCGGCGTGACGGCCGGCGGTACAGCCCTCGGATCCGTGCTCGGCGGTGTGCTGACCGAGGCGATCTCGTGGCGCTGGGTGCTGTGGATCAACGTCCCGATCGTCGCCGTCGTGGTACTTCTCGGCCTTCTGGTACTGCCCCGATCCGGCGGAGTCCGCACGTCAAGGATCGACGTGGCCGGCGCGGCGACGGCAACCGGCGGCCTGATCCTGCTGGTCTACGGCCTGAGCAGAGCTGCCGACCACGGATGGACCAGTGGAACCTTGCTGGCTCTGTTCGGCGCGCTCACACTCCTGGTGACTCTCGTGTTCCTGCAGGCGACCCGGCGGGCTTCGCTCGTTCCGGTCAGCCTCCTGCGCAACCGGACTGTCGTTGCCGCCGACATCGTCGGACTGATCTTGGGCGTTGCGATCTACGCGCTGTTCTTCTTCGTCAGCCTGTTCCTGTCCACGATTCAGGGCAAGGATCCGATCTACGTCGGTCTGGCCTTCGTGCCGATGACCGTCGCGATCGCTGTCGCTGCACGGATCTCCGGCGCGCTGGCCGACCGGATCAGTCCAGGTCGGCTGTCTGCGGCCGGTGCGCTGTTGGTGGCGCTCGGTCTGCTACTGCTGGTCAGGATCGAACCGGCGTCGAGCTACGCCGCGACGCTGTTGCCTGGCCTGGTGGTCGCCGGCTTGGGCTTGGGTTTGACGTTCGTGCCGCTCACCACGGCCGCGATGTCCAGCGCCGGACCCACCGATTCCGGGATCGCGTCCGCACTCTTCAACGCTGCCCAGCAGATTGGCGGAGCACTTGGTCTCGCGGTGCTGACCACCATCAGCACCGCAACAGCCGGCACCGCAGCTGTCGCAACCGCGGAGTCGACGACCGACGGCTGGAGTTTGGCCTTGGTGATCGCTGCCGCGTTGACCGGTGTCGCCGGATTGCTCGCGGTCACGTTGATCAGGCCTGGCACGCACCAGGTCGACGGGCGATGACGTGGTCGCCGGCTACCGCGCAGCCCTCGCGATTCCTGGCGTCGCCCGCGTGGTGGCCGCCGTACTGGTGTGTTATCTGCTGGCAGGGATGGTCAACCTTTCCCTTCTGACTAGCGCAACCCACGCCACCGCCAGCTACGCCATTGCCGGGGCCGTTGTCGCTGCCTACGCGGCAGCCGTCGCCGTCAGCGCTCCGATCTGGGGCCGGGTCGTCGACCGCCGCGGGCCGCTGTGGACTCTTGCCGCCGCCAGCACTGCCCAGGCCACAGCGTTCATCGGCTACATCACTGTCCTGGTGGTCGACGCTCCTGCACCGAGTCTCATCGCAACGGCTGCAGTCGCTGGATCCTGTACGCCGCCGGCGTCGGCGATCGCCAAGCGAATCTTCGCCAAGTACGACGACCCCGGCAGCCGCAGAGCCCTGTTCGCGATCTCCGGCCTGTTCTCCGAGCTGGTCTTCGTCGTCGGCCCACTGATTGTCGGCGGCATCGTCGCTATCGCGCATCCAACGCTCGCCGTGGCGGTCACGGCTGCCGTGTCGCTGGCAGGCGTCTGGTGGCTACGCGGAGCCCCCGCCGTACGGGAACTTGCCGCTGCCCAAGCGGGCGATCCGTCGGCCGAGCCAAGACGCCGTACCGGGTTGGATGCCGCGCAGTTGCACGTCTTGGCGGTCGTGACCCTCGGCGCGGTCGCCATCGGCGCCCTGCAGGTCAGCGTCGTCGCCCACGCCGCACACCTCGGCCTGAACCCAGGCCTGTTCGTCGCGGGCTTGGCCTGCGGCGGTGTCCTGGCCAGCTTCACCTATGGCGCTCGATCGCTCCCCGGATCACTACCGACTCAGCTCGCTGTCGCGCTGGGCCTGTACGGCGTCCTGATCGTTGCCTTCGGCACCGGCCCCGGCATCGTCATCTCCGTCGTACTGGTGCTGCTGGCCGGTGCGGTCACCGGGCCGGCCGACGCCATCGAGGCGCTCCTCATCGCCGACCACACTCCCGGCCACGCCCAATCCGCAGCATTCGCCGCCCTGACAACAGCCAACTGGCTCGGCTTCGCCGCCGGGAGCGCACTGGCCGGTACGGCGATCGATCGCGCTCCACTGTGGGCGGCGACCACTATCGCCGGCGCGGCCGCGCTGGTAGCCGCTTTGTCGCTGGTCATGCGTCGAGGGCCGGAGCATTCTGGGTAGATGGACGATCGCGACGAATTTCTCGCTTGGGTCAAGGGCGAGTTGTACGACGCGGAGTTCGCGCTTCATAACGGCGACTTCGCCCCACGACGCGCGCTCTGGTCCCGTAACGAACCGGTGAGCGTCCTCGGTGCGTGGCGCAACGCCTACGGACAGCAGGAGATCGACGAGCTCTTCGAGGGGTTGGGCCGGATGTTCTCCGACTGCACGTCGTACGCCTTCGAGTTGCAGGCGTACGACGTGATCGGTGACGCGGCGTACACGGCCGGCCTCGAACACTCGTCAGCCTCCGTCGACGGTGAGCCCCGCACGTACACCCTCCGTGCCACCCAGATCTACCGCCGCGAAGACGGCCAATGGAAGGTGTTCCACCGCCACGGCGACACGGTCATCGAGTAGCACAACCGGACGCAGAACGTCCGGAATCGTGGGTACCGTGCTGGGTATGGCTATCGCGATGTATCCCAGTTTTGTGATGGATTGTCCGGACCCGGCGGTGCTGGCGCGGTTCTACGGCGAGCTGCTCGGCTGGACGGTGAAGGCTGACGAAACCTGGGGCGAGATCCGCCCGGAGGACGGCAGCAATGTCATCTGCTTCCAGCCGGTGCAGGACTTCAAGGCGCCCGCTTGGCCGGGTCAGGACGTGCCGCAGCAGATGCACCTCGACGTGATGGTCCAGGACCTCGATGCCGCCGAGCCCGAGGTGCTGAAGCTGGGCGCGACGAAGCCCGAGCACCAGCCCGGTACGACGTTCCGCGTGTTCCTGGATCCCGCCGGCCACCCGTTCTGCCTCTGCGTCAGCTGACCTCAGCGGTGACTCCGCGCACCAGTTCGCTCAGCTGGGCCAGTTCGACTCGCGTGGGCGGCAGCACTTCGTCGAGGCGGGTGATCGGCTGGTCGACGTCCGGCGGGCGCGATACATCCATGGCGAGGACGTAGACGTTGCTGGTGCACCTGTCGGTCCGTCGAAGCGACCGGGGGCATCTGCATTTCTGGCTACTCCACCCGCCATTCCTCACGGAGTTCGACCGGCACATGCCTGATTGGTCGCTTCATCAGAGCGTGGCGAGTAAGCCCATGCGGTCAGCCAGGCCGCGCAGCTCCCGGCCGCCCGCATCTCGGCGGGCACGGAGCACCATCTCGCTGACGATCTCGCGCGCCCAGACGTTGTGCCGAGTCCGGGTCGCACCCAACTTCTCGGCCTTGGCCAGCAGATGTGTGACCTCGTCGTCTCGCCCCCGGAGTCCGTGCAGCGCGCGAGCATGGTCGACCAGGAACCGTAGGCGGCGGGTCTTGCTCGGGATGTCGCCCAACGGGACCTCGGCAGCTACCTCGGCAGCCCTGACGTGGTCGCCGGCTTCGAGCGCGATCCCGAGCCGCCACAGGTTGACGTTCGCGCGGGAGAAGTTCAGCCAGAAGGCGTTCTCGGGCTCGATTCGCTCGGCGGATTCCTCCGCCTCTCGCAGGGCCGCTTCTGGGTCTTCGCCTGCCATCTCCGAGCAGAAGGCCGTGACCAGCACGTTCATGCCGTAGACCTCGATCGCGGTCACGTTGTCCGGTCTGAGCAGCGAGGCCGCGTTTCGGGCGATGGCGTCAGCACGGTCGTACGCACCGAGGCCGATGAGGGCCTGTGCTCGCGCATAGTCGGCCGCCGCGATGTAGACCGGGTCTTCGAGGATCTGGGCAGCCTGGTGGCCACGCTCGGCCGCGACCCAGGCGAGATCCACGGCACCGAGGTTCTTCAAGAAATGTGCCGTCGAGTTGGTGGCCTGGACGAGTGACTGAAGTGCCGGCAGACGGTCGTTGTTGTCGCTGGTCGCGGCTGCATGGAGGTCGGTCAGGAGCGGGGGCAGAGCGTGGCCCACGAGGGCGTCCTGACAGTTGATCCGCGCCTCTGCCAGGCGCTGAGTCTCACGGCTCAGTTCCTGGACGGAGCGGCTGGGTTTGCCGGTCGGTAGTTCGAGCGTCGTCGATATCAGCGCGATGCGGATATCGGGGATTGCGGCATGGGCCTCGCTGTTGGCGCGGTCCGCGATGAAGTGATCGCCAGTCAGGTCGGCCACGCTGACCCGGAGCGCATCTGCGAGGGCCTTGATCGTCTTGCGGCGTTCCAGGTTGGCATTGCCGTTCTCGATCTTCGACAGGTAGCCCTTGGTGATGCCGGCCTGACCCGCGAGGGCATCGAGAGTCATATTGCGCCACTTGCGCAGACGGCGGATCTCTTGCCCGAGGTTCGCCAGGTCGTTGTCCATGACGGCAACGCTACCTGGTCGGGTTTCCGCCCGGGAAACTTTCTCGCTCCGTGGTCGCTTAGCGTTCCATCTATGATGCAAAGAGCGACGAGGGATCACGTCCTCCGGACCCAGCTTGCGCTGTCCGAGGACGAGATCGCGGACTACCTGGAGCGCTGTCCCACCGAGCATCGCTGGGCATTCGGCCCCTACCTGCGGGGCGAACGGGACCTGGCCGGTGATGCCATCGGCGAGGGAGTGGACTCCTGTGCCTGAGTTGGTAGGTGTTGGCTGATGCGTCGCGGCGAACTCTTCCGATACCGCGACCCGTCCGGCGTCCGTGGGACTGGCGTTGTCGGCCTGGTGGTGGAGTTCCCTCCGAACGAGGACGGCCTGCAGTGGATCGCCCTCAAGTGGCTCGGGAAGTTCCCCAGCCTGACGTTCTGGCCGAGCATCGAGGGCCTGCTTGAAGTGCATGGTCACCTGGGTGCATCCGAGGTGCGCTGGCTCGATCCAGACCCGTTCGACCCAGAGGACGGGGATATGGAGCCTGGCGCCGAGCGCGCGGAGCCGCTGGTCGACGTTGGCATGCACCCCATCTAGTCAGGCGAGGCCGGCGTGCCGATATGCCCCTGAATCCGCGCCGGTCGCGCCCTCCAAACCTCGCGCTCGCAGGCCCCTTCTCCTGCGAGGGGGATCGGGGCCCGTCCGTCTCTACACGAAGGAAGTGACATGTCAATCCCGTACCGCACGGGGGTTCGCTCAGGGGACGGCCCTTTCACTGTCCATCAAGACATCAGCCCGCGGCCCTCAGGAGTCTTGCGATGAACAACATCTCGGTAGACCAGCAAGCAGCGCCAGCCGACGATCTGATCGACTTTGCGTGGTGGGAAATCACTGGCAAGTGCCAGTTGAGCTGCAACCATTGCTATGCCTCGTCTGGTCCGGACGGTACGCATGGCGTCATGTCCACGACCGACTGGCTACGTGTCATCACGCAGACGCGTGAAGCGGGCGCGTCGATGGGGCAGTTCATCGGTGGCGAGCCGACACTCCACCCGGACCTGTCCGTCTTGGTCCGGCATGCTCTCGACGCCGGCATGGAGGTCGAGATCTACACCAACCTGGTCCACGTCACGCCTGCCATGTGGGAGACGTTCCGGCTGCCTGGCGTGCGACTGGCGACCTCGTATTACTCAGACGATCCTGCCGAACATCAAGCGGTCACCAACCGGCCGACCCATCGCCTCACAACGCAGAACATTGCTCTAGCGCGAGAACTCGGCGTCCCGTTGCGTGCTGGGGTGGTCGGGGTCCTGGAGCGGCAGCGCACCGAGCAAGGCATTGCGGTGCTCGAAGGACTCGGCGTACTGGATATCGGCTACGACAATCTGCGAGAGGTCGGCCGAGGAACCCGCGACGCCAACCCAGGAACTGAACAACTGTGCGGCAACTGTGGCGATCGGCAAGTAGCGATCTCGCCTTCTGGCGAGGTGTGGCCCTGCGTGTTCTCACGCTGGCTTCCAGTCGGCAATGTCAGAGTGGCCCCACTGACAGAAATCCTCGGCAGCCCACAGTTCAGCGCGGTCGTGGAGGAACTGGAGGAGTCGTTTGCACCGGCCACCAACTGCGCTCCCAATATGTGTAATCCCAAATGCGGTCCGTCGTGCAGCCCAGCGTGCCGTCCGCAGGGCACGCGGAATCCCTGCGGACCACGCAGTGGTTGCAGCCCCAACTACGGCTCCTGCAACCCGGACAAGACCCTGTGCAATCCTGCTAGGAACTGTGCACCTAACAAGTGCCGCCCCACGACATGAGCAGGACTGAGAGCGAAGCGTGACTGACGACCAGCCCGAGACCAATGGGTCAACTGGGCAGCGTGCCTTTCTTCGCCGTGTCCTCGGGCAGGCGGCCGGCGGGCTGGGTGTCGAGCTGGACGGCGATGTCATCTTTGGCTGGTGGGATCGCACGATCGGATCGGCGGCAATCGGTGGTGACGGCACTCGGCTGTGGCTGCGCGCAACTGCCGAACATCGCGACTGGGCGCGCGGCGAGGTCTGGACCGGCAACGTCGACGCTGCCGTCATCACCGGTGTACCGAAGCCTGAACTCGTTGAACGAGTGGAGTGGACCGAAGAACCGGTAGTCATCTACGCCGAGCTGTTCAGCTACATACCCGACCAGCCATGCTCGCCCACGCCAGAACTGACGACACAGTTGGACCTGTCGGACGCCTGGTGGTCGGAGCTACGAACGGCAGTCGACGAGTTGGCCACCCAGTCCACCTCTCGAGGCGAACATGATCCGGAGACCTATCTTCGCGAACTCGAAGACCTGTACGAGCGACCACTCGGCGTACCGGCTCCGGAGCTACAGACCGAACACACCGATCTGCACTGGGCCAACCTGACTCAACCCCGGCTATGGCTGCTCGATTGGGAGTATTGGGGCAGCGCCCCAGCCGGGTACGGCCCGGCCCTACTGTATTGCCACAGCCTGCTCGTTCCGGCCACGGCCGCACGCGTCCACGATGTGTTCGCCGACGTCCTGGACACCCCGACCGGTCAGCTTGCCCAACTCGCCGCCGCTGCCCACATCCTCAACCGGGCCCACCGAATGGACGACTACCCTGCTCTTCGAGATCCGGTCGGGCAGCTCACCCAGCGGATACTCACGTCGCTGGAGGGACGATGAACCAGTTGCTCATCACGCGGCTGACCTTCGCCAGCCCTCTCGGCGATGGATGGCCGTTCACGCTCCCCGCCGTACAAGCGCTCGACGGCGGGCTTGACTTCACGGCGCCAGTGACCTTTCTGGTGGGTGAGAACGGCTCCGGCAAGTCCACCATCGTCGAGGCCATCGCTGACGTCTGCGGGATCAACTCCGAAGGTGGGAAAGCCGGAACCAAGTACTCCAGCACCGGCGTTCTCACCCCACTTGGCGAGGTGCTGGAGGCCGATCTGACCGGCGCCGGACTGCGGCTGATCCACGGCCCGAGACTCAAACGACGGGCATTCTTCTTCCGAGCGGAGACCTTGTTCAACCTCGGCAACAACGTCTCCGGCATGTACGGCTTCTGGGAAGACGACCTCACCGAGCAATCCCACGGCGAAGGCTTCTTCACCGTCCTCGAAACCATGATCACCGGCCCAGGGCTATACCTCCTGGACGAACCCGAAGCCGCGCTGTCCTTCACCTCATGCCTCCGACTGATCGACCTCCTCGACCGCGTCGCGAAGCAGGGCGGGCAAATCATCTGCGCCACTCACTCGCCCATCCTTGCCAGCCTTCCCGGAGCACAGATCCTCGAAGTCGGCGACCACGGCATCCGCACCACGCCATGGGACGAACTCGACATCGTCGACCACTGGCGCCGATACCTCAGCAAGCCAGGAGCCTATCTCCGTCATTTCCTCGAAGCTCCGCCCTCCTGACCCACGTCGAAGTTCCGCAACTTGAACCCCCCGGGGAACCCGAGCGTCCACCCGCTAACTGGACGCAGAACGTCCGGAATCGTGGGTACCGTGCTGGGTATGGCTATCGCGATGTATCCCAGTTTTGTGATGGATTGTCCGGACCCGGCTGTGCTGGCGAGGTTCTACGGCGAGTTGCTCGGGTGGACGGTGAAGGCTGACGAGACGTGGGGGGAGATCCGCCCGGAGGACGGCAGCAATGTCATCTGCTTCCAGCCGGTGCAGGACTTCAAGGCGCCCGCTTGGCCGGGTCAGGACGTGCCGCAGCAGATGCACCTCGACGTGATGGTCCAGGACCTCGATGCCGCCGAGCCCGAGGTGCTGAAGCTGGGCGCGACGAAGCCCGAGCACCAGCCCGGTACGACCTTCCGCGTGTTCCTGGATCCCGCCGGCCACCCGTTCTGCCTCTGCGTCAGCTGACCCTCATCGCTCGTCTGGGATGACCTCGCGCACCAGGTCGACGAGCTGGGTGACGTCGTGTCGGGCGGGTGGCGGCTCTTTCTCCAGGAGCGAGATCAGCGAGGCGGAGTCGAGGAGCTCCAGATCATCGGTGACCTGGCGGGCCGCTTCGTCCTGGCTCACCGGATCGGCGTTGGTCAGGTACCACAGTTGGACGAAGGCATCGACGTTGGTCATCAGCGTCGGCCAGCGGAGTGCGATGGTGAGGACGACCGCGAGCTGCCGCTGATCAACGGCGTCTCCGCGGCTGCTCGCGCGCTCGAGGCAGAGCTCGAGCAGGTTGACGAAGCGTTTCATCTCTCGCGGCGTGGTCGCGATGTACGGCGTCAGGGTGCCGAGGTTGTCGGCGAGTTCGGCGGTGAGGAGGGTCGTCGCGGGGACGCTCGGCATGCTGAAGGGCAGCGTGATGAGACGCTGAATGGTCGCCTGCCCCTCCTCGCGTCCGAACCGCTCCTCGAAGGCCCGGGACAGCCAGCGCGGATCCACGGCGACGATCAGTACGAGCGACTTCGGCGCCACCGTGTTCAGGGTCAGCAGGAGGTCGACCACGAAGCTGGGTACGCATCGATCCAGATCGTCGACGAGGAGCACCAGCCTGCGCTCGTCGTCGGGGACGGTGGCCGTTGCGTCGGCGAGTTGCTCCCTCAGTTGGTTCGCACTGGTCGCGGCGGGACCGAGCGTGTCTTCTTCGAGCAAGTCGGTGAAGGCGGACTGCGTGAAGCTGATCGGATCGGACTCGCTGGTGGCCCACGCATTCACCTCCGCGAGACGGATCCCTTCTTCGTCGGTGAAGATTTCGCCGAGCATCCGCAGGAAGAAGGACTTTCCGGAGCCCCATTCGCCGAGGATGCCGACGGTCAGGGGTGGTGGGGTCTGCAGGATGGTCCGGACCAGGGCCTGCGCGTGGCTGTTCATGTCGAGCAGATCAGATGACGTGGGGTCGTCCGCTACGAAGGGCACGCTCTGTGGCGCGGTGTTGATATCGAGGGTGAGCTGGATCAGTTGCTGACGTGATCGGGTGGCGACCTCGCGGTTGAGGCCGTGGTCGGCGAGGGCCGTGAACCAGTCGAGGCGGTCGGCGATCTGGTCACGTTCGATCTGTTGCTCGAAACAGATCCGCACCGCGTCGACATACTCCGGCAGTCCCGCCTCGTCGGGGTTCGGGTTCTGCGAGCGGCCCGCGACCTCGATGAGGAGTCGTTCGACGAGTTGCTGCCTTGATGTCGCGGGTTGTTGGCGTGCCGCGGCGACGGCGGTTGCGCGAATGGGGGCGTCGGGCAACAGTAGGCCCTCCACGATGTCGTCCAGGCTCAGGCTGGTGGGAACGGAACTCCCCGGTGCGGCGCCGCTGAGGCGTAGCAGCGGCAGGGGGTCGATCGGGTCGACACCCTCCTCGTCGAAGAAGGGCGCCGTACTGAGAAAACGCATCAGCCCGTCGTCGCGAGCCAGTACGGCGAGCTTGCCCATCAAGCCGCCGTCGGACGCGAGCAAGGAGTCTCGTGCTGTCGCGTCGCGAGAGGCTCGTTCGAGTAGGGCGAGCGGGCCGTCGCGGAGCAGGGAGCGGGGAGTCGAGACGGTGTATTCGAGGACCGTCTCGACCAGGTCCCGCCATTGCGGATGCTCCTGGAGCACGACCAGCTTGGCCAGGTGGAGGTTGGCCGGGCCGCCCATCACCTCCAGCCGGCTGCGATACAGCAGGGCGAACCGCTTCACCGCGCGCGGGTTCGCCGCGAAACCGTCGACACCGATCCGCAGCCAGTCGCGGTCGTCCGGCGTACTGCAGAGTTGGTCGATCAGTCGTTTCGTCGTGACCTCGTCCGACCTCATCGAGGGCAGATGGAAGGGGAACTGGACGATCTTCTCGAGGTACCGGCCGCCGTTCATCGCGGACGGTACGGTCCCGGCGTAGTGCACCTCGACCGCATGCACGAGGGCCGCGACATCGACGCCGAGTACGAAGACAGTGCCCGGTACGCCGAGGAACAGCTTGATCCCTTCGAGAACCTGAATGGCCTTCTCGGGGAGGCACCGGTCCAGGTCGTCGATGAAGATGACCAGCTTGCGCCCGTTGAGGAACTTGTCGACGACGAGCTGGAAGCTGTCGGCGAACTGCTCGATGTGCTCGGCCTTGTAGTGCGTGGTCAGAACGTCGTCGACGACCTCGACCGCCTGGATCAGCTCTTTGGCCTGCCCGCCGAGCTGTTCGGCGAGGTCCGGCTTCTTGGCGTCTCCGCCCGACTTGCCGACCAACTTCATCCCGAACGCCGTGACGCCAGCGCCGCCTAGCGCAACACCGGCGAGCGTCACCTGGGTAGCCACCGGAACCGACACGTGCTCGGCCTGCAGCCAACTGGAGGCCCCGAGCGTCACCGCACTGGTGATGGCGCCGGCCAATCGCACCGGGTCGACACGCACTTTCCGTTGGGTTTTCACGACATCGCGGTACAGGGCCTCGCGCAGGGAACGCAGCTCGGCATCATCAGGCTTACTCTGCTTGAGCAGCTCGTCGAGAATGACGCGCACGAGGGTCCGCCAGAGTGACTGCTCCTGCGCGAACTTCCAGGCCGTGTAAGACACGATCACCGGCGCCTTGTCAGGCTTGGCAGTGAGCTCGGCCTGGATCAGATTCATCAGGCTCGTCTTGCCCGAACCCCACGGGCCGTAGATGCCGATCGTCAACGACGCGGAGTCGGGTGTTTCCGCGATCCGCCGAGCCAGCGGTACGGCGTACCGGGGCACGAAGTCGAACGCGTCATCCTCGATGCGGGTGATCGGCTGATCGATATCCGTCGTGCGCGGTCCGGCCATAGCCCATCATGGCATCGTTCCGGCGACCGCCGTCAGGTCTGGCGTTGGGTGGCGTCCATGGCTATTGCATAGACGTTGCCCGTGCCGGAGGTACGGCGGTATTGGACGGATACTCGGAGAGGGCCGGTGTAGGTGCCGCCGGGGAGGGCGTAGGGACCGCGGTAGTGGCGGCCGAGGCCCGGGCCGTTGGTCCACGCATCGGCCTCGAACTCGGTGCCGCCGACGGGGGTGATCATGATGCGGCCGCCGCCGGTGGTGCCGGAGTCGCAGCCGTCGACGGTGTAGAGCTCGATGAAGGGCTGGGCCTTGTTGAAGTTGGCTTCCCAGACCGTCTCGTAGTTCCCGTTCGTGACGGTCGGCATGTCCTGGCCGCGAACCAGTTCAAAGGAGACCGGAATCCACGGCCGGGCCAGGCCGACGCCAGACTCGGCGTCGTCGGAGACCACGATGTCGTTGTTGCTGTCGGTCAAGGCCCAGTACTGGCGGCCGCTGGACACCGCGTAGGTGTAGAGCACGCGCTTGCCCTGGTCGCGGGCCAGCCGGATCACCTGGCGACCCTCGCTGTCCGGGCCGAAGTACAGGATTTCGGTGCCGTCGGCATCGATCATCCGGATCGCGCCGTCGCCCTGGACGGTGAAGGTGCCGCCGGAGATGGTCGCGTTGCCGATCCCGACCCGTTTCCGGAGTTCGTCGACTTCCTTGCGGAGGGCAACGACCTGGTCGATCAGGTTCGACGGCTGGTTGATCTGTCCCATCAGGTCACGTCCTCCAGCAGCGGGTTCATGGTCAGGGTCACGGACTCCCGGCCGTCGTCGCCGACTGCGACGTCCAGGGCGACGATCCGCATCAGGGTGTCGATGCCGTTGACGTGGAAGGCGTCCTTGATGATCACCCGGGCGTCGTCACCCATCCCGATCTCGGCGACGGTCGGCGGCAACGCGCCGTGCACGCTCAAGGTCGGCAGTACGACGGGCAGCCGGCTGACCTGCTGATCCGACTCGGCGTGTGACTGCAGTTGGACAGGGTCAGTGACCGAGCTGTAGCCGTACTCGGTTTCGAGCAGTGGCCAGCCATCGGCGTACCGGCTGCGGTCCTCGGCGACCCCGATCAGCATGCCGGTCTCGATCCCGTCGCCGGTGGCGAACGTGCGAGTCGCCATCCGGGTGCCGTCCGACGGCCACGTGTAGCTGAGCAGATTGCCGCCGTACTCCCAGACGTGCGCCGAACCGACCTGGCCGAGCCGCGGCGTGCCCAGCCGCAGCCAACGCGCTGGTCGGCCGTTGCGGTCGATCGGGCCGACGTCGAACATCATGTCGGGACCGTCGAGCAGCTGCGACAGCTTGCGGAGGGCGTCACCGGTGTTCGCGTTCTGGTACCCGAAGTACGTGCGTTCGAGGCGGATGGCGGAGTCGCCGGGACCGGGCGGGAAGGTGATACCGATATTGCCGGCCTGGTGGGACTGCGCCAGCGTGATCAGGTTGCGCGCGATCGCGTTCTGATCCATCGACCAGAAGACCTGGCGGTGCGCGACATAGTGCGGGTCGGTGTACGCCTGCTCGGTCAATACCGGGAGCACCTTGCGATGGTCGAAGTAGGACCAGAAGTCGGCACAGCCGAGCGAGATCTGCGCCGAGTTGGACTCGTACCGCCGGGTCCAGATCAGCCCGCCCCAAACCGGCGTCGAGTCGCGCAGGACATAGATGACTCGTCGGCCTGGTGTGGTCAGTTCGTAAGGCTCGATGGTCTGCACCCGCGGATCGCCCAGATGCAGGCTGGCCGAGAGTTGACCGCTGTCGCCGAGCTTCTTCGAGTACCGCACGCCCGTCAGCGGGACCTCGGCCAGCGTCCGGTTCGTGACCAGGTCGGAGATCAGGTACGTGTAGACCGGGGTCACGGCCTCAGCCAGGTCAGCGTGAGGTTGTTGATGTTGACGGCATCGGTCAGGTGCGTGCGGCCGTTGGCGGTCGTGGCCGTTGTCCAGATGAGGGCGCTGATCCGGGTCCCGGCCGTGAAGAGATTTGTGGCGGAGACACTCGCGTTTCCGGTGGAGCCTCCGGTCAGGTAGTGCTGCGCGTTCCCGTAGCGGATCCCGAGGTTCCCGGCATCGACGATGGCGAGATAGAAGTGGTACGCATCCGCGCCACCCGGAGCCCGGAACCGCGCGTTCGTGGTGATGTTCCAGATGCCCGCACGGTTGAGGGTGAAGATGGTGTTCCCGCTCGAGGGAGTGATATCGGGCGAGGTGTAGACCGATGTCGGGAAGGGGAGCCTGGTGTCCGTGCTCGCCGCGAACGCCTGCTCCTGACCGGGCCGAACCTCGTACCGTGCCTCGTGCCGCGTGGTCCCAGTCGGTACGGCGCCGAGCCACGCGCTGCCCGTCCATTTGTAGATCAGCTGATCCGTGGTGCTGAACACCATCTGGCCGATGACCGGATCGGTGATGGTCGCAGTGATCTCCGCGACCGAACTGCACACCGGAATACTCGGCACCCGCCACGCAGCCCCGTCGTGGATCTCCAGCCAGCGCCGATCACGCCGGTACGCCGTCAGTCCGTCGTACGGCGCTGCTGCGTTGCGACCCTCGACGCTCTTGACCGGGACAACTCCGCCGAGGCCGACCACCCAGTTGGGCCGCCGGTCGGTGATCATCTCCGGGGTGATTGTGGTGGCGCCGCCGGGGATCCGCACGGTGGCGAGGAGGAAGTAGTCGGGGGAGCCCGGCACATTCGGCTCGCCCGGGGTCGAGGACGGCGTACCGACGATCTGTTTGACCGCGAACGCGTTGCTCGTGTCGCCGTAGAACTTGTCGGCCTGCTGCACGATGATCAGGTCGATCCGCGCGTCCGACGAGTGGGCCGGATTGTCCGTCAGCAGATCGAGTGTCTTGACCGAGTCCAGCGTCTGCACATAGCTACCGATACCCCGCGATGCCCGCATGAACATCTGGAACGGCTGGACAGTCACCACCTTGTCCGGCGTCGGCGTCGCCGCGGCCACCAGACCCGGATCACCGCTGCCGGCCCGGATACCGTCGCGACTGGTCACCGACGTCGTACCGGACTGGATCAGGGCGCTGACCGCCAGCCGGGCGTCCTCGGTGGTGATCACACCGTTCGGTGAGTCGGAGACGGCCCACGAGTTGCGCTCGGCCATGACGTATCCCTTCAGCAATCAGATGGTGGCGTGTCGCCAGCGGGCCGTGAGCAGCGCGCTCGGATGGTACGACGCAGCAGCGAAATCGACCTGGACCGAGGTGCCGGCGGGGATCGGGAACCACTCGCGAGTGAACAGCCGGTCGCTGCGATTGACGCCGTTCAGCAGAACGGTCCTGGCGTCGGTGTCGATGACCAGCGTCTGTCCGGCCCCAACGGTGAAAGCGGGGTCGAACACCAACCGCTGACCGGTATCGCGGTTGGCGATGATCGGACCGCTGACCGGACCGCGGATCTCCCACACCGGCCAACTGGCGGCCCCACCAGAGTTGACCAGCGTGAGTCTGCCGCCCGGCCGTCCGGTCCCGAACTTCAACGGGAAGACGAGCGGGAACTCCAGTCCGTCGGTCGGCGGCGACGGCAACCCAGTGGCGGCAGTCTGGTCGACGAGCGAGTAGATCCGCGGATCCGTGGCCTGCCATTGGACGGCACCGGTGGTGTAGCCGATCGCGTAGAACCGTTCGACGCTGATCGTCCGCCGAGTACAGCGCGCATTCACCTGCCACGTCTCGCCATCCAGCCGAATCACCAGCGGCTCCTCGACCGGTTGCTCGGTGGGTGCAGTAATACTGCGCAGCTTCGTGATGACCGCGCCGAACTCCTCGATCGGCACACCCTTGATCAGGTACGTCAACGTGATCGTGCGCTTGCCCATCACCTGACTGCCCTGGAACGACCCGTGCCGATTGGGCCGATCCGGGTCGTCGCCGCGCGCGTCGGGCAGGTCCAACCACCCTTGCAGGTTGGTCATCCGGTACGGGCTGTCGGTCCCGAGCAACGTGCCACGCCACTCCAGTTGGCCGTCCGCGGTGATCAGTTCGCCGGCCGCCACTCAGCCACCTCCTCGCGACATCCAGTCGAGTTCGTGGGCGATATCTGCCGGCGTCTGATCCGGTGTCGTGTAGAAGTTCTCGATCCGGATCACCGCGCGCTCCGGTTCCGCCGTACTGGCTGCATTGGATGCGAGCTGGTACGGCGTCGCCGTGGCGAGGCTGAGATCGCCGATCCCGGCGGTGACCAGGCCGGCCAGTTGGGACGAGGCCCGGGCAACCGCGGCACTGGTGTCCTCAATGCCTTTGGCCAGACCCAGGGGGACCCAGCGACCGAGTTCGGCGGCGACCTTCGACGGGGAGCTGATGCCGAGGATCGACTTGATCGGGCCGGGGATGATGTCCTTGATCAGACCGATGATCTTGTCCTTGATCCAGGTGGCCGCGGCCTTCAGACCGTTCCAGAGTCCTTCGAGAATCGACCGGCCGACGTCGAGCAGCAGATTCCCAAGATTGCCCAGGGCACCGAGTATGCGTCCGGGTAGTCCACCGAGCCAGGACAGCAGTTCGCCGAGTTTGCCGACCGCAGCGCTGAGCACGCCGCCGAACCATCCGGCGACCTTGCCCGGCAACTGACCGAGCCAACCGATCGCCGCGAGGACGCTGTCGATCGCTGCCGAGATGCCGGTGACGATGGCGTTCCAGATCATCTTGAGGAAGTCCCAGATGGCCTGGAACGCGGCCTTCGTCCAGGCCACGATGGTGTCCCAGTTCGCGATGATCAACGCGACGAGCCCGACCACGGCCGCGATGATCAACGGGATCGGGCCCATCGCGAGCAGCCAGGCGGCCGCCATACGGGCGCCTTGAAGTAGTGCTTGGGTGCCCATCACGATCCAGGCGCCGACGACCTTGGCCGCGTTGGCGACCGCGGTCCAGCCCATCAGGCCCCACTGCACGAGCATCATGGCGCTCTGCGCGACGAACTGCGCCGCTGCCACGACTGCCTGCGCGGCCATCGTCGCGAACGCCGCAATGGTGGCCGCGGCCGCAACGGCCGCCGCGATACCCAATTGGATCAAGGCAGGCAGGAAGAAGGCGAGGATGATCCCGCCGACGATCATCAGCGGCGTCTGGTTGGCCGCGATCCATTGTCCGAGCGACTGGAACGCCGGTACGACGGTCCCCGTGATGAAGTTGCTGACGGCATCGAATGCGGGTTGGAGCTTGGTGGTCAGGAAGCCGATCGCGGCCGACAGACCGGCTTGGAGACCGGTCGCGAGCAGGCCCATCACCGGTCCGCCGACGAGCGACAACAACCCGCCGCCGAGAGCCACCGCGGCATCCACGCCGATCCCGGCGGCCGCGCCGACGACCGGGCCTTTGCTCTTGCCCAGCGCCTCCGCGACCTTGCGTCCCGCCTCCTCGGCCTTGTTGACGATGTCGGTCTTGGCCTCGTCGAACTTGGACCGCATCTGCGTCAGCGTGTCCTGGAACAACGTGTCGTTGAGGCCGATGTTGGCGACGAAGTCACCGACGGACAAGGCCACCTTTGCTCACCTCCCTCCCGTTACAGGTTGCTGATGACGGATCGTGCTGTGTCGCTGTTCACCTCGACGGGTTCCTTCGCGGTGACCTGGCGCCAGACGCTCTCCGGTGACAAGCCGGACAGCAGCGCGGCGAACTCCCACCACGACAGTCCGTCGTCGAGGTCCGCCATCAGGTCCCGGCCGTACTCGCGCCGCCAGTCCGCGTAGAGCAGCCGCCAGTGTTTGAGGATCAGCCGGACGGTGCCGGTTCCGTCGCCCCCTTCGCGGGGGCCACGCAGTTTCCCGCCGGTGCTTGCCGATTCTTGTAGACCTGCTGACAGGTGCCGAGTACGTCGGGCAGGTCGTCGATCTCGAGGCCGCGGTTCAGGATGTCGACCAGGTTCTCCTCGCCGAGCAGCGCCGACAACATGTCGAACGCCTCCTCCGCAGTGACCTCGTCAGTCGCCGAGCGCCCGTTCTTCTGCGCCGACACCGCGAACAGGATCAGCTTGGCCGGCAGCGAATGCGGCAGCGTGTAGACCTTGCCGAGGATGCGGATCTTCGGTGCGACCCGAGCGGCCTTGCGCTCGCGCCAGGCCTCGTCGAAGTCGTAGTCAACCTCGACGTCTTGGTCGCCATCCGTCACTTCTTGGCCCCTTCGCGTGCAGCGGGAGTCGTCACCGGCGCGGTGGTCGACGCTCCAGACCGGGTCACAGTCGCGGCCCAGGCGAACTTGTCGTTGTTGCCGCCGCCCTGCTCACCCATCGAGAAGGTCGCGTTCCAGACCTTCCACGCGGTGTCCATCGGGTGCCGGAACCGGATCTTGCCGAGGCTCGCGAACCCGACCTGGGTGGCGAGCGCCTCGACCCTGGCCTGACCGGGATCCTGCGCGCCGTTGGCCGGATCCTTGAGCAGGAAGCCCTCGAGTTCCAGGATCGCGCCGCGCTGGATGATCTCCTGCTCGTAGTTGCCCGCCGAGTCGAACGTCGTGGTGTCGACGACCTCCTCGTTCTCACTCGCGTTCGGTACGGCGGAATTCAGCCCGCCGAGCGGGGTCCACGTCGTACCGTTGGCTTCGGCGACCTGGATGATGATGTCGCGGGCGTTGATCTTCACTGCTGGCATGCGCTGTTCCTCTCAGCTGCGGTTCACGGTCGGGCGGTGCAGCTCCATCCGGACGGCGACCGACCACTCGTCGCGCGCGTTGGTGTCGCGACCGGCGAAGATCGGCCCTGCCTGGGTGCCGACACCGAGCACCAGCCAGGTACCGCCGGGCAGCCGCCGGTTGGCCAGCCCGTGGATCGCGTCGTAGATCGCCTGCGCACGAGCCTCGGCGACGGTGGCGTTGTTGGGAGTACCGCGAACACGGAACAGCACAACCGGTTCGTCGTACCCGAGCCGGCTGTCGGACTCCACACCGGGCTGGCGGGTCAGTACCACCGCTGCGTCGGTTGTCGCGGGCATCCCGCCGAGGAAGATGTCGCCGCCGGTCGGCGGGTTGTAGTCGCCCAGACCAAGCTCTTCGAGCAGTCCTGCGACTTCCTCGAGCAATGTCACGCCATTCCTCCCCCAGTAGGACGTGGCAACGCGGACATCGTGCATGCCCGCACACCCGACGTCAAAGGGTCAGAGTCAGAGGTCTAATCGACACGGTGCAAGAGGTCTAGCGAGGTCAGTACGTCGGCCGGTGGGCCTTCGCGCAAGAGCTGACCATCGTGCAGCAGCAGGCAATGGTCGGTACGGCGTGCCGCCGCGAGGTCGTGTGTTGCCTGTACGACGGTGACGCCGTTCGTGGTCACCTCGTCGAGGACCGCGGTGATCGCTTCACGGGCCGACGCGTCGAGGCCGGTGGTCGGTTCGTCGAGCAGGAGGAGGTCGGCCTCCTGCGCCAGGCCTTGCGCGACCAGTGCGCGTTGCCGTTGTCCACCTGATAATTCGCCGAGTTGTCGGCCGGCGAGATTGGTGATGCCGAGCCGCTCCATCCAGGTGTCGACCACCGACCGGTCGTGCGCGGTTAGACGCCTCCACAGCCCGCGATGTCCCCAACGGCCCATCGACACGGTCTCCCGAACGGTGAGCGGGAACGTGTCGGCGATCGCGCTGCGCTGCACGACAAAGGCCGGCCTGGCGTTGGTCCGGTGGGCGACCTGCCCGGCGGTGGCCGGAAGCACGCCGGACAGTACGCCGAGCAGGGTCGACTTCCCGGATCCATTGGCCCCGACGACGGCCGTGGTGGCGAACGCGGGGATCTGCGCCGTGAAGCCGGACAGGACCGGCCGGCCCGGGTACCCGGCCGCCACGGCGGTGAGCTCGACCTGAGAGGCTGCCATGAGACTCCTTTTGAATTGATAATCATTTTCATTATAGGGTCTCGGTCATGGAGTGGTTGACGGCACCCTTCGAGGTGTCCTTCGTGCAGCGGGCCTTGTGGGGCGGCATTCTGGTGTCGCTGATCTGCGCACTGGCCGGCACTTGGGTCGTGCTGCGGGGGATGGCGTTCCTCGGTGACGCGATGGCGCACGGCATGCTGCCGGGTGTCGCGTTGGCCTCGCTCCTGGGTGGGAATCTGCTGATCGGCGCTGCCCTCAGCGCGACGGCGATGGCGCTTGGTGTCACTGCGGCTGCCCGTACGGCGCGCCTGTCGCAGGACACTGGAATCGGTCTGTTGTTCGTCGGCATGCTCTCGCTGGGCGTGATCATCGTCTCGAGATCGCAGTCGTTCGCTGTCGATCTGACCGGGTTCCTGTTCGGTGACGTGCTCGCCGTACAGAACTCGCACCTGACGCAGCTTGCCGTCGCGCTCGGCCTGGCTCTCGTTGTGTCGGTGGTCGGGCATCGGGCCTTTGTCGCGCTCGCGTTCGACGAGCGCAAGGCGCAGACTCTCGGCCTGCATCCGCGGCTCGCGCAGATCGCTTTGCTGGGACTGCTGACGCTCGCGATCGTCGCGTCGTTCCATGTGGTCGGGACGCTGCTGGTGTTCGGTCTGCTGATCGCACCGCCGGCGGCTGCGCTGCCGTGGGCTCGGCGCATTCCTTTGATCATGATCGGAGCTGCTGGCTTCGGCATCAGTGCGACATTCCTCGGCCTGCTGCTGTCCTGGCACCTGGCCACCGCGGCCGGCGCGACCATCGCCGCGGTCGCCGTACTGCAGTTCCTGCTGTCGACCGTTGCCGCGGGCATCCGTCATCGATTCGAATTCGGGCACTCGTCATGAGACTCAGAACGACTGCCGTCGTACTCGCCTTGCTCCTGCTGACCGCCGGCTGCGGCAAGGACGTCAAGGCAGAAGCACCGCATGGGTACGTCGAGGGTGCCGAGGAAACTGCGGAACAGCAGTCGCGTCTGGTGCTCGCGGATACCGGCACTGGCGCCGTACAGATCCTGGACCTGATCACCGAGAAGGTGAGTCCGGCGGGGAAGGTCAGCGACGTACGGGAACTGACCACCGATGGCCGATTCGCCTTCCTGGGAACGGATTCCGGCGCGCAGGTTGTCGACAGCGGCGCGTGGATGGTGGACCACGGAGACCACGTGCACTACTACCGCGCTCACATCCGCTCTGCCGGAGACATCCAAGGAAGACCGCGGCATGTCCACAGCGATGCCGTGATCACTGCGGTGAGTTTTGAGGACGGGAGCGTCCGCGTGTACGACCGCACCAAGTTTGAGGCGGGCGCGGTGGACGAGGGCCGTTCCTTTGTCAGCCGCGCGGAGCCTGTCCCGGTGATCCCTTATCAAGAGCATCTTCTGGTTCCGGGGGCTGGCGGCCGACAGGATGTGGTCGAGGTTCATGACCGCCAGGGCGCGGTGAAGGCGTCACTCGAACAGACCTGCCCGGACGTTCGTGGCGAGGCCGTCACCCGGCGCGGTGTGGTCTTCGGATGCGCTGATGGCGCGCTGCTGGTGACTGCGAAGGACGGCCGGTTCACCGGCTCAAAGATTCCGTACGGCGTGCCTGTCGCCGACCGCGATCGTCCGAGCGACTTTCGGCATCGGGTGGGCAGTACGACGCTCACGGCTGTTGCTGGCAACGACGCGGTCTGGGTTCTCGATATCACCAAGCGGACTTGGAAGCTCGTGCGGACTGGGCCTGTCGTGGCTGCGAACACCGCGGGGGAGGGGGCGCCATTGCTCGCGCTGGCGGCGAACGGCGTACTGAAGGGGTTTGACGTGGTCACGGGGAAGCAGACGGCTGCCACCAAACTGCTGTCCCGGCCGGATCGGCGGGCAGTGATCGAGCTCGACACCAGCCGCGCGTATGTCAACGATCCGGTGGCGCGCAAGGTCTACGAGATCGACTACAACGACGACCTCCGGGTTGCCCGGACCTTCCCACTCGACTTCACGCCGTCGCTGATGGTGGAGACGGGACGATGAGGCGTCGTACGATCGCGGTCTTTGCTGCGCTGAGCTGCGTGCTGGTGGGTCTGACGGCGTGCGCGCCCGGTGGATCCGGCCGCCCTAGCGTAGTTGTCACCACGAACATCTTGGGCGACATCACGCGCAATATCGTCGGCGATCAGGCCGAGGTCACCGTGCTGATGGAGGCCAATGCCGATCCGCATTCGTTCGGGATCTCCGCGCAGCAGGCTGCCCGGATCGAGCAGGCGGATCTCGTTGTGTACAACGGACTTGGGCTCGAAGAGAACGTCCTGCGGCATGTCGAGGCGGCGGGGGAGTCCGGGGTACCGACCTTCGCGGCGGGCGATGCCGTGGACCCGATCGCGTACACGTCGGGCGACACGGCCGGTCGGCCCGATCCACATTTCTGGACCGATCCGGATCGAGTGATCAAGGCAGCAGCGTTGATCGCGGACCAGGTCGTTCAGTTCGTCGACGGCGTCGACTCGACCGCGATTCGGGCGAATGCCGATCGCTACCGGACGGAGCTCGAGGAGCTCACCACCTGGATATCGACGAGCTTTGCGCGGATCCCGGCCGGCCAACGGAACCTGGTGACCAACCACCACGTCTTCGGGTATCTGTCTCAGCGCTTCGGGTTCCGGGTGATCGGCGCTGTCATCCCCAGCGGTACGACGCTCGCTTCGCCCAGCGCGTCCGACCTTCGATCGCTGGTGACGGCCATCGAACAGGCCGGTGTCCGCGCGATCTTCGTCGACTCGTCTCAGCCGGATCGGCTGGCTCAGGTCCTCAAACAGGAAAGCCGGCTCGCGGTGCAGGTCATCCCGCTGTTCTCGGAATCTCTCACCGGCCCGGACCAAGGCGCACCCACCTATGTCCAGATGATGCGCGCCAACACGAAGGCGATCTCCGACGGTCTCGCCCCCTGACCACCCCTTTGAATGACAAGGAAAGCCCTATGCAGAAGAACACACTGGCCGCCGTACTGACCGCGGCCGTCGCACTTACCGCCTGCGGTGCGGAGCCGAAATCAGCCGGTACGCCGAGCAATGCGGCGAACACCGTGAAGGATCCGATCGTGACGACGTACGACGGTGGTCTGTATGTCCTGGACGGCGAGTCGTTGAAGGTCGCCAAGGACATCCCGCTCGACGGATTCAACCGGATCAACCCGGCCGGCGACGACCGCCATCTGATGGTCTCCACCGGGACAGGCTTCCGGGTGCTGGACGCGCTGAGCCCGGAGCTGACGTCGGTCGAGTTCAAGGGCTCGAAGCCGGGGCACGTGGTTCGCCACGCCGGGCGGACAGTGCTCTTCGCCGACGGGACCGGTGAGGTCACGATCCTCGACTCGAAGGCGGTCGCCGATCCTAAGGCCGCCACCCGGACCTACAAGTCGGCCGCGCCGCACCACGGGGTCGCGATCGAGCTGGCGAACGGCGAGCTGGTCACGACGCTGGGGACCGAGGAGAAGCGGGTCGGCATCCTCGTGCTCGACAAGGACCGCAAGGAGATTGCCCGCAACGAGAGCTGCCCTGGCGTTCACGGCGAGGCCACCGCGAAGGACGAGGTGGTGGTGATCGGCTGCCAGGACGGCGTACTGATCTACAAGGGTGGGGTGATCACGAAGGTGAAGAGCCCCACGGCCTATGGGCGGATTGGTAACCAGGCCGGTTCCGACAGCTCACGGATCGTGCTGGGTGACTACAAGCAGGACGCCGACGCCGAGCTGGAGCGTCCTGAGCAGGTTTCGCTGATCAACACCGAGACCGGGAAGCTGCAGTTGGTCGGCCTCGGTACCAGTTACACCTTCCGTTCGCTGGGCCGCGGCCCGCAGGGCGAGGCGCTGGTGCTGGGGACCGACGGCCAGATCCACGTGATCGACCCCGAGGCGGGCAAGGTCACCAAGACCATCCCGGTGCTCAAGAAGTGGCAGGAGCCGCTGGAATGGCAGGAGGCTCGCCCGGCACTCTTCGTCCGCGGCGGAACCGCCTACGTCTCCGACCCGTCGACGAAGAGTCTGCATGCTGTCGACATCGCGTCCGGGAAGGTGCTGGTGACGACACCGTTGCCGAAGGCCCCCAACGAGCTCAGCGGCATTCAGCACTGACTCAACGAGTGAAGGCCAGGTCGCCATCCAGGGAGGGTCTCCGTGATGGTTGGCAACCCTGGACATTAATCGATTGACGGGGCGCCGTGGTACTGGTCTGCTGGAGAGACGTGCGCCGGATCGACCGGTGCGGACCGGAAGGAGGAAGCCATGTCTGTTCTGTCCAGCAGCTTCGCTCTGAAAGGTTCTTCGGTTTGGTATTCGCACGTTCGTTCAACTGTGAGCACTGCGGCGTAGACGTCTCACTCGACGCCCCCGGCACCACCCACCGCAATCACTGCCCGAGCTGCCTGTGGTCCCGGCACCTCGACCGCAACGTCCCCGGCGACCGCAAAGCCGACTGCTCCGCCGGCATGGAACCCATCGCCGTCACCGTCCGCGGCGAAGGCCGCTGGGTCCTCATCCACCGCTGCACCAACTGCGGCCGCCTACGCCTCAACAAAACCGCCGGCGACGACAACGTCCTCCTCCTGATGCGCCTGGCCGCCCTACCCCTCACCATGCCCTTCATCCCCTTCGCCCCCGACCCAGACCCACCCAGCAAACCCCGAGCCCGCAAACCCAAGGCCTAGCGGGGTGACAATGCTGCATGGGCATCTTGGAGAAGTTTTCGTTGGTGGGGCGGACGGCGTTGGTGACGGGTGGGTATCGGGGGTTGGGGAAGGCGTTCGCGACTGGGTTGGCTGAGGCGGGGGCTGATGTGGTGATCGGGGCGCGGGATGAGGAGGCGTCCAAGGTGGCGGCTGGGGAGGTTGCGGCGGCTACTGGGCGGACGGTGGTGGGGGTCGGGCTTGAGGTGGATGATCGGGAGTCGGGGCGGGCGGCGATTGCGGCGGCGGTGGAGGCTACTGGGCGGTTCGACATCTTGGTGAACAACGCGGGGGCTTGTTTTCATCGGGCCGCTTTGGAGGTGCCGGATGCGGAGTGGGACGAGGTGTTCTCGACCAATGTGAGTGGGTTGTGGAAGCTGAGTCAGTCGGCGGCTGTGCACTTCTCGAAGGTGGGTGGCGGGACGATCGTGAATGTGGGGTCGATCTCGGCGCAGATTGTGAATCGGCCGCAGTGGCAGCCGGCGTACAACGCTTCCAAGGCGGCGGTGCATCAGTTGACGAAGTCGCTGGCGGCTGAGTGGGCGCCGTTGAACATCCGGGTGAACGCGGTGGCGCCGGGGTACACCAAGACCGAGATGGCGCCGGTGGACGAGCCGCGGTTCAAGGCTCGGTGGATCGATGACGCGCCGATGCAGCGGTACGCCGTACCGGAGGAGATCGCGCCGACGGTGGTGTTCCTGGCGTCGGAGGCGTCGAGCTTCATGACCGGGTCGGTCGTGGTCATCGACGGTGGGTACACCCTGCACTGACTGGGCGGTGTCAGCGCGGTGTCAGCGGGATCGGGAATCGTCCTCGACATGAACAACACACTCGTGAACGGACATGTTGAGGACGGCTGGGGCAAGGTTGCGGATGCGTTCCGCGCGAACTTCGACGGGAATCCCGGCGAGTCGGGCGCGTCGGTGGCCGTGTACGCCGAGGGTCGGCCGGTCGTGGATTTGTGGGGCGGACTGGCCGACACCGAGGCTGGTCGGCCGTGGAAGCAGGACACGATCGCGCAGGTCGCGTCGACGACCAAGGGTGCGACCGCGATCTGTGCGCACCTGCTCGCCCAGCGCGGGGAGCTGGATCTGGATGCGCCGGTCGCGAGGTACTGGCCGGAGTTTGGTGCCGCGGGCAAGGACCAGATCCCGGTCCGCTGGCTGCTGTCGCACCAGGCCGGGCTGCCGCTGATCGACGGGCCGTTGTCGCTCGAGGAGGCCTACGCCTGGGACCCGGTGATCCACGCGCTGGAAGCGCAGAAGCCGCTGTGGACTCCGGGCACGGAACACGTCTACCACGCGGTGACGTTCGGCTACCTGGTCGGTGAGGTGGTACGGCGGATCTCTGGCAAATCGCTCGGTACTTTCTTCGCCGACGAGGTCGCCGGCCCGCTCGGTCTGCATGCCTGGATCGGGTTGCCGGCGGAGCAGGAAGAGAACGTCGCGAAGATCGAGTACGCCGCGCCGTTCACGCTCGAGGAGATGACCGAAGGAATCCTCGAGACGACCGGGCTCGACGCCGACACGGTCAACGCCTGGATGACCTCGGTGTGGGGCGAAGGCTCGGTGCAGGCCAAGGCGGGCGTACTCGGCGGTGCCTTCGACCCGACCTCGGACTACTTCACCAAGCGCGAGTGGCGGGCCGCCGAAGTTCCGGCCGCGAACATGGTCGCCGACGCCCGATCGATCGCCCGCATGTACGCCGCCACGGTCAGCGACGTCGACGGGATCCGGCTCCTCGATCCCGCCACCGTCGAGCGGATGATCGAGGTCCAGACCGACAAGACGCGGATGCACGGGCTCCCGCCGGGCCTGGACCTCCCGGCCGACCGCTCGTTCTACATGTCACTCGGCTTCTGGCGGTCCTGCCCGCCGCAGCCGATGCTCGGCCCGAACTCGTTCGGCCACCCCGGCTCCGGTGGCTCGATCGGCTTCGCGGACCCAGACGCCGGCGTCGGCTTCGGCTACGCAATGAACCGCTGGTCCTTCCGCGTCGGCGAACCGCGCGCATCGAGCCTGTCAGACGCGGTCAAGGCCTGCCTCGGCTGACCGAACCCCGACGGTAGCGGCCGGGCGTCTGCCCGGTCGCCGCGTGGAAGGCACGCGTGAACGCGGACTCGGAGTGATAGCCGACCCGGCCTGCAACGGTCGCCACGGTGAGGTCCGGGTCGGTCAGGAGGTCGGCGGCGATCATCATCCGGAGGTTCGTGACGAAGGTCGCCACCGGGGTGGCGGTGTGCCGCGTGAAGTGCCGGATAAAGGTTGCCCTGGACATCGATGCGGTCTCGGCCAGCCGCTCGACCGTCCAGTGCGCGGCCGGATCATCCAGTACGGCGCGGAGCGCGGCGGCGATGCGGTCGTCGGTGACGGCGGTCCACGGGGCGGGCGTTCCGCCTGCGCGCAGCATCAGCGCGAGGAGCGCCGTACAGAGGGCGTTGAGGATCGCCGTGCTGCCGGCGGTCTCGGCACGGGCCTCGGCGCGGAGCAAGGTGGCGAGGCTTCGGACGGTCTCGTCGGCCGCGCCGAAGGAAACGATGAGGGGATCGGGCAACGATCTCAGCAGCAGATCACCGGCGCCGGATGCCACGGTGAAGTGGCCGCAGAAGATGTCGGTGTGGACGTCACCCGATGGGCTGCGGACGGAGTCGAACGCCGTACCGGGTGTCTCGACCGACGGTCGCCGGGCGCCCGCGGTGCGGACGATGTGCGCAGGACTCGTCGGCAGCAGTACGGCGTCGCCTGCGCTGAGGTGGAAGCTGCGCCGGCCGAGTTCGAGGGTGCAGTCGCCTTCGAGCACGAAGTGGAACGCGGCCTCGCGCTCGCCGTACGCGCCGACCCGCATCTCGGTCGCCGCCGCGAACAGGCATCGCTTGTCCACAGTCCCGGCCGCACGGGCGAGATCGATGACGTAACTGGTGAGATCCATGAGACGTATCAGCATATATCTGACCCAAAGCGAGCTGTTCCAGATCATTCATCCCGGCGAGACTCACCAGCATGATGAACACACTTCAGGCAGATGTCGCCGTGATCGGGTTCGGTAAAGGCGGCAAGATCGCTGCGGCCGCGCTGGGCCGGGCCGGCCGCCGGGTGGTCCTGATCGAACGCTCCGACAGCATGTACGGCGGCACCTGCCCGAACGTCGGTTGTGTCCCGACGAAGGCCCTGGTCCACCACTCGGGCCGGCGGCGGCCGGACGATTCGCCGCAGGAGTGGTTCGAGCACGCGATCGGCGAAGTGCAGCAGCTGACCTCGACCTTCCGGGCCGGTAACTACGACGCCCTGAACAACGCCGACACCATCACCGTCCTGACCGGTACGGCGTCCTTCGTCGACGACCACACGATTGCCGTTGGCAACGACGTACGGGTGGTCGCGGACACGATCCTGATCAACACCGGTTCCGAACCGGTGATCCCGGACATCCCCGGCTTGCGGGACAGCCCGCGGACCGTGACGAACGTCGATCTCGTCCACGGCACGCAGTTGCCGGGCCGGCTGGCGGTGATCGGTGGCGGCTATCTCGGGATCGAGTTCGCGTCGATCTACCGGCGGTTCGGTTCGCAGGTCACCGTGCTCGAGGCGTCGCCGCGGATCCTCGGCCAGGAGGACGACGACATCGCCGAGGCCGCGGCCGGCATCCTCGCCGGAGACGGCGTGGAGATCGTTACCGGCGCGAAGGTGCTGGAGATCCGCAACGAAGACACGGTCGTCTACGAGAAGAACGGCCGCGAGCACACGATCACGGTCGACGCGATCCTGGCGGCCACCGGTCGTACGCCGGCGACCGCGGAGCTGCGGTTGGACAACGCCGGCGTGCGGGTGTCGGAGCGCGGCGCGATCGAGGTCGACGAGTACCTGCGGACGAGTCGCCCGCACATCTTCGCGCTCGGTGACGTGAACGGCGGTCCGCAGTTCACCTACATCTCGCTGGACGACAGCCGGATCGTCCTGGACCAGCTCCTCGGTGCCGGCAAACGGTCCACGGCCGACCGCGTCGCCGTACCCAAGACGCTCTTCATGTCGCCGCCACTCGCCACCGTAGGCCTGACCGAGGCAGCCGCGCGCGCCGAGGGCCGCCCGTTCAAGGTGGCGAAGCAGAACGTCGCGGACATCATCGCGATGCCGCGCGCCTACATCGTCGAGGAGACGCGCGGCATGATGAAGTTCGTCATCGACGCCGACACCGACGAAATCCTCGGCGCCGGCCTCCTCAGCGTCGATGCCCAAGAGCTCATCAACACCGTCGCCCTAGCCATCCGCCACCGCATCACCGCCACCGAACTCCGCGAGTCCATCTACACCCACCCCTCGTCGACCGAGGCCTTCAACGACGTCCTTGCGATGTGATGCTGGTCGCAAGTAGTCACATCCATGCCGCGGCCGTGGTCTTACCTTCAGGAGCTCATGAAGGAGACTGCGATGCGGGTACGCGCGGAAAGCTGGATCCTGGCGGCCGCCTGCCGAAACGAGGACCCAGAGCTGTTCTTCCCCATCGGTACGACGGGCCCCTCGCTCCTGCAGGTCGAGGCAGCCAAGCGCGTCTGCGCCCGCTGCCCAGTCCGCCCCGACTGCCTGGAGTCCGCCCTCGGCTCAGGCCAAGACGCCGGCATCTGGGGCGGCCTCACCGAACTAGAACGCCGCGAACTGAAACACAGCCGAATCAGACGCAGCGGTTAGTGCTCGTGCACGTGGTCGACCGTTTCGCAGCCGTCGTTCGGGAGGTGTTCGTGGTCGGTGACCTCGATGTGCGTAGTACTCATGCCGCTTCCCCTTCGGAACAGGGGGCGGAACGAGTCCTAGCTTGCTCCCGGGGCGTGGCGGCGCACAATCACCGTCGTGTGTCGGATGGGTGTCACCCTGCGGCGGGCGAGGGCAGTCGCCCGCCGCAGGTTGTCAGGAGATGGTGATGAGGCGGGAGCCGTGGGCGGGGACTGAGTTGGCGGTCCAGGACTTGTTGGACTTGCCGAGGTTTTGGTGGGCTACCAGGTCGCGGATGGTGCGGTTGCCGTGGAGGCCTAGTTGCTGCCAGGTGACGGGGATGTCGGCGGTGGTATCGCCCAGGTTGTAGACGGCTACTGCGAGTTTGCCGTTGGGCAGGCGCTTCTTCCAGATCTGGAGGGTGCCGTCGGTGACTCGGGTCGGGATGACGCCGGCTTGGTCGACGGCGATCACCTCGCGGTTGGTCAGGATCGCGATGGCGCGGGGGTCGATGTTCGCGAGGTCGCCGCCGACGTACAGGGGTGAGGAGGCCATTGACCAGAACGTCATGACGGACTGGCGTTCGGTTTCGTTGATGCCGTCCTGGATGCCGACGCCGGAGTTGTTGTTGATCGGCATCGAGTCGAGGTCGGGCCAGTAGTTCGGGCGGACGACGTCGAGCCACTTGGGGAGGTCTTCCCAGCGGTTGTCGACCGAGCTGGTCCAGGTCGAGACAGTGTTGCAGTAGCACTCGACGTCGGTGTTGACGCGGACGCTGTTCGCCCACGGCTGTAGGCCTTCGCCGGCTTCGCGGGGGATCGGCCAGGCGCTGGCGGTCAGCCACATCTTGCGGCCGCTCTGGTCGATCGCCTTGGACCAGGCCTCGATGTCGGGGATGTTCTCCTTCAGGACGCCGTCGACCTTCACGAAATCCACACCCCACGACGCGAACCGCTGGGCGATCGAGTTGAAGTACGCCTGGGCGCACGGCTTGGTGAAGTCGATCTTCCAGTCCCCGCCCCACATGTTGGTCTTCACCAGCGGGTAGACGGTGATGTCCTGCGTGGTGCAGTTCGTGCCGAGGATCGGCGCGTTCTTGTCGTAGATCGCGGTCTGCAGCCCGGCGCCGCCGTACAGGCCGATCTTCAGGCCCTTGCTGTGCACGTAGCGGGCGAGGCTCGCGATGCCGTTCGGGAAGCGTTCGGGGTCGGCCTCAGGGATGCCGTTGGCATCGGTGCGGAACTCCCAGTTCCAGTTGGCGTTCCAGCCGGCGTCGAGGTTGATGTTGGTGTAGCCGGATCCCCGGAGGTTCTTCGCCATCGAGTCGGCGGCGGACTTCACATTCGCCTCGGTCAGCCACTTGGTGCCGTAGGCGGGGTTGTTCGACGACTGCACACTCCAGCTGCTCCAGCCCATGAACGGCTTGACGCTGAAGTCGCTCTTCGCCTGGGCAGGCACGATCGCCGCGGCGATCAGGACCGGTACGGCGGTCGCCAGCGCGACTGTACGGCGGAGAAAACTGGACACGGCAAACGCCTTTCGTCGCAGGGACTCCCGGTACCGTACGAGCGTTACTTCACCACGTCAAGAATCTAGCCGGGCATGGATGACCGCCCGGTGGGCACCGGCGAGGCTTACCGACCCGCGAAGGAGCGAGTGATGAGCGTCGGAGACAAGATGAAGAACGCTGCCGAAGCCGCCAAGGGCAAGCTGAAGAAGGAGACCGGGGACGCGACCGACAACCGCGACCTGCAGGCCGAAGGCCAGGCGGAGAAGACGACCGCCGACCTCAAGCAGGCCGGCGAGAAGGCCAAGGACGCCTTCAAGGACTGAGGTCTGCGCAGCGCCGGTCCTCCCTTGGGGGTGAGGACCGGCGTGGTAAGCATGAGGCGTGGACGCGATCGTGGTGACTTCGGGCGGACAGGTCAAAGGCCGGACAGATGGCGAGGTGACCGCGTTCCTCGGGATTCCGTACGCGGCCGCGCCGGTGGGGGAGAAGGCCTATCAGGCCCCCGAACCGGTCAGGTGGGACGGCGTGCGGGACGCAACCGCGCTGGGTGCGACGGCGCCGCAGCCCGGCTACGAGCCGCCGTACGACGGCCTACTATCGAACCCGGTCATCCCCGGAGCGGACGTCCTCAACGTGAACGTGTGGACCCCGGGTGGCAGCGGGCTTCCGGTGCTGGTGTGGTTCCACGGTGGCGCGTTTCGCAACGGGTCCAACGCAGTGCCTGAGTACGACGGTACGGCGTTCGCCCGCGACGGCGTGATCCTGGTCAGCGTCAATTACCGCCTGGGGATCCAGGGATTCGGCGTGATCCCGGGATCGCCGAGCAACCGCGGACTGCTCGACCAGGTCGCGGCGCTGAAATGGGTCCAGGAGAACATCGCCGCCTTCGGTGGTGACCCCGACCGGGTGACGATCGCGGGTGAATCGGCCGGCGGGATGAGCGTCGCCACGCTGATGTCGATCCCGGCCGCGAAGGGCCTCTTCCGCCGAGCCGTCGTACAGAGCGGATCGGCACGTGTGGCCGCGCTGGCCGAGGACGCCGGTTCGGTCGCCGCCGAGGTCGCCAAGCGGCTCGGCGTCGAGTGGTCGGCCGCGGGCCTCGCCTCGGTAAGCCTCGACGACCTGCTCGAAGCACAACGCAGGGTCGCGATCGAGATGCGCACCAAGCCCGACCCGACCCGCTGGGGTGTGTCCACGATCGCCGTCGGCGGCGGGATCATGCCGGTCATGCCGGTGATCGACAACGAGCTGATCTTCGACGTACCGATCACCGCGATCGCGGCCGGTGCCGCTGAGGGAATCGACCTCCTGGCCGGCTACACGAGTGACGAGTTCAGCTTCTTCACCGTCCCGTCCGGCCTCGCCGCCGCGGTGACCGCCGAGGCTCTGCCCCATGCGCTCGCCGGGATGGGCATTCCGCCGCAGATCACCGCGGCGTACGTCGCCAATCGCCCCGAGCAGTCGCCGGGCGAGGTGCTCTCCAGCGTGGCCACCGACTCCGTCTTCACGATTCCCACGATCCAGCTGGCGACTGCGCAGCGGCCGCACGGGACGCCGTACCTGTATGAGTTTGCGTGGAAGTCGCCGCTCGATGGGCTCGGTGCCTGCCACTCGCTGGAGCTGGCGTTCATGTTCGACACCCTCGGCACCGCGACCTCCCCGCTGTACGGCGGTGTCGCGCCTCAGGAACTCGCCGACGAGATGCACGCCGTCTGGGTCACGTTCGCCACCACCGGCGACCCCGGTTGGCCGTCGTACGACACCGCCACCCGCCCGGTGATGACCTTCGACCACCCCACCTCGACCCTCAAGGCAGCGCCCCGAGCCGCCGAGCTAGCGGTCTGGGGCGTCTGATGTCTTTGGAAACGGCCGACTGGCGACGGCATGTGTTTGCCCTCTACGAAGAGAGTTCGCGCGCAAAGCGACCCGGCGCAGGCTCACAAGATCTGGCGCACCGGCCGCGACGAGCTCCTGAAGACGCATCCCGCATCGCCGGTCGAGGACCGATCGACGTACGAAGGCCCTGAGATCGGTGCCTACCGCGCCGACCTCCGCTTCGACGTCACCATCGACCAAGACGTCGAGTCGGTCCGCTGGGAGGTTCCCTCGGCAACCGACGGCGTCATCCCGTTCAGCCGCGTCGGCGTCGCACACCTACCGGGAGTCGGCGACCTCGACGTCTGGTGGCTCGAGTCGTACGGCGGCGGCCTGTTCGTCCCCGTCAAGGACGCTCTCGCCGGCAAACAAACGTATGGAGGCGGTCGCTACCTCATCGACACTGTGAAGGGCGCCGACCTCGGCGGTGACTTGACCGCCGGAACCCTCACCCTCGACCTCAACTTCACCTACAACCCGTCCTGCGCCTACAGCCCCCGCTGGACCTGCCCGCTCGCCCCGAAGACCAACACCGTCCCGGTCGAACTCCCGGTCGGCGAGCTCACACCTCGGCCCTAGAGCGTGGTGCCCGCACTTTGGTGAACTGCAGATTCCCCGCTGGCATCATCCACGTCATCACCGTGACGGCCAGCCGCCCAGCCAGTACGGCGGGGTCGGCGGAGGCGTGTGCGCGGGCCGTCTCCTGATCCACCGACCAGATCGAAAACCCGCGGAACTGCGGATCGTCCTGGTCGGTGAACGGCCCCCGCGCCAGGATGATCCCGCGATCCTGCAGCTCGGCGCCGTGCGCGAGGTGCCGGTCCTGCAACTCACCGGCCTCGGCCTCACTCATCACCGGCGCGTCTGCCCTTAACCTCAGCATCGTCACCGTGTACTGGTCGAACTCCATGGCCCGACGCTACTGCTCGCCGGGTGCGAATAGGGAGTGGGTACTACGGTTGTAGGCAATGCGTGAGGAGATCTGATGAAGGTTGATTCGTGATCGGCCGGGTAGAGCGGGCGATGACTCGCCCTGTGGACGCCAGCGGCCCTTTTGTTTGTACGTGGTCCGCGGTCGGCGGGTGCGTGGTGGTGAAGGTCGCCGGGACGGTCGACGAGTCAACGGCGGTCGCCTTCGCCGATGAACTTCGACGCGTGATCACGACCAAGGCCTCGACCGTCGTCGTCGACGTACGGCGGGTGCGCGAACTCGATCCCGCTGGTGTCGACGTACTGGTCGCGGCCGAGGCGTTGGCATCCGAACACGACGGCTGGTTACGAGTGGCCGGTGGGCAGCCGTGGTTGCACGAGCTGCTCGAACCGCACCAGCTCAGGCTCTACCCCGAGCTGGTGCAAGCACTCCCGTCGTACCGGCCCGCTCCCTAGCTGAGCGCGTCGGTCAGCAGCGAGACGAGGGCTTCGAGCTGGACGTCGGCCGACGAGCCGACCTCTTCGTCGGAGCCATCGAGAGCCTTCGCCGCGAGGCCGGCCTTGGAGTCGATCAGGTCGGCAATGCGAGTGTCGATGGTCTGCGCGGCGATGATCCGCCACGCGGTGACCGGCATGTCCTGTCCGATCCGGTGCACCCGGTCGATCGCCTGGGTCTGCTCGGCGTTCGTCCAGGACAGCTCGGCCAGTACGACGTTCGACGCGACCTGCAGGTTGAGTCCGACACCGGCCGCCAGCAGTGAGCAGACCGCGACCGAAACCTCGGGGTCGTTGGTGAAGGCGTCGATGTTCTTCTGCCGCTTGCTGGACGTCTGGTCGCCGCGGATCGAGGCGAACTTGATCCCGCGCTCGGCGAACAGCGCCTCGGCAGTGTCCATCGCCTCGATGTGGCGGGCGAAGAAGACGACCTTGCCGACGCTCTGGGCGAGCTGCGCGGCGTAGTCGGCGGCCAGCCCGGCCTTGGCCAGACCGATCCGGCGAACCAAGGAGAACACGTTCTCGCCGGTCTTCTTGTTGTCCATCTCCTGGCGTTCCCAGCCGGCGACGCGACGGACCAGCTCGTGGTCGATGCCCTCGACCGTGACACCGGACGTACGCGTCTCCAGCGCGGTGTTGTACCGCTGGACCAAGCGCTCGGCGAGCTCACGCTCGGCCTCGCGAATCGAACGCCCGACAGCACCGTCGAGCTCGACCGGCAGGTCGGCGATCCGGCGGGCCGGGATGTCGGCGGCGACGTCGACCTTGCGGCGCCGGACGATGCCCATGTTGATCACGGCCGACCGGGCGGCTGCGTAGAAGCCCGGGTCGGCGGGGACGAGCTCGGTGTCCTCGAGCGACTCCATCAGGTCCGCGCGCGGGCCCTTCTCGTCGATCCAGCCGAGGAACTGCCAGATCGCGGTGAAGTCCTCGATCGAGTTGATCAGCGGCGTACCGGTCAGGGCCATCAGCAGCGGCCGCGTGGTCCGGGTGCGGATCCGCTCCGACAGCTCGAGCACGTTCCGGGAGCGCTGGGACTTCTTGTTCTTGATGAAGTGCGCCTCGTCGACGACCATGCCGCGGAACCCGAGGTCGCCGAGCCAGCCGACGTGCCGGTCGAGCACCTCGTAGTTGACCACGACGATATCGGCGAAGCCGTCGATCGAGTCGCCGTCACCGTGAATGACGGTCGCCTTCTTCTGCGGCGTCCAGATATCGGCCTCACGGGCCCAGTTGGTCTTGACGACGTTCGGTACGACGACGAGCAGCGGATACGCGTTCGCCGCCTTGGCCGCGAGCAAGGCCTGGGCGGTCTTGCCGAGACCGGGCTCGTCGGCGAGCAGGAAACTGCGGTGACCGGCGGCCGCCGAGGCGATCAGGCGGGCCTGGTGCGGCATCAGCTCCTGACCGGCGGCGATCCGCAGATCGGCCGGCTCGGGCAACGGCATGCTCGCGGAAGCAGCGGCGTACTCGAAGGAGCGAAGCAGGGGAGTGATCAGCTCCCAGCCCGCGAGCCGGCGGGCGCGAACCGGCCGGGAGACCGGAGCCGCGCTGAAGTCAGGCGCAAGGAACGGGTTCGCGAGCTGCCTGGCGACGACAGTCTTCGGTACGACGCGGCGCGCGGCGGGCTCAGGCGCAGTCTCCGGCTCCGGGGCGGGCGGCTCCTCAGGAGTCTCCATCCCGGCCGCGGTCAGCATCTCGCGGCGCAGGGCCGCGGCGGACTCGGAGATCACGGTGTCCTCGGCGAGCAGCTGTAGCAGCGCGGGCTCGAGGGCAGCCGTCTTGGCCAGAATCGTGGCCACACCGTCGAGGCGGCGCAGCTGCTCGGCCCGGTGGGCGTCGGTGGCCGCGGCGTCGGCGTTCACCCGGGCGCGCTCCTCGCGGACGAGCAGCGCGACGACCTGGAATTTCGTCCGGGTCGACGGCTTGATCGCGGCCCGCTCAACAGCGCCCTCGACCTCGCGGACGGCCTTCGCCAGGACCGGGATCAGGCCCTCGGCGTCCTTGGCCGGGCGGCGCCGGCGGTTGCCCGCCGCGCCACCGTTGGACCCGCCACTCGAGGCACGGCCGCCGCCGGAACTCTGCTTCCGGGCGTCACCGGACTGCCGGCGGGTATCGCCGGCGTCGCGCCGGGTGTCGCCGGATTGCCGGCGGCCGGAGCCGCTGGCGGCCCCGGACTGGCGCTGACCTCGTCGGGCCAAGGGTCCTCCTCTGTCGTGCCACGGACCACTGTCCAAGGCGAACACGGCACCGCGCGTCACTACGCCGACGGCGACACGTCGCACAGCGGCCCGGTGCGGGCCACCCCCAGGAGCGCGGAACCGGCGCTCCGGCCAGCGATCGAGATCGTGGATTCCGGCGGAACTGACGGCGCTACGCCGATCGATGCGCAGCCGATCACCGTACGGTTCGGCCACAGTCCGGCCGACGACGGAGACGATCGGCCCAGAAAGGCGATGCCGATGTTCGGTGTTGCCAGAATACTACGCTCGGTCCCCGGTCAGGTCACCCACCGGACCCCCATCCCGCACCGGCGATTCTCATTTCACTCCGTCAGACCAGCAGGCTGCGGTCGAGGGGTGCTGAGGAGTCGGCGCCGAAGTCGAGGCCTGACGGCTTGGCGCCGGAGCGCACGATCAGGTCGCCGACGGCTGCGATCATGGCGCCGTTGTCGGTACAGAGTCTGGGGGCAGGAACACGGAGCGTGATACCCGCCGCTCCGCAACGCGTCTCGGCGACCGCACGGAGCCGGGCGTTCGCGGCGACGCCACCGACGATCAGTAGGGTGTCGATGCCATGGTCGCGGCAGGCTGCGACCGCTTTGGTGACCAGAACGTCGACCACCGCCTCCTGGAACGACGACGCCACGTCCTCCGCCCGCATCGGCGCTCCCGTGCGCCTGGCGAGCTGGACATGCCGGGCGACCGCGGACTTGAGGCCCGAGAAGGAGAACGCGTACCGATGGCGCTCGCTCACCTTTCCCAGCAACGGCCGCGGCAGGTCCACCGCGGTCGGGTCGCCGGATTCTGCGGCGCGCTGGATCGACGGACCGCCCGGATAGGGCAGTTCCAGCAGCCTGGCCACCTTGTCGAAGGCCTCACCGGCCGCGTCGTCGAGGGTGTCGCCCAGGTGCACGATCGGGTCGGTCGCGAGATCTTTGAGCATCAGCAGCGAGGAGTGACCGCCGGACACGATCAGCGCGATCGAGCGCTCCGGCAGCGGGCCGTGTTCGAGCGTGTCCGCGGCAACGTGGCCGGCCACGTGATGGACGGCGTACAGGGGTTTGCCGAGGGCGAGCGCCCAGGCCTTGGCCGCGGACACGCCGACATGCAGCGAGCTGGCCAGACCGGGGCCGGACGTGACCGCGATCGCGTCGACCTGGTCGAGGCTGAGGTCCGCGTTGGTGAGCGCCTGGCGCAGGACGCTGTTGACCGACTCCAGGTGAGCTCGGGCAGCAACCTCGGGTACGACGCCGCCGTACCGAATGTGCTCGTCCATGCTCGACGCGAGGGCCTGGCCGAGGAGGATGCCGTCGGCGACGATTCCGACGCCGGTCTCGTCGCAGGACGTCTCGAGTCCGAGGGTGACGCTCATAGCTGGAGGATAGCTTCCATCTGCGATCCGGTCGCAGGTAAGGTCAACGCCGATGAGCGCTGAGCCGGCCCCGGAGCCCACCCCTGTCGCCAAACGTCAACCGGCGTGGCTCGAGTCACGGCTGGCGGGGTTGTTGCGGATTGTGATTCAGCGTGGGGTGCTGAAGCCGTTGGTGCGGTACCTGGTCCGGGTGCAGGTGGTCGGTCGTCCGGCGGTGAGCGGGCCGATGGTGGTGGTGGCTAACCACTCGAGCCATCTGGATGCGCCGCTGATGGTGACGTTCCTCCCACTCGCGCTCACTCGGCGGCTGGCCGTGGGCGCGGCGGCTGACTACTTCTTCGACAGTAAGAAGCGGGCGATTCTGACCGGGCTCGTCTTCAACGCGTTCCCGATCGACCGGGGCAAGAACAAGCCGATGCGCGGTACGTCGGGCCGGCTGCTGGACGACGGTTTCAGCCTGCTCGTGTTCCCGGAGGGAACGCGCTCTCGCGACGGTCTGATGGGTGATTTCCAGCTCGGAGCAGCCGCGCTGTGCGTGAGCAAAGGGGTGCCCTGTCTCCCGATCGGCATCACCGGCGCATACGATGCGATGCCGCGGGGCCGGAACTGGCCACGGCCGGGACGGCTCCCGGTCCGGTTCGCGATCGGCGACCCGCTGACTCCCGGACCGGGGGAGTCCGTGCCTGCGTTCGCCGCCCGGATGCAGGCCGCAGTGACCGCTCTTCACGACCAAGGAGTTCGCGATGCCGGCTGACAAGCCGTTCCGTTTCACGGTGCAGTGTTCCTCGCCGAACGAGGTGACCGCGGCCTCCTGGTCCGCGCTGGCCCGCAAGGTCGAGGACCTCGGCTACTACAGCCTCACCGTGTCCGACCACCTGGACGAGCAGATCGCCCCGATCGCCGCCCTGATGGCCGCCGCGAACGCGACCAGCACGTTGCGGATCGGGTCGATGCTGTTCTGCAACGACTACCGGCACCCCGTCGTGCTCGCCAAGGAGGCCGCGACGCTGGACGCGCTCTCCGGTGGGCGGTTCGACCTCGGGCTCGGCGCGGGCTGGCTGCACACCGACTACGAGCGGGCCGGCATCCAGCTCGACTCGCCGGGGGTGCGGATCGACCGGCTCGAGGAGGCGCTCGCCGTGCTCAAGGGGTTGTTCGCGGAGAAGCCGTGCCACTTCGAGGGCAAGCACTACCAGGTGCGCGGTCTCGAAGGGACGCCGAAGCCGGTGCAGCGCCCGTACCCGCCGATCGTGATCGGTGGCGGTGGCAAGCGCGTGCTGTCCCTGGCTGGGCGCGAGGCCGACGTGGTCGCGATCAACATGAACATGCAGAAGGGCCTGATCGACGCCTCGGTCGGCCCGAACGCGACCGTCGACGCCACCCACCAGAAGATCGCCTGGATCCGCGAGGCCGCGGGAGAGCGCTTCACCGACCTGATCCTGCAGTCCCGCATTCACCTCGCGCTGCCCGGGACCGACCGGACCGAGATGGCCAACAACCTGGCCGCCGGTTTCGGGCTGACTCCCGACCAGGCGCTCGGTACGCCGCACGCCCTGTTCGGTTCGGTCGACGAGATCGTCGAGGACCTGCAGGTACGGCGGGAACTGTTCGGCATCTCGTCGATCGGAATCGCCGTCGACGCGCTGGACTCGATGGCCCCCGTCGTCGCCAAACTCGCCGGCTCCTGACTGTTCTGAGAGGACATGACCATGACTGTGCAGCACATGAAGTGGTGGGGCTGGGGCGTCGACGGCGTCGCGTTCTCGCACGACGACAAGCCTTCGCTGGCGCCCTTCGTCCAGAAGGTCATCGACGTCGACCTGAACGCTCCGGCCGTGGCGCCGCTGGCGTTCGAGGAGCTCGACGTACCGAAGTCGCAGCTGACGGAAGATCTTGAGAAAGCGCTCTCTGGCGTTCTCGGCGCCGAGTACGTCGTCAGCACCGACCTGGACCGCGTTGTGCATGCCTTCGGCAAGAGCCTGCGCGACCTGGTCCGGATCCGCGCGAGCGACCTGCGGCGGATCCCCGACGTGGTCGTGTACCCGGCCGACGAGGAGCAGATCGTCGCCGTACTGGACGCGGTCGTGGCGGCGGACGCCGTACTGATCCCGTTCGGTGGCGGCAGCAACATCGCCGGCAGCCTGGAGGCGCCGGCTGACGAGACGCGCCAGGTGGTGTCGCTCGACCTGGGCCGGCTGAACAAGGTGCTGTCGATCGATGAGGAGTCCGGGCTGGCGCAGATCCAGGCCGGTGCCCTCGGCCCCGATCTCGAGAAGCAGCTCGGTGAACGCGGCTGGACGCTCGGCCACTTCCCGGACAGCTTCACCCACAGCTCGCTCGGCGGCTGGATCGCGACGCGTTCGTCCGGCATGCAGTCCGACAAGTACGGCGATATCGCGGACATCACCAAGGCGTTGCGCGTCGTCCAGCCGGGCCGGACGCTGGCGACCCGCGCGGTGCCGGTCACCTCGACCGGTCCGAGTGTGCGCGAGATGATCCTGGGCAGCGAAGGCCGTCTCGGTGTCATCACCGAAGCGACCGTCCAGGTGCATCGCAAGCCGGCCAAGCGGGTTGTGCTCGGCTACTTCTTCCCGGACTGGAAGCGTGGCGTGGCGGCGATGCGGGCGATCGCGGCGAGCGACGCAGCGCCGTCGATCACCCGGATCTCGGATGCTCGCGAGACGTCGTTCTCGTTCGCGACTCGCAAGACCAGCAAGGGTTTCTCGAAGTTCATGAGCTCGGCGCTGGTCGCCGTACTCAAGAAGCGAGGCTGGGATCTCGAGCAGATGTGCCTGTCGTTCATCGGGTACGAAGGCAGCGAGGAGCACGTCGCGCGGCAGCGCAAGCTGGTCAAGAAGATCGTTTCGGATCACGGCGGTATCGGGGTCGGAGAGGGCCCGGGAGCGCTCTACGACCAGAAGAAGTTCGACACGCCGTACATCCGCGACTTCTTGCTCGACCGCGGGGCGCTGGCCGATGTGTCGGAGACGTCGGCTGCTTGGTCGAAGCTGATGCCGCTCTACGACACGACGGTTGAGCGGGCCAACAAGGCGTTCGCGCAGCTCGGCGTGAAGGGGTGGATCATGTGCCACCTCTCGCACTCGTACCACAGCGGTGCCTGCCTGTACTTCACGTTCGCGTTCAAGGCGGGCGAGGGCGACCCGATCGCGCAGTACGACGTGGTGAAGTCGGCCGTGCAGCAGGCGTTCATCGACTCGGCCGGCACGTTGTCGCACCACCACGCGGTTGGCACGGAACACTCGCGCTGGCTGGGCGACGACATCTCCGAGGCCGGCGTGCAGATGGTCAGCGGCATCTTCAGCGTCGTCGACCCGGGCCGCAACCTCAACCCGGGCAAGATCGTTCAGTAGCTATCGGGCCATGGCGGTGGCGAGCAGGAACCACGCGGTGTGCGGGATCCACTGCTCCGCCCACCGCCACTCGTCACCGTCCGGCGCATCGGGCGGGAGGAACGCGACGTCCTGCTCGTCGGTGAAGCCGGCGGTGATCCCGTTGACGATCCCGCCAGGGAAGTTCGGGAAGTCCGACGCGTAGTCAGGGTTGTTGCGCCCCCGCCCCTGCAACATGCACACGTCGAACGGATTCCGCCCGACGATCCACGCCAGCTGATCGTCGGCGAAGGTGACAAGCCGCTTGGCGTCGTGATTCAGGTGGCGGGCGCAGGCGGTGGCGGCTGCCGCGAGGGAGGCGATGGCGGCGTTCTCGCCTTGCCACCAGTAGCCGGTCTCGTTGGCGTGCGGGAAGAAGAAGGACTCGCGGGGTGACTCGTCGAGTGGTTGGACGAGCGTGCGCGGGTAGCCGAACGGGTTGGGGACCGAGTCGGTGCGCTGGACGATGTCGAGCATCGCCCGGAGAGCGGTCTCGCGTGCCGCATCCGCTTCGGGAGCATCCGGCAGTACGTCGGCGAACCGCAGCAGAGCGAGGATCGGCAGACCAGGCTCAGCCGCATGAAAGAACGGCCGCCCCGCCTCGTCCGCCCTGAACCAGCCTGGTCCCCGGGCAGGTTCGACGTACCGGGCGACGAGTGCTGCGGCCCTGCGTCGTGCTGCCTCAGCAGCCTCGGCTCCGGCGGCGACCAGTTCGGTGGCGGCGAGGAGGGCTGTGTAGTCGTCCAGTACGGATTCGGTTCCGTCGAAGAGGTATTCCAGGTTGTGTTTCTCGAGGTGCGCGAACGCCTCCTGTGCGACCTTGAGGTATTCGGCTCGGGTGAACTCGCCGTCGTCGTCCACGGTCGACGCTCGGGCGAGGGCTGCGATTGCGAGTCCGCCGCCTTGGCGGTAGCCCGCTTGGTACCGGCTCGTGCGCACGCTGTTCTGCAGGGGAGCTGTGACGACCCGCTCCTCGAGGTCCTTCGTGAGGGCGTCGAAAATGCCCGTGTAGAAGTACCCTTCCGGCGACCGGAACCGCATCAGGAAGTCCGCGCCCCACAACGCCTCGTCGCGCAGCCGCGCGCTCAGCATCCGCTCCAATCCCGGGTGCAATGAGTCCCGCGCGGCCAGCATTGCCCATGCACACAAGGGGATCTGCTGCGGACTCATCGTCGACGTGTACGTGAGATGCGACAGGAACTTGCTCGTGTCCCCGCTGGCATCCAGCCACCCGCCGCGTGCATCGACCGTCGTACCGGAGTCGCCCCACAATCGAGCCGCCCGATCCTTGCGGTCGATCTCACCGCTCGACCGCATTGCCTTGAAGTACGCCAGCACGTCCGACATCGTCTGCCGCTGCAACCGCTCCGGTCCGACCGTGAACGGCGGCGAATCCGTCCGGCCGCCCTCGAACAGGACACTGACGACGTACGTGCCCTCGGCAAGGTCATCCGGCAGCGGGATCCGCGCGTACGGGCCGCTGCCCCACCCCGGCACCTCCTCGATCGGCCCCGGCGTCAGCTCGACGGACATCCCCCGACCGGCGAGAGTCGCGCTCACAATCGGATGGGAGCTCACGACCACCACCGACTTGCTCGACCCGCTGCCGAAGCCCAGATGCGGCACGAGCACCCTCGGTATGACGCCGTCCCACGCGATCACCCGCACACCACCCCTCGTCGTCGGACCTCCATCCAACAGGAAC
>NZ_BAAANF010000027.1:0-38973 GCF_039529655.1 Kribbella yunnanensis | reverse complement strand
GTCTCAGGGAATCAGAACGGGAAAATGAACCAGTAGAAGGTGGCTGAGGCCGAAGCTCCGGCGCTGTCGGTGACCTTGACGGTCGGTCGGTAGGTGACTGCTGTGGTGGGGGAGCCGCTGATGAGGCCCGTGGACGAGTTGATGCTCAGGCCGGCCGGCAACCCGGTGGCCGAGAACGTGTAGCTCCCCGATCCGCCGCCGGCCGCCATCTGCAGGCTGACCGCCTCACCCTTCTTCGAGGTCACGTGATTCGGGTTGACGAGCGTGAGAGTGCCGGTACTGCCACCAGTGACGGTCAGCTTGTACGTCGCCTGCTGGCTGGCCGTGCCCTTCGTGCCGGTCACCGTCACGGTGTAGTCGCCGGCCGGGGTGGAGGCCGACGTACTGATGGTGAGCTGCGACGAACCGCCGACGTTCACCTTGGCCGGGCTGAAGCTCGCTGTAGCGCCGCTGGGCAGTCCGCTCGCCGAGAAGCTGATGTCACCGGTCGGCTCCGGACCGGTCTGACCCAGCTGCTCGAGCAGTTCGGTCTTGTACGTCGACACCCGGGCGTAGACCGAGTACCAGTTGCAGGCGTTGTCCATCCAGGAGAAGACTCCGACGATCGTGGTGCCGACCAGGAACGGTCCGCCCGAGTCGCCGGGGCAGGTCCCCATGCGGCCGTCGGAGAAGCCGGTGCAGAGCATCAGGGCCGGCTTGTACGTACCGGTGTACCGCTCGTTGCAGCCGCTGTCGGGCGCGACCGGGATGGTTGCCTTGCGCAACACCTCGCTGTAGGTGTTCTGGGCGGTCTTGCCCCAGCCGAGCACCAGGCCGTTCGTGCCGACCGACTCCTTGCTCGTGTCGGTGGCGATGGTCGGATACGTCATCCCGGCCGGTACCGGGACATCGCGATCGAGCTGGACGACGGCGACGTCGTACCCGCCCTGGTAGTTGACGTGCTTGGGATGCACCCATTGGGACTTGATCTCGGCGACGAAACCGGAGTCGTTGAGGTTGGTCGCGCCGTACACGAACCACTTGCGCCCTGGCTTCTCCACCAGGCAGTGCGCGGCGAGCAGTACCGTGTGCGGTCCCATCAACGAGGCGCTGCAGGACTGCTGCCCCGGGAACGACGAGCCCTCGCGCCGCATCGAGATCATGAACGGGTACTCGGCGACAGTGGTCGGCCGGCCGCCGACGACCGCGGGACCGGCGCCCCCACCGGTGCGCCCTCCGGTGACCGGTCCCGCGGCCGTCCTCGCGGCGGTCTTGATGGTGGCCGAGACCGACTTGCCGGCCAGGACCGAACCGGACGCCGGATCGGCCGTCACGGTGAAGTCACCCGTGGGTGGGGTCGTCGGACCGTTCGGGATGTACAGCAGCCTGTTCGGGGTGCCGGAGCGGATGTTGGTCATCCTGCCGGTGGTCGCGTTGTCGAGCACCCAGGACTTGAGCTGGGCCGGCGACGCGCTCGGCTGCTCGGCCAGTCGCAGGGCCAGGGCTCCTGCGACGTGCGGCGCGGCCATCGACGTACCGGACAGGTTCCCGTACGACGAGTTGGACGAGTTGACGGACGAGTTGATGTTCGAACCGGGCGCGAACAGATCGGTGCACGGCCCGTCGTTCGAATCACCCGCCCGCGAGTCCGAACTGGTGGCGTTGGCGGTGCGGACACCGGTGTCGACGCGGCCACCAGGACCGTAGTCGCACGCGTTGCCGCCGTTGTTGCCGGTGATGAGCGCCCACTGCACGCCGGAGGTGGCAATCGCGCTCTTGATCGCGTCGACGCCGATCGCCGGGTTGTCGGCGTACACGCTGAGGTTGACGACGGCCGGCTTCTTCGCGTTGTTCGCGATCCACTCGGCCGCCGCGACGATGTCGGTGTCCTGGCCGCTGGACTGGCAGTTGAGGATGCGGACCGCCCACAGCGTGGCCTTCTTCGCCACCCCGCGGGTCTTGCCGGCGGCGATCCCGGACACGTGCGTGCCATGGCTCTTCGCGGTGTCGCAGTCCTCACCGTTGGTCGGCGGTTCGACGAAGTCGGCGCCGAACTTGGCCCGGCCCTCGAACTCCTGGTGGGCGTAGCGGATGCCGGTGTCGACGATGTAGATGTTCACCCCGGCCCCGTCCTTGGGGTAGGTGTACTTCTTGTCCAGTGGGAGGTTCCGCTGGTCGATGCGGTCCAGGCCCCAGTTCGGCGGGTTGTCCTGGGTGTTCGCGGCGTGGGCAGTGCCGGACTGGACGACGGAGGCGACGGTGGGGTCGGCGGCCAGCCGCCGGGCCTGCTGGTCGCTGAGGTTCTTCACGACGAAGCCCTGCATGACGGTGCTGAACACCTCGGTGACGTTGCCGCCGTACCGGTCGGCGAGCGTCGAGGCCGCGCTGCCGATTGTTGCCCGGTCCTGCTGCTTGAGCGACGCGTTCTTCAGCTTGACCAAGTAGAGACCGGCCACCGGCTGACGCGCTGACGTGTCGACGACACCTTTCGGTTCGGCCGCTGATGCGTGCGGCATCAGTAAGGCAGTGGCCACTGCGGCGGCCAACAGGGGTACCGCTCTACGCAGAGAGCGCATTGCTACCTCCTTGGGGCGGGAATTCCGTAGGAGGACGGTAGCGACGCTATTTGCGGTCGGTTCGAATGCTGTTCCGCACTTTTGAATTCGCTGCGTTCGTGCTGGTCAGAGCGCTGTTCTGTTCACAGTTTTACGCGCATTCACCAGGCCCAGCGGACGCCGACCGTGCCCGGACGGACCTCCGGTACGGCGAATGACGTCGTACCGGCCTCGCTCAGGTGGAGGTTCGCCGTGTGCGAGCGATCGGAGCGGCGCACCCAGGCGGGTTGCCGGCCGAGGAACCGCAGTTGCAGGGTGTAGAGGCCGCCCGGGCGGGTGAAGTGGCGATAGAAGTTGTCCATCGGCTGACTGACCGGGAGCTTGAGCTCGTACTCGATGATCGCGTGTTCGCCGGTCTCGAGCGGCCGGTCGAAGAGGAACTCGGCGACGAACTGGCGGTTCTCCAGATCGCACCGAACCCGGCCGCGGCGGCCGAACGTCACGCCGGCCAGCTCGGGAACGAGGTTCTGCGGGTCGTCCATCTCGTGGTAGACCATGCAGCGGTCGACCCGTTCGGCGCGGGCCTCGGCGACGAGCCGGACGCGCTGCCGGCGGATTCCGGCGTCCTCGTTGACGACGAGCAGGTCGCTGGTGTCGAGGAACGCGAGCTGGCCGTCGGGCGGGGCGTTGAGGGCCTTGAGAAGCGGCTCGGAGGACGGCCAGAGCTTCCAGCGATCCAGTGTTCCGGGCGGGTGATCGATCCAGCGGCCGCGCGGGCGGCGGGCACCGAGCAGCGCCCGCAGGGACGAGGCGGGCAGGTCCAGGATCTCCTCGATCCGGGCCACGGCCTCGAGCGACTCGCCTCGCTCGGGCCGGCTGCGGCCACGCCGCCAGTACGACAGCGTCGTACGGCTGACTGTGACGCCCTTGGCGTCCAGCCGTAGCCGCAGGTCTTCCAGTGACATGTTGGCGGCGGCGATGGCCGAGTCGAGCGCGGACTCGAACGGGCCGGTGCGCAAGAGCCGGGTCAGCTCTCGGTTGGCTTGCCGCATCGCCGCCTCCTTACCGCCCTGGTCAGCTGATCGCGTCGGCCTTCTTGTTGCGGTCGACCGACGACCAGCCGTCGTCGTTGAACAGTTCGGCCGACTGCCGCGGGCCGAAGAAGACCCCCTTCGCCTGCTGATCGCCTGCCAGCCAGTAGCGGAACCAGGCCGTCTCGACCCCGATCAAACGCTTGCGGGTGTCACCGGGGAAGAAGTGGTCCGAGCCCTTCAGTTCGGCGAAGAACGCCGGGTAGGTCGTCGCCCACGCGTACCGGCCGCGGACGTACGGCGAGGGCACAATGTAGTCGAGCTGTCCGGCGATGAACAGGCTCGGTCCCTTCATCGCCGGGACCGATCCCTGCGGACCGGGCTGGATCGGCGAGCTGGCCTTGACCATCGCGTCGGAGGCGGCCGCAATGGTGCCACCGCCGCCCTGCGAGTGGCCGGCCGCGCCGATGTTCGCGGTGTCGATCTTGCCCTGGAAGATGCTGCCGGAGCGGCCGTTCTCGGCGATCAGGAACGTGCCGCCGGCGAGCATCTCCTTGCCGGATCCGGATTGGCCGGTGTTCGCGGCGGCGACGACGAAGCCCCACGACGCCCAGTGCTTCAGGGCCTCGTCGTACTGGCTGACCGTGGCGCCGGTGCCGTTGCCCCACAGGATGACGGGGTGCTTGGCGGTGTCCGAGGCGAGGTCGGACGGGTAGTAGAGCGTGTGGTCGGGGCCGCCGGTGACCTTGGTGACCTGGTGCGGGCCCGGCTGCTCGTAGTACCGGGTCGCGGTGACGGTGGGGGAGGGCGTCGTGGCGGTCCAGGCAGGCTGGACGGCGACCAGGCCGACCACTGCTGCGGCGAGGACGGCTTTCACGACGAGGGATAATCTTCGCACTCGAAGACACCTTTCGGAATCGGGGCGGGGTCGATGATGATTCTTCCGGGTGATGTCGTTCGAGCGCTTCAGGTCCGGAGGTAAAGATTTCCGAGTGCTTTTGTGCGCGGTCACAAAAGGCCGGCTATTTGTTGCGGCGGCGCTTCGCCAGGCGGGCGAATGTGCGGAGCGAACCGCCGCGAGCCGGGAGTCGGCCGGCTGTTGCGTCCGCGAGCAGGGCGTCGACGGTCTCTTTGGCGCAGGTCCGGTTGGCGCCGATCCCACCGGACGGGCCGCGCTTGATCCAGCCGACCACATAGGTGCCCGGCCGGTCGGTGACGCGACCGGCCTCGTTCGGTACGACGGCGGTGTCCTCGTCGAACGGGAGGCCCGGGATCGCCGTACCGCGGTAGCCGACCGAGCGGATGAACAGTTCGGTGCCGAGCTCGACACCCTCGGTGATGCGGACGGCGCGGACCCGGTCGTCCCCGATGAGCTCGGCCGCCGAGGCGTAGAACCGGAGCACGATGCGCCGACCCGGCTTGGGGATGGATGCCCAGTCGATGGTCTCGAAGGCGGCGTCGCGCAGTGCGGCGGCCTTGGTGCCGGCTGGTTCGGTGATGGCGGCGCGGATGCGCGGGTCGTGGTCGTCGACGACCAGTTCGAATCCGGGGAGGTGCTTGAGCTCCAGGAGTTCAGGGATGCTGTACGACGCTTCGGCCGGGCCGCGGCGGGCGAGGATGACGATCTCGCGGTTGGTGTGTTCGGCGAGGGCAGAGAGCGCTCTCTGGGAGATCTCGGTGTTCTGGAGGGCCGCCGGATCTGACGCCAGGATGCGCGCGACGTCGAGAGCGACGTTCCCGGAGCCCGCGATCACGACGCGCCCGGCGGGGAGATCGAAGGTCGCTGACTCGGGGTGGCCGTTGTACCAGCGGACCAGTTCGCGGGCGGCGATGCTGCCGGGGAGGTCCTCGCCGGGGATGCCGAGGCGGCGGTCGTCGGCGCTGCCGACGGCGTAGATGACTGCGTTGTGATGAGCGAGCAGCTCGTCGTGGGTGATGGCACTGCCGACGTCGACACCGAGCATCGTGCGGGTCCGCGGGTGGTCGTGGAACCGCGTGAAGCGGTCGGCGATTCGCCGGGTCGCCAGATGGTCGGGAGCGACGCCGTACCGGAGGAGGCCGCCGGCCTGGGGCAGACGGTCGATCAGAGTGACCTCGGCGTCGGTATGCAGCAGGAGGTCCTCGGCCGCGTACATCCCGGCCGGGCCGGTGCCGACGATTGCCACCCGCAACGGGATACGGGCCGAAGGCAACGGTCGTTTCGGGGCGGGTGGTTCCCACGGGTGGAAGTTCGGGGACGGATCGGCGGGCGCGGGGATGTCGTCGAAGTACGCCGCGTTGATGGCGGCGTACTGCTGCAGGTGACCGGTGAGGGTCTCGATCGGGTGGATCGCGTCCGCGGGGCACGCATCGGCGCAGGCGCCGCAGGAGATGCAGGTGTCCGGGTCGACGTACAGCATGTCGGTGCTGCCGAACGCGCGTTCTTGTGGCGTGGGGTGGATGCAGTTGACCGGGCAGACCGACACACAGCTCGCATCGCTGCAGCAGGACTGCGTGATCGCGTAGGGCATCGGTGGGTCAGATCAGGTGCGCGCGGCGGTAGATGGCGACGGCCGGGCGAGTCAGCAGGCCGACCGAGGAGAGGAACTCCATCAGCCCGGCGCAGCTCGAGCGCAGCATCGACTTGTAGTGCTCGTTGTCCCGGGCTTCGCGCAGAGAGCGCTCTACGTCGAGGCCGGCGGCGGCGTAAGCGTCGGCGTTCACCATGCTGGTGATGATGAAGTACGCCGCGGCAGCGACGATCACGCTGCTCTTCAACCGCCGGAGCTTGCCGGAGCCCGCGAGCTGCTCGCGCACTTCCTCGCGGGCGAACTTCATGTGCCGTGACTCCTCGACGACGTGGATGTTGCTGATCGTCCGCACGAACGGAAGGATGCGCTCATCGCGCATCCAGTCCCGCTGCATGACGTCGGTGACCTCCTCGGCGACCAGGATCGCTGCGTACGCGGTCTCGGCCGAGGCGAGTGTCTTGAAGGCGCGACCGAGCTCGATCACGTGGCGGCGCGGCCGGTACGGCGGAGCTTCGAGCTTGGCGGCACCGCGGGCGAACATGATCGAGTGCCGGCACTCGTCGGCGATCTCGGTCAGTGCCCACTGGAAGTCTGGATCGGTCGGGTCCTTGGCATAGAAGTCGCGCAGCATCATCTGCTGCAGGATCATCTCGAACCAGATCCCGGTACTCGCGACCGACGCCGCCTCCTGCCGAGTGAGCGCTCTCTGGCGTTCTTCGCCCATCTCATGCCAGTACGCCGTCCCGTACAGCGTGCTCCACTCGGGAGTCAGACCGTGCAGCCCGGTGTCGAGCGGTGTGTCCCAGTCGACCTCGACGAGTGGGTCGTACGACACTGCGTCCGCCGAGCGCAGGAGTTGTGCGGTGACGCGCTGGTCGGTGCCGGGGTCCGTCGCAGTCATGGTCATCTCCGTTCGCTGGGATATGCCATCTCTGATGTTACATCGCCAATGGCGGATGTCCAGTGAGGTGCGAAGGGCGAGAACGGCTACCGTGGGTGAGTGGGCAAGCGTTGGTGGATCGTCGTCGCTGGTGTGCTCGTGGTCGGGGTCTGGAGTGCACGGGACAACGAGGAACCGCAGGCGGCGCCGGAGAAGGTCGTCTCGACGAAGCCCACGCCCAAGCCGACGAAATCCACCCAGCTGCCACCGGCTGAGCGGTCGGTGGGGAACTGGTACGACGACTACGATCCGGCGCACTTCGCCGTACAGGTCCGGAAGTCGGCCAAGAAGGCCGGCGTGAACCCGCAGCTCCTGATGGCGATCCTCTACAACGAGGACTACAAACCGCACACCCCGGAGCTCGAGCGATCCTGGCAGCGCATCAAGCCGGACGCCTCCTTCGGCATCGCGAACATGCACCGCGCCGCCTTCAACGAAACCAAACGCGGCCGCTTCGCCAAGCGCCAATGGGAAGAGCTCCCCGACCATCCCGACCTAGCCATCGAAGCCGCCGCCTACCACCTCCACGACCTCACCAACCGCCTCCCGGCGAAGCGCTCATCCGACCTCACCAAGGACGAACTAGTTGCCCTCGGCTACAACGCCGGCGCGGGCAACATGCGAGCCTTCGCCCGCGGCGCCCGTCCCGGCGCGCAAGCCCAGTCCTACCTCAACAACCTCCACGAGAACTGGGAGAAGTCCGCAACCGCTCTCAAGTAGTAGGGAGGAGTTGGGTGGGGTCGCCGGGGCGGGTGAGGGTGAGCAGGGCTCGCTGGATTTCGGGGCGGGCGTTGAGGGCGTCTTCGATGGTGTTGAGGCGGGCGGCGACGTCGGATTCGGGGGCGTCGCCGGTGAGGTCGACGGCGGCGACGAGGAAGATGCGGTCGGCGCCTACCCATTCCATGTGCAGGAAGCTGACGGCTTCGATCTCGTCGTGTTCGAGGAGGGCGTGCAGGGCTCGGTCGTGGGCGGCGGGGCTGACGGTTTCGCCGGTGAGGAAGTCCATATTGCGGCTGATCAGGAAGAGGGCGACGAAGCCGAGCAGGAGGCCGACGACGATCGAGCCGATCGCGTCCCAGGCGGCGTTGCCGGTGAGTTGGTGCAGGGCGATGCCGGCCGCGGCGACGACGATGCCGATCAGGGCGACGAGGTCTTCGACGAAGACCGCGCGCAGGATCGGGTTCGAGGTGGCCTTGACGTAGTGCAGGGGGCGGATGTGGCGCAGGGAGGCGGCTGACCGGGTCTGCCGGAGAGCCTGCAGGAACGAGATGCTTTCGAGGACGAATGAGATGCCGAGTACGGCGTACGCCCAGGTGTACGACGCTTCTTCGGGTTCGCCGCTGCGGAGGGCCTGGATGCCGTGCCAGACCGAGACCGCGGCGCCGACGGCGAACAGGCCGAAGGCGGCGAACATGGACCAGATGTAGCCGACGCGGCCGTAGCCGAGGGGGTGGCTGGCGTCGGCGGGTTTGGCGGCTCGGCGTTCGCCGATCAGCAGGAACACCTCGTTGCCGGCGTCGGCCCAGGAGTGGGCGGCTTCGGCGACCATCGACGCGGAGGCGGTGATGACGGCGACGACGCTCTTGGCGAGGGCGATCAGGATGTTCGCGGTCAGGGCGACGACGACGGTGAGAAGGCTCTCGCTGCCGTTCGCCTCGGGGCTGTCTGCCTGCGTGCTGCTCACGGGTCGACAGTAGACCGGACACGCCGCGCGACCCGGCCCGACTCGGCGGCAGTTCCTAGACTCGGGAGTGCCGTTGGAGTCCCGGGAGGCGCCGATGACCGCTGAACCACGTCTCTCGGACGATCGCTCCGAGGTGGCGCGCATCTTGTTCGAGCTCGCCGTACCGGGGTTGCTGCAGAACGCCGCGACCACGGTCGCAGAGCAACGGATCGAGTACCGCGAGGAAGCGGTTGCTCGCGTTCTCGGCGGCCAACTGAGTGCGGCGCAACTCGAGTACGTGACCAAGGCGATGTCCCCGTGCCCGCCGTACCTGGTCACCTCGGCGGCGCAGCGGATCACCTGGCGCGACAGCCGGGGGATCGTGAACGTCGCCCACACGGGACCGCTCGGCGCGGTCGTCCCGGTGGTCGCGCGCGAGGCGACGCTCGAACTGTGGGCGCGGCTGGAGAACGACGCTGAGCTGGAGCGCCGTACGGCGGAACTCCCGGAGAGCGCGATCAAGTTGCTAGCGGCAACCACCACCGATCGGACTCCGACCGAGATCTTCCGGACCGGCGTGGACGCGGCCGCGCGGACGCTCGTCCAGCACGCGTTCCTGGTGGCGCAGACGCCGTACGGCGACGCCGCGGAGCTGGCCCGTGGACTCGGAGAGAGCGGTATCTTCGACGCGGTCGCGACGACCTGGTACTGGGGATTGCAAGCGTCGACCTACCGCCGCGGGATGATCCCGGCCTCGCTCGTCACGTTCGCCGGCCGGGTGCGCTACTCCGTCGACACCGTGGTCGCACTCCGCGCGATGAAGGACGCGCAGCTGGCGCACGCGCAGGACGACAGCCTCGAACCGTTGCCGAGCGGCGCGCAGTACAGCCAGCTCGCCCCCGGACAGCGACCGCGCTGCCTCGCCCGCAACCCCCAGGTGTACGACGAGGGCCGGACGAGCGTGCTCGCGCTGGTCGCCGACACCTTCGTGGAGACGTTCGTGCGGCTGCTCGACCACATCGAGGTCGTCCCGGCCGTCGTCGACCATGCCAAGCCGGTGCCCGACACGGAAGCCGAAGTGTTCGAGGTGCCGGACATGACCTGCAGTCATTGCACGCGGACGATCACCAAGGTGCTCGGTGAACTCGGGGTCGCGCCGCCGGAGTTCGACCTGATCACCAAGAAGGTGGTCGCGGTGTTCCCGTCCGCCGAGATCCGCGAGCGCGGGTTCGACGCAATCCGGGCGCGGGGCTACACCGTCGTACCGAGGCAGGACTAGATGCCAAGGCCGGTTAGTTAGGCGGTTCGGGGTCGGGTCAAGCACGGTCCAGTACGGCGACCTCAGCGAGCCCTACTACCACCCAGAACCGGCGAGCAGGCCCCGTGTTCCACCGCCCCCGGCCGGGGTTCTCCCCAAACCGGTTCGGGGTGGATCCGGGCCGCATTCGGGCGGTGAATCCTCCCCAGACCACCCTAGCGACCGCGCCCATCCTCCCCAAACCGGTTCAGGGAATCGTGATTGCGCCAGGCCCACGTCGCCACCACCCACCGCGCCTCGAGCCGGTACGACGTCGTGCACGGCTCAACCACGTACGCGGCCGAACAGTGGCTGGCGGGTGCTCAAGGTGACCGCCGACCCGCGATCCCGGGCCCCCTGGGAGGTCTGGCCCGTTAGTCGGAAGAAAATCGTCGCGGGGACCCGAATTTTTACCGGCTAACGCAAGAACTCGAGCGTCACGCACCTCAGCCACAGCCCGCCAGCCCAAGGCGACGTGGAGCCGCGGTCGCCGGCCTCGCCATCCGGCTCAGCCGTCCGCTCGGCTCGCCCTCTGGGTTTTGTCGGCCGTCTTTGGTGGTCGAGTCGGGGGTGCGGGCCGAAAGGTTCTCGGCCGGGGACGTGCGCTGTGGCTGATCACCGCTCCCGGCCGACCTGAAAGACAGCGTGGCTGGGCGCCGCGGTGGCTGGGCTGGATGGCGGGGTCCGGTGACCGCGGTTTCACGCTGCCCTTGGGTGACCGGGCTTCGGCTGACGCGCGGAAAAGAAGACTCGGGTTGCCGGGGCTCGGTTGCCGTCCGGGAAGACTCGTGGTGCCGGGCTTGGTTGCCGTGCGGGATGGAGCCGGGTTGGCAGTGGTCCCGCCTCCGGCCCCGATGCATCTCGTGGGTTCCCCCATGAGGTTGTGGGTTCTGCACCCGCATGCGAGTACAGAACCCACAAGCGGATGGGTGAACCCAGCAGATGGGGCCCCAAGCCGATTAGTTGAGGCAGTTCAGGCGACGCCAGCCGCCGCTCCACTCCCCAAACCGGTTCGGGGAGCGCCAGCGCACTGCCTGTGGCGATCCGGGGAGGATCCCCCCCGAATACGGCCGATATCCACCCCACACCAGTTCGACACCGGCCGGCATCCTCCCCAAACCGGTTTGGGGAGGATCCACCACCACGCTGCACGCGACCGGGGAGTGCTACCTGCCGATTCGGTGGTGTGCCGATTCGGTGGGGTAGCGCTCCCCAGCGGGGTCGCGACACCGCGACGCCGCGACACCGCCTCGAACCGCGTAACTAGTCGGCTTTGGACTAGACGCTGCGTAGCACCGAGACGACGATGCCGAGGATGGCCGCGTTGTCGCCGTCGATGACCTCGAAGGCGGGGTTGCGCGGTTCGAGGAAGACGTGGCCGTTGCGGCGCTTGTAGACCTTCACCGTCGCCTCTTCGTCGATCATCGCCGCGACGATCTGACCGGAGTGCGCCTCGTGCTGCTGGCGGACCACGACGATGTCGCCATCACAGATCGCGGCATCGATCATCGACTCACCACGCACCCGGAGACCGAAGACATTGCCTCGACCGGTCAGCTCGCGGGGGAGTTGCATGACGTCGTCCACGTGCTCGATCGCGGAGATCGGCGTACCGGCGGCGATGTCACCGACGACCGGCACCGGCACGTTCGAGCCGTTGTCTTCGCGGCTCACCGACTCGGGCAGGAACGTCCGTACGTCGATCGGCCGGGAGACCGAGGGGCTGCGGCGCAGGAAGCCTTTGTCCTCGAGGCTGGTCAGGTGCTTGGAGACCGAGGACGACGAGCGCAGGCCGACCGCGTCACCGATCTGCCGGCTGCTCGGCGAGTACCCGTGCCGCTGCACCCAGTCCCGGATCACCACCAGGATCCGTTGCTGACGCTCCGGCAGAGCGTTCGCGTCCAGGTCGCCGAACATATCCAGATCAGTCACCGCGAAATCCTAGGCCGTCTCACCCCGCCGATCGCCCACCGACCCACCCCTTGACTTGACCCTCCCAGCCGGAACAATTCTTCATGACAAAAGATCAGTACGGCGAAATGTTTCCATCGAGAGGGCGCCCTCCATGAACGATGTGTCACGACGGACCTTCCTGCAGCGAGCTGCGGTTGGCACCCTGCTCGCCACCGGCGGCAGCACGCTGCTGAGCGCGTGCGCGTCCGGCAGCGACGACAGCCCGTCGGGTGGCGGAGGTGGTGCGGAGAAGACCGCGACCAATCCCTTCGGAGTGAAGGCTGCGGATCCGCTCGATGTCGTGATCTTCAAGGGCGGGTACGGCGACGACTACGCCAAGGCGCACGAGGAGTTGTACAAGAAGAAGTACGCCGGTGTCGCGATCAAGCACACCGGGATCACCGACATCACCCCGCAGTTGCAGCCGCGGTTCAACGGCGGCAACCCGCCGGACGTGATCGACAACTCCGGCGCCCAGCTGCTGCCGATGTCGACGCTCGCCACGACCGGCCAGCTCAGCGACCTGACCGAGCTGTTCGACGCTCCGTCGATCGACGACCCGAACAAGAAGGTGCGCGACACCCTCGAACCGATCGCGCTCGAGGCCGCGCAGCTGGACGGCAAGCCGCAGGTGCTCGAGTACGTGCTGACTGTCTATGCGCTTTGGTACGACAAGAAGTTGTTCGCCGATCACGGGTGGGAGCCGGCCAAGACCTGGAGCGACTTCATCACGCTGTGCGGTGAGATCAAGAAGGCCGGGATCGCGCCGCTCACGCATCAGGGCAAGTTCGGCAACTACATCGGCGCGATCGTCCTCGACCTGGCGGTCAAGCACGGCGGGCACGACGTGATCAAGGCGATCGACGAGCTCCAGCCGGACGCGTGGAAGCATCCTTCGATCAAGCTCGGGGCGGAGGCGTTGCTGGAGCTCAAGGGCAAGGGCTTCATCATGCCGGGCACCGAGGGGCTCGATCACATCCAGTCGCAGACCGCCTGGAACCAGCGCAAGGCGGCGTTCATCCCGTCCGGTTCGTGGCTGGAGAACGAGCAGAAGCTGGTCGCGCCGAAGGACTTTCAGACGACCGCGACCTTCACGCCGCTGCTCGACGGCGCCAAGCTGCCGGTGGACTGCACGCACATCGCGGCCGGTGAGAACTTCATCGTTCCCGCGAAGGCGAAGAACAAGGCAGGCGGTCTGGAGTACCTGCGCGTCATGCTGTCCAAGGAGGCCGCCGGCAAGTTCACCGGGCTGACCGGTTCGCCGACGGTGGTGAAGGGTTCGACCGAGGGGATCACGTTGACCCCGGGTGCCGCGTCGTCCGCCGCGCTGATCACCTCCGGTGGCGCGAACAACTGGACGACGTACTTCGCGAGTTGGTACTCGACCATGGACCAGCCGTCCCGCAGCATCTACGCCGAGCTCGCGGCCGCCCGCATCACCGCGGACGAGTTCTGCAACCGGATGCAGAAGCTCGCCGACGACACCGCGAAGGACCCGAAGACCAAGAAACAAACCCGGAGTTGAGTGCCCGAAAGCTTCTTGCGGAGTAGTCCGCTCGGGCTGTCAGATGTAACGCATGACGGGATCGGGGGATCACCGGCTGGATCTGCACGTTCTGGGACCGGTGGGATTCAGGGTCGGGAACGAGTCGTTCGAGATCGCGCGGCGGATGGAGCGCACGCTCGCGGTGCGGCTCGCGCTGGCGCGTGGGCGGATCGTGCCCGATGAGGCGATCGCCCGCGACCTCTGGGGCGACGAGGAGCTCGAACCCGAGCGCATCGCCGAGCGACTCCGCGTCCTGTCCCACCGGCTCCGTCGTGCGTTAGGTGCACACAGTTCCGTCGTACGACGGGAGTCCGGCGGCTACGCGCTGGATTCGGCGCTGGCGGACGTGGACGCCGTGGATGAGGCGGTACCGCAGGCGGCCGCATTCCGTCGTACCGGCGAAACGAAGCGCGCGCTCACTGTGGTCACGGAGGCGTTGGCCGCGTGGCGGGGACCGGCCTTCGCCGATCTGCGGGACCTGCCGTTCATCGCGGTCGAGGCGACCAAGCTCGATGACCTGCACCGCGAACTGCTCGTGCAGCGGGTCGAGCTCGAACTGGATCTCGGCATCGACATCACCGCGGATGTGGAACGTCTCGTGATCGACCACCCGCTCGACGAACGCCTCACCGGCCTGGCCGTCATCGCGCTCTACCGCGCGGGTCGGCAGGCCGACGCGCTCGAACGCATCCAGCGCCTCCGCGCCCGCCTCGCCGACGAACTGGGCGTGGATCCCTCAGCGGCGACCACCGAACTGGAGCTGCAGCTGCTCCGGCAAGATCCGTTGCTGCAGGCCCCCGAAGCGCCTCGTCCGAGCCGCCTGCCCGACCTGATCTGGCTGACTCCACGCGATCACTTCGTCGGCCGCACCGACGACGTTCACACCCTGCTCGATGAGCTCGATCGACCGGGCCTCGTCACGATCGTCGGCGGCCCGGGTGCCGGCAAGACCGTGCTCGCCCGCGAAACAGCCATCGCTGTACGGCGCGCCAACCGGCCGATCGCCTGGTGCGATCTGGCTGCGTTGAGCAGCGACTCCGCGGTGGTGCCGGCCCTCGCGGCAGCCATCGGTATCGACCCTGGCGCTGGTGATCCACTGCCCGAATGCGCCGATCGTCTGGCCGGCGCGCTCCTCGTCCTGGACAACGCCGAACATGTCGTCGACGGTGTTGCCGAGGTGGTCAGATCGCTGCAGTGGAAGGCAGAACGGCTCTCGATCTTGGTCACCTCGCAACGGCCGCTGCGGCTCCGCGCCGAGCAGACCCACCAACTCGGGGCGCTCGATCCCGAGGCTGCGGCCGAGCTGTTTCGCGTCCGCTGCCGAGCCGAGGAACTGCTGCCGGGCGATGAGCGCGTCACCGCGATCTGTGCCGCCGTCGACCATCTTCCGCTGGGTATCGAGCTGGCCGCCGGTCTGGTCCGGACCCTCACGCTGGATCAGCTGGCCGCCCGCATCCACCAGCGGACCCGGCTCCTGGTGTCCGGCAATCGGGACTCGGGCGCCCGGCATTCGAGCCTGCGAGCCGCGATCGATTGGAGTCACGCGCTCCTCGATCCGCCGTCCCGGACGGTGCTCGATCGGCTCGCTGTCTTCGCTGGCGGCTGCACGTTGGAGGCGGCCGAACAGGTTGCTGGCGGCAACGGGATCCCCGCGACCGAGATCCCGGTGATCCTGGCCGACCTGCACGAGCGCTCGCTGCTCACGGTCACGATCGGCGAGGGCGGTCGCCGGTACCGGTTGCTGGAATCCATCCGCGACTACGCCCTCGACCGCCTCGGCCGCGACGAGGACGCCGTACGGCGGGAGCACGCGCGCTGGTGCGCCAACCTCGCCGGACGGACCGAGCGGTACGGCGGTGCCGACCATGCCGAACTGGATCGCGAACTCCGGTTGGAGGAAGCGAATCTCCGGGCCGCGATCGAATTCGCGCTGGAGAACGATCCGCCGCTGGTGCTCGACATCGTCACCCCGACCTGGTGGTACTGGTGGAGTCACGGCGCGATCGACACCGGCCGCGACTGGTTGCGGCGCGCGCTCGCGGCCGCCGATCCGGAGCCGACCGTCGAGCGCGCCACCTCGATCCGCGTCTCGGCGTCGCTGACCCGCAACAGCGGCCAGTACGGCGAGGCGCGGGTGCTCGGGGAACAGGCGCTGCAGATGTTCCGGGACCTCGGTGATGAGCGCGGGTACGGCGCCTCCCTGATCGGACTCGGGATCACCAGTCTCGCCGGCCGCGACTACGAGCAGTGCCTGAAACAGGCGACCGAGGCGGTGGAGATCTTCGCGGCCCTGGCCAATGAACGGTTGCGGGCGGCCGCGCAGAATCTGGTCGGTACTGCGCTCCGCGGACTCGGCCGGACCGCAGAGGCCGAAGCGGTGTTCCAGGAGGTGTGTGCGATCTGGCGGGCGCAGGAGGATCTGCGCGGGCTGGGAGCCACGCTCTGCAACCTAGCGCTGGTACGCCATCAAGTCGGCGACTATGCCGACGTACGCAGGCTTTCGTTGGAGGCGTTGCGGATCTATCGCGAGATCAACCTCACCGAAGGCGTGATCGACGCGGTCGACTTGATCGCCGGGGTCGAGTTGGCCGAAGGCCGTCCGGCGGACGCGCTGCGGCTGCTGACGATCGCCGGGGTGGAGCGGATCCGGATCGGTGCGCCGCAGATCATCCCCGACGAGCTGGACGCTCGCGAAGGCGCCGAGGTGGAAGCGCGCCGGCAGTTGGGGCTCGCGGCAACCGCCGTCGTGGCCGAAGCGCGCGCCGTACCGTTCGACGTGATTGCGCGGGAGCTTGCCACTTAGTGCAGCGGCGGCGTGGCGTCTTTCGATCGCCGATAGCATCCGGGCATCGAGTCGAGTGCCGGATGCTCTTCGACACTGGCATGCCGTCGCAGCTTGACTTGGGGGATCTGTCGTCAGTGAGGAGCTGTTGTGAGGTTGTTCAGACCTGGGGTGGTCACGCTTGCCCTTGGATTGATTGCAGGAGTGGCGGCCGCCGGCCCAGCCGCCGCGGAGGAGACCCGCACCGTCTCGTACCGCGGCTATCAGGTGACCGTCCCGTCCGACTGGGCAGTGGTGGACCTGGCCGCTGACCCGACCGCGTGTGTCCGGTTCGACCGGCCGGCGGTGTATCTCGGCCGCAGTACGGCGCAGGCGAACTGCCCAGCGGATGCCGCGGGCCGCAGTCACGGGCTGGTCCTCGAACCGCTCGTCACCGCGACACCGTCCACGCCGGGCTTGCTGCGCCGCGTCGTCCAGGACGCCGGCGTGCTGGCGACGGCGTACTACGAACCAGGTGCGGAGCGCGCCGCGGCCGACGTCCTCGGGACCGGGCGGGTCGTGACGAAGTCGCGTGTGGCTCAGGTCGCCCAGCCGGCCGCCGTCGCGCCGTCGATTGTTGCCACTGGCACCCTGAAGGGCGAGGCATTCGACGCCTGCGCCGCGCCGCCGCAGGCCACGATGGACGCCTGGAAGCCGGACTTCCAGGGCATCGGTATCTACATCAGCGGTGGCGTCCGGAGGTGTGATCAGCCGAACCTGACGCCGGACTGGGTGACCACGAACGCGGGCAAGGGCTGGCAGTTCCTGCTGATCGACGTCGGGCTGCAGGCGCCGTGCTCGACCTTCAGCGCCGAGAAGAAGATGTCCGCAGTCCCGGCGACAGCGCTCGTCCAGGGCAAGACCGCCGCGGCCAATGCGGTCGCGGCAGCGCAGGCGCTCGGGTTCGCGCCGCGCAGTTCGATCTACAGCGACATCGAGCACTACACCTCGACGGCCGCCTGTAAGGCCGCCGTACTGTCGTATGCGAGCGGCTGGACGCAGGAGCTGCACGCCCGTGGCTACCAGGGTGGCGTCTACGGCTCGGCCAGCTCGGTCGGCGCCGACTTCGCGAGCGCCTTCACGAGTACGGCGTACACGCGGCCGGACAACCTGTGGTTCGCGCACTGGGGCTCGACGCCGGTGGGGACCAGCAGGTTCGTCCCGGCGACTACGTGGACCAACCACGAGCGCGTCCACCAGTACGCCGGTGACGTCACCGAGACGCATGGCGGCGTCTCGATGAAGATCGACCGGAACTATGCCGACCTGACCGCGCCGCCGCCTCCGGTGACGAACTTCTCGGTCACGGGTGGTTCGTCCGCTGCGACGCTGCGCTGGACGAAGCCGGCCGGGATCACGCTCGGTCAGATCATGATCCGCACGGCCGTCGGCTCCACACCGCCGCCGCTGGTGACGTCGGGTACGTCGGTCTACAACGGGACCGCGAGTCTCTACACGATGACGCGCCTGGCGAACTCGGCCAGCTACGCGTTCCGTGCGTGGGTGAAGGACAGCACAGGCAAGGTCAGCCCGGGCGCCGACGTACTGCTGGTCGGGACGAAGGCCACCGCGACGGCGAGCGGGGCCTGGATCACGTACGGCGGTTCGGTCACCGTCTCGACGACCGTCACTCGGCTCGACGGTGGGCCGCTGAGTGGTGCTCCGATCGTGCTCTACGCGAAGGCGAAGAACGCGACGGCGTACACGGCGGTTGCCACGGTCACGTCGGATGCGAACGGTGTGGCGGCTTCGGTGCAGAAGCCGGGCGTCTCCACGCATTACCAGTGGGGTTACAACGGGGCTGCGGGCCTGCTCGGGACGCGGAGCGCGGTTGCGCTCGTTGAGGTTCGGCCCGGCATCTCGTCGTACCTGACTCCGGCTGCGATCAAGCTGGGTGCGTCGAGCAACTTCTACGGCTACCTCACGCCGCCGCACCAGGGCACGAAGGCCTACCTGCAGCGCAAGTCCGGGACGAGCTGGGCGGCGGCCGGCACGGGTGTGCTGTCTGCCAACGGCAAGTACTCGTTCGTCATCAATCCGACTGCGAAGGGCACCTACACCTATCGCGTTGTGTGGCTGGCGGATGCGGACCACCAGGGCACTCAGACGCCGTCGAAGGTACTGACGGTGAGCTGATGGCCTATCGCGAGCAGCGATTGCTTCGATCGGAAACAATCGCTGTTCGCGATCCGGATTGCGGTCTAGCGTGGTTCGCATGACGACAGAGAAGCTGTTCCAGGTCAACGGTGTGGAGCTGTGCGCGGAGACGTTCGGCGATCCGGCGGATCCGGCGGTGCTGCTGATCCACGGTGGGACGGCCTCGATGCTGTGGTGGGATGCCGCGTTCTGCACGAGGCTCGCGGGCTACGGCCGGTACGTGATCCGCTACGACCAGCGCGACACCGGCCGCTCGACCACCTATCCGGTCGGCGAGCCGCCGTACGCGATGAGCGACCTGGCCGCGGATGCGGTCGGTCTGCTGGATGCGCTGGGTGTTGCGCGCGCACATGTGGTCGCGCAGTCGATGTCGGGTGGGATCGGGCTGATCCTTGGGGTTGACCATGCACCTCGAGTCGCGTCGATGACCTTCGCGTCGACGTCACCCGGTGACGACGACCTGCCGTCGCCCTCGGGCGAGCTGCCACAGATCGGTACGCCGGACTGGGGCGACCCTTTAGACGTTGAGGAGTACGTCGTTCGGTCGATCGAGGCCGAGTCGGCGGGCGTGTTCGACGAGGAGGCCGCGAGAGCGCTGGTGCGGGCGGACATGGCGCGGGTGGCGAACTACGAGGCGGTGATGACGAACCACTACTCGATGAAGTTCGACGGGCCGCAGGGCGGTGGCTTCGGTGCGCTGACGATGCCGGTGCTGGTCGTGCACGGTGACTCCGACCCGTACTTCTCGGTCGCACATGGTGAGGCGATCCGGGACGCCGTACCGGACGGGAAGCTGGTCGTCGTTGCCGGTGCTGGTCACGGCATCCCCGAGCCCCTGTGGGATGAGTTCCTGGCGGCGCTCGCCAAGCACACGGAGCCGAGCTGATGCGCGCCGCGGTGTGGTTGCCGTTGTTCGACGAGCTCGCCGACCCGTTGGTGGTTGCGCGGCTGGGGGCGCTGGCCGAGGAGGCTGGCTGGGACGGACTGTTCGTGTGGGACCAGCTGTGGTGGCGGGAACCGATCCAGGCGGTCGCCGACCCGTGGATCACGCTCGCGGCGGTGGCATGCGCGACTGAGCGCCTGCGGATCGGGCCGATGGTGACACCGGTCGCTCGGCGGCGTCCGGTGAAGCTGGTGAAGGAGACGGCGACGCTGGATGTGCTGAGTCGTGGCCGGTTGACCTTGGGCGTCGGGCTCGGCAGTGATCGGTTCGCGGGGGAGTACTCGCGGACTGGTGAGAGCGTGGATGATCGGGTCCGCGCTGAGCAGCTGGACGAATCGCTGGCGATCCTTCAGGCCGGTTGGAGCGGCGACTCGGTGGTGCATCACGGGCGGCACTATCTGGTCGACGACGTACGGTTCCTCCCGCGGCCGGCGCAGGGGCAGGTGCCGATCTGGGTGGCGGGCTTCCCCGGCAACCTCAAACCGATCAAGCGCGCGGCGCAGTACGACGGCTTCTTCCCCGTCAACCTGTCGTCGCCGGACGAGCTGGCTGCGGCGACTGGTCGGCTGCGGGAGGTCTTCGCGCAGGCCGCGCTGCCGGAGGGATTCGACGTGGTGGTGGCGCTCGAACCGGAGATGGATCCGCAGGCGTTCGAGGCAGCCGGCGCGACCTGGGGACTGACCGACCTCGATCCGACGACGATGCAGCTGGCCGATGTGCGGGCGATGATCGCGGCCGGACCCCAGTGGTAGCTGCCTCATCCGGTCAGCCGGTCGACCAACGCAGCAAGGTGGGCGTCGGTCTGTTGGGGCGGGGGACTGGTGGAGGCGAGCAGCTCGAGGGCGTGCGTGTAGGACTCGACGTCGTCGCGCTTGTCCAGATAGAGCGCACTGGTCAGGTGCTCCAGATAGACGACGTCGGGCAGATCCCGCTGCGGGAACCGCAGCAGACTGAAGGCGCCGCCGGTCGCCGCGTGGCCGGGGCTGCCGATCGGGATGATCTGCAAAGTGACGTTGGGGCGGTGTACGGCGTCGCGCAGCGCGATCAGCTGATCGCGAAGGACCTCGGTGCCGCCGATCGGCCGACGTAGGACGGCCTCCTCGACCACGGCCCAGAGTTTGAGTGGTGGCTCGCGATCCAGCGCCCGCTGCCGCCGGGTCCGCAGGGCGACGACTCGCTCGATCTCGTCATCGCCACGAGTAACCCCGGTCAGCCGAGCAACCGCTCGCGCATACTCCGCAGTCTGCAGCAGGCCGGGAACGAACTGGATCTCGTACGTCCGAATCAACTCCGCGGCCGCCTCCAGCCCGAGGTAGGCGTCGAACCAGTCCGGCGTGACATCGCCGTACCGATGCCACCAGCCGCGACTGTTCGCCTCGCGGGCGAGCTCGAGCAGCCGATCACGCTCGCGGGCCTCAGTCACGCCGTACAGACTCAGGAGATCCTCGACGTCACGCTCCTTGAAGCCGACCCGGCCGAGCTCCAACCGGCTGATCTTCGACTCCGACGCCCGAATCGCCCAGCCGGCATCGGTCCTGCTCACTCCCGCCCGCTCACGCAGCCGCCGCAGATGACCACCAAGCATCATCCGCAAGGCCGTCGGCCCCACTACACCTTGCCCCGCCATGCGACCACTCTACAGTACTATCGAACATATGTTCTAGCGTAGGATTCCTGAGATGAAGCTTCTGCTCACCTCCGGTGGGGTGACGAACGACAGCATCCGCGAGGCGTTGGTCGAGCTGCTGGGCAAGCCGATCGCGGAGTGCCGGGCGCTCTGCATTCCGACGGCGCAGTGGGGGCATCCGATGTTGGGGCCTGCCTCGGTACGGCGCTTTGTTGCCGGTGAGGCTCCGTGGCACTCGATGACAAGCCTGGGGTGGGAGTCGTTGGGGGTCCTGGAGCTCACTGCGTTGCCCAGTATTGGCGAGGAGCGGTGGGTGCCGTGGGTTCGCGAGGCTGACGTGCTGCTGGTGGACGGGGGCGACGCGACGTACCTGCATCACTGGATGCGGGAGTCTGGGTTCGCCGATCTCATGTCGTCGCTATCGGAGACGGTGTGGGTCGGGCTCAGTGCCGGCAGCATGGTGATGACACCGCGGATCGGCGCCGACTTCGTCAGCTGGCCTGCCGCGGTGGACGACCGCACGCTCGGGGTCGTCGACTTCTCGATCTACCCGCACCTGGACCACGAGCAGATGCCCGGTAACACCATGGCCGATGCGGCGAGGTGGGCCGCTGGCATCGCAGGTCCGGCGTACGCGATCGACGACGAGACCGCCATCAAGGTGACCGACGGCATCGTCGAGGTGATCTCCGAGGGACACTGGAAGGTGTTCCCCGGATAGCTCACTGGAACGGGCGTACCTCAAGTTTGCGATCGCAGACCTTCGACGCCTCGGTGGCGAGCTGGAGAGCGGTGTCCAGGTCGGGGGCCTCCCACACCCAGACGCCGGCGAGGTACTCCTTCGATTCCACGAACGGCCCGTCGCTGATCAGGGCCTGCTCGCCGCGGTTGTCGATGACTCTGGCCGTGTCGGCGAGCCCGCCGGCGAACACCCAGTAGCCGTCGGCGATCAGCCGGTCGTTGAACTCGCTGATGGCAGGCATCCGGTCCGTGCTGCCGGGATTGTCCTTGTCGTCAATGACGGAAACCAGAAACTTCATCTGGCCATCCTAGTTTCGGCCAGGGTTGTCCAGTGGTCGACGTCGGCGGGGGTGAAGTGGCGGATGGCCCAGTCGGTCATCCGCAGACTCATGTGCGCCCAGAGCGGCCGGAGGATGTCCGGCGGAATCTCGTCGAGGGTCGCGTCGAGCCGCGCGACAACCGCCGGGTCGGCGTCGCCCCCGTGCAGACCGAAGCGAAGGGTGACGAGGTCGAGCCGGTGATCGCCGCGGCCGGCGCCATCCCAGTCGATGATGCCGGTCAGTTTGCCGTCGACCACGAGGAGGTTGCCGGGGTGGAAATCGACGTGTACGGCGTCGTCACCGCGAAGCGGGCCAGGGTGGTCTGCGCCGACGGCGGTGATCCAGTCGTCGAGTCGCGCCGTACGGCGGTCGTGCGCCCTCAACGGACCGTGCAGGCAGAAGCCGGGGCCGTCGAAGGTCAGGTAGAGGTTGAGACTCGGAACCGTCGAGTTGCCGGTGAGCAGGAGTCGCAGCTGTTCGTTGACCGCGAGAACCTGGTCCAGCAGGCTCTCGTCCAGTGCCGCGATAGGTGCTCCGGGCAACAATTCCTGCACGGTCGCGACCGCAGAGTCGAGTTGCACGGCCAGCTCCGTCCGCGGCACCGGCAACCCGGCCAGCCGCGCGGTCTCGGACACCGCGAGCGGACCCGCCTGAAAGTCCTCGAGCCGAGTACCAGGCCGCCACTTCAGAACCGACCGGCGCCCGTCGTCCCAGCGGACATACGCCGCGCCAACCTCGCCGCCCGAGCACAACCCTTCAACCTCAAGCCGTACGCCGCTCTGTTCCGCGACCTGCTCGACTACCGAACTCACATCGAGGCGGGCGACTCGGCTCCAGATCGAGGTCATGCTCCGACGCTAACCGATCGCGGACCTGGTCAGTCGCGGAGGAACTCTGCACGCCAACGAAGAGCTGTGGGCTCAGTCGGCTTAGGCGACTCGTCGAACGCGATCAGCCGGAGGTCAGGAGCCGACGCGAAGGACTCAACGGTCGCTCTGGTGAGTGGCCACGGCGGACCCTTAATCTCCTCATCAGGTTGACCTTCAGTGCGCGGTGTGGCGATCACGACGAGAGCGCCGCCGGGGGCGACGAGCTCGCCGACCTTCTGGATGGCGGTTGCCTGCAATCTGATGGGCAGGGCCTGGACCGTGTAGATCTCGACGACCAGATCGAACGCGTGATGCCACTCCGCCGGTTGGTCGAGCAGATCGGCGACGACGTACTGCACCTTCGAGTCAGGGTGGTTCCGTTGCGCGGTCTCGACGGCGGTGGGGGAGATGTCGAACGCGATGGTCTGGTACCCGCGGTCGGCGACCAGCTCGGCGTCCCAGCCGGTGCCGGCGCCGATGACCACCGCGGTCTTGCCCATCCCATTCGGCTCCGAAGCCTCGAACCATTCGGTCAGCAGCGGGTTCGCGAAGCCGCGGTCCCACGGAATCACGGCCGAGCCGCCGAGGCAGCGGAGTACAGGTTCTCGAACCAGCCGGTCGGGTCGTCGCGGTCCAGCGACTCGTGGGCAATCCGCCGAGTCTCCAGCTCCGGGTCCTCACTCATCAGACTCACCTTCCCCGTCGAAGCCCTCGTGGATCGCACGCACTGTTTGCACCGTATCGACCTGATCGGGCGTCTTGTCCTCGCGGTAGCGCAACACGCGGGCGAACCTCAGCGCCATGCCGGCGGGATAGCGCGGCGAGGTCTGCACGCCGTCGAACGCGATCTCGACCACGACCTCCGGCCGCACGTAGACCGTGTACGAATCCTCGCGCTCGGCCAGCTCCTGGAACCGCTCGGTCTGCCAGCGCAGCAGCTCGTCGGTCAGGCCCTTGAACGTCTTGCCGAGCATGACGAACTCGCCAGTCGTCTCGTCCCGGGCGCCGAGGTGCAGATTCGACAGCCAGCCGGTACGGCGGCCGTGGCCCCACTCGGCGGCGAGCACCAGGAGGTCGAGGGTGTGGGTCTGTTTGACCTTCACCCAGCCCGAGCCGCGCCGGCCCGCCTCGTAGGGGACGGTCAGCGACTTCACCATCACGCCCTCGTGCCCCCGCCGTACTGCGTCCTGGAAGAAGGCCTGACCCTCGTCCGGATCGTCCGTCACGAGTCGCGGGATCCGGCGCTCGGGCGGGATCAGTTTGCTCAGCCACTCGTGCCGCTCGGTGCTCTCGAGGCCGAGGAGGTCCTGCCCGTCCTGATGCAGGATGTCGAAGAAGTACGGCGTCAGTGGCACCGACTCGGGGCCGGTGGCAGCTCGGGTCGCCGTCCGGGAGCCGGTCACCTGGAACGGCTCGGGTCGTCCATCGGGTCGCAGCGCGATCAGCTCGCCGTCGAGGACGACCTGCTGGGCCTCCAGCTCAAGCACGGCGGTCACCACCTCGGGCACCCGCGCGGTGATGTCGTCGAGCGTCCGCGTGTAGACGACGACCTCGTCACCGTTGAGATGCACCTGGATCCGGATCCCGTCCAGCTTCCACTCGAGCGCCGCCGGCGTCCCGGTCTTGGCGAATGCCTCCGCAACGCTGGTGGCCGACTGCGCGAGCATCGGCTGCACCCCGCGCCCGACCTGCAGACCGAACTGTGCAAGCCCTGCCTCACCCTCGGTCAGTACGGCGACCGCCACCGGAGCCGCCGATCCGCGCAACATGGTCGCGGCGCGAATCTTCTCCAACGGGATCCCGGTCGCTCTGGCCACCGCGTCAGCCATCACACCGTCCAGCGCACCCTGCCGCAGCTCGCCGCCCACGAGTAGTCGCAGGAAGGTCTGCTCGGCCTCGGTGGCCTGGCCGAACAACGCGTCGACCGTCTCACGCCGCCGAGCCTGGGAGCCGGCGCCGGACATCTCCGCCAACTCACCGAACGTCCGATCGACCACCTCGACAGTGAGCGACGGCTCAGCGGCCGGAGCCGGCGCGTCCATCAACGTCCGCCAGCCGACACCAGTCCGCCGCTGCCGCAGCTCGCCGGACAGATACGTCACCACGATCTCGGTCTCGACCGGATCGGTCGCCTGCGCAAGCAGCGCGGCAATGAACTCGGCCTTCTTCAGCCGCGAGCGCGTCCCGCCCACCGCCGCCGACGTCTCCACCACCGCGCTCAGCAACATGCCCCCAGTCTCACCCACCCCACCGACACTTTCGCGCCCCCACCACCGGCCCCGCGACAACACGGACGGATATCCGTCCCTCTTGCCCCTTCGGTGCGAGGGGAGTTGGCCGGAGGAGGTTGGACACAGGCGCAGGTCCGTTCCGGGTAGTCGGCGGGACACAACTCGGGGGTGCATACCGCGCGCGGGGCCCTTGAACAGGTCATGCCTTGTTCAAGGCCACCGTGTCCTGTTCACACCCCCAGCAACTGCTCGGTGCGGCCGCGCCGAACCACCCACGGATAAGTCAGAACAGCCGGATATCCGGTCTTGTGAGCGGGGGTCAGGGGAGTGGGGGGAGGTCGTCCAGGAAGGCGGCGGAAGGGGTGAAGAAGAGGGTGCCGGTGGTGGCGGTGGAGAAGTCGAGGATGCGGTCGTGGTTGCCTTCGGGCTCGCCGATGAACATTCGGCGCAGCATCAGCTCGGTGACCGACGGCGACTTGGCGTAGCCGATGAAGTACGTGCCGAACTCCGCCGTACCGATCTGCCCGAACGGCATGTTGTCCCGGAGGATCTGCAGTTCGTTGCCGTCGGCATCCTCGATCACGTTGAGGACGATGTGTGCGTTACTCGGCTTGGCGTCGTCGTCCAGCTCGATGTCGTCGAGTTTGGTCCGGCCGATCGCGAGTTCCTGCTGTTCGGTGGTGAGCGCGTTCCAGGCCTTCAGGTCGTGCATGTACTTCTGCACGATCACATAACTGCCACCGGCGAACTCAGGATCCTCGGCACCGATCAGTACGGCGTCCTCTGCCTCACGGCCGGCCGGATTCTCGGTACCGTCGACGAACCCGAGCAGGTCGCGCATCTCGAAGTACTTGAAACCGTGCACCTCGTCGACGACGGTCGCGGAGTCGCCGAGCACGTTCATGATCTGGCGGGCGAGCTCGAAGCACTGGTCGAGGTGCGCGGCGCGGATGTGGAACAGCAGATCGCCCTGTGTCGACACCGCGTGGTGCGTCGCGCCTTTGAGCTCGACGAACGGGTGCAGCTCAGCGGGTCGCGGACCGGCGAAGAGTCGGTCCCATGCGTCCGAGCCGATGCTTGTCACGCAGGAGAGCGCGCCGGCCGGTACGCGGAAGCCGACGGATCGCGTCAGGCCGCTGACCCGCTCCAGCAGATCGCGTGCGGTCGCCTCGCCGCCGTCCTCGATCCGCACCACCAGGAAGATGGCCGAACCGGTCAGCGGCGTCAGCACCGACTGCGGCAGTGCGCGCGTCGTTGCCGCCGGTCCGGCAGTTGGATCAGTCACCACAGTGCTCTCCAGCCGTTCGCCCAGGTAGGTCGGGATCATCCTTACAGCCCGGATCCGGTCTACCTGTCTTGGGTCGATCTTCTAGAGTCCTTGCATGCACCCGCACTCAGGCGAGCCGCGCCCCGAGGATTCGCCCCAGGCTCCGCCGGGGCAGTACCCACCGCCCCCGGCTCAGCAGCCCTATCCGGGCTATCCGCCTCAGCAGCCACCCCCGCCGTACCCGCTTCAGCCGAACTACCCGCCAGCGCAGGGCTACCCGCAACACCCGCAGAACTATCCGCAGCAGCAGGGCTATCCGCCCCCGCCGCATAACTACCCGCCGCAGCAGGGGTATCCGCCGCCGGGGTACCCGATGGGGCAGCAACAGCCCTGGCCGCAGCAGTACCCGATGATCAAGGAACCGCGGGTCATCCCCGCCCCAGCCGGTACGCCGTTCCACCGGCTCGCGCGGACACCGAAGCACGCCGCGTGGCGTCCAGTGGTGGGCAGCATCTTGCTGGGCGCCTGGGTGTTCGCGGCCTCGATCGTCGTCTTCCTGGCGTGGCTGGTGATCCACCTGATCCTCGGTGGCGAGATGCCCGCGTTCGAGGGCACCGGCGCCGAGATCTTCGGCAACACCAACGAGGACCTCGCTCTGAACCTGGTGCTACTCGGCGTGCTGACGCCATTCGTCGCGCTCACCGCTTGGATGATTCAGCGCCGACCGGCCTGGAGCGTCGCCTCGGTTCTGAACAAGATCCGCTGGGGCTGGCTCGCGTGGTGCTGTCTCCCCGCGGTCGCATACGTGGTCGCCGGTACGGGCTTCGGGCTCCTCGTCGACCAGATCGTGCCGCCGGACGAGGCAGTGGTGGACACGGGCGCATGGGTCGGCTTCGCGAAGTTCGTCGTACCGCTGATCCTCATCGTGCTCCTGGTGCCGTTCCAGGCGGCTGCTGAGGAGTTCATCTTCCGCGGCTGGTTGATCCAGGCCGTCGGCGCCTACGGGCCCGACAGCGTGGAAGGCCGAGCGCGTTGGGCGCGGGTGCTGTTCCGGACGCCCTGGCCCGGCATCGTGATCAGTGCGATCGCGTTCGCATCGGCGCACGGCTACACCGGTTGGGCGATGGCCGACATCCTGCTGTTCGCGGGTGTCGCCGGGTGGCTCACCGTGCGGACAGGCGGCATCGAGGCCGCGATCGCACTGCACGTGCTGAACAACCTGTTCGCGTTCCTGCTGCCGGCTGCCACCGGCGGTCTCGACGACTGGTCCGAGCAGGGCGGCGCGCCGTGGACGATCCTGCTGGGCGATGTCCCGGCGCTCGCGATCGTGGTGTTCTCCGTGGTCTGGCTGGCGAAACGCAAGCAGGTCGCCCGGGTCAGCTAAAACGGGAAGCGAACTGTCGGTGGTGTCTGACAGGGTTGCCGGCGTGACGAAGACGGAAGCAGTTCTGTTCGACTGGGGTGGCACGCTGGCGACCTGGCATGAGGTCGACCTGCCCGCGTTGTGGCGGGCGGTGGCGGTGCTGATCGACGAGGAGCGCGCGGACGAGGTGACGAAGCGTCTACTGGACGCCGAGCACTCCATCTGGGCGCGCTCCCGCGACCAGCACCTGAGCAGCACGCTGGAGGAGGTGTGTCTGCTCGCCGAGGTGGAGTGGAGCGAGGCCGCCAACAAGCAGTACGAGCTCGGCTGGGACCCGCACACAGTTCTGGAGCCGGACGCGCTGGAGACGATCCGCGGGCTGCGCGAGCGCGGTCTGAAGGTCGGCGTACTGTCCAACACGATCTGGTCGCGGCGCTGGCACGAGGAGATCTTCGCCCGCGACGGCGTCCTGGAGTTGCTGGACGGCGCGGTGTACACGAGCGAGATCCCGTACACCAAGCCGCACCCGGAGGCCTTCCGGGCCGCGATGAAGGCGGTCGGGGTCAGCGACCCTGCCACCTGCCTGTACGTCGGGGACCGGCTGTTCGACGACGTGTGGGGCGCCCAGAACGCCGGGATGCGGGCGGCGCACATCCCGCACAGCGCGATCCCGGCCCACCAGATCGGTCACACCGAGGGCACCCCGGATGCGACGATCCAGCGGCTGGGTGAGCTGCTGCCACTGATCGACTCCTGGAACTGACCCCTGCAACTAGAAGGACCCCCGGGCCAGGAGGGTGGCTCGGGGGTCCTTCGGAGGGGTTTCGGGGTGTTGTTACGCGGCCAGTGTCGGGTCGGCCATCAGCCGCAGCCGGCCCAGCGCCTCGCGCTCGATCTGGCGGACGCGCTCGGCGGAGATGCCGTGCACGGCGCCGATGTCGGCGAGTTTGGCCTGCCGGCCGTCGTGCAGCCCGTACCGGCGCCGGATCACGTCGGCCGACCGCGGATCGAGCTGATCGACCAAGCTGAACAAGCCTGACCGGTCGGACGCGTCCGCGACCAGCTGGTCGGGGCCCGGCGCGGTCTCGGCCGCGATCAGGTCACCCAGTGAGGTCTCACCCTCGTCGTCGATCGGGTTGTCCAGGCTGATGTGATCCCGGCCGATCCGGATGAGTTCACTCACCCGCTCCTCGTCCAGGTCCAGCTCCGCCGCGATCTCTTCGACCTCCGGCTCACGCCCGAGCTTGCGCTCCAGCGTCCGCCGGGCCGACCCGATCTGGTTCAGCTGCTCCACCACGTGCACCGGCAGCCGGACCACTCGGGCCTGCTGCGCGATACCGCGGGTGATGGCCTGCCGCACCCACCAGGTCGCGTACGTCGAGAACTTGAATCCCTTGCGGTAGTCGAACTTCTCCACCGCGCGGATCAGCCCCGTGTTGCCCTCCTGGACCAGGTCCAGCAGCGGCATCTGGGACCGCCCGTAACGGCGCGCGATCGACACCACCAGGCGGAGGTTCGCGGTCACGAACCGCTGCTGGGCGCGCTGGCCTTCCTCCGCCAGCCACTCCAGCTCCTCCTCCGTGGCATATTTGGGCGCTCCGCCCTTCTTTCGTCCAACCCGCCCCTCGGCCAGCAGTTGCTCCGCAAGGAGTCCTGCCTCGACCGTCTCAGCGAGCTCGACCTCTTCTTCAGCCGTCAGCAGCGGGGTGCGGGCGATCTCCTCGAGATACAGCCCAACACTGTCCTTGCCGTCGATACCGTCGTCCGTGCTGCGGACACGAGTCGTGCGAGCCACCGAAACTCCCTTCGTCGTTACATGGAGAGCAACGCTCGAGTGAGGTTCAAGATTCCACGGCAGTGTGTAAACTCCCTGAACTTTCCCTGAGAGTTCCCAGCGCCGCTCACCCCGTAATCCGGTACCCACGGCCCGTCATCGCAGCACCTTCGGCAGACTCGCCGCCGAAAAGTCTGAGAATTCGTTCAGAAAACGCCTGATCCGGTGTGCTGAATGTGTTGCACAACACACCGGATCACGGAGATATTCCCGCCGAACGCCAGAAAATCAGGCCAGACCGAGGGTGTCCAGCTCCCAGGCGAGGGTGAAGGCGACCTCGCGCCAGGCGTCGTACCGGCCGCTGCGCCCGCCGTGACCGGCTTCCATCTCGGTCTTCAGCAGTACGTCGACCTCCCCGGCGGCGGTGGACCGGAGTTTGGCCACCCATTTCGCCGGCTCGACGTAGAACACCCGGGTGTCGTTCAAGCTGGTGATCGCGAGGATGCGCGGGTACTGCTGCGCGGTGACGTTCTCGTACGGCGAGTAGGACTTCATGTACGCGTAGACCTCGGGGTCCTCGAGCGGGTTACCCCATTCCTCCCACTCGATCACTGTCAGCGGCAAAGACGGATCGAGAATGGTCGTCAGCGCATCCACGAACGGCACCTCGGCCACGATGCCCCCGAAGGCCTGCGGGGCCAGGTTCGCGACCGCACCCATCAGCAGACCGCCGGCGCTGCCACCCTGAGCGACAACCCGCTCCGGACGCGTCCAGCCGGCCTTGACGAGGTGCTCGGCCGCCGCGATGAAGTCGGTGAAGGTGTTCCGCTTGGTCAGCGTCTTGCCGTTGTCGTACCAGTGCCGGCCCAGCTCGCCACCGCCGCGCACGTGCGCGATCGCGAACACGACACCGCGGTCCAGCAGCGACAACCGCGGGATCGAGAACCACGGGTCCATCGAGCTCTCGTACGAGCCGTACCCGTAGAGCACGACCGGCGCGTTGCCGTCCTTGGCGACATCCTTGCGCGCAACCAGCGAGACCGGCACCTTCGTGCCGTCTGGCGCTTCCGCCCACTCGCGGTACTGCGTGTAGGCGCTCAGATCGACACCACCGAGCACGGGCTGCTGCTTGAGCAGTCGCCGCTCACCAGTCGCGATGTCGACGTCGTACGTCGTACCGGGCGTCACGAGTGAGGTGTAGCCGAACCGGTACCGGGTGTCGTTCCACTCGTCGTTGCGGCCGGGGGAGACGGTGTAGATCGGCTCGTCGAACTCGAGCGTCTCGGGCGCACCGAAGCCGTCTTCGGTACGGCGCATGACGGCGAGCTCGGTCAGCGCGTCGCGGCGGCGGTAGAGGATGACGTGATCGGCGAACGCGTCGGCGCCGAGCAGTCGGCTGGTGTCGTCGTCCTCGATGATGGTCGTCCATTCACCGGGTGTATCCAGCGAAGCCGTGGCCAGCGAGAAGTTCGCGGCATCGGCGTTGTGGGTGATCAGGAGCCGGTCGCCGGCGTGCTCGACGTCGTACTCGACGCCCTCGCGCCGCGGCGCGACGATCTTCAGCTCGCCGGTCGGGTCGTTCGCGTCGAGCAGGTAGACCTCGCTGGTCAGCTTGCTGCCGAGCGCGATCAGGATTGCCTGCTCGTTGCGGGTCAGGTCGACGCCGACCCAGAACCGCTCGTCCGGCTCCTCGAGGACCAGTACGTCGTCCGTCGTACCGAGCGTGTGTCGCCAGATCTGGTGCGGCCGCCACGCGTCGTCGACCTTCGTGTAGAAGATCGTCGAACCGTCGGCCGACCACGCCGAGCCGTAGTGGACCTCCGGCAGCTCGTCGGGCAGGAGTTCGCCAGTGCTCAGATCCTTGATCCGCAGCGTGAACCGCTCGTCACCCTTGAGGTCGACCGAGTATGCGAGCAGCTGTCCATTGGGGGAGACGTCGACGGTGCCGAGCGAGAAGAACTCCGAGTCGCCCGCGACCAGGTTGCCGTCGAGCAGCACCTCTTCACCGGCGATCTCCGCGTCCAGGGCCGGCGGCTCGTCGCCGTTCACCTTGACCCGGCAGTGGATGCCGTACTGGCTGCCTTCGACCGTGCGGGCGTAGTACCAGTACTCGCCGCGCCGGGCCGGCACGCTCAGGTCGGTCTGCAGGGTGCGGTCCGAGATCTCCGTGAAGATTGCCTCGCGCAACGATTCGAGGTGGCCGGTGCGGGCCTCGGTGTACTCGTTCTCGGCCCGGAGGTACCCGAGCACCTCATCGTTGGTCTTGTCCCGCAACCACTCGTAGTCGTCGACGAACACGTCGCCGTGATGGGTGCGCTCGATCGGCTTGCGGGCGGCGACTGGGGGCTGCGGTGTAGCGGCGTTCAACTCGGACATGCGGGCGAGACTACCCGCCCGCGCGTCGGCGCGCAGGCGGCTAAACGTCGTACGTGGCGACGACCGGGGCGTGGTCGCTCCAGCGCTCGGCGTACGTCGGTGCGCGGTGGATCACGCAGCCGGTGGCGAGCTCGGCCAGGGCGGGGGAGGCGATCTGGTAGTCGATGCGCCAGCCGGCGTCGTTGTCGAAGGCCTTTCCTCGCCAGGACCACCAGGAATAGGGGCCGGGTCCGTCGCCACCGAAGCGGCGGCCGAGGTCGGTCCAGCCGGCCTCGAACAAACGATCCATCCAGGCCCGCTCCTCGGGCAGGAAGCCGCTCTTCTTGCGGTTCGCCTTCCAGGCCTTGAGGTCTTCTTCGCGGTGGGCGATGTTCAGGTCGCCGCACATCAGGACGTGCCGGCCGTCGGCGCGCAGCTCGGTGAGCCGGGCAGTGATCGCATCCAGGAACGCGTACTTCTCCTCCTGCCGCGGCGGAGTCTCGAATTCGCCGGTGAACACATACGTGCTCACCGCGGTCAACGTCGACCCGTCATCCAGTACGACGTCCGCTTCGACCCAGCGCCCGGTATCGGCGAACCGCGCCGGGCCGATGTCGATCCGCTGGTCCTTGATCGGCCGCCGGCTCGCGACCGCCACTCCGGCGCGACCCTTGTGACCGTCGAGCGCGGGCTCGGCGTGCGCGATGTTCCAGTCGCCGCCGAGGTGATCGCGCAGAACCTCGTCGGTCGCCCGAACTTCCTGCATCAGCAGCAGATCCGGATCGGTCTCCTCCAGCCAGGGCGCCATCCCCCGGCGGTAGGCCGCTCTGATCCCGTTCACATTCACCGTGGCAACCGTCAGCACCCGGAAACCCTAGCCCGAATGCGCCCAGGAGCCCGCTTCCGGCACGCTCAGCCGCTCCCGCGCGCCATCCCGGCCACAACTGGTGGCCGGAGACAGGAAGTGGTGGGTGTGAACAGGTCATAACTTGTCCTCACCCACCAGTTCTTGCTCACGCCCCCGGTGGGCGGCCGGGGTCGGGGTGCGTGGTGGAGAGGATGGCGTCGAGGGAGCGTTCGATCAGGTGTTCCAGGTCGGTGGTGGAGATAGTGGCGTCTTCGATCCAGAGGAGGAGGGTCTGTTCTACATAGCCTTGCCAGCCCAGGCAGGCGAGCTCGACCACCGGCGTGACCTCGACGCCGGTCTCGCGGACGGCGCCGATCACCCAGGTGCTGAAGACGCTGCGGAGATCCGAGTGCAGCTTGCGGACCTCGGGGTCACCGGCGGCGGACATCAGCAGGGTGGCGCGGTAGAGCTGCGGGGCCTCGAGGACTGCGCGGACGAAGGCCCGGATCCCGGAACGGAGCTGCTCGGCCGGTGGCAGCGACTGGTCGGGGGCGGTGCGGAGCAGGATCTCCGCCGCGGCTTCCTCGATGACGGCGTACTGGAACTTCTTCTTCGAGCCGAAGTAGTGGAACAGCAGGGCAGGGGAGACCTTCGCCTCGGCGGCGACCAGCTCGACGGTGAGCTCGCGGTGCGGGTCGGCCAGCAGCACCCGGCGGGCGGCTTCGAGGATCTGGGCGCGCCGCTCGTCGGGGCGCAGCCGAGCGGACGAGGTCTGGGTCATACGGCCAGTCTATTGAGTCTTGGGTCAATAAGCACTTACTGTTGAGTATCCACTCAACAGCTAGAGCCGGAGGATTACAGATGCGACCGCTGCCCGGACAGGTTGTCCTCATCACCGGAGCGTCCCGCGGGATCGGCGCCGCTGTGGCCCGGAGCCTCGCGAAGGACGGTGCCAAGCTCGCGCTGATCGGTCTGGAGCCGGACGAGCTGAAGCAGGTCGCCGAGGACTGTGGCCCGGACGCGGGGTGGTGGGAGGCAGACGTCACCGACACCGAGTCGCTCCGTACGGCGATCGAATCCGTGCACGCGCGCTACGGCCGCATCGACGTGGTGATGGCGAACGCCGGTATCGCAGCGCCGGGCTTCACCCGCAGCATGGACCCCGCGGTCTGGGAGCGCGTGCTGGACGTCGACCTGTACGGCGTGTGGCGCACAGTGCACCTGACACTGCCCTACCTGTTGGAGAGCAAGGGTTATCTGCTGCTCGTCTCGTCGCTGGCCGCTGTCGTGCACATCCCGGGCTTGGCGTCGTACAACGTGGCGAAGGCCGGTGTCGAGGCGATGGGCGACACCCTGCGGCCCGAGCTGAAGCACCTGGGCGTGCGAGTCGGCGTTGCGCACATGACGTTCGTGGACACCGACATGGTGCGTGGAGTGGATGACCACCCGGTGTTCGGCAAGGTGCGGACCGGGATTCCGCTGGCTAGCAAGGTGTACCCGCTGGAGTTCGCCGTACAGAAGTTCACCGACGGCATCAAGCGGCGGAAGCGGACCGTGCACGTGCCCGAGTGGATCGGCGTACTGAAGGTGTTCCGCTGGCTGATCCCGCACGTGATCGAGATCGGGTCGCGCTTCAGCGTGCCGAAGGCGGACCGGGCGGCGCTGGCCGACATCCAGGCTCGCGGCGCGTCCGTGTCGACGCGCGCGTCGGGTGCCGGTGGCAAGGCGGACACCGCGAAGGCCAGCGGGCGATGAGCCGCCAGTACGACGTAGTCCTGCTCGGCGCGAGTGGCTTCACGGGAGCGCTCACTGCGGAGTATCTCGAGAAGAACGCGCCCGCGGAGCTCAAGTGGGCAGTGGCCGGGCGGAACCGCGCGAAGCTGGAGCCGTTCGGCAAAGACGTGCTGATCGCGGACGTCACCGACCCGGCGTCGCTCAAGACGCTCGCGGAGTCGACCCGGCTCGTGGTGACCACAGTCGGTCCCTACATTCAGTACGGCGAGGCGCTGGTGGCCGCGTGTGCGGATGCGGGCACGGACTATCTGGATCTGACCGGTGAGCCTGAGTTCGTGGACCGGATGTATGTGAAGTACCACGAACGCGCTCTCCGGACCGGAGCTCGGATCATCCACGCGTGTGGGTTCGACTCGATTCCGTACGACCTGGGTGTGCAGTACACGGTCGAGCAGTTGCCGGAGCGGGTGCCGATCACGGTCGACGGTCTGCTGCGGGCCGGCGGGCGGCCCTCGGGTGGCACGTTCCACACCGCGATCACGGCCTTCTCACGACCGAAGCAGAACCTGGACGCGCACAACGCACGGAAGCGCGCAGAGGCACGGCCGGAGGGGCGGCGTGCGCGGGCGGTCGGCGGCCGAATCCATCGGCAGCAAGGCTTCTGGGCGGTGCCGCTGCCGACCGTGGATCCGCAGATCGTCGCGTACTCAGGTCGTTTGCTGGACAGCTACGGACCCGACTTCCGTTATGCGCACTACGCGGCGGTCAAGCACTTGCCGATGGTTGCCGGAGGCATCGGTGGTATCGCGTTGCTGGCGACCGCCGCGCAGATCCCACCGGCCCGGAACGCACTGCTCAATCGCTTGCAGCCCGGTGACGGACCGAGTCCCGAGGTGCGGGCGAAGTCGTGGTTCAAGGTGCGGTTCGTCGGGCGCGGCGGTGGCAAGCAGGTGATCACCGAGGTGGCCGGTGGCGACCCCGGGTACGACGAGACCGCCAAGATGCTTGGAGAAAGCGCTCTCTGCCTTTCTCTGGACGATCTCCCGGAAACGGCCGGCCAGACCACGACCGCTGCGGCGATGGGTCCGGCACTGCGCCAACGCCTGGTGAAAGCAGGGATGACCTTTGCCACCCTCAGCACAAGCGACTACTAGCCAGGACGGAACGCGAATCGCGTTCTACGACTACGGGCGGGACGCTGAGGCGCCGCTGCTCGTCTGCGTGCACGGCTATCCCGACAACGCCCGGCTGTGGGAGCCGGTCGCCACGGAATTGTCGGCAGACTTCCAGGTGATCACGTACGACGTGCGCGGGGCGGGGGAGTCGGACCACCCGCGCGCGCGATCGGCCTACCACCTGGATCGGCTCGAGGACGACTTCATCGCCGTCCTCGACGCGGTGTCGCCGGACCGGCCGGTGCATCTGCTCGCGCACGATTGGGGTTCCATCCAGTCGTGGCACTTCGTCACGAGTGAGCGGTTGCGCGGCCGGATCACGTCCTTCGTGTCGATCTCGGGACCGTCGCTGGATCACGCGGGCTTCTTCATGCGCCGGCACCGCCCGGTCCGCAACGTCATCCGGCAACTGCTTCACTCCTGGTACATCTACTACTTCCACCTGCCTTGGTTGCCGGAGAACGGCTGGCGACGAGGCTGGGCGCATCGGGTCTTCGCTCGACTCGAACGGTCGGCCGACGGCCTGCCGTCAGAAACCGGAGAGCGCTCTCTGGGCGACTACATGAACGGTCTCAACCTGTACCGCGAGAACGTGATCCCGCGGATGCTCAGACCGGCAGAACGGACCACCGACGTACCGGTGCTGGCCGTGTCTCCCGAGGACGACGTGTTCGTGAGCACCCCGCTGCAGACCGATATCGCACGCTGGGCCCCGAACCTCACCGTCGAGGTGGTCAGGGGCGGCCACTGGATGCCCCGGAATGATCCCGGACTTGTCGCGCGGCTGGTGCGCGAGCACACCCGGGAGCTGGCACGCTGAAGGTATGAGGACGCTTCTCAACCTGATCTGGCTGGTACTCGCCGGCTTCTGGCTGTCGGTCGGCTACGCGATCGCCGGCATCATCTGCTGCGTGCTGATCGTGACGATCCCGTTCGGCATCGCGTCGTTCCGGATCGCGGGCTACACGCTGTGGCCGTTCGGCCGAACCATCGTCGACAAGCGCTCCGCAGGTGCGGGCGCACTGCTCGGCAACCTGATCTGGGTGATCGTCGCCGGCTGGTGGCTGGCCCTCGGCCACCTGGTCACGGGAATCGCTCTCTGCGTCTCGATCATCGGCATCCCGCTCGGTATCGCGAACTTCAAGCTGATCCCGATCTCCCTGCTGCCCCTCGGCAAGGACATCGTCCCGACCGACCAGCCGTTCGCCCGGTGAGGTCGCTGACCGTCCTCGGCTCGTGCGGCGCCTGGCCCGAGCCCGGCCGCGCCTGCGCCGGCTTCCTGGTCGAGTACGACGGTTTCCGCGTCGTACTCGACCTTGGCTACGCCGCGCTGCCACAACTGCTGCAACACCGACCGCACGCCGAGGTCGATGCAGTCGTCGTCACCCACCAGCACCCGGACCACTGCGTCGACGTGAGCGCACTAGCGCGCGTCCGGTACTACGAAGCTCCCGACGCACCACCGATCCCGCTGCACTGCCCGCCCGGTGTGGTCGACGTACTCCGCGCCCTGGAACCGAACCCGGACCCAGCAACAGTCTTCGACATTTATGACTTAGCAGCCACCACCGAGCTTGGCCCGTTCACCGTCGAACCCATCCAGCTCCCGCACTACGTCCCGAACTTCGGTGTGCGGCTCACAGCACCAGGTGTCTCCCTCGCCTACACCGGCGACAGCGGACCGTCCGAAGAACACACCAAGCTCGCGGAAGGCACCGACCTGTTCATAGCCGACGCCACCCTCCAAGGCCCATCACCCCAAACAACCCCGCGCTATGTAATGACCGCAACCGAAGCCGCCCAAGCCGCGAAAGGCGCGAACCGCTTGCTGCTCACCCACTTCTGGCCTGGCTCGGATCGAGAGGTCTCGATCGCCGAAGCTCAGACCGAGTTCGACGGTGAAGTGGTCGCCGCGACCGAAGGACTCACACTGCCCTTGTGAGGCGCGGCTTGGTCAGGCGTGAGGTGATCCCGGGGGCGCGGCTTGGCGGGGCCTTGAGGGGCGCGGCTTGGTCAGGACCCCCGTGGGGCGCGGCTGGTCAGGTGAATTGCGATCCGGGGCGCGGCGGATCCCAGGGGAGTGCGTCCGCCGCGTGCGGAACGCGGAGAACGGTGACCGACTCGGCGTACCGGCGCCAGACGCCGTTCTCGTCGGGTTCGGCGGCGATGAGCAGCACTGAGGCGTTGTCGATGCGGAGGAGGGCCTCGGTGAAGATGGCGTCTCGCCGGAGCCAGCCGCGTTGGGTGTTGTCGACGACGACTGCCACTGAGGTGATGCGGCCGGTCGGTAGGGGGAGTTGGGCGTGTGGGCGGGTGAAGCCCTCGTCCAGGTCGTTCAGGGCGATGGTGGCGTTGGCGTCGAACTCGAGTCCCCAGCCGGGAGCGGCTTGGCAGGTTGAGAGGCCCATCGAGCCTTCATCGAGCGCAAGGTGCATCTGCAGGAAGGGGACGCGGTCGCCGTACGGGCCGGCGAAGTGAGTGCCGGCCAGGTCGTCGGCCAGCACGATCGGCCACTCGATGCCGCTCCAGTTGGTGAGCGTCCGGCCGGCGAGGGCGAGGGCGCGCGCGATGTTGGACGGTACGGCGTCTGAGCCTCGGCGACTGAGGAATCGCGGCCGCAGGAGCCCGACCGTGGCCTCGAAGGCGAAGCGTGCGGCTGCCTCGGTGGGGATCGGTGCGGAGGCGGTGCTGGTGAGGAGCGGGAGTGGGCCGGTGTCGTCGAGGGTGATCGTCATGGTCGCGCTGGCTGGGCCGCGCAACACCCAGCCGGTCGCGTCGTCGACGGACGTCTGCCACTCCTGCCCGATGCTCATGGGCAGGAGTGTGCTTCATGGCGAGTGTCCTCCGGCCGCAACTGCCCGGAAGGTCAGCTGGAATGGGCCTTCTGGACGAGCTTGCGGACGTTGGCGATGTCACCGCAGCCAGACCTGACCACCCCCGCGACCGAAGCCACCGTGCTCCCGCGACCGAAGCCACCGTGCTCCCGCGACCGAAGCCACCGTGCTCAGGGGCGCCGAGTGTGAGGACTGGTGCCCCGAATGTGAGGACCAGGGTGTCGGCAAGGGATTTCCAGCGACCCGGTTGTCACACTCGCTGCCTCGTCCGCGACTGAAGCTACCGTGCGGCGCGATCGAAGCTGCCGTGCGGCGCGAGTGGAGGCAGCATGCGAGTGTGAGGAGTTGGGTGGTGAATGTGGGGACTGCGTTGCTGGTAAGGGGCTTGGGTTCAGGTGGTCGTTGCAACACCTTGATTGTGGAGGTGTTGTTGATGTCTGT
>NZ_BAAANF010000026.1:79607-117536 GCF_039529655.1 Kribbella yunnanensis | reverse complement strand
GCGGCGCGGGGGCGAGGGGTGAGCGGCGCGGGGCGCGGCGCGGGGGCGAGGGGCGCGGGGCGCGGCGCGGGGGCGAGGGGTGAGGGGCGCGGCGCGGGGGCGAGGGCGTGGGGCGAGGGGCGGGGGCGTGGGGCGAGGGGCGGGGCAAGGGCGGATCGGTTTGATGGCCTCGTTGTTGTCGGCGGCAACCAGGGCCCGTCAGCCGTAGACGGCGCACGCCTCGGTAACTGACCTCGCCAAGCGGCCCAGCCGTAGACCCGCCCAGCCACACTCCCTCTGTAGCCCGGCCGCAGCGGCGATCAGCCACTGCGGACGGGGTCGGCCGCAGTTGGTGCGGCGGGGAGTTGGTGACGGAGGAATGCCGGACGGCTCGGACATGGATCAAGCGGCGTCACTCGACCGGAACTGACGTCGACGGGGCGTTCGGGCAGCCAATCGTGTAGCTCGGGCCGGTCGTGTAATGACCGCGAGCAACCCTGCCCGAGGGTCGTGCGGCCGGTCCCTCAGGACAGTCGGGAGCGGTTCAACCTCACCAGCCGGTCCGAGGCCGATCTGCTGAGGCGTCGAGGGCGGACAGCTCGTGCAGGTCTCCGTCGGTGGTTATGGACAGTACGTCGGTTGTCGGGGTGATCGCGGCTGCCAGCAGGCCGCGACCGGTCGCGAGCTCGAGGATTGGGCCGTCGAGGATGACGCGCACCGGGCCGGCGTCGTACGGCATAGTCCAGGACTCTTCGTCTACTCGCAGGGTCAGGTCGGTTGGGGTCGTGGTGATGGTGGCTACGGGGTGGGGGCCGGAGGAGATGGTGAGGTTGGTGCCGGTCCAGGTGAGGTCGGCGGCTAGGCCTTGGAGTTGGGTGTTGGTTGTGCGGTATGCCGTTAGGCCGGGGTGCGGGGTTGCGACTAGGCGGTCGGCGTCGAGGTGGAGGACGTAGGGGATGCTGTGCGCGCCTGTCCAGCCTGCTTCCGGGTCGGCGATGTTTCGCAGCCAGAACGTCAGGCAGGGGCGGCCGGCCGCGTCTTGGAAGTACGTCGGGGCGTAGTGGCTGTCGCCGAAGGTCAGGCGGCCCCAGGTTTCGGGGTGGAACTTGCCGGCGCGGTGGTCGCCGATCGCGCAGGTGACGTAGTGCAGTACGTCGTCGTCCCAGACGGAGGTGATCATCACGTGCCGGCCGTCGAGCTCGAGGAGTTGTGGGCACTCCCACATGGCGCCGGTCCACACGGGGTCTCGGTCCTGGCGGGAGCGCTGCAAGGCGATGCCGTCGTACGTCCAGTGGTCGAGGTCGTCGGATACGTAGGAGAGCGCCGCGGCGCTGTCGTCCTTGAGGGCGGCGCCGACCCACATCCGCCACTGGGTGCCGTCGCGGAAGACGAACGGGTCGCGGTACGCCGAGACGTCGGCCGGCGTCTCGGCCACCACCTCGCCCTTCTGCCAGTTGATCCATTCCGCGTCGAGCGGAGTCGCGATCCGGACTCGTCCGCGGCCGAGGTCCGGTTGCTCGACGGAGGTGTAGAAGATCCTGTCGTTCACCAGACAGCCGGTCCAGATCCCGTCGTCGCCGTCACCTGGTGCGATCGCGATTGGCAGGGCCTCAAATAGGAACAGGTCCGGCGACAAAGCATGTCCCCAGTGGCAGTTGGGCGCCCACTCCAAACTGTCCGGGACGTGTTGGTAGAACAGGTGATACTGGCCGTCGCGGTAGGTGATGCCGTGCGGATCGTTGATCCAGCCGCGCGGCGCGGTGAAGTGAAATCGGGGACGCATATCCGCCTGACCTGTCATTGGTTGTTCTGGGCAACTGACTCGCGGATGACCACCGGGCACGGCAGCAAGGTCGGGTGCGTCGACCGGTACCACGACGTGCTGCTGCTCTGGATGAGCCGGGTCAACGTGGCCACCGCCCAGGCGCCCATCTCGTAGTGCGGCAGCGCGACAGTGGTGAGCGCCGGGTGGACGCTCGCCGCGATCGGCGCCTGGTCGTCGAAGCCGACGATCGACACATCATCGGGAATCCGCAGCCCGAGCTCCTGGGCCGCCCGGTACGCACCCATCGCCATCCGATCGTTGTAACAGAAGATCGCCGTCGGCCGATCGACCCGGTCAAGCAACTCAAGGCTGGTCGTGTATCCACCACCCGCCTCCGAAACCCCCGCGGTGATCAGCCGATCGTCCCGCGGAATCCCCGCCTGCTCGAGACCGCGCAGATAACCAACAAGCCGGCCCTGAGTCGCCGGAACCTCGATACTCGAGTCCGCGAACGCGATCCGTCGATGACCCGCATCGACCAGCAGGGCAACGAGATCCGCCGCCCCGCTGGCCTCGTCCGGCAGCACAGCCGGTACGACGCCCTGCCGGTCCAGGGCTCCTATCAACACCGCCGGTACGGCGCGCAACTCCCGCGGTACCGACACCTCGTGATGGAACACGGTTGCGTAGATGATGCCGTCGACCTGCCGCTCGATCAGCGCCCGGGCGTCGGCGCGGCGGGCATCCGCGCCGGCGTCGAGATGCGAGTTGATGATCGCGAGGGTGAGGTTGTGCCGGCTCGCTTCCTCCTGCGCGCCGAGGATGATCCGGCCGGCGTGCGGGGTGGTCGCGATCTCCTCGGTGAGCAGCCCGATCATGTCCGACGCACGAGTCCGCAACCCCCGGGCCAGCCGGTTCGGGGTGTACCCCAGGTCCCGCGCGACCGACCGCACCCGGTCCCGGGTCGCCTCACTCGTCCGCGTGTGCGGGGTCTCGTTCAGCACATGCGACACCGTCGTGACGGACACACCCGCGGCGCGGGCGACGTCCCGGATCCCAACCTTCGGCACAACCCCATCCTCGTCCGGCATTACTCGTCCCAAAGGCCGTGCTCCGGCCATCGTCGCGGTAGCCGCTCGTCGACCGGTGGCAGCTCGGCGTGCGGCGCGTGCTCACCCAACTGGTACCAGTAGGCGACGCTCGAGTAGTCGTTCCCCTGATCGTTGGCGTGTCCGTGCTCGATCGACACCCGCAGGCTCTTCTGGAACCGGACCGGGTCCTCGATGTGCCAGCGGAACATACTCCACAGCCCGAAGTGCTCCTGTGGGCTCGCACCGAGCGTGATGCCGTGGTACGGGCCGGCGTACTCGCCACTCGGGAATCCCCACGCCGCACCGAAGTAGTCCTCCGTGCCCGTCCCGTGCAACGACGGCGGCCACACCTCCCCGTCGATGAAGAACATGTCGTCGCCCTCCCCCGGCCAGGTGAACACCTGGTTGGAGGCGTCGAAGTTGTCGATGCTGAGCACGCAGCCAACGTAGTGCCCCGTGCCGGTCGCATCGAGGATCACGTAGTTGTCGTCCCCGGTCAGGTTCGTCCCCGGCAGGTCCCACGGCGCCGGGTTCGCGAGATCGGTCGCATGCTGTACGGCGGAAGTCGGCTTCTCCTGGCGGTAATACGCATGGAACCGCGCGACGTCGTCCGGGATCGGCTCCTCGCTGAGCTCGTAGTCGACGTAGTAGAAGAGGTTCTCGATCGGCTGGTCGCTCTCGTTGCGGATCTGGATCTTCGCGTGGCTGCCGAACGGCATCGGGAAGTAGCTGTTCATCGCGGCCGCGAACGGCCCTTTCGGCCCCCGCCGCGGACCGAACACGGCGTTCAGCGGAAGCGAGATGTAGTGCTTCGCGACCGCGTGCCCGACCCCGAAGAAGTCGCCGAGCGGTGCGCGGACGCTCGGGTTCTCCTCGCCGTCCCAGAATATCTCGATGACGAGCTTGCGCAGGTACTTCTCCGAGTAGCACCGGGTGGTCAGCCAGATGTGCTCGATGCGTCCCGACCCGCTGATGTCGGCGATCACGAAGGTCTCCCCCGCGGGCACCACGGCGAAGTCCCGGTTGCCGCCGGTGCGGTCCCAGCTCGACTCGCGGCGCGACCGGCCGGACTTCACGTGGGCCAGGCCGCCGAGCGGGCTGTTCGGTTGCCAGAATTCCATATCGTCTCCGATGGTTGTGTGGTTGTCAGCCCTTGACGGCGCCGAGAGTCAGCCCCGCGACGATGTGCCGCTGGAGCGCGAGAGTGAGCAGGATGACGGGGACCGAATAGACCGCCGAGAGCGCGGTCATCCCGCCCCAGTCGAGGCCGAACTGGGTCTGGAAGTTGGCGATCACGATCGGCGTGGTCTGCGCCCGCACCGAGGTGAGCAGCAGCGCGAACAGGAACTCGTTCCAGGACGCGAGGAAGGCGAAGATGGCGGTGACCGCCAGCCCGCCGGACACGACCGGCAGTACCACGTGCCGCAGCGCCTGGAGCCGATCGCTGCCGTCAACCTTGGCGGCCTCTTCCAGCTCGACCGGGACCGCCTCGAAGAAGCTCGACATCAGCCAGATCGACAGCGGTAGCGAGATTGTGGTGTGGGCGATCGCCAGACCGATCGTGGTGTCCGAGATACCGAGTCGCCGCATCGTCTCGACCAGCGGCGCCCCGACCGCGATCGTCGGCACCATCCGCGTGACCAGTGCCGCGACCACGAAGACGCGGCCGCTCGGCGTCCGGTAGCGGGTGATCGCGTACGCCGCCGGCACCCCGAGGGCGAGGGAGAACGCCGTACTGAGCACTGCGGTTGCGACGCTGTTGATCAACGCCGGTACGACGCCCTCCTTGCTGAGCGCCGCGACATAGTTGTCGAGCGTCCACTGCGACGGCAACACGTGAGGCGGTACGGCGATCGCGTCGAGCGGTGTCTTGAACGAGGTCAGCAGCAAGTAGACGAACGGGAATCCGTACAGCACCAGTGCTGCGAACAGCGCGACCCACAGGATGACGCGCGTCGTACGGCGACGAGTCTCGAGACCGTTCATGCCTGATCACCGCCCGGCCGCCAGATGGCGAAGATCGCGACCGCGGCGACCACGAGCATGCCGATCAGATAGACCGTGCCCATGGCGCTGGCCAGGCCGGGATCGCCGTTGCGCGTCATGGTGCGATAGATCAGCAGGCTCAAGGTCGTCGTACTGTCCTGTGGACCGCCGTTGGTCTGGATCAGGATGATGTCGAACGCGCGGGCCGCGTCGATCCCGCGCACGATCAGCGCCACCGCGATCACCGGTCGCAGCAGCGGCAGGATGATCCGGAACAACAGGGTCGGGAACCGTACGCCGTCGATCCGGGCGGCCTCGATGACGTCACCAGGCACGTTCTGCAGCCCCGCGAAGAGAACGAGCGTGATGAACGATGTCGTCAGCCAGATGTCCGGCAGCGCCACCGAGAACAACGCGATGTCCGGATTGCTCAGCCAGGCGATCTGGTCCGTGCTGTTCAGCAGTCCGACGCGGCGCAGCAGCTCGTTGAGGATGCCGAAGTTGTCGATGAGCAGGAATCGCCACAGCAGGCCGGCCACCACCGGGGCGACCATGAGCGGGTACATGAACACTGTCCGGAACACCGCCGACCGGCTACCGAGCGCCGCGAACACCAGCGCCACGGCCAGCCCGAAGGCGAACTCGAGCGCGACCACGATCAGCGTGTAGACGATCGTTCGCAGTGCCGCTCCTTGGAACGCGGTCGAAGCGAACGCAGTAGCGAAGTTCTCGAAACCCACGAAGGTGCGCGGGCCGCCGGCGATCGGCGAGATCTCGTAGAACGCGTTCGAGACGAATCTGAGCAGTGGCCAGGCCACGAAGGCGGTCAGGAACAGGGCGGCCGGGGCGATCAGCAGGAGGGCGAACCGGCGGTCGGTGAGGCGCACAGACGTGGTCCTTACTTGACGATCGCTTCGATCTGAGTCTTCGCCTGTTTCAGCAGCGCCGCGTTGTCCGCACCCTTGGCGACCGCCTTCTGCAGCATCGGCGTCAGCACCGAGGTGACGATCTCCTGCCACTTCGGGGTGGCCGGCCGGGCGGCCGTGGCGGGCGACTTCAGTGTCGCGAGGATTGCCGGGTAGTTCTCGTGACCGGCAACGCCTGCTTGCGATTCGAACGCTGAGATCCGAGCGACCAAGCCCAGCGACGTCTTGATCGAGAGGTCGTTGTGCGCATAGGCGAAGGCGACGAACTTCTTGGCCTCTGCCTGCTTAGTGGTTGCCTTGGGCACCGACAAGTACCAAGCACCCGGTACGCCGGCGATGCCGCCCGGCCCCGCGATCATCGGCGCGACGCCGATCTTGCCCTTGACTGCGGCATTATCCGGGGTCTGGGTGTAGGCATGTCCCCAGAAGCGCATCATCGCGAGCTTGCCCTGGTAGAACAGGTTCTGCGAACCGGCCCAGTCGAGCTGCGCGGCGCCGGGCGGTGCCGAGGGCAAAAGACTCGTGTAGAAGTTCAACGCAGCAAGGTGATCGGCGTCGTCAATCGTGACATCGCCGCTCGCCGGATCGAGGACCATCGTCTTCTCGCCGGCCTGCGCGACCGTGGCCAGCCACTCCGTCTCGACCGCACCCTTCACATCGGTGCCGTAGATGTCGGTCTGGCCGTCGCCGTTCGTGTCACGCGTGAAGAACTCGGCGACATCCTTGTACTGCTTCCACGTGGTCGGCGGCACCAGCGGGTACCCGTACTTCGCCTGGAAAGCAGCCTTCTCCTTCGGGTCGCCGAACAGGTCGGTCCGGTAGTAGAGGATCTCGGAATTCGTCCAGACCGGCATCCCGACGTACGAACCGCCGACCTGCGCCTCGGTCACCAGGCCCGGGAACAGATCGCGCTTCACGTCGTCGGTGAACAGGTCGTCGAGGGGCGAGACGCCGCCCGAGAAGGCGCTCAGCCAGATGGCGTCGACGGCCGCGACATCGAACGACGTCTTCCCCGAGCCGAGTTCGGTCTGGATGCGGTCGTAGAGACCGTCGTACGGCAGCTCGACCAGCTCGACCGTCGTACCGGTCTCCTTCTGGTAGAGGTCGGCGACCGGCTGGAGCTCGGCCTTTCCGCCGCCCTCCACCAGGACGGTGAGCTTGCCGGCGGCTCCTTCCGAGCTGCCGCCGGCACCGCATCCGGCGACCGCCAGAATCACACTCGTCGCCACGGCGATGCCGGCTATCGCGGTCCTGCGAAGCTTCATGCTCCGACTCCTTCCAGGCAGTGATTAAACGTTTTGGCAAAACGTCTTGGCGGCAAGTGTTCGTCCGCCGGGGCCGCTCGGTCAACGCCAAAATTCCGCCAAACAGCTGCCAAACTTTTTGGCAGCTCCGACGACCTTGCCGCCGCCCGGCCGCGGTCCTACCTTCGGATCAATTCAGCTCTGCCAAAACCTTTTGGCACCTCGCGAAGGAGCCGCCATGACCTCCTCCACCCCTCCCGGCACCCGCCTGTCGCGCCGAGTCTTCCTGACCGCCGCAGCCGCCGCGGCCGCCGCGACCGTCGCAAGCCAGCTGCCGAGTACGGCGCGCGCTGCGACCGTCGTCACCGTCGCGGCGCCGGCACCGCGACCGCACCGCACGCTCCTCGGCGTGCTCTGACCACCTGACGAAAGGGAAGCCCATGCCTTCGACGATCTACGACGTCACCACCTGGACCATCCCCGGCAGCCCGGCGACCACCGCCTACACGGACATCGGCGCGATCGTGAACAGCATCATCGCCGACATCAAGACCAACCAGCCGAACCAGGCCTCCAAGCCCGGCGCGGTCATCTACATCCCGCCCGGCGACTACTCGCTGAAGACCCGGATCGTCATCGACATCAGCTACCTGCAGCTCAAGGGATCCGGCCACGGCTTCACGTCGTCGAGCATCCGCTACAACGCCGGCAACACCTCCGGCTGGCACGAGATCTGGCCGGGCGGCAGCCGGATCCGGGTCGAGAACACCGACGGGAACGCCGAGGCCATCCTGATCAGCCGCAGCGGCGACCCCCGGCTCAGCTCGATCGAGCTGGTGGACTTCTGCCTGGACGGCCTCTCGTTCACCCCGAACCAGAACAGCTACCGCAACGGCAAGATCGGGATCCGGTCGGCCACGGCCACCGACTCGCTGCGGATCACCGGGCTGGGCATCGTCTACCTGGAGCGCGGGATCGTGATCACCGACGCCGACGCACTGCACATCACCGGCAACTTCGTCTGCGAGAACGGCAACTGCATCGAGCTCACCGGCTCCGGACAGGCCAGTATGGTCAACGACAACCTGCTCGGCGCCGGCTATGTCGGCTTCACGATCTTCGCCGAGAACCACTTCGGCCTGATTGTCTCCGGCAACAACATCTTCCCCCGCGGCAAGAGCTCGGTGCACCTGAAGACCTGCACGAACAACACGATCACCGCGAACCGCCTGCACGCTTTCTACCCGGGGATGATCCAGTTCGAAGGTGCCTGCCACAACAACCTGATCGGGTCGAACCACTTCCTCCGGAACCTCGAGTCGTTCCCCGCGATGACCGGCTTCAACAACGGGCTCGACGACCTGAACGGCCTCGTGCACCTCAACGGCAGCGGCAACACGGTGGTCGGCAACCACTTCTCGTACGACGTCCCGCCGGCGAACATCACGCCGTCCGGTGCGACCCCGACGATGGTCCTGGTGAAGTCGGGGAGCAACAACTACGTCGCCACGAATCACACGGTCGCGAATGTCGCCGTACGGACTGTTGTCCTGGACGGATCGACGGTCAACACGAAGGTCCTCGACAACGGTACGGCGGCAGAGTTCCAGGCGCTGAGCGGAGCGACGTACGGCTTCCGGGCTACGCCATGAGGCGGGTCGCCCTGTTTCTGGCCTGGGTCCTCGCCTTCACCGGTACGACGGCCGCCGTAGCCGGTTCGCCCGCCGACTATCCGGAGTACCCGTACGCCGCCACCGACTACACGGAGCCCCTCCGCGGTCAGTTCCACTTCAGCCCGCAGAACGGGTTCATGAACGACATCAACGCCCCGCTGTACTACCGCGGTGTGTACCACCTGTTCTTCCAGCACAATCCCCACGGACTCGGCTGGGACGCCGCGGTGCACTGGGGACACGCGACGAGCACCGACCTGGTGCACTGGACGCAGCAGCCGATCGCCCTCGAACCAGGTGTGCACACCGGCAATCTCTGGTCCGGAGCAGGCTGGGTCGACGTGAACAACGTGACCGGCCTGAAGGTCGGGTCCGACGACCCGATCCTGTTGTTCACCAACACCGAGGGCGTCAGCATCGCCTACTCGACCGACGGAGCTAAGACGTTCCAGATGTACAACGGCGGTGCGAAGGTCATCACCGATCCGGTCGAGAGCCGCGACCCCAAGGTGCAATGGGACCCGCAGCACAATCGCTGGGAACTCGTCACCTTCCGGGCCGGGACCGGCGCCGCCTTCTACACCTCGACGAACCTGCTCGACTGGACCTATCGCGGCGTCTACTCGGCCAACTGGTTCGTCGAATGTCCCGACCTCTACCAACTGCCGGTCGACGGGAACACCAACGCCCGCAAGTGGGTCCTCCAAGACGCCAGCGGCGAGTACGTCATCGGCTCACTCGGCGCGAACGGCCTGTTCGTCTCGGACTGGGCGACCCCGCAACGGATGGAATGGGGAGTCTCCGGCGCAGCTTTCCCGCCGTCCACCTGGTACGCGCCGTTGACCTTCAACCAGTTGCCGAACGGCCGCGTCGTACAAATGGCCTGGCAGCCGAGCAACGCCGGCGTGACCTGGACCGGCAACGCGTCCTTCCCGGTCGAGCTCGGCCTGAAGACCTATCCGGAGGGCATCCGCCTCACCCGCAACCCGGTCAGCGAGATCTCGACCATCCGAACCTCGACGCAGACCTGGGGAACGCGCACGATCACGACGGATCCGGCGACCGATCCACTCAGCGGCATCTCCGCCGACACCTACGAAATCAACGCACAGTTCGACCTCACCGGTGCAACCGCGTCGGAGTTCGGATTCCGACTGCACGCCCGCTCGGACGGATCGAGCGATCGCACCGTCGCGTACAGCGTCGGGGCGCAGACCCTGTACGGCGTCTCGATGCCGCCGATCGCGAATCAGGTCACGATCCGGCTCCTCGTGGATCGCGGTCAACTCGAGGTCTTCGGCAACGGCGGCAAGACCGTCGTGAGCGACAACGTCGCCTTCGACTCCTCCCCCGCCAGCCGCGGGCTCCGCCTGTACGCCGTCGGTGGCGCGGTCACGCTCACCTCGCTCAGCGTCTCCCCCATCGCCTCAACCTGGGCACCCGGTCCCCCGGGCTCGGCCCCAGCCAGCGCCATCGCCTCGACCACCCGCCAAGACATGTGCGTCGACCGCGACGTTGCCAGCGGCAACGTCCAGCTATGGACCTGCCTAGCAAACTCCAACCAGACCTGGACTCTAGACAGTCTCGGTTCGCTCACCACCGCAGGCGTCTGCATGGAGGTGCCACCCGGTCAGACAGCCAACCTGACTTTGGTCCGTGTCGCAGCCTGCTCAGGCGCCAGCAACCAGAAGTGGGCCCGAGGCAACTTCGGCACCCTCGTCAACCAAGCCTCCGGCCGCTGCCTGGACCTACCGGAGGCCGTCTTCACCAACGGCCGCCGGCTACAGATCTACGACTGCGTCGGAACCCGCAACCAAAGCTGGGTCGGCCCCGCCTGATCCATCACGGGTAGCGGTACTTCGAGAGCTCGGTTTCGAGGCGGCGGTAGCGCTCTTCCAGGTCTGCACGTTTGGAGGGCTGCGGCTTCTGCTGCTTGGGCACCGGCCGGAGCGCGCTCTCGGCCAACCGCGCGAACTCGGGCAGGTCGGCGTACCGCGGGATCTTTTGTTCTGGTGCGAACAGGGCCAGGGCACGGCGTTCCCAGCCGCCGGTTGATGGTGGGAAGCGGATGAGGTGGTGCAGCACCTCATCCCAGGCCAGCCTTCGGTCGGCTTTGGGGGCGGCGACTTGTTGCAGGAGGATGGTGAAGACCGTTGACGAGGCGACGCTGGCGAGGACGCGCGCGTCGTCGAAGAACGGCACCGAGGCGAGCGTGTCCTTCGACATCAGCGAGTGCGAGCCGACGATCTCGTTGAACGCGCCGTTGTCGGACTCCAGGGCGAAGATCGAGGCCGCGCTCTTGTCCAGCTCGTCGGACTTGGCCTTGCCTTCGTTGAGCAGCTTCTGCAGATCCGCGACGGCGACCTGCATCAGGAATCCGCCGGCGCCTGGTGCCTCGGTCGGGAGTTGCTCGGCCTTGCGGTCGATGGCGAAGGCGGCGAGCAGAGCCGCGCGGCCCTTCGCGTTGATGCGGCCGCTGTCGGCGAGGCCGCGGACGAACTGGTCGTAGTTGCTTTCGGTGTGGCCGCTGCGTTGCAGCCTCGGTTCGAGGGCGGCGGTGTGGCGTTTGAGCTGCAGTTCGAGCTCTGTCTCCTTGACCGTGCGCTTCGGTGGTGACGCCCCGGGTGCCAACGGCCAGTCCGCCGGCGCGACGTTGGCTGCCAGCCGCTGGCGCTCGTCGGCACTCAGGAGTGTCAGCACCAGCGGGATCGACTCCCGGAGCTTCGGCGTCGCGAGTGCGGGCGCGAGCGGTCCGGCCAATGGACCAAGCGCGGTGAGGCCCAACCGTTCGAGGTTCTCGAGGGCGTGCAGCAGAGTGTGGGCGGTGTCCTGCGCCGACGGGAACGCGGGATAGGCGTGCCGCGTACTCGGCGTGGACATCCTGGTCTTACTCAGTACGCCGAAACTCTCGTTCTTACCGCCCGTCTCGTACGCCGGGTAGCGCAGCCGCCGGAAGAGCTTGCGCTTGAACCGGATCAGCTCGTCCGGTTTCGCCGCGACGAACTCCGGCCGCCGTTTCGCCACGTCGTCCACGAACCGCTTGAGGAAGGCCTCGTCACTCTCGCCTTCGACCTGCGCCGGCCGGTAGCTGCGCAACTCCAGCAACTCGACCACATTCGAATGGAAGAACCAGTCCTCGACACCGTGTAGCAGCTTGCCGGTCCGCACCAGCAGGCGTTGCCGGCCTGCTTGGTCCTCTCGCTTCAGCGCCCGCCAGTCGTCCTCGATCCCGGCGAGGCCCTCGGCCAGGTAGGCGACATAGTGCGCGTCCACCGCGTTCATCACGCCGACCTCGTCGGTCAGGCTCGCCTGCCGCCGACTCGGTTGGTACAGCTTGTTCGCCGGACGCTTGCTCGCGTTCCACACGTACGGCGGCTGGTCGGTGTGCTCATGTGGGTAGTACTGCGTGAAGAATTCGCCGTACACGTCGTCGACGCGGTTGGTGGGGATCGGTTTGATCGAGCCCCACGCGCCGTCGACCCGATGGGTCACGTCCTGCGCGAACAGCAGCTGGGTGGTTCCCTCGATCGTCAGCCGGAAGAACTCGCCGAGATAGCCGTAGTGCTTCGCGTCGTCCGCGGCCACGCCGGGTGTGCGCTCGATCGGCGTACCGAGCAGCTTGTCGATCCACTCGTCGGCTCCGCTCAGATCGGCGTACGTGTCCGACGGGAGCAGTGCGAGGATCCCGCCGATCGCGGCCAGTCCGATCCCCGAGCCCTCGACGACATCGGCCGCCGTACCGGAGGTCAAGCCCTTCAGGTACTGCGATGCCGCGAGCGCCGCGCCGGCCCCGAGCGCGGCCAGACCGCGGAGCAACTGCGTCTTGTCCTGTACGGCGGGGATGACGAACTCCCGCCAGATCCGTTGCTTGGCGAAGATGTAGGTGACCGGGTCGCGGAACTGCGAGACGTCGGTCAGGTAGTTGCCGAGCTCGAGGTAGGTCAGGTCGTCAGCGGCCAGGTTGGCGTTGTCGAGGAAGGCGACCGGGACGGTCTCCCTGGTGAACAGGAAGATGTCCCGGTGCCTGGAGATGTCGCCCATGAGTTCAGGCCTCGACCCATTCGCCGTCCTCGTTCTGCTCCCAGACCGGCAGCGCGTCATCGGCGCGCAGCTTGACCAGGCTGGTCGGAACGCGAACGGTCCACGGATCACCCTGCGGCACCTCATCGCCCGGGCGGTCGAGCCGCTCGGCAAGTTCGTCCGCGATGGGCAGGTAGAGCGGGCTGGAGATGGTCGGCAGCGGGCCGCCGTTCCAGACCTCCCCGAAGGTGAGGAAGTGGTCGATCGCACCCTCGAACCCCGGTCGGGCCGGCACGGTCGCCCGGCAGTACCCGGCCTGCAGGAAGTCCACGAAGGCCGGGTCGGGATCGTCGTACCCGAGCCGCTCGTCCCATTGATCCTTGCTGCCCCAGAAGTACGGGTAGGTGACCCAGGACATGTGCTCCCACTCGAAGGCCTGCTCGAAGAAGCGGACGTACGTGCCTTCGGCAGCCGCCTCCGCCACGTTGATCTGCGGCAGTCCGTTGACGGGCGAGTTGACGACCGCGTCGAACAGGTCGAAGTGCTGATCGGTCAGGATGCTCAGGCAGTTCTTCTGCAGCTCCCGGCGGATCGTGATCTGGTTCGCTGCGGGGTTGCGGCCGCGGATCGCGACGCCGGCCTGCAACTTGAGCTGCGCCAGCTTCTCCTCGTAGTCCGCGACCTGCGCGTTGTGGGCGGAGAGCAGCTTCGCGTGGGTCTCCAGTCGCCACTTGTCCAGTGCCCGGTCGGTCCGCTGACACTTCACCTCGATCGCAACCGCGATCTGCGACGAATGCCACGAGTCGAGCGCGAGCGGAATCGAGTCGCGCTCGTCGTCCAGCGTTGTCGTCCACTGCCATTGGCCGCCCGTCATCCGCTGTACCCGGCGGCCGAGGGCGACGTCCAGGCTGGCGTCGGACTCCCAGACGTTCCAGACCCTGGCGACACTGCCGAACACCGCACGGTAGCCGTCGTCGATGGTGATCTGGGCGGAGTGGTTGTAGTTGGTCTTGCTGTCACCGCCACCGCCCTTGAAGTCGGCGGACTTGGTGCGGAACAACTCGGGCGGCGGTGCGACATCGGTGGCGCCGCAGACCTTCACCCAGTACGAATAGTTGCTCTCACTGATCTGTGCCGGCGTCAGAGTGAAGTCCGGCGGCTTGGTCAACGTGAGCGCGCTGTTCTGTGCCTGGTTCATGGCGGCAACCAGGAACGCCGCCGGCTCGGGGATCATGAAGTCGAACATCATCCGCAGGCCGTAGTTGAACATCTGGGCCTGGTAGACCTTGTTCACCCACTGGTACACGCCGGAGATGTGACCGGTTCCGGTCGTGTTGTCGAGCGTGTGCACGTTCTTCTCGATGGTCTCGGTCAGTGTGCGAGTCGTCGTACGCTGCAGCACCCGCTCGGAGATCTTGCGTGAGGTTCGCTCGGTGACGTCCTGGGAGAACGTCGTCGCCGACTTGGTCGCCTCTTCCTTCGACCGGTTGAACGACCCCTCCGCGCTGGCCGAGAACTCGACCGTCGGGCCGTAGCTGCCGGAGATCGTCAGCCCGGCCTTGAGCGCGACATCCTCCTTGATCGTCTCGCTCGCCTCCCGGCTCATCTCGAACCGATCGGTCGACTCGAGCTCGTGCTCCTCCGACGTACTCGTCTCGGTCTCGACGAAGGTGATCGTCTCGCTCTCCTCGCGACGCGTGTGCTCACGCGACTTCAGCTCACCCTTGAGGATGTTCTCGATGTGCGCGACGTCGACAGCCTCGTAGCCGGTCAGTTGCTGCTTGATGATGAGCAGGTCCGCAACCCCGGCCGGCGCGATCTTCCCCTTGGTCGTCGGCACGCTGCCGGGCATCGGGAAGAACGGGATACCGAGGATGCCACCGGTCCCCAACGCGCCCCAGCCGGTGGTCAGCGGCGTTTTGACCGAGATCAGCGCATCGCCGAACCGGACGAACGAGTGCTTCTCCGGATGCCCCGCGACGACCTCAAGCTCGTCGACCGTGGTGGCGAGGTCGGTCTGCAGCCGCTGGGTCACCTTGTCGAGCGGCGTCGTCGCCAGGTCGATACCGCGCTGCTTCAGGGCCGCCTGCGTCTTCTGGGACAGCTTGCTCCCGACGTTGGGCTTCAGCACGAACCCAACCTCGGCAAGCGCGACCGGCGTGAACGCAGCGCGCACCGGCAGCACCACGTCGGGCGCCTTGACGAGTGTTTGGGCAAGTTCGGCGTACGGCGTGCTGATGTCGACCACCGCGCGCTCGTCGTCCTCTCGCCGCGGCGCACCCTTGATGTGCTGCTCGCGCAGGATCTGGGTGTAATTGGCCGCACTGCTGACCGCATTCGTCAGCACCGTGACCTCGGGTGCCCGGGTTGGCTCGCTCGCGACGATCTCAGTAGCGCGGAAGTGGATCGACTCGAGACTGGCCAGCTCCGAGATCGCACCGCGCAGTACGTCGTGCTCGGCCAGCAACTCGTCGACCCGCTTGCGGCGGTTTTCGAGGAGCTTCTTGCGCTGCTCCTCAAGCTCCTTCCGCGCGTCCCGAGTGGACAGCCGAGACTTCAGTTCGAGCTCAACCGGCAGTTCGAGCGAACGACGCCTCCTCCGAGCAGAGTCGTTCGCCGGGCGGTCGGCGGCGACATCCGCGATCAGCTCGGCCGTGCGGAGCTGACGCGTCAACCGCTCGATCGGCAGCCCGTGCAGCTGCTGCAACACCTTGATCGCAATCAGGCTGTCGCGCAGTCGCCGTACCGTCTCCTGGTAGTCGTCCCCGGCCACCACATCCTCCGCCGGACTACCGAACACCTCCTCAACCGCGTTGGCCACCTCCGACCACGGCACCTCCCCGGCCGCCTCGAGTGCGTCAACGCGATCAGCAAGCTCATCCAGCCTTGCCCCCAACGGAGTGTCCGACACCCCGGACACGAAATCAGCAGACGCGGCAAACTCCGCCGACGCCGCCTCGATCCCAGGCCGGCCGCCACCGGAAACCACAGCGGCCCGCAAGGCATCTTGATAAGGGGACTCCTGTTCGAGCCCGATCGACAACTGCTCCGGCGCCTGCTCAACCGCAGGCCGCAGGAGCATCAAACGAAACAGATTCTCCATGACTGTATGGAGACCGCCGAGTTCCCCATTAATACAGGGTCGTCAGGCTTGGGCGACCGGTGACACGTTTCGCACCAACCACCGGACCAGCGGCCGTAGCTGGGTGAAGACGGCGTGCACCTGGTCGGCCGCGGCAGCGGTGTGGATCCACTCGTCGCATCCGAGGTGCCGGCGCGCGATGACGGATCGGTGCCGCAACAAGTGCTCCCGGGGATGGTCGGCCGGATAGCCTCGCGGCGGTCGCTTCATCAGATCTCCCGAGATCGAGAAGCCCTCCCGCTCGAGCTTGTGCACAATGGCGACGAGGCGACGCCCACTTCCCGGCTCGGCAACCGCTGCTCGGTAGCGCTCGATCTGCGGCGGCGGCGCGTACCACCACGCCGCGCCGACCTCCAGTCCGTCCAGATCGAAACCGACGGTCAGTTCGACGTTCCGGGCCAGCCGAACGTTCGCGGTCTGCCGCTGCCACGCCCCCATTGAGACCCCGCCGTACCGCCACACCGCGAAGTCCTCGTACGCCGGATCGGCGTAGGCCATCGCAGTGAGCAGCTCGACCATCGGCCGCCGTACCAGGTCCTCCCGGTCTTGCCTGCACTCCCGCAGGACGTCGGCAGCAGGCTCGCCCTCCAGCTGGAGCAGCAGGTCGAAGGCCGACCGCGGCCACCCCTCGAAATCGCCCGTCACGACCAAGGAGCCTAGCTTTATTCGCTCGACAGCGGCGGAACCATAATTAAACTGAACGACCATGCAGGAAAATAAACCAGAGATTCGTACCGTGACCGACATCTCCGCCACGCCCGCGACGGTGTGGCGGGTGCTGACCGACGTACGGCGGTTTGCGGAGTGGCATCCGACGTTGTCGGTTGACGAGGAGGCGCCGGAGTTGAAGGTTGGGGCTGTTGTTTCGTTGCGGCTTGGAGGTGGGGCGGCTGGTGAGCAGAAGTTCGAGGTGGAGATCGTCCAGCTGGAGCCGGAGCGGTTGCTGGTGTGGGAGGGCGGTACGGCGGGGGTGTTCTTCGGGGAGCATTCGTTCGAGTTGGAGGTGTTGCCGGACGGGGTGCGGCTGGTCGACGTCGAGCGCTTCACGGGGTCGATGGCCGAGTCGGTGATCGGCGAGAACCGGGAGGCGCTGGAGCGGGAGTATCGGCAGGTTGGGTGGGCCTTGAAGGAGATGGCCGAGAAGTTAGGCTGACGGTCATCGCGGGAGTCAAGGGGCAGGTGCAGCAACGCGGCGTCGATCGGCGTCGCGCGATCCTGGATGCCGCCGGTGAGCTGTTCGGCCGTCAGGGGTACCGCGGGACTGGGTTGGCGGCGATCGCGGCCGACGCCGGCATCACCGCCTCGGCGGTCGTGCATCACTTCGGCAGCAAGGAGGGGCTGCTGCAGGCGGTTCTCGACGACTACGACGAGCGGTCCGCGTCCCGGCTGGCACACTACGTCGGCCAGGGCGTGACCGGGCTTGTCGACGCGATGCTCGACAACGCGGAGCACATGACCCACAACGTCCACCTCGCGACATTGCACACGACACTCCAGTCGGAACACCTCGAGGCCGCCGAAGACCACCCCGTACGACGTCGCTTCCTCGACCGGAATCGCATGCTACGCAAGGCGATCGCGGCCATCTTCCGTACGGCGGTCGCCGACGGCGAGCTCGCTTCATGCCCCGACCCCGAGGCGATCGCCACCGAGATCCTCGCGTTCCAGGAGGGCGCCCTCGTGCTGTGGCGGCTCGACCCGACCGTCGATCTGCACGCCCTCTACGCCAACTACTTCCGGCGCCTGCTGACGGATTGCGGCGCGAAAATGTAGTCAGGCCTGCAAACGGGCCCGGGCAGCCTCGATGTCGGGGACGTGTTGTTCGGCCCAGAGGCGGACCGCGCGGAGTGGGATGAGCAGGGAGCGGCCGAGCGGGGTCAGCGCATACTCCACGCGCGGCGGATTCTCGTCGTACTCGCGCCGGCTGATCAGCCCGTCGGCCTCCAGGGAACGCAGGGTCTCGGTCAGGACCTTCGGGGTGATGCCCTGGATGTGGGCCTTGAGTTCGGTGAAGCGGCGCGGCCCGTCGTCGAGGGCGTTGACGACGAAAACGGTCCAGCGGGCGCCGATGCGATGCAGCACCGTGCGGCTCGGGCAGGTCGCTGCCATCACGTTGTAGGCCTTGCCCATGGGTGCTCCCAGTTCCGTTGAAGATACCGGTATCAAATCCATACCGTGACTCCTGATCCTACGAGAAGGAGTTGGAACCATGGAGCGGATTCTGGTCATCGGCGGCGCCCGAGCGCTCGGCGCGGCGGTGGCGAGGCGCGCGGTCAAGGACGGGTACGACGTCGTCGTCGGCGCGCGTGATCTCGCGGCGGCCGACGTACTGGCTGGCGAGATCGGCGCCACCGCAGTGCGGATCGACCTGCAGGACGAGTCGACGATCGCGGCCGCCGCGGAGCAGTTGAAGGATGGCGTCGATCACCTCGTGACGACCGGGTCGGCGCCGCACGACGTCCGCGCGACCGACCTCGATCGCGACAAGCTGGTGACGGCGTTCACGGCGAAGGTGCTCGGTCCCCTGCTCGTCTCCAAGCACTTCGCGCCGGTACTGCGGCCGACCGGATCGATGGTGTTGTTCTCGGGCGTGGTCGGCTGGCGGCCCGGACCGGGCTCGCTGGTCAAGGGGATCACCAACGGGGCGGTCGAGTACGCCGCGCGTCACCTGGCGGCGGATCTCGCGCCGGTGCGGGTCAATGCCGTCTCGCCCGGGGTCATCGATTCCGGCGCCTGGGATCGCCTCGGCGAAGCCAAGGCCGGACTGCTCGACAAGAGCGCAACCGGCACGTTCGTCGGACGGCATGGTGAGACCGAGGACATCGTCGATGCAGTGATGTGGCTCCTCCGCGCGGGCTTCGTTTCCGGTGAGACGATCCACGTCGAGGGCGGCGCTCGGCATCGATCTGCCTGAGGCATGCAACCAACTATCTGGGCGGTGGCGTGTCTAACCCGGTACCGAAGATCGGGGAGGACCTATGAGTGAACGCGACGCCGCGTTCGAGGCGTATTTCGCGGCGCGTTCCGACGCCATGCGCGGAACGGCGTACTTGTTGTGCGGTGACTGGCATCGGGCGGAGGACCTGGTCCAGCAGACCTTCACGAAGATCTATCTGGCGTGGCGCCGGATCCAGCGGCACGAGGCGATGGACAACTACACCCGGCAGACGCTGATCCGGACGTTCCTTTCGGAGCGGCGGCGGGGGTGGTTCCGGTTCGAGTCGGTCGGGGATACAGCGACTGATCGGCCGGCGCCGGCAGGTGGGCAGGCCGACGAGCGGATGGTGTTGCTGGACGCACTCGCGAAGGTTCCGCCGCGGCAGCGCGCCGTACTGGTTCTGCGGTACTGGGAGGACGCGTCGGTCGATCAGACGGCCGAGCTCCTCGATTGCTCGGCAGGAAACGTCAAGAGTCAGGCCGCGCGTGGGCTGGAGACACTGCGCGGTCTGCTCGCAGAGGAGAGGGTTCGATGAACGAAGAGGATCTCAACCGGGCACTGCGCGACGCGATGGAACGCAGTACTCCCCCGCCGTCGATGGATCCTTCGCAAGCACTGAACCACGGCCGTACGGCGTTTCGGCGGCGCCGGCTGGCGTGGACCGGGCTCGCCGTCATACCGCTGGTGGCCGCCATCGGCGGTGGTCCGGCCCTGGTCGCGAACCTCGGCGGCGGCGGTTCAGGGGGCGACCTGGTGGCGGGCGGCCCCACGGCGACGGCGGCGCCGACCACCCGCAAGAGTGGCGATCCGTGGCCGGAGGGCCAGTCGGATCGTACGGCGACTGCCGGTCCGCGCATGACCCGAGTGACGAAGCTGATGGACGACCTGAGTTCGTCGGTCCCAGCGGGCTTCACCACGCCCGACCTCAAGGCCCCGGAAGGTCACCGGCTGCGGTATGCGCAGGCGCAGTACGCCTCCAACGACGGTGAGCAGGACTACTGGGAGTACGCGGCCACCATTCCGGTCGAGCGGGACGGCAAGGTGGGCAAGCTGCTGCTGAACTCGACCACGCCTGACGGCAAGCCGGCGACGGACCCGTGCAAGCTGGCCAAGGGGTTCTGGGGTGGTACCGGCACCTGCGCAATCGTGGATGTCGACGGCAAGAAGGTCGGCGTGGTGACCACCAAGGGTCAGGGTGAGTTCGACCAGTGGGCCACCTACCGCTACGACGACGGCACCGTCGTGATGCTCGCGCAGGCCAAGAAGTACGAAGGTCAGCCGAAGCCGCTGGCGCAACCGATCTTCACCAGCCGCCAACTGGCCGAACTGGCGACCGCGGCGAAGTTCAAGATCAGCGACTGATCACCAGTCCAGGTGGACCTCGGGCAGACCGAGCCGCTCGCGCACCCAGGGCGGCCCGGGCGGGTGCCGGACGACCTCCTTGACGAGGTCGTCATGGCTGGGTCCGGAGGAGAACCACGCAGGTTCCTCCCGCGTGGCTTCCCACTCGCGCTCTTTCTCCCAGTAGTCGCGGTTGGCGTCGGCTTCCGGCGGCTCGACGCGCACCATCGAGGGAAGCCCGAGCGGGATGTCGTGGAGTCCCAGGCGGATCCGCCGCAACGCCGCCGCCTCGGGGAAGTCAGGCAGCAACTCGGTCACCAGCGGCCCGCCGGCACCCGCAGGCAGACCCTCCGCGACGATCTCCTCGTGGTCGCCGACCGCGCGCAGGACGACGGTGGCGTCTGGCGCCAGGGCGACCCTTGCCTTGTCGATGTCATCCTTCAGCATCTTGAGGAAGATCGGTTCCAGCGGGCCGGAGCTGTCGCGCACCCCCTGGTAGATCCAGTGCACGACGCGTTCGTCGGGTGCCTTGGGAAAGGATGCCGAGAACCCGACGACGCTGATGTAGGCGCCGTCGAGCCAGCGCGCGTATTTGACGGGTGAGTACTTCATCAGCAATCGGCCGAGCCTGGTCCACGGGCCGACCGCGAAGGCGATCGAGAGCATCGCCGCACCGACCACGATCGCCAGCAGCGTCACCACCAGGATGGTCGTCAGTGTCACCAGGACGCCGGCCAGGAAACTCGGCCATCCCCACTGCTCACGCGCGTGATCCCACACGGGATCCACGACCAGGCCCTTGAGACGCTCCACGAGGTCGGCGACATATCCCGCGACACCGGCGGACACTGCCGCGACCACGATGGCACCCGCTCGGCGTACCAGACCTGTACCTCGTAGCTCGTCGGCCGCCGTGACGAACCCGGCAAGATGCTGCCCGAACTGGGCGATGACCAGCAGGGTCATCGACACCGCGACGAGCGCGGCCGCGAGCGGCTGGATCTCCGCGGAGTGCGAATTCCACGCGATGTAGGCGGCCGTCGTACCGGCGACGACCACGCGCAACAGCCAGCAGATGACGACGAGCAGGCGACCGAACCCCGCCACCCCGCGCCGACGCCGGCCCGCCAGCGCAGGGTGCGGCCGTAGCGCGGGCGCGGACACCAGCATGACAACGCCGATCCCGACGCCGACGAGAGTGCACAGGGTGACGCGGGTGCTCCGCGACTCCTCGACGAAGACGAGCGCGATGCTCACTCCCACGACCATCAGGCCTGCGAGTACGCCGATGAGGCGTGCGAGTGCGGGAACCCGACGTGGCCGAAGACTCAACATCCACTCCTCTGCGTAACGACTCCGATGCAGCGTAGTGGGGTCGAGAGTCTCTCGGCGGATGATCCGCGAGTGGTTCAGGAGTGCAGGCGGTGCGGGGGCGGTTCCACGGCCCGCGCCGCGCGGTCCAGGGCGCGGGCCAGCGCGGACCGGACATCCGTCGTACGCCGGATCCGGCGGGACCGTCGCGTATCCGGCACGACCGGCGCATGCGGCCGCGCGCTGTCGATCTCCGACTTCACCTGTCTGATCGCCATCAGCATCAGGGCGTCGTAGTCCCCAGGCATCGTTTCCTCCGTCCGTTACCGTTAACGTGACCGTTAACATCACCGTACGTCGCGGCGCCGGAGTGGTCAACGGATTAAGGCTGGTTGACTGTGCGCATGACAGGGAGACCGATGAGCGAAACCGGCGGGTCGGTGCCCAAGCGCACCACGCTCCGCGACGTGGCCAAGGCGGCCGGGGTCTCCCACCAAACCGTGTCGCGGGCGATCAACGGCAAGGGTGAGATCGACCCGGAGACCCAACGCCGGGTGCTCGATGTCGCCCGTCAGCTGCGGTACCGGCCGAGCCGATTCGCCCGCGGGCTGGTCCGGCCGGACGTCGTGAGTGTCGGCGTGATCGTGCCCGACGTGGTCAACCCGTTCTTTCCGGAGTTCATCGACGGCGTGATCCAAGCAGCCGGCCGGCAGGACTGGCAGGTGGTCGTGGCCAGCACCCAGTACGACCAGGCCCGCGAGCTGACGCTTCTTCGCTCACTCAGTCAGCAGGTGGACGTGATCGTCGGCTACCTCACCCATCCCGACGAAGAACTCGCCGCCTCTGTCGGTGGGGTCCCGCTGGTCGTCGTCGACCGCGGCCTCGACTCCCCGACGTACGCCTCGGTGGAGATCGACGCGCTGACCGGCATCCGGGAAGCGATGGATCACCTGACCGATCGAGGGCATCGCAAGATCGGCATGATCGACTGCGTGCCGCCGTGCGGCGACCCGTACGCCCGGCGTCGCATGTTCCAGACGCTGACCGCCGAACACGAACTAACGGTCGACGACAGCTGGATCGTCACCGTCGAGCAATCCGTGGCCGGCGGCAACACCGGCTTCCGTGAGCTGTGGCAAGCACATCCGGACACGACCGCCGTACTGGCCTTCAACGACCTCGTTGCCATCGGCGCCCATCAGGCCGCCCGCGACCTCGGCGTACGAGTGCCCGAGGACTGCGCACTGGTCGGCTTCGACGGACTAACCGTCGGCGAACTCATCGAGCCGCCGCTGACCACGGTTCATCTCGACAAGCGCCGGCTCGGCGAACTCGCCGTACAGCAGGTCGATCGACTCCTGTCCGGCGAACTCCCACCCCCGGTGGTACTCACACCCCAGCTGGTCGTACGCCGTACAACCTGATCACAGGTCTTTGCGGAAGAAGTGGTTCGAGTGGCCGGGCGGGTAGTCGTGCTTCACGCCGTACTCGGTGTAGCCCTGTTTGCGGTAGAACTCCGGCGTCTGGAAGTCGAACGTCGACACGTCCGACCAACGGCAACCGCGCGCTCGCCCCTCGGCCTCCGCGGCCGCCAGCAAACCTGAGCCGACGCCCTGCCCCGCCCACTCCCGGTCGACCCACATGAGATCGATCGTCAGCCAGTGCCACACCCGCTCGACCCGCCCGACGCAACCACCGATCACGGTTCCCTTGGTCGTGACGGCGTAGACCTGCAAGGGCTCGGACTTCAGGTTCTCCGGCTCGAACCGTACGTCGACGATCGGCGCGGCCGCCCTGTTGAACGCCACCAGCTTGTCGGTCAGCTCTTCTTCCCGCTGCCGATCCACCTGAATCTCGAGAGACCACTCGCCTTGCACAGGCCCACTATCGCCGCTCCCCCGAGCGCCAACAACGGGATTTTCGGTGGGTATTCGATGGGAGGTGTGGTGACGTCAGTGCGGCGTCGGCGGGAAGTCGGCGGGGGTGCTGAAACTGCAGTGGACCACTCGTCACCGCCCATCCCCCGGAGGGATCTCATGACCCCTGTTACTCGGCGTACGTTCGTTGGCGGCGCTATGGCTGCTGCCCTCGCTGTTGGTGGTGCCGGGCGCGCTGTCGCGGCGTCCGGTGCGGCCTCGGCCCAGGCGGCGCCACCCAACCTGGCGGCGGCTCGCGCGGCGATCCAGCGCCTGAGCGGGTTGGACCCGAGCCGGTTCGCCCTCAGCACGCTTGTCGCGGGTGCCGGTGAGACGGATGCGTTCCAGATCAGTCGGGTCGGCGATCAGGTCGGGATCGCGGGGAGCAGCACGGTCGCGCTGCTGTCCGGGTTCAACTGGTGGCTCAAGTACGTCGCTCGCGGGCACCTCTCGGCGAACGGCGACCAACTGCAACTGCCGTCGACGCTCCCGACCCCGGCCACACCGATCCGGATGAGCACCGAACTGGCGGAGCGGTACGCGTACAACTTCACCTTCTTCGGCTACACGAGTCCGTACTGGCAGTGGCCGGAGTGGGAGCGTGAGCTCGACTTCCTCGCGATCAACGGCACCAATCGGGCGCTGGCGCTGATCGGGCAGGAGATCGTCTGGTACGACACGTTCCGCGACTTCGGGATGAGCGAACTCGAAGTACGTCAGTGGATCTCGATGCCGGCCCACCAACCCTGGCAGTGGTACGGCGAGACCACCGGCTACGACCTCGATGCTTCGGGGTACAGCGGGCCGGTGTCGGTCGAGTTCCTGCACAAGCGCCGGGACCTCGGGCAGCAGATCGTGGCCCGGATGCGGGAGCTGGGGATCACGCCGGTGTTCCCGGCCTTCGTCGGTCATGTGCCGGACGAGGTCTTCAAATCGCGCCACCCTGGCACCCACATCCCCGCGCAGAAGGACTATGCGGGTCACCCACGGCCGTACTGGCTCGACACCACCGAGGCTCTGTACCCCGAAGTGGCTCGCCGGTTCTACGAAGCTCAGCGCACTCACTTCGGCACCACCACGCATTTCTCCAACGACCTCTTCCACGAGGTCGGCGACGATCTGCCGGATTACCTGGACGGCGCGAATCTCGGTGACGCGGCGGTCGCCGTACAGAATGCGTTGGAGGAAGCGTCTCCCGGCGCGATCTGGCTGCTGCAGGGCTGGCAGTCGAACCCCCGGCTCGAGATCCTCAACGCGGTCGACGAGAACCGCGTGATCGTTCTCGACCTGGACTCCGACGACGACCGCAAGTGGGAGGACACCGAGGCGTACTGGGGTGTGCCGTGGTGCTGGGGCAGCATCCAGAACTTCGGCGGCCGGCTCGGGATGTTCGGCAACCTCGGCGAACCGGGTCAGACGTTCCCCCGCGTCCGCACCCGGCCCGAGCGCCGCCGCCTGGTCGGCTGCGCGTGGGTGCAGGAGGGTCTGCATCAGAACCCGATCGTCCCCGACCTGCTCGGCGAGATGATGTGGCGGCGTTCGGCGGTCGACCTCTCGACCTGGGTCCGCGACTTCGCCGTCCGCCGGTACGGCAGCGACGACGCCAACGCGATCAAGGCGTGGGACATTCTGCGACGGACGGCGTACTCGTATGTCTCGACCAACCACACAACCGGCGAAGGGCCGTTCGAGTCCGCATTCCAGGCGATGCCGGATCTGAACCTGCGCAGTGTCTCGATGTTCGGGCCGGATGAGTTCCGCTATCTCCCCGAGGAGTTCGAACCTGCGCTGCCCGCACTGCTCGCGGTGGCGCCGGCGCTGCGGAACAAACCGACGTACAAGTACGACGTCGTCGACGTCACCAGGCAGGTTCTCGCCAACCGGGGACGGCTGCTGCTGGACAAGATCCGGGAGGCGTACGAGGCCAAGGACCGGACCGAGCTGGCCCGGCACAGCAACCGCTTCCTCACCACGATCGACCAGACCGAGCGGATCCTCGGCACGCATCCGCAGTGGATGCTCGGGCCCTGGCTCGAGCAGGCGAAGACCTGGGGAACGACCGCCGACGAGAAGCAGCTGATCGAGTGGAACGCGCGCTCGATGATCACGATCTGGACCGAAGAGGCCTTCGGCACCTTGCGCGAGTACGCGAACCGGGAGTGGCACGGCCTGCTCAGCTCGTACTACAAACCGCGCTGGCAGCGGTTCCTCACCGACCTGCCCGCGACGATGGCGAGCGGCAAACAGCCCGAGTACGGCGATTGGCTCGCACGCGGCGATGCCTGGAGCCAGCAAACCGAACTGCACCGTACGACGCCGGCCGCGGACCCGTACACAGTCGCCGCGGACATCGCTGCCGCACTCGCCGCGGACCCGCTCTGATGGCGCGCTTCCGGAGGAACGCGGCGACGCTGTCGGTGGCCATGAACACGTTGAACCTGACGCCGAAACACCCGCCGTGGCCGAGTCTGTGGATGGGTGGCTACGGCTGGGATCCGCGTGGTGGCGACGGCACGTACGCCCGCAAGCTCCGGGCCCACTGCCTCGTGCTCGGCGACAGCGGGTCAGCGAACGTACTGCTGCGGATCGACGTGGTCAGCATCCCCCGCGACGTGCATCGCGAACTGCGCCGCCGGGTCGTGGAGGTGGAGAAACTGGTGGCCGACTCGGACTTCCTGATCGCGAGCAGTCACACGCACAGCGGTCCGATGATCGGGAGCACTCATCCGCATCCGAACGTCCTGATGAACCTGCAGCCGGCCGACATCACGGCGGTCAACCAGTCGACCGCACTGTTCATCGATCTGATGGTCGACCTGGTCAAACGCACGGTGCAGGCGCCGAAGGTCCCGGCCACGCTGCACTACGCCGAGGGTTCCGTGCGCCTCGGGCACAACCGCACCGGCGTGGTCGACACGGTGCTTCCCGACGTACCGGTCCTGCTGGTCCGGAACGCGACCACGACCGAGCCGGTGGCGGTGCTGTTCGGGTATGCGTGCCATCCGGTCTGCCGTGGCAACGACAAGATCTTCGACTCCGACTACGTGGGCGTCGTGATCGAGTCGATCGAACGGCGACTCGGGCTGCCGGCGCTGTTCTTCCAGGGTCTGGCCGGTGACATCGACCCGGATGCGGGCGGACCGCTCGTGGTCGGCGAGAAGCTCGCGGATGCCATTGTCGACGTACTCGCCGCTGATCGGTTCACTGCAGTGACAGGCCCGATCCTGACCAAGCTGACCGAGATCCAGCTACCGTTCGCGGTCGACACCGGTGATGCAGCAGTGCAGGCGGACCTGAAACGCAAGTTCGAGAGCCGACTCGACGGTCATCTCGGCCAGGCCGAGGTGCGGCATGCGCGACTGATGCTGGAGCAGCTTCGGACTGGGACTGTTGCGCGGTCCATCCCGATGCCGATCCAGTGCTGGAAGTTCGGCGGGCTGACCGTCCTCGCGCTGTCGCACGAGGTGCTGGTGGGCTATCAGCAGTTGATCAAGGACATCGCCGTACGGCTTGGGATCGGGAAGCTGTGGGTCATGGCCTACGCCAATGAGACGCAGTGCTACATCCCGACCGACGAGACCGCCTGGCAGCCAGGCTACGAGTCAAGCTGGCGGGAAGGAGATCGACTCGTCGCTGGCTTCGGCTCGAGCATGCTGGCCTACAGCTGGCCGGCGCCGCTCAGATCGTCACCGGTCGGCACTGTCCCGGCCGCTCCCGGAAGTGCTCAGGCCGTCGTGCTGGCTGCCTGCGAGGCCATCCTGCGGTAGGGCTGCGCGGATCTCCTCCTGCAGCGTCCGAGCTTGTTCGGCCGCTGCGTCCGCGGCATCGCGCCGACCCGCGCCGAGCTCGGCCGCCGAGAGGGCGGCGAGCGCCTGGGCTTCGCGCAGCCGGAGTCCGGTGGCACGAGCCAGCTCAGTGGCTGCTCGTGCCGCCGTACTCGCGCCGTTGGACCGGGTGCGCGACAGACCGATCAGCGCGGCGATTTCGCCTTGTGGGTAACCGATGTTGCGGGCCAGGGACAGCGCCGCACTGTGCTCGTCGACCGCCTTGGCCGACTCACCAAGGCCAGAATGTGCAGTGGCGAGCGTGTTCAGCGAGTCGACCTCGAAGCGTCGGTTGCGAGTTTGCTGAGCCAGTTCGAGTGCGTCGGTCGCATAGCCGATCGCGGCTGCGAACTTGCCGTTGTCTCGTTGCAGCGCAGCCAGATTCTGCAGTACTTCGGCCTGGTCGTGCCGCGATCCCAGTCGTTGATAGCGATCCAGCGCATCGTGATGTCGGCGGGCTGCCTCGTCGAACTCGCCCAGCCGGAGGTGGACGGCGCCGAGGGTGTTGAGTGCGGTCGCCTCCGTATGGAGCAGGCCCAACCGTTGAGTTGTCGCGAGCGCGGCTTCGAGCTGGACCTTCGCCGCGGCGAGCCGACCGGCCTCGAGGAGCGCCATGCCGAGTCGCACGGACGCGACAGCCGCTGGTAGTGCAGGGCTGACGTCGAGCGCGTCGGTGAAGCTTTGGATCGCGGCTGACGTCCGCCCGCATTCCAGTTGCACGATGCCGAGGTTGATCATCGCCACAGCCCGGCCGGCGGCATCGTCGACGTACTGGAACAGTTCGAGCGCACGTTCCAGGTGATCGGCGGCGGCGTCGTACTCGGCCGCGCTCCAATGCAGGATGCCGAGTGCGTTGAGCATGGTGGCCTCGGCCCGCCGCTCGCCGTGGCGTCGTGCGGTCGCCAGGGCAATGGTTGCCGTGGTCAACAAATCGTGGTCGTGCCGGTTGGTGTGCAGGTAGCCGGTCAGTGCATCAGCCAGGTACCAACTCATCGCCGCGAGCTCCGGGTCGGACGCGGCCGTCTCGACCGCGGCGACCAGACCAGCGCGCTCACGGGTCAGCCACTCGACCGCGGCCTCATGGTCGATCGGAGACCTCGCCGACAACCAGTCCGGTCTTGGCAGTCGGGGCAATGTTGCATCGAGCCGGTCCGCAGCTGCGTCTGCGGCACTCAGGTAGAAGCCGTACAACCTGGTGAGCGCTGCGGTTCGTTCGGATGGGCTTTCCTCGGCCTGCGATCGCTCCCCCGCGTAGATCCTGAGCAGATCGTGCACCTGGTAGCGCCCGAGGTTGTGCTGCTGCACGAGACTCGCCGCGGTCAGCCGGCTCAGCAGCACAAACGCCTCCGCACGGTCGACGTCAGCCAATGCGGCCGCAGCCTCGACGGAGAAGTCCGGACCCGGTATCAGACCGAGCAGGCGGAACAACCGAGCCGCAGCTGGTTCGAGCGGCTCGTAGGACAAACTGAAAGCCGTCCGTACGGCGGCCTGGTCGTCGTCCTCGATGGACAGTGCCGACAGGCGGTTCGCGTTGCGCAGTTCGTCGACATACTCGGCCAGTCGGGTACCCCGGCGACTGAACAGGTTGGCCGCAGCGATGCGCAGCGCGAGTGGAAGCCGACCGCACAGTCGCACCAACTCAGCACCCGTTTCGGGATCCGCGGTGAGCATCTCGTCACCGGCGATCTCGATCAGCAGCGCGCGGGCATCGGCGTCCGACAACGGATCGAGCGCGACGCGGCGCGCACCTTGGAGCGCGGTCAGACCGCGCAGTTCGTTCCGGCTCGTGACGAGGACCGCGCAGCCCGCTTCATCCGGCAGAAGTTGTCGCACCTGTTCGGCGCTCGCCGCGTTGTCCAGCACGATGAGCAGTCGGCGGTTGGTGAGCAGAGACTGATACAGGTCCAGCTGTTCATCCGGATTCGCCGGAAGCTGGGCCGATTGGATGCCCAAGGCCCGTAATAGCTGGGTGAGCGCCCGCCCGCGCGCGGTCGGCGAACCACTTGCGTAGCCGCGAAGATCGACGTACAGCTGACCATCGGGGAAGTCGTCGCCGACGTGATGCGCGACGTGGACGGCGAGCGCTGTCTTGCCGACGCCCGGTGGTCCGGAGATGACGACCAGCCGTAGTCCGCGACGGCCGCGGCGGCGGGTGAGCAGGCTGCAGAGATCGGCTGTCTCGTTCTTCCGGCCGACGAAATCGAGGACACCGGCGGGCAACGATCGCGGCGTTCGGCCGCGACCCATCGAGCTGGGCGGCCGCAGTACGGGATCGTCGCTCTGGATGGCGAGTTGCAGGCGATGGAGCTCGCGGCTCGGAACCGAACCGAGCTCGGCGGAGAGGAGAGTGGTCAGCTGGTCGAAGGTGTCCAGTGCATCCAGCGGGCGGTTCGCCCGGTACAGCGCCAGCATCAGCTGACCCCAGAACGCCTCGCGGAACGGGTACTCGGAGACGAGTGCGCGCAACTCGGGGACGACCTGGTTGTGCCGGCCCAGGTCGAGATCGAGCTGCATCCGACGCTCCAGCGCCTGGCAGCGAAGCTCCTCGAGTCGCGGCAACTCCTCGCGATGCAAGAGATCCGACGGCACGTCCGTGAGCGGTCGGCCGCGCCACAGCGCCAAGGCTTCCTGTAGCTGGGCTGCTTCGGTCGCCGGGTCCTCGCCTGCTTCCGCCTTCCGCAGCGCTGCATGGAAGCGGAGGAGATCCAGCTGCTCTGGAGCGATGGTCAGCCGATACCCGCCCGACTCGGTCCGGATGATGCCGGAGGAGCGATCGGTCTCCCCCAGTACGCGTCGCAACCGCATCACGTATGCCTGCGCAGTAGCTCGGGCATCGGGCGGCATGTCGTCCTGCCACAGCCGGTCGATCAGCTCCTCGATCGCGACCACCTGGTTCGCCCTCAGCAGGAGCGCGGCCAGCACGACCCGCTGCTTGGCCGCGGGAACCGCGATCGGCCGGTCCGCTCGCAGGACCTCGAGCGGACCGAGGATCCGGAATTCCAGCATGTCGGCCATGATGGCCCGAATTTAATCTCGCTTTGAGGTCTTGCCGGGACCCGGTATCGCGGTCTACCGTCACATCCCAATCATTAAGAAACTTTCCTAACAGTTCTCCGATGCTTGGGAAAGCGCTTCCCGTCCCCGCCCTTCAGGAGGCACTGCGATGCCCTTCACCACCCGACGAAGTCGCCGCCGGCTTGCCGGAGCCGGCGCGTTCACGCTGATCTTCGGCTTGCTGACCACTGCGACCGTGGCTCTTCAGGTTCAGGCGGCATCCACCGCCGCAGCCGCGATTCCCGACCTGACCAGCGCGAATCGGCGGGCGCCGATCGCTGGTCTGCCGGACTGGAGCAAGGCAGGCTACCGAGGCGGTGCGCCGCTGCCGGGTCCGGCCGACATCAACCCCGACCCAAACTGCCAGGTCACCGCCGACGAGCTTGCTTCGCAGTACGGCGTACGTGCAGACGGCAGTGACGCCACCACCGGGCTGCAGTCCGCGATCGACGCGATCCGCACGCAGTGCACGCCATCGGCGACGTACAACAAGCTCTCGCAAATCACCTTGCCGGAAGGACGAATCACCGTCACCCGGCAACTCGGTCTCGACGCCAGCTACTTGCTGATCAAGGGCGCCGGACAGGGTCGTACCGTGCTGGTGTTCCGCCCCGACACCAACACCAGGTACGACAAGCTCACCGCTGACGGCAGTGACTGGGACGAAGACGGGATGACGCACGGATCGTCCGGCAAGGGTGGTTGGATGTGGCCCGGCCGCGGACTGCTCCGAGTCCAGAGCCGCGAGGTCTCCCCCAAGTACGCCGCCGACTATGCCTCGGCGCCGGCGAACCGCAAGGACATCTTCGAAGGAAGCATCAACCAGCACTGGGCCAGCGGCGTACCGCTGCGCGAGGCTTCTGCCATCGGTACGACCCAGATCAAGCTGGCGACCAATGCGAACATGGCACTGTTCAAGGCCGGCAACTACCTCTGGGTCGGTGCGGCGAACTCGGCGAAGTTCTACCAGCAGCAGACCGTCACCGACGCGTCGAAGTACATGAACCTGCACATGCGCCAGCAGATCTTCCAGATCACCGCGGTCGATGCGACCGGGCGCAACCTGACGATCGACAAACCCCTCGAGTACGACCTGCCGCTGAACTCCACCTCGGACGGCTCGGCGGCGATCGGTGGGACTGTCTACCCGAGCCGGGTGACGCCGCTCAAGCCGGTTCTCGGGGTCGGTATCGAGGACCTCACCATCACGCAGGACATGACCGGTCTGCCGAAGCTTGCCGGCGGCACCTACAACCTCAACAAGGCGGATGCCGTCCACAACTACGGCAACATGGCGCCGGAGTACGAGATGCACGGGATCGTGCTGAAGTGGGCGATCAACGCCTGGGTCCGCCGGGTCGGCACCGAGATGACCGGCTCGCATCCGATCGTCACCGAGAGCGCCAAGAACATCCAGGTCCAGGAGTCACACCTGGACGGCTCCTGGAACAAGGGCAAGGGCGGCAACGGCTACCTGCGCGGTTCCCGGGTGTGGGACTCGCTCTACGCCTACAACACCACCCGGAACCTGCGGCACTTCACCTTCCAGTGGTCGGCCTCGAACAACGTAGCCATCGGCAACGACTTCGACTCCGACCTGAACGTGCACGGCGGTTGGGAACGCCGCAACCTGTTCGAGAACAACACTGTCCGGATCCCGTTCGAGCACTCGTCGAAGAACTGTCAGAGCAACTGCGGCGACGAGGGCGGTGACATCCCGGACGATTCGACCTGGTGGCCGATCTGGTGGGCTGCGGGTCCGAAGGCGGTCAAGTGGTCCGGGTCCAGCGGTCCGCAGAACGTCGTCTACAACAACGCCCTCAGCAAGCAGACCACCGAGAACGGCCCGTACCAGAGCTACTACCCCGACCGGCAGCGGCTGTACCAGTTCGGCAGCAGCTCGGCCGACCCGACAAAGTTCCAGCACCTCGCAGTGAACGGCGCGACCATCCCTGACTGGGCAAGCCGCGAGACGGCCGACTACACCGTGCCGAACGGCGGCGTCAACGCAACTCGTACGGATGCCTCGGGTTCGCTGTTCCTTCGCAACCCAGGTGGTGGTGGCGAGGACGACACCACCGCGCCCAGTACGCCGTCCAGTCTGCGCGCCACCGCGACCACATCGAACAGCGCATCGCTGACCTGGAACGCGTCGACGGACAACGTCGGAGTGACCGGGTACGACGTACTGCGCAACGGGACGGTGGTCGGAACCAGCACCGGCACGACGTACACGGATACCGGTCTGACCGCAGCCACGACGTACTCGTACACCGTCCGGGCAACCGATGCTGCGGGCAACCAATCAGGTCTTAGCAACGCTGTCGATGCGACCACTCAGCCTGGTGGTGGTGGTGGATCGGAAACGTTGTTGTCCCGCGGGAAGCCGGCGACTGCGTCGTCGACCGAGGGCAGCGGCTTCGAGGCCGGGCTTGCGGTCGACGGCGATGCCGCGACTCGCTGGGCATCGCAGGAAGGGTCCGATCCTCAGTGGATCCAGGTCGACCTCGGCGCCGCGGCGAACCTGACCCGGGTGAAGCTCAACTGGGAAGCTGCGTACGGCAAGGCTTATCAGGTCCAGCTCTCGACCGACGGCACCACATGGTCGACCGCTCACTCCACGACGACCGGTGACGGCGGCACCGACGAGATCCCGGTGACCGGATCCGCCCGGTACGTGCGGATCAACGGGACCGCGCGCGGGACGGCGTACGGGTATTCGCTGTTCGAGTTCGAGGTCTACGGGACCAGTGGTGGCGGCGGTGGCGACACCACGCCGCCTAGCGTTCCGGGTGGGCTCCGCAGCACCGGTACGACGTCGTCGAGCGTCTCGCTGGCGTGGAACGCGGCGACCGACAACGTCGGTGTCACCGGCTACGTGATCTACCGCAACGGGCAGCCGGTGACCACGGTCACGGGCACCAGCCACACCGACAGCGGACTGACCGCGTCGACGAGCTACTCGTATGTCGTCAGGGCTCGTGATGCCGCGGGCAACCAATCGGGACCGAGTCCCGCGATCACCGTGACAACCTCGGGTGGTGGCGGTGGGTCGGTGGTCGACGTTTCGACGGCCGCTCAGTTGCAGGCTGCGCTGGCGAACGCGCAACCAGGTCAGACGATCCGGCTCGCGGCTGGCCAGTACCGCGGTGCGTTCCTCACGCAGCGCGCCGGGACCGCGTCGGCGCCGATCACGCTGACCGGGCCGGCGTCCGCCGTACTGATCAATGATGGGCCGACCGGAGATGCACCTTCGTGCCCGGCTCCGACGGCTGGGTGGGATTCCGGGTACGGGCTGTGGCTGTTCGGAGCGCCGTACTGGAAGCTGACCGGATTCACGGTGCAGGAGTCGAAGAAGGGCATCGTGCTGGACAACTCGCATCACGTGACCATCGACGGCGTCTCGGTCCACCACACCGATGAGGAGGGCGTGCACTTCCGCCGTTCGTCAGCTGATGGCGTGATCAAGAACTCCACCGTCACCGATGCCGGTCTGGTGCAGAAGGGGTACGGCGAGGGTGTCTACATCGGCTCGGCCGGGTCCAACTGGAGCTGCCACGGCAACACCGGTGGGGTCGACAAGTCCGACCGAGTTCAGGTGCTGGACAACCAGCTCGGCCCGAACATCGCCGCCGAGGCCATCGACGTGAAGGAGGGAACGACGGGCGGAGTCATCCGCGGCAACACCTTCAACGGCCGCGGAATCTCCGGCGAGAACTCGGCCGACTCGTGGGTCGACGTCAAGGGCTTCGACTACGTCATCGAGAACAACACCGGGACCTTCTCCTCCCCCGGCACGTTCGCGAACGGCTACGAGACGCACAACCCCTCCACCACCCCGTCGTTCGCGAACGGCTGCGGCAACGTGTGGCGGAACAACTCGTCCAACCTGGGCGGCACCGGCAAGTACGCCATCTACATCACGTCAGCGTCCAAGTGCAGCGCCGACCCCAACGTTGTCTACGCCTCCAACACCGTCCAGAACGCGGTGACAGGCCTCACCAATATCCCCGTCACCCCTTGAGCACAGGAACCTGCTGAAGGATGCCCTCGATGACCGAGCGCGCCGGAGTCGCCGGCCGGCCGATCAGGTCTTCGAGGGCAGGGTCGGTCACCGCCATCTCACCGGCGCGGGCGGCCCGGAACATGCCGAGGGTGAACTCGGCCAGGTCGGCGGGCATGCCCTGCGAGGTCACGTCCGCCGTCCACTCTTCATCGTCCACAACGATCCGCTCGATCGTCCGCCCAGTGACTTCGCCTGCTATGCGCGCAACGTCCGCGAAGTCGAGCAGCTCGGAAGCGGTCAACGCCTTTGTTTTGGTGAGTACGCCGGGCGTCGTGAGCGCGATGGCGTCGGCCTCGGCGAGGTCGTCATGCGCAGTCCACGACACCGGGCCGTCGGCCGGCAACCTCAGCTCACCGGTCTGCAAAGCCCTCGGAAGGTAGTGCTCCAGCGTGCTGGCGTAGAAGCCGTGGCGCAGTGCGATAGAAGCAACATCCTGTACGGCGAGGTGCGCCTCGGCCTCCGCATGTTCGCGGGCCGGGGCGAACTGCGAGTTGCGTGAAGCCATCTGGTGACTGGTGTAGAGCACCCGCGAAGCGCCCGCGGCCACCGCGGCATCGATCGCACATTTGCTGGCGGCCGAAGCCCGCGAGCCGCGGATCGCGGCCGAGATGACGAGCACCTGATCGGCGCCCTCAAAGGCGTGCCCGAGGGTCTCCGGGTCGGTGAAATCGCCTGCGCGAACCCGGACTCCACGGTCGGCCAGGGCAGCCGCCGTACCGACGTCGCGCACGCTCACCCCGACCTCGGTGGCGGGAACACGGTCGAGCAGCTTGCTGACAACCAGGGAGCCGAGCCGTCCGGTCGCTCCGGTGACGATGATCATTGCGCTTCTCCTTGAATCGGTGATCCGCCAGTCACGTTATCACCGATTCGAATCACTGATAACACGTTCCTGCTACCATCGATTCATGGACGCCACAGCCGAGATCGTCGCCGCCGCGGCCGAGCTTCTCCGCACGGGTGGAGCGCGGGCGGTCACGACCCGCGCAGTCGCCCAGGCCGCCGGGGTCCAGCCGCCGACCATCTTCCGGATCTTCGGCGACAAGGACGGCCTGATGGAGGCGGTGGCCGAGCACGTGATGGCCGGCTACTCCGCTGACAAAACCGTGAAGGCTGCGGCCGAGGACGGCGATCCGGTCGACGATCTCCGCGCCGCCTGGCACGCGCATCTCCAGTTCGGACTGTCGAACCCCGAGGTGTTCCTGCTGCTCACCAGCCCGCAGCGTCCTTCCCCAGCCGTTGTGGCCGGCGAAGAGGTCCTTCGGGCCCGGGTCAACCGGGTCGCAGCGGCAGGACTCCTCAGCGTCCCGGAGGGTCGCGCAGTCGACATGATCCGCGCGGCCGGCACCGGCGCCGTACTGACTCTGCTCAGTCAGCCCAAGGCCGACCTCGATGGCCTCCTCGATGCAGTGCTCGCGAGCATCCTGACCACGAACCCGGCGCCACCCGCCTCCGACACCGTGGCGGTCGTGAACGCCTTCCGAGCAGCCATGCCCGACCTGCCCACCTTGAGCGACAACGAGCGATCGCTACTGACCGAATGGCTCGACCGCTCTGCCTAGTTGTAGATGCGGACGTAGTCGACGAGCAGAGTTGTGGGGAACTTGGTTTCCTCGATCGGACTGCCCGGCCAGGGACCGCCGACGGCGAGGTTGAAGAGCAGATAGAAGGGACGTTCGAAGACCCACTTCTTCCCCTCGGGCAACTTTTCGGGCGTCATCTCGAAGAACGTCCTACCGTCAACCTGCCACTGGATCCGCTCCGGGCTCTTCTGGACGGCGAACACATGAAAGTCATCACTCAGGTCGGCAGGTAGCTCGACCTCTCCCTGTACGCCGGCATCGTCGGAGTAGCCCGGGCCGTGCAACGTGCCGTAGACCGTCTTCGTCTCGTTGCCGACCCACTCCATCACGTCGATCTCACCACCGTTCGGCCACTCATCAACGCCGGAGCCGAGCATCCAGAACGCGGGCCACAGCCCGGTGCCCGCGGGCACCTTCATCCGAACCTCGACGCGCCCGTTCTGCATCGAGACCTTGTCCTCACTGGTGATCCGGCCCGAGGTGTACTCGCAGTTCTTCCCGTTCCAGCAGGGCAGCTCAGCGCCTGGATCGGCCTTCGCGGCGGTGATCGCGAGATGCCCGTCGCCGTCACGGACCAGGCTGTCCTTCGTGTAGTACTGCAGCTCCTCGTTACCCCAGCCGTCGAACTCCTTGTTGCCGGTAGCAACGTTCCAGGATCGCTCATCAACCGGCCCCGACCCGTCGAACTCGTCCGACCACACCAGGCCGGGCCCCGGCCGACTGCTGTCCGTACACCCACTCAACGCGGTGAGCACGACGACAGCCACCATCGACAGAAGCTTCTTCATGAAAGCGCCCTCATCTTTTAACCACTTACTCACCAGCTTGCTCTGCCTGAGTCTGTTGCGCGATCGGCAGACATGTCAAGCGTGGTCGAGCTCAGTTCTGGTTCTGCGGTCTGAGATATTGACCACTTATTGCCCAGCGTGAGACGGTCCTCGGCAACCCACCCGCTATCGGAGGTTGTCATGAGACGAACCCGCCTGGTGGCCGCGCTGCTCGCGGCTGCCGTCGTTTCACCCGCCCTGACCACCGCGCCGGCCGGCGCCGACGAACGGTCCGCTTTGGCCCTGACCTGGCAGGACGAGTTCGACTCCCCGGCCGGAACCCGGCCGGACGCGAGCCGCTGGAACTTCGACGTCGGCGGCGAACCCCAGTGGGGCAACGAGGAATGGCAGTACTACACCGACCGCGCCGAGAACGTCTCCACCGACGGCGCGGGCCATCTCGTCGTACAGGCCCGCAAGGAAAAACTTGCCGGCATGGAGAACTGTCCCTACGGCACCTGTGACATCACCTCGGGCCGGATCACCACCAAGGCAAAATTCGACCAGGCCTACGGCAAGTTCGAGGCCCGGATCAAGATTCCGGACGGTCCGGGCCTGTGGCCGGCCTTCTGGATGATGGGCTCCAACATCGACGAGGCCGGCTGGCCGAACAACGGCGAGATCGACATCATGGAAATCGTCGGCAGCGAGCCGTACACCCTCTACGGCACCGTGCACGGTCCCGGCTACCACTCGGAGAACGGCCCCGGCGGCAGCATCACCGCCCCCACGAAGTGGGCCGATGCGTTCCACAACTACGCCGTCGAGTGGTCGCCGTACAAAATCGTCTGGACCGTCGACGGCACCGTCTTCCACACGGTCACCCCCGCGGACCTCCCGGCCGGTGCCACCTGGGTCTTCGACCACTCCTTCTACCTGCTGCTGAACCTCGCCGTCGGCGGCACCTGGCCCGGCCCGCCCACTTCGTCCACCCAGTTCCCAGCCAAGATGCTGGTCGACTACGTTCGCGTGTACAGCTAGCCACCGAGAGGCGAGGTAGTGACAGCCAGTCTGCGCAAGCGCGATCGCGCCCGTGAACACCTGATCGGCCTGATCGAAACCAGGGCGATCGGCCAAGCGATCCCGTCCGAGCGACAACTGTCCGCGGACCTCGGCATCTCCCGCCCCACCCTCCGCTCAGTAGTCGACGAACTGGTCCGCGACGGCTGGCTCGTCCGCGAACACGGCCGCGGCATGTTCGTCGGCTCCCCCAAGATCGCCCAGGAGATCGTCGGCGGCCCCT
>NZ_BAAANF010000026.1:0-79574 GCF_039529655.1 Kribbella yunnanensis | reverse complement strand
GGCACCTGGACCAGCCGCGTCCTCAGCCACTCCGTCATCCCAGCCGGCATGGCCATCGGCAGCCGCCTACGCATCGAACCCGGCGCCGCCGTACTCCGCATCGCCCGCCAACGCCTGGTAGACGGCGAGCCAATGTCACTCGAAACCATCCACGTCCTCGACGAACTCGTCCCCGGCATCGACATCTCCGCCATCGAAACCGGTTCCTTCTACGCCCTCCTCCGCGACCAGTACGGCGTCATCCCCACCGACGCCGAACAAACCCACGAAGCCGCCGCCGCCGACGCCACCGAAGCAGCCCTCCTAGGCCTCACCGAAGGCGCCCCCATCCTCACCCTCGACCGCCTCACCCGAGATCAGCACGGCCGCCTCTTCGAATACACCCACGCCTCCTACCGAGGCGACCGCTACCGCGTAACCACCCACCTCACCCTGGACGCAACTGTTGACAGCATGAGCCCCCAAACAGCCCACACTTCTCTTGTAAATAAGGACTTCTGAGCTCGAAAACTGTCGGTGGCCGTGTCTAAGCTGTTGGGTATGGAGATGTTGGCGATGCCCCCGGTGTACACGCAGAGCAGCAGCGAACTGCTGTCGCGTCTGGACACCCTGAAGGCCGCCAAAGCCCTGATCGAAACCGACGAACTCCAAGTACTGGCCCGTCTCGACGAGATGGGCGCCGCGGCCGAGCTCGGTGCCCGCGACACCGTCGAGCTGGTCTCCGAACGCTACCGGATCGATCGTGCGGAGGTCCGCAAAGATCTCGCCTTCACTGGTGCCCTGCGCAAGTACCCGGCCGTGACCGCTGCCTTGCCCGACCCGGCCGATCCGGCGCGGCTGGCGGTGGTGTCTGTTGAGCAGGCCAAGGTCATCGTCACCACGCTGGAGAAGGCTCCTTCGTCGGTGCCGGTCGAGACCCTGACCGTGGCCGAGGAGCAGATGATCAACGCTGCCCGCGTGTCCACGCCTCGCAAGCTCTTCGAGTTCGGCCAGACCGTCCTCAGCCGGCTCGATACCGATGGCATGGAACCGGCCGAAGACGAAGCAGCCGCGAAAGAATCCCTGCGGATCCGGCGCGTCGAGGGCGGCGTCAGGTTCACCGGTTTCTTGGCCGGTGCCAGCGCCGAGCAGTTCCAGACCCAAATGCATGTCTTGTCCAAGCCGCACAAGACCGTCGACGGCGAACGCGACCCGCGAACTCTCGACCAGCGCCAAGCCGACGCCCTGACGATCGTCATGAACGCCGCCGCCGGCAACCCCGACCACCCCGGCGTCCCCCACCTCACCGTCACCATCGACTTCAACGACCTCAAAGCCGCCACGCTCGCCGCTTTCGGCGGCACCACCGGCACCGCCGCGGCCGACGCCGACGCGACCAGAGCCGGTACAGCTGGAGCCGCTGCGAACGGGGCCGGTGCGGCCGGTCAAGGTGGCGGAGTAGGTGAGCTGGTATTCGGCGGCAACCTATCCGCCGGCGCCGTCCGCCTCCTAGCCTGCGACGCCGCAGTCCTGCCGATCGTCCTCGGCGGCGACTCCCAACCCTTGGACGTGGGCCGCGAACAACGCTTCGTCAACCGCTACATCCGCCGCGCGCTGAACAAACGCGACAAAGGCTGCGTCATCTGCCAAGCCCCACCCTCGATGTGCCACGCCCACCACCTCATCCACTGGGCCGCAGGAGGCCCCACCAACCTCCAAAACCTCGCGTTACTGTGCGCCGTCCACCACCGCGCCGTCCACGACGATCAATGGGCACTGTCCATCACCACCGAAGGTGTTCAGGTCACCCGCCCGACCTGGGCCGACCCGCCCCGCACCGACCCCACCGCACTCGCCGAGGTCATCGGCTGGGCAACCCCCGCCTCCAGCCCCGACGCCAGTGACAGCGGTGCCGGTCGGGCCGCTAGCAACGCCAGTTCCGACTGGAGTGGCCAAGGCGGCGTCACCAGCAGCCCAACTCACGAGCAGCCGGACCGGCTCCCGGCCGCCAGCACCCTCCCCAACCCGACACTGGCCGCCGCCCGCGAAGCCCTCCGGACTTGGCTCACCGCAGTGGCACCCAACTACACCGACCCCTGGGGCGCCAACACCACCCCCACAGCCGGACCGTAGAAACCCCACCACCCGGTCCATCGCCCCCAACGCTCCACCCCCCATCACCCCACCGCGGCAGCCGGTCCCCAGACCGGCCCGCGGTCCTACCCATGCCCACCGCAGTTTCCAAGCAGCAACCTGAGCCGCCCCGGAGTGTTCGAAGGCTGCTCAGGTGGACGGGTGGAGGGGCAGGCGGTTGTGGTGAGGCGGGGTTTCGGGTCGACGGAGGACTGGTCGTGCGGTTGATGTTTCGGCAGTGCTGGGTGGGTCAGCTGCCAGCAGACCTTGTCCCGCACCCCAACCACAACCCGGCAACCCCAAGCAACGCAAGCCACGGTCACCGACCGCACCACCCACCCCAGCCACCGCGGCGCCCAGCCACGCTTTCTTTTAGTCGGCCGGACGCGGCGATCAGCCACAGCGAACGCCCCCGGCCGAGTCCTTTCGCGCCCGCACCCCGACTCGACCACCAAAGGCGGCCGACCAAAACCAGAGGGCGTGCCACGCAGCTGGCTGAGCTGCTTGGCGAGGCCCGGCGACCGCGGCTCCACGCCGTCCGGGGCTAACGGGCTGTGGCTGAGGTACGTGATGCCCGAGGTCTTGCGTTAGTCGGAAGATTTTCGGGTCCAGGCGATTTCGTTCCGACTAACGCGCCAGACACCTCCGGGCGCCCGAGACCGCTAGCCGGCAATCACCTTGAGCACCCATCAACCACCTGCGCCCCACCGAAACGGTCGAACCGCGCCCAAGGTCGCCCCGACCACCGCACCTTGAGCACCCATCAACCACCTTCCGATCGCGCAGATGGTTGAGCCGTGCACAACGTCGTACCGGGTCATGGTGGGAGCCATTGGCTCACCGGACTTGGGGTCCCATCGGACGGCGGTCGTCTGGGTGGTGGCCGGTGCCGGACCTGTGGGTCAGCAGAATTGGGGGATCGAACGCTGGCCCGCCTGAGAGTTGTTGGGGTGGGCGATTGTGATCGGGCTGCGACGTCAACCGGAAGCCGTACCCCCGGTGAAGCAACCACACCGATGGGTCCGCCGCGAGCCGCTTGATCTGAGACAGCAACCGTCGTAGAAGTCGTCGGCCGAGTGTCCGCTGCCCGAGCCTGGCTGGCTGGTGATTGTGTTGCCGTTCGTGGGTGGCGACGGATCTGCAGCGGAGCCTGGATGGGTGCCTGACGAGGTGTTGCCGTTGGTGGGTGGTGATGGTTTGCGAGGGCGGGGATCTAGTTCTCTGGTCGTAGGGAAGTCGGGCCGGTTGGCCTATGTGGGGGTGGGCGGGGGTCCGTAGCGTCGCGGGTGTGGGAAAACGGGTTTGGCGATGGGGTGTTCTGGGGCTGGTTGTTCTCGTTGTGGTGCTGGGGTGGCCGGTTTCGGCGGCGGCGCATGGGGTCGGGCCGACGGCGGATTTGCAGGTGGCGCAGACGTTTGCGGGGAACGACCTCACAATCGTGCTGCGGCGTACGTCGGAGGTACCTGGGCCGTTGCAGGTGGAGGTCTTCGCGCATTCCCCCGTCCGAAAAACCACGTTGACACTCACCATCGCCGGGCAGCCCGACGATGCGGTGGTGCGGCTGGTCTCCCCCGGCGTGCAGGCCGCGGTTCTCCGGGTCGAGGGACCTGGTGAGCACATGCTGGAACTGCGGGCGGGTGATCAGCGGGCGACTATTCCATTCCGGGTGCTCGTCGATCGCCTCGCGACCTGGGAGATCATCACGTACGGCGGCTTTGCGGCGGCCGGGCTGTTGATCATCACCAGTCTCGGTTGTGCCGTGGTTCGGCGGCCGGGGATTCGGGCTCTCGCCGTGCCGCAGGCTGTGGCGGCGGTGATCGCGTTGGTCGTGGCTGCGACGACGGCCGGGCTGTCGAAGGACATGCCGCCTGCCGTGCCTGATGGGGCTCCGCCCAAGTCATCGTTGCGGGGTGACGCGGCCGATGGATCGGCGCCTAACGGGCGGCCCTACGTGAATCTGCGGTTGCGGACTGAGCCGGCGAATCCACAGACAGGGAAGGACTTCGACCTCGAGCTCAACCTCACCGACGGGAGCACGGGGAGGCCGGCCGACGATCTGGTTGCCCATCACGCCGCGCTGATCCACACGGTCATCACCAGCCAGGACGGGCGCGAGTTCCGTCATGTACACCCGGTCCGCACCGCGCCCGGCGTACTGACTGTGCGGATGTCCGTCAGGACACCCGGGAAGCACCTCCTGTACGCCGAGTTCGAGCGAGCGGACAGTGGAGCGCAACTGGTCCGTGGGAGCTTCGAGGCCGCCGGGCCGCGGTTGTCCCCGCCACCGGCCGAGGCCGAGGCCGGGGGCACGGGCGGGGCCCGGGCCGCTGGAATCGGCGTACAGGTGAGCTTCGAGCCGCAGCGGGTCGTGGCTGGCCGGCCGCTCACGATTCAGGCAGCGGTCAGCGCCGACGGGCGGCCGGCGCGGGACTTGCAGCCGTGGCTCGGGATGGCGGGGCACCTCGTCATCCGTGATGCCGAGGGCAACTTCTTCGGCCATGTGCACGAACTGGCCTCGATGGCCGCCCAGGCACAGCGAGCCGCGACGAGGGCACCGCTGCAGGACGAGACCGTCGCGAGGGAAGGACCGACGCTCCGGTTCACCTACACCTTCCCGGCGCCCGGTCGCTATCTCGTGTGGGTGCAGTTCGCACGGGCGTTCCGGATCCACACCGTGCCGCTCACGATCGACGTCGCGAAAGGACAACCATGACCCGCCTAGCCCGGCCGCTGGCGCTACTGATCTCCGCCGTGGTGATCTGCGCCGGCGCCGCCTACCTGCTCTGGCCGACCAACGACGCGTCGGCAACTCTCACCGGCTCATCGGACCAGCACACCGTCGAGCTGAGACTCAGCGAGCTCACCACCGGCCCGGTCGACGTCGACCTGGTAGTCACCCCAGAGGACGAGGCCCTCGAAGCAGTCACCCTCGAGCCCGGCATGCCGAGCATGGGCCACGCGACCGCGGCACTGACCGCCCAGCGCGGCAAGGACGGCCACTACCGCGGCCGCGGCGAACTGTTCGCCATGCCCGGCACCTGGGACCTCACCGTCCGCCTGGGCACCGACACGATCACCATCGCCGTCTCCGTCAAGCACTGAGCCGCTCAAGGACTGAAAGGAACCGTCATGATCAGCGAACCACCCCGCCGGGAACGTCTCGGCGCCTGGCTCTTGTTGCTGGGCACAACAGTCGCCGGCATCGGCCTCGTCTGGGACATCCAATGGCACTCCGACGTCGGCCCCGACACGTTCTTCACCCTCCCGCACCTCGTCATGTACCTCGGTACGGCGATCAGCGGTACCACGAGCCTGGCCGTCGTACTCCTCACCACCCGAGCCGCCGACCGAGCCAGCGCGATCACCGTGCTGCGCGTCTTCCGCGCGCCGCTCCCCTTCCTCCTCTGCGGTACGGCGGCCGCCGTCGGCCTCCTCTACGGCCTGGCGGACCTCTGGTGGCACACGGTCTACGGCTTCGACGTAACACCGACCTCGCCGCCACACGTCGCGATGTCGCTGATGAGCCTGTTCGACACAGTCGGTGTGACCTTGGCCTTCATCATGATGCGGCGCAGTGCGTCCGGCAGGTTCGGACTGGCGGCGGCCGTCGCCGCATCAACGGCCTCGCTGGTATTCCTCGCCTACTCGACCCCGCCGCTACCCGGCGTCCATTCCGTCGTGCTCGCCATCACCGCCGTAGCCGTCCTCCTGATCGCCGCCACCGCCGGCGCACTCCGCAGCCCGAAGGCCGTGGCGATGATCGCCGCAACCTACGTCGCCGTACAGGTCCTCCTGTGGTTCTTCCCGATGCCCGCCACCAAGCTGTACGCCGAATCGCTCGGGCTGGGGCTGCGTGACTACGTGACCGGTGTTCCGGTGATGCCGATCACCTTCCCGATGGCGATGCCGTTGGCCGCGCTGACGTTTGCCGCAGGCATCCACTTCGCCGTACGGCGCAACTGGTCGCCCAAAACGTCCATCCTTACCCTCGGCGCGGTAGCAGGCACCTTGGTTGCCCTCGGCTACTTCGCCGTACCGGTCTTCGAGCCCGAACCGCTCACCCTCGTCGCCGGCCCAGTCGTCGGCGCGCTGGCCGCGTGGATCGGCTGGCAATTGGGCAGCCTCGGCCGCGCCGCAACTCAGGAAGGTAGCCATGTATAAGCGCATCCTGTTCGCCACAATCGTGCTGCTCGCCGTAGCAACACCGGCCTCAGCCCAAGGAACAGCGACCGAACCAATCGACATCGTGCACACCGAACTGACCGCAGTCGGTCCCTACCAGGTGCGAACCTCGTTCAGCCGATGGCCGCTACGCTCCGAACGCTCACTCGACTTCCTCTTCGAAACCGAGCAAGGCATCACCGGACTCAAAGCCACTCTGAAGCCCGTCGCACCGAACGGCGATGTGTTGCGGCCGCAGCAACAATCCACGGCCAACGGCACGGAGCTCGCGAGGCATCCCAGAGCACTCGACCAGTGGGGCTTCGACATTGTCGCGCTCAACCAGCCAGGGATCTGGCGATTCGAGTTCGCCCTCGACGGACCCAACGGCCCAGGCACCGGCGTACTCGAAGTGCCGGTCGGCAGCCGTCCGGGACCGCCTGGGGCACTAGCCTGGACCATAGGCCTGCTGCCGCTGGCCGCCGTCGTACCGCTGGGAGGCTATCTGTGGTGGAGGACCAGGCCGGGGCGTCGACGCGACACGTGGCAATGGACCTGAGCCATCCCAACCGGCGCTGGCCGTCCCTGTCGGTTGCCCAGGTCAACCACCTGGTCACATCCACCTTCCCGCTCCTGGTTGCCCTCGTCGCCTTCCAGCGCTTCGACTCCGCAGGCGCGATCGCACTAACCGGTGGACTGGCGCAAACGATCGCCCTGACCTGGGCCCGCCGCTTCCCGGCCGCGATGATGCTCGTGATCATCGCGGTGGAGGCCGCCATCTACCTGGCGGGCGGCAACGTCCTCACCTTCGGCGTCATCATCGCCGCCTACTACGCAGGCTCCTGGGGCAGCCGCCGCCAGCGGATCGTCGCCTTGACCTTCGGCCTCGGCTACTGCGCGGTCGCGGTGGCCTTCACCATCGGCTACGACCGACCGCTGGCGATGGCAGGCGCGCTGGTGATGTGCTTCCTCGGCTTCTGGATCAGCGGCCGGTTCGAGGCATCGCAACGGTCACGCATCTCCGAACTGCGCGAGACCTCCAGCCGCCTGGCCGAGGAGCGAGCCGTGGCCGAGCAACAGGCCGCAGATCGAGAGCGAGCCCTCCTGGCCAGGGAACTGCACGACATCCTCAACCACTCGGTCACCCGGATGGTGCTCGACGCCGAGGCCGGCGCGGAGACCGGTGACGAGGCCGCCGCTCGGCAGACCCTGTACCGCGTCGCCGACACCGGCCGCGACTCGCTCGCCGAGCTGCGCCGACTCCTCGGCGTACTGCGCACTGAGACGCCCGGCGAACTGCGCCCGCCACCCGATCTCAACCAGCTCGACGAACTCGTCGCCCGGATCCCGTCCAGCGGACCGCAGGTCACCGTCGACCGCCAAGGCGAGGTGCGCCAGGCTGACACCAGCATCGAGCTCGCGGCCTACCGGGTCGTCCAGGAGTCGCTGACCAACGTGGCCAAGCACGCGGGCGCCGTACCGACTGTTGTCCGGCTGACCTATCTGACAGGAGCCCTGGAGATCGAGGTCGTGAACGAACTACCCCGCAACCGCCTTCACAAGAAAGCCCTTCGCGGCACCGGCTTGGTCGGACTGCGCGAACGCGTCGAGCTCCTCGGCGGAACCTTGCACGCAGGCCCCACGAAGACCGGCTTCGCCGTCTACGCCACCCTGCCGCTGCGTCAGCCGGTCCGCTCCGGAAGCGGTGGCTCGTGACAGGCGCCGTACGGGTCGTGGTCTGCGACGACGAGGAGCTCCTGCGCGAGGCGCTCAGCCGCTTGGTCGACGTAGCGCCCGACCTCGAGGTCGTCGCTGTCGCGGGCAACGGCCGGGAAGCGATCGAGGCCGCGAGCCTCCACTCCCCCGACGTCGTCCTGATGGACATCCGGATGCCGGTTCTCGACGGGATCGAAGCCACTCGCCGCATCGTGGCCGCCAGCCCGCGCACCCGCGTCCTGATCCTCACCACCTACGACCTCGACAGCTACGTGTACGCCGCTCTGCAGGCAGGCGCGAGTGGTTTCCTCCTCAAGGACGCGCCCAGCGAACGTCTCCGCGACGGGATCCGGGTGGTTGCCGCAGGCAACTCAGTACTCGCCCCCGAGACAACCACCCGCCTGATCGAGGCCCTCCGCCCCGACCTCCCCAGCGCCGAAGACCAAGCCCTCCTGCAGGCACTGCAACACCTGACCGACCGGGAACGCGAAGTCTTCGACCTGGTCTCGCTAGGCCTGTCCAATCAGGAGATCGCCGAGCGCCTCGTCATCAGCCGCAGCACGGTCAAGGTGCACGTCTCCAACGTGCTGGCCAAACTGTGCCTCCCTGACCGGATCCAAGCCGTCCTGGCCCGCTCCCGCCTCCGCCCCCACCTATGAGGCCGGTACGGCGGAGGAGTGGTGTTCGGTGATCAGCCACTTGCCGTCGATCTTCTCGTAGACATACGTGAAGCGGGCAGGCACCTTCGTCCGGGCGCCGTCCTTGCCGTTGACGGTGAAGGTGTAGTTGCCGCTATGGGCGGCGGAGTTCTCGTCGATGACGAGGACATGGGACTCGGTGATCGTCCCGGACGGCTTCTTGGGCAGGAAGTCCTTCTCGAAGTACTCCTTGATCTCCTCGCGGTTGGTGCGGACGACCGGGCTCAGCGTCGGCAACAGAACCCCGTTCTCGGCGTACAGCTCGGCCACACCCTCAGGGTCGCCCTGCAGCGCGGTGTTCCACTGGTCGAACAGGGCCGCGATCTCCTGCGACGAAGGCATGGTCGCGGCAGCAGCGTTCGAACCACAGGCGGTCAATGCTGTCACCGCGAGCAGGGCAGTGCCGGTGATCGTGGCGAGCTGGATGCGGCGGGCGGTGGGGTTCCTCACGAACTTTCTCCTTGTCTGGTGGCGTTCTCGATGCCTCCAGACTCCCGTTGCGCCATGCAACGATCTGTCAGGGAAAGGTGTGGATTACGGCAGGATCGTGTCAGCGATTGGCGCGCAGGCTGATCCGTACTTCGAGTCCGCCGCCGTCCGCGGACCGCAGTTCGACGGACCCGGCGTCGTGTTCGACGAGCTGGCGGACGATCGCGAGGCCCAGGCCGGTCCCGGTGCCCGGCGGACCGGCTCGCCAGAACCGGTCGAAGGCTCGACCGCGTTGCTCGTCGGTCATCCCGGCACCCTGGTCACGGATCACCAGGTCGACCGCGGGTCCGTGGCTGCGAGCCCGCAGTACGACGGTGCTCCCGGCGGGCGCGGCGGTGAGCGCGTTGCTGAGGATGTTGTCGAGAACCTGCTCCATCGCGCCGGGAGTCGCAGTGATCTTGCAGGGCCGTTCGAGGTCGACGTGCAGGGTGACTCCGGCGTCATCCATCGCGGCGGACCAGGTCGACTTGCGCGCATCGACCACCTCCGCCAGGTCGACGCACTGCGCCGCGGTCGTGGCGGACTCGGCGCGGGCCAGGGTGAGCAGCCCTTCGACCATTCGCCCCATCCTGTGGATCTCGGCGTCGACGGTAGCGATCCGTTCACTCAGCTGTGGATCGTCGCTGGTGTCGCGGATGTTGTCGAGGGTCAGCCGGATGGCCGCGAGCGGCGTCCGAAGCTGGTGGGAGGCATCGGCAACGAACGCTCGCTGCGAACCCAGCAGCGCCTCGGTCTGCCGGGCACTGTTGTTGAGCGTCCGCGCCAGGGTCGCGATCTCAGGCGCTCCCTTGGTCTCGGCGCGAGCCGAGTAGTCGCCGTCGCCGATCCGCCGCGCCACGGCATCCAGCCGCTTGAGCGGCCTGGCAATGGTGCTGGCGATCAGTACGGCGATCGCGGTCGCCGCGAGCAGTACTCCGGCACCGACGAGCAACCGGAACTGCCAGATCTGCGCGATCTGCGCGTTGACCTCGGCGGCCGGCGAGATGATCTGTACGGCGGCGACGGTGCGGCCGCCCGACTTGACCGGCAGCACGACACTCACCGCGTCGGCACTCCAGACGGCGGCTGGATCTCCGCCGGACAGCGCCTGGCTGACCTGTGCGTCCTGCACTCCGGCCGTCCCGGCGGAGATCAGCCGGACCTGCGAACCGGTTGCGCTCTCGAAGTCCCGGGTCCGGTCCACGATCGACTGCCTGGCCGCCGGATCCGTCCGGACCACCAGCGGGGCGAACAACCGGGCCTCCCGCTCGGCCGTCTGCGCCAGCGTCGACCGCAGGATCGACGCCGAACTCGCCGCGACCGGAACGGTGAACAGGGCCAAGGCGATGGCCACCAGGACCACGTAGCTCGCGACCAGCCGGAGCTTCATCCGGCGTGCTGCTCGAGCCGGAAGCCGACACCACGAACCGTCTGTACGTCGACCGCCCCGGCGAGCTTCTTTCGCAGCGACCCGACGTGGACGTCCAGGGTGCGCGTGGATCCGAACCAGTTGCTGTCCCAGACCTCCTCGATCAGCTGCTCCCTGGTGTGCACGGCACCCGGCCGAGACGCCAGCAACGCGAGCAGATCGAACTCCCGCGGTGTCAACGAGACCTCCGCCCCGGACACGAACACCCGCCGGGCCGCTCGATCAAGCGTCAGTTCGCCGACCTGCTGAGCGTCTACCGGCGCCGCCGCGACGACTTGGTCCCGCACCGCCGTACGCCGGGTGACCGCGCGGATCCGCGCCACCAGCTCGCGCAACCCGAAGGGCTTCGACACGTAGTCGTCCGCTCCGATCTCCAGGCCCACAACCCGCTCGATCTCGTCCGAGCGGGCCGTGATGATGATCAACGGAACGTCGCTGACCGCCCGGATCTTGCGGCAGATGTCGATGCCGTCGGCATCGGGCAGCCCCAGATCGAGCAGCACCACTTCCGCCGCCGGGTGCGAGGCCAGTGCCTCAGCTCCCGTGGTCACATGCCGAACCTCGAAACCGTACCGAGGCAGCCCGTCACACAAGGCACCGGCGATGGCGGGATCGTCTTCAACCAGGAGAACCAGCACGGCTCCACGGTTCCACACGGCACGTCATGGTCAGGTCAGGGAATCGCCAAGATTCGGCACAGATCCGTCCGGACGGCAAAAGCGCCCGCCCTGGAAGTCCAGGACGGGCGCCTCGCCGAGCTGGTGCTACTTGGTGAGCGGCGACAGCTTCGGGTCGTTCGCGTAGGCCTCGGCCGCGTTCGCCTTGGTCACGATGACCGGCGGGAGCAGGAACGACGGGACGACCTTGACACCGTTGTTGTAGGTCTTGGTGTCGTTGACCTGCGGGGTACCGCCGGTCTGCAGCGTCTTGACCATGTTGATGGTCTCGGCGACGAGCTTGCGGGTGTCCTTGTTGATCGTCGAGTACTGCTGGCCGGCCATGATCGACTTGACCGACTCGACCTCGGAGTCCTGGCCGGTGACGACCGGGGTCGGCTTGCCGGCGCCCTTGACCGAGGTCAGGATGGCGCGGGCCAGGGTGTCGTTCGGCGACAGGACGCCGTCCAGGGTCTTGCTCCCGGTGTACGTCGAGGTCAGCAGCGAGTCCATCCGCTGCTGGGCGCCCTCGGCCTTCCAGCCCTGGATGGCAGTCTGCTTGATGTCCTTCTGGCCGGAGCCGACGACGACCTCGCCCTTGTCGATCAGCGGCTTGAGGACATCCATCGCGCCGTTGAAGAAGACGGCGGAGTTGTTGTCGTCGGGCGAACCCGAGAACAGCTCGATCGTCCACGGGCCGGTGGCCTTCTTGGCCTTCATGCCGTCCAGCAGGGCCTGGCCCTGCAGCTGGCCGACCTTGAAGTTGTCGAAGGCGATGTAGTAGTCCAGGTCACCGGTGTTGGTGATCAGGCGGTCGTAGGCGATGACGACGGCGCCGGACTCCTTGGCCTGCTTCACCTGGGTCGACAGCTGCGCGGCGTCGGTCGCGCCGATCACGATGACCTTCGCGCCCTTGGTGACCATGGTCGAGATCTGGGCCTGCTGGTCGGCCACGGTGGTCGAGGCGCCGGCGTACTGGACGTCGGACTTGAAGCCCGCTTCCTTGAGGCCGTTGGTGAACAGGTCACCGGCCAGCACCCAGTTCTCCGACGTCTTCGACGGGAGTGCGACGCCCACCAGGGAATCCGCCGCGAAGCCCTTGGGTGCGTCGCCGGTCTTGCCTTCGCCCTCACGGGTGTTGCCGCAGGCTGCGGCACCGAGAGCAAGTACGGCGACGGCACCGACCGCGACCGCCTTGGTGATGAATTTGGACATCAATGACTACCTTTCTTGTGCGACCACGGACCAAGTCCAGCGGAAGTTCAGTTGCCTCAGCCGGCGGCCGGGGTCTTGTCGCTCTGCCGTGGCGCATCGGCGGGGACAGCCGGGGCGGCCGGCGTTCCCTCGCGACGGAACGGACGCGTGATCGAGTCGATCACCGAGAAGCGTCCTTGGCTCTTGTTGTAGACGTCGAGTGCGACGGCGAACAGCAGCACCAGGCCCTTGATCATCTGGACCAGGTCGACGCCGACGCCCATCAGCTGCAGGCCGTTGTTGAGCAGGGCCATCACCAGGCCGCCGACGATCGAGCCGCTGACGGTACCCAGACCGCCCGAGACCGCAGCGCCGCCGATGAACACAGCGGCGATCGCGTCGAGCTCCCAGCTCAGACCGTCCTGCGGGCCGGATGCTGCCGACCGCGCGACGAAGATCATGCCGGCCAGGGCGGCGAGGATCCCCATGTTCGTCATCACGAAGAAGTTGACCCGCTGCAGCTTCACGCCGGACAGCTCGGCAGCGCGCGCGTTACCGCCGACCGCGTAGATGCGGCGGCCGGAGACGGTGTTGCGGGTGTAGAACGAGTAGATCAGCACCAGGCCGATCAGGATGATGCCCGACACCGGCAGGCTGGTACCGACGCGACCGCCGGCGAACCGCAGGGTGGCGAAGATGATGACGCCGACCATCACGGCGAGCCGAACGCCGGAGATCCACAGCGGAGTGGGCTCGGCGCCCATCTCCTGCCGGGTCTTCCGGGCCTGCCACTCGCGCCACGCCACGGCGAGACACCCGATCAGGCCGAGCAGCAGCGTCAGGTTGTTGTAGCCGGCGATCGGCCCGCCCTCGGGCAGGTAGCCCGCGCCGATCGTGCGGAAACCCTCCGGGACCGGAACCGTGTCGGCGTTGCCGATGAACTGGTTCCCACCGCGGAACAGCAGCATGCCGGCCAGCGTCACAATGAACGCCGGTACGCCGATATAGGCGACCCAGAAGCCTTGCCAGGCACCGATGAGCGCGCCGACCACCAGGCCCAGCACGATCCCCAGCGGCCACGGTACGTCGAAGTTCTGGATCGCCTTGGCGACCACGATCCCGACGAACGCCGCGACCGATCCCACCGACAGGTCGATGTGTCCGGCAACGATCACCATCAGCATGCCGATCGCGAGGATCAGGATGTAGGAGTACTGGCTGACCACCGCGATCAGGTTGCCCGACGTCAGCGTGAGGCCGTCGGTCAGCACCTCGAACAGCAGGATGATCGCCACCAGGGTGAAGATCATGCCGAACTGGCGGCCGACAGAGGTGGTTCCTCCGAAGAGGTTCTTCTTGAGGTCTTGGAGTCCGCTCATCACACCGGCATCTTCTTCGTAGTGGTCATCTGCTTCATCAGGCGTTCGGGGTCGGCGTCCGCACGCAGCACCTCACCGGTGATCGTGCCTTCGAACACGGTGTAGATCCGGTCGCACAGGCCGATCAGCTCGGGCAGTTCCGACGAGATCACCACGACGCCCTTACCCTGCTCGGCGAGCCGGTGGATGATCCCGTAGATCTCGTACTTGGCCCCGACGTCGATCCCGCGGGTCGGCTCGTCGAGGATCAGCAGGTCCGGATCGCTGAACATCCACTTGGCCAGCACGACCTTCTGCTGGTTGCCGCCGGAGAGCTTCGCGATGCCCTCGTCGACGGACGGCGTCTTGATCCGCAGGTCCTGGCGGTACTGCTCGGCGACCCGGTGCTCGGCCACCTCGTCGATGACGCCGTGGTGCGCGATCTTGGCCGGCTTGGCCGCCACGATCGAGGTCTTGATGTCGTCGAGCAGGTTCAGGCCGATCGCCTTGCGGTCCTCGCTCACGTAGGCCAGGCCGTGCTCGATGGCCTCCGACACAGTTCGCAACCGGATCTCTTGGCCGTCCTTGAAGACCTGGCCACTCAGCCAGGTGCCGTAGGACCGCCCGAACAGGCTCATCGCGAGCTCGGTCCGCCCGGCGCCCATCAGGCCGGCGAATCCGACGACCTCGCCCCGCCGTACGGAGAAGTTGGCGTGCTTGGTCACCAGCCGGTCGGTGATCGGGTGCCGCACGGTCCAGTCGCGCACCTCGAAGAAGACCTCGCCGATGTTCGGCGTGTAGTCCGGGAAGCGGCTGCTCATGTCGCGGCCGACCATGCCGCGCACGATCCGGTCCTCGTTCACCCCGTCGGCCTTGACGTCCAGGGTCTCGATCGTCTTGCCGTCGCGCAGGATCGTGATCGAGTCGGCGACCGCCTCGATCTCGTTCAGCTTGTGCGAAATGATGATCGAGGTGATGCCCTGCGTCTTGAACTCGCGCAGCAGGTCCAGCAACTGCCGGGAGTCGGACTCGTTCAGCGCGGCGGTCGGCTCGTCGAGGATCAGCAGCTTGACGTCCTTGGCGAACGCCTTGGCGATCTCGATCAGCTGCTGCTTGCCGACGCCGATGTCCTTGATCAGCGTGTCCGGGTCCTCGTTCAGCCCGACCAGCTTCATCAGCTCCTGCGCGCGGCGCTGCGCGGCCTTCCAGTCGATCGCGACACCCTTGCGCGGCTCGTTGCCGAGGAAGATGTTCTCGGTGATCGACATCCCCGGAATCAGCGCCAGCTCCTGGTGGATGATCACGATCCCGGCGTGCTCGCTGGCCCGGATGTCGCCGAACCGGGCCTCGTCACCGCGGTAGAGGATCTCGCCGCTGTAGTCGCCGTACGGGTAGACGCCGCTGAGCACCTTCATCAGCGTCGACTTGCCGGCGCCGTTCTCGCCGCAGATGGCGTGAATCTCACCCTCGCGCACCACGAGGTTGACATCGGCCAGCGCCTTCACCCCGGGGAACGTCTTGGTGATCGACCGCATCTCTAGCAGAACTGGCATCACTGTGTCCGGAACTCCTGTGTGTCGCGAGCTGATCCTGGAGGACTGTAAATCCATTTGATTTACTTCGTCAACGCTCTGCGGGAGACTGGCGTCGATCAGTGATCTGGAGGGCAACGGGTGCGACAAGCAGGTACGAACCTCCCCAAAGTCGGGCGGTACAACCAGGCGGTGGTGCTGGAGCAGATCCAGCATGCCGACGGCATCAGCCGTCAGGAGATCGCCGATCACACCGGCCTCACGCCTCAGGCCGTCTCCGGGATCGTCCGCCGGCTGCTCGACGAGGGCATCGTTCGCGAGGACGGCGCCAGCCGGGTGAGCAGCGCCGGGAAGCCACGCACCATCCTGCGCATCAATGCCGACGCCGGGTGCGCGATCGGGCTGCACTTCGATCCCGCGGAACTCGCCTGTGTGGCCGTGGACCTGCGCGGCCAGCCCATCGTCACCAAGCGGCTACCCACGCCCGCGGGCGCCGAACCCGTCGAGGTCGTCGCGTCGATGGCAAGGCTCGTCCAGGAGGTTCTCGCCGCGGTCTCCCCCGACCGCGTCCTAGGCCTCGGACTGGCCAGCCCCGGACCGATCGACCAGGAACACGGGACCGTGGTTACACCACCCCAATTGCCCCACTGGAACCGTGTACCGATCAAGCAGATGCTGACCGACGCCACCGGTATGACGGTCACCCTGGACAACGACGCTTCCGCCGCCGCGATCGGCGAGCGCTGGGCCGGCGCCGGTCGCAGTGTCGGCAACCTCGCCTACTTCTTCTTCGGTACCGGGATCGGCGGCGGCCTGATCCTGAACCAGCAGGTGTACCGAGGTGGATCGTTCAACGCGGCCGAGTTCGGCCACACTTCCGTCGTACCGGACGGGCTGGAGTGCTACTGCGGCAACCGGGGCTGTCTGGAGACCGTGGCGCGCCCGGCCGCGATCGTCGCCGAAACCCACCGCAGGCTGATCGCCGGCAGTCCGAGTTCCCTGTCCCAGCGGTTCCGCCTCGCCCCCGCCTCGGTCGACATCCTGACGATCCACGAGGCAGCGGCTGCCCACGACCCGCTGGCCGCCGGCGTCCTCGCCCAGGCGGCCGACCAGGTCGCCGCCACGGTCGTCAACGTCGTCAACATCACCGACGTGGACCTGGTCGTCCTCGGCGGCCACGGCATCCGGCACATCGGCGAACGCTATGCCGAGACCGCCCGCCGAGCCCTCGCCACCCGCGCGATGTCCAGGCACATCCGCGGGGTCGACGTCGTGCTGTCCCCGCTCGGCGCCGACGCCGCCGCGGTCGGTGGCGCGGCCCTCGTCCTGCACCGCGCCTACTCCCCCCAGCTGTCCGAACTCCTCTCGGAGTGATCAGGCAGTCACCCATAATTAAACAAAGTGTTTTCTAGTTGTTGGGCTTTCTGCTTGCCTGTGATGCTTCGTGGGTACGGCAGGAAGATGAGCTCTTCGACTCAAACGCTCGGAGCCGCCGTCGGCATCGACGGGCGGCTGACCGCCATCGAGCGCAGACTGGATCTGCTGCTCAACCTCACACCGGTCAACGCAGCCGAAGCGTGGACGGACTTCGAACGCGGTGACTTCGGCTCGGCGCCCACGCTGCGGCTCCGGCCGCTGGAGTTCGAGCCCGATCTGGTCCGCCGGGAGCTGTACGACCTCGAGATCGAGACCATCGACGATCCCGCGCTGCACACACTCTTCCGGGCGAAGCGCGACGAGATCGCCCGCGAGATCACGGTCCTGGAGGACCGCGACACCTCACGCTTCGTGTACGGATCACTTCAGCTGTACGGCGAGGTCTCCCCTGCGCTCGCGTCGGCGGCCGAGGAATTGCTCAAGCTCATTCCGGTCCAAGCTCCGAGTAGCCGCAGTGTCACGGCGGCTACTTTCGCGCAGGCGGCCAAGGAGGAGTTCGACCGCTACCAGGCTATGTATCCGGACTTCCCGGCGTCCGTCGAGGTTCGTGAGGACGTCTCCGAACTGATGGTCTCGTTCGGAAAGCTGCTCATCCCGGAAACCGCCGCGATCCGGGCGGACCGCGTCGAGCCCCTGCTGCACCACGAGGTCGGAACCCACGTCGTCACCTACCAGAACGGCGCCCGGCAACCGTTGACCCTGCTGAAGATCGGACTGCCCGGGTACGACGAGACTCAGGAGGGTCTCGCGGTCCTCGCGGAGTACCTGACCGGCGGACTGGACCCGCGGCGGCTGCGGGTGCTCGCGGCCAGAGTTGTTGCCGTCGGCAAGATGCTGGACGGCGCGGAGTTCCCCGAGATCTTCAAGTCGCTCCGGGAAGACCACCGGATCCCGGCCAAGACGGCCTGGTCGATCGCCATCCGGGTCGTCGTCGGTGGCGGCTCCGTGAAGGACGCGATCTACCTGCGCGGGATCACCCGCATCCTCGAGACCATTGCGGAAGGCAACAGCCTCGACGTGCTCTTCGTCGGCAAGCTCGCCCTCGACCATGTCTCGCTGATCCAGGACCTGCTCGACCGCGGCGTCCTCGAAGCACCGTGGATCCGCCCACGCTGGCTGGATGTGCCCGGGGCTCAGGACCGCCTGAACCGACTCCGTGCGGGAGCCTCGGTCACCGACCTGTACGACGGAGCCGTCTCGTGAAGGTCGCCTTTTTCGTCAACGATGTCCCCGCCGAGGTGGACGAGTACGCGACCACGCGGCTCGCCAGGGCCGCCGTACAGGGTGGGCATCAGGTTTGGTACGTCGGAGTCGGCGACGTCGAGGCCGGTCCGGCCGACGGGGAACTGACGGCTCGGGCTCATGCTGCGGAGTTTGAGCAGGGCGACACCCTCGCGACCTTCATGGAGCGCGTCAAGGAGCGCGATGCCGAGCGGATCGCGACGGACGACCTCGACGCCGTGTTCCTGCGCAACGAATCGATCGACGACCTGCGCGAACGGTCGTGGGCAAGCCCGCTGGGGGTGGTCTTCGGGCAGATGCTCAAGGAGCGCGGCGTGACGGTCGTGAACGATCCCGCCTGCCTCGGCCGGGCCACGAGCAAGCTCTACCTCGAGGAGTTCCCGGCCAAGATCCGGCCTCGCTCGCTGGTGACCCGTGACCCGGAAGCGATCGAACGGTTCGCCGCCGAGGTCGGTCACTGTGTCGTCAAGCCGCTGTACGGATCCAAGGGCCGCAACGTGTTCATGATCGAGGACGAGGACGAGGCGAATCTCGCCCAGATGACGGAGGCGGTCCTCGAGGACGGCTATGCGATCGCTCAGGAGTTCGTCGACGGCGGTGCCGACGGCGACGCCCGGATCTTTCTGCTCGAGGGCAAGCTCCTCGAGTGCGACGGCAAGCCGGCCGCGTTCCGCCGAGTGCCGACGGGGAACGACCCGCGCGCCAACATCAGCACCGGCGGCCACCCCGTCCCGCTCGAGATCGGCGACGCCGAACGCGGCATCATCGAAGCGATGAGCGAGAAACTCGTTGCCGACGGCATGTTCTTCGTGGGGATCGACGTGATCGGCAGCAAGGTGGTGGAGATCAACGCGGAGAGCCCCGGCGGTCTTCAGGCCATCGAAAGGCTCTACGACGTCGACGTCTGCCCGACCGTCATCGACGCGCTCGAACGCCGTACCTCTGCGGGCGGGGTGCGGTCCACCTGATACCCGTTCTTCCAGATGGTGTGGAGGGTACGGAGGTTGGTGATGTCCCGGGTCGGGTCGGCGCTGGTCAGGATGAGGTCGGCGCGGCGGCCCGGGGTGATGCGACCGCGGTCGGCAAGGCGCAAGTGCCGAGCCGGTGCGGCGGTGGCGGCCGTCAGGGCCTCTGCGGGCGTGAGGCCGGCCCGGACCAGGTGTTCGAGTTCGGTCAGCAGGCTCGCGCCGCTCACGTTCGCACGGACTGGAGCGTCGGCGCCGGCCAGGACGGGGATGCCTGCGGCGTGGAAGCGGCGGACGTTGGCCGAGGCGATCCCGAGGAGGTCCGGTCGGCCCGGCCGCTCCGGCGGTTCCTGGGAGAGCAGGTACTCCTGGGTCGGGCTCAGCCACGGCGTGATCCGGTCATCGGCGAGCAACGACTTCGCGCCCAGACCCCAGTCGACAACCGAGAGCGTCGGTACGGCGAAGCTGCCGGACCTCCTGATCATTTCGACCTCGGCCGCGCCGGCTACCGCGTTGTACGGCACATGCACGATCCCATCGGCGCCGGCGCGGACAGCCTCGACGTACAGCTTCAGCTTCTCCACATGCCCAACCGCTAGCCGCCCCCGTCGATGCGCGGCCGCGATCGTGGCGGTCACCTGCGCGAGAGTCAGCGACGGCAGCGGCCGGTCCGGCGGATCCCCCGGCTCGTACACGAACTTCAGATAGTCCGACCCTTCCTGCAGCCGATCGGCGACGAAGCTGTCGAGGTCCGTGTCGGGCAAGACCCGCGGGAACTCATAGCCCGGCCTCACCGGATGACCGCCCGGGACAGTCACGCCATTCCCCGCGGACCACAGATCCGCGGCCGTCACCTGTTTCCGCGACCGCCGTTGCCGTTTCGCGGCGGCCAGTTGGCCAGGCTCGCCGAACATCTCCAGCTCGGTCGTCACCCCGAACCGCAACGCATCCGCAGAACTGCCTTCGAAGGTGTGCACATGACTGTCGATCAGCCCAGGCAGCAACGTCCCGCCTCGCCCGTCGACCACCGCCACACCCTCAGGAGCAAGGTCGCCGATTCGGGCGATCAACCCATCGCGGATCAGCACCGACCGTCGACCGTCCAGCATCCGCCGCCCGTCGAAGATGTGGACGTTGCGAATCAGCACCGACCCACCCTCCGGCCGCGCGGCCGCCGACACCCCCGGCCAGGCCGCGCTGACTGCCGCAACGGGCACGATCCCCAACATCTGCCGTCTGGAATATCCCATGCCCAGCACGCTAACCAGCCGCCGTCCGCCGGCCATCGAACTTCCGGACCTACCTGCCCACCGAAAGTCGCGCGCTAGCTAGCCGGGCGGAAGGTTCGGCGGTAGGCGCCTGGGGGCACGCCGACTGTCTGGGCGAACAGGGTGCGGAAGTTGCTCGCGGTCGGGAAGCCGACCTTGTCGGCGATCCGGTCGACGGTGTAGTCGGTCGTTTCGAGCAGCTCTTGGGCATGCCTGATCCGGACACCGGTCAGCCACTGGATCGGGCTCTGCCCGGTCTCCTCGGTGAACCGTCGCGCGACCGTCCGCACGCTCATCCCGGCTGCCGCGCCGATGTCGGTGAGAGTCAACCGCCGATGGGCGTTCTCCTCGATCCACGCGAGCACGCGCTCGAGGTTCGCCGTGTGTTGGGTCGGCCGGTTGCGGAGGATGTACTGCGCTTGCCCGCCGGTGCGATGGAGCGGCGCGACGGCTATTCGCGCCGCATCCGCCGCAACCGCGACGCCGTAGTCGTTCTCGACGACGTGCAGGCACATGTCGATGCCGGCGGATGCGCCAGCCGAGGTGAGGATCGAGCCGTTGTCGGTGTAGAGGACATCCGGATCGACTCGGACCGACGGATACTCCCGTGCCAGCCGGTCAGTCGCGAGCCAATGGGTGGTCGCGAGCATCCCATCCAGCAGGCCCGCCTCGGCCAGGCTGAACGCACCCACGCAGATCGACATCAGCCGCGTGCCCCGATCCGCGGCGGCGCGCAGAGCGGTCAGCACCTCCGGCGACGTTGGGGCCGTCGGATCGTTGCGGCCCGGTACGACGATCAGGTCGGCGCGCTCGAGGATGTCGACGCCTGCCCCGGGCATGATCCGCAGCGGCCCGGCTCCGACCGACGACTCGGATCCGGCCACCACGACGCGATAGCCCGCCCGCCCATCCGGCAACCGCACCCGCCCGAACAGCTCCACGGGCGTGGCCAGATCGGCGGCGATCACATCCTCCAGAGCCAGCACAGCAACCAGTTGCATCTCCACAGATTAACCACTTCAGAGAACAATGAGCGGGTTGGCCAGATCCAGGCACTTTGTGTCCAGATCGCCAATGGCACCGCGCCGACGACTAGCCAAGGATGTCCGCATGACGGCGTTCCTGCTCTCGGTCCACGTCCTTGCCGCGATCCTCACCATCGGCCCGGTGGCGATCGCGGCCAGCATGTACCCAGCGGCGGTCCGCAGCGCCGCCCAGCACCCCGACGACCCCGGCAAGCCCGCGACGGTCGTCGTACTGCATCGCATCACCCGCGTCTACAGCGTGATCGCGATCTTCGTCCCGGTGTTCGGCGTCGCCACCGGTGCTCAGCTCGGGGTACTCACCGACACCTGGCTGATCGTTTCGATGGCCCTCACCGCCGTGGCCGCCGCCATCCTGATCGGGCTGATCTTGCCCGGCCAGCGGCAGCTGCTCAGCGACGTCTGGGTCCACCGCGACGTCGCGGCAGCCGGCCGCCGGCTCGGCATGCAGACCGGCATCTTCAATCTGCTCTGGGCGATCGTCGTCGTACTGATGATCTATCGCCCTGGTTCGACCACCGGAGCCTGATCACGCTGACGCCGATAGGTAGTCGGGTTGACACCGTAGTAGGCCTTGAAGCGCCGAGTGAAATGACTCTGGTCGGGCCAGCCGACAGCAGCGCCGACCGACGAGATCGGGTGGTCGGTGGTGCCCAGCAAGATCGCGGCCGTCTCGGCACGGTGGTGGGCCAGGTACGCGAGCGGCGGCAAGCCGGTGTTCGTCTTGAACAGCCGGATCAAGTAGTTCGGAGCCAGATGACAAGCATCGGCCAAGTCCTGCAACGTCCACCCGCGCGTCACATCCGCCTCCAGCATCCGAATCGCCTGCAGTACGGCGGGATGCGTGAACCGCAGCGGCGATTCGGTCCCGTACTTCGCCTCACCGGCCGCGCGAGCCAGTAGTCCGAGCCCGAGCGACAACCGTCCGATCACATCGGCGCGGTACCGCTCGGTCCGCGGTGGCCGCAGATCGGACAGCGGTTCGAGATGAGCGACGTACTCGGCCAGCACGTCCGCTTCGAGATGCAACGCCAGCGTGCCCTGATGTCCAGGCGTATAAGGCCCTTCGAACAACAGGTAGGACAGCAAGGGATCCTCACGCATCCACGCGAGCTCCCGCCGCAACATCTCCGGCGCGAACCCGCAGTTGAAGACCTCCAACTCGTGGCAGTCCTCCAACGCATGCCACGCCCCTGGGCGCAGCAGTACGACGTCTCCGACCGTCAGCAACTGGGTTCCGAGCGGTGACAGGTGAGTGCCGCTACCACCAATGACCGTGAAGATCTCAATGAAACTGTGGGTGTGCACCGGGTGGCTGTCCAGGTGCAGGTGCCGCCCGGCTCCGGCCGTGATCTCGTCGGTGAAGAAGATCAGGCCGCTCTCGAGCGCGACCGGCAGTTCGGCCATGGCATCCACCTCCATCCGAGCCTGGGGTTAGTTTCGTCCAAGTAGCGGTTCATCCGGGCCTATCTGGGCGTGTCCACGGCGGCGCACCATCGCTGGGTGACCTACTGGATCGGCAACCACGACTGGGAACAGCCCGGCAGCACGCCGGCCGCCCTCCCGATCTTCCGCACGACGTTCGCCGTCGACGCCCTGCCCACCCAAGCCATCCTTCGCGTCACCGCCCGCGGCGTGTACGACGCGATGGTCAACAATCACGCGGTCGGCGCGGCTGTCCTCGAACCGCCGTACACCGACTTCTCCCGCCGCGTCGTCTACCGCGACTACGACGTCACGACCGCACTCTGGCCTGGCGAGAACACGATCACGGTCGAGGTCGGTCCCGGCATGGCCCATGTCCCACCGACCCCCGACCGGTACCAGAAACTCACCCGCTCCGACGGACCACCCCGCCTGTACGCCGAACTCCGCCTCGACGGCGTTGTCCACGACCTCAGTTGGCAGACCTCTCTCGGCCGCACCACGTTCTCCAGCTGGTACGGCGGTGAAGACTACGACGCCACCCGCACTCCCACCGGCTGGCGAGACGCCACCATCAGCGACGGCCCCGCGATCTCGATGACCTCCGCCCCGGCCATCGAGATCGTCGAAACGCTCACCACACAAGCGATCACCCAGCCCGAGCCCGGCACCTACGTCTTCGATCTCGGCATCAACTTCGCCGGCTGGCAACGCCTCACCGTCGAAGGCCCACCAGGAACCACGATCACCATGCGCCCCGGTGAGGTCCTCGACGAGTACGGCTACGTGCGCCAGACCTCCGATGGCACTGGCGGCCCGATCTGGGACACGTACACCCTGGCCGGCTTCGGCCCGCAGACCTGGCACCCAAAGTTCCGCTACCACGGCCTCCGCTACGTTCAGGTCGACGGCCTCCCCCACCCACCGCGCCCCGACACGATCGAAGGCCTAGTCCTCCGCACCGCGAACCGCCAGGTCGGCCGCTTCGCCTGCTCGGACCCGCTGATCACCAAGCTGCACACGCTCATCGACCGAGCCATCCAGTCCAATATGTACTCGGTCCTCACCGACTGCCCGCACCGCGAGAAGCTCGGCTGGCTCGAGGAGATCCACCTGGTCTTCGGCCCGATCGCCTTCGGGTACGACGTCGCCGACTACTACCGTGAATTGCTCAAAGTCGTCGCCGAGGCGCAGACCGCCGACGGCCTGGTCCCGGACATCGCCCCGGAGTACACGGTCTTCGAGGGCGGTTTCCGCGACGACCCGAACTGGGGCAGCGCCCTCGTCCTCGCCCCTTGGCTGCTCTACCGCCAGTACGGCGACGTCGACACTCTCCGCGAGCATTTCCCCGCAATGGTCCGGTACGTCGACTATCTGACCAGCAAGGCGAACGACCACCTGCTCGATCACGGTCTCGGCGACTGGGGTGCGTTCGACGAATCGACCCCGACCCAGCTCACCGCCACCTTCGGCTACCTCCGGGCGGTTCAGACACTGCACGAGATCGCGACCGTCCTGCACGAGGACACCACGCCGTACAAGGAGTTGAGCGCTCGCATCGCCGAAGCCTTCCAACGTGCTTTCCCCCGCTACACCACCCAGGCCTCGTGTGCGCTGGCGCTCGAACTGGGCGTCGTACCGGCGTCGTCCCGTGGCGCGGTTCTGCAGCAGCTCATCGACGACATCATTGCGCAGGGCAACCACCTCACCGTCGGCGAGATCGGCCTCGGTCCGGTACTGCGCGTGCTCGCCGAAGGCGTTCGCCACGACGTCATCTGGGACGTGGTCACCACCCCCGGTTACCCCGGTTACGCCCACCTGACAACCCTCGGTACGACGTCCCTCCCGGAGTACTGGAACGGCTACGGCTCGCACAACCACTTCATGCTCGGCGTCGTCGACGACTGGTTCACGCAGCACCTGGCCGGTCTGCAATACAGCGCGACGGACCTCGTCATCCGCCCGGTCGTGGTCGGCGATCTCACCTGGGTCGAGGCGGAACACCAAGACGTCCGAACCGCCTGGCATCTCACCGGCGAACGCTTCCAACTCGAGGTGACCACCGACCGTCCAGCCGTCATCCACTTGCCGCACACCGGCCGCATCACCGCCCCACAGAGCGCCGAGCCGATCGGACCGGCGACTTACCGCGTCGGCCCCGGCGACTGGCTCTTCGTTCGCGAAGGAGAATCTCGATGAAACGCACGATCCTCGGCCTCCTCACCGCCGCCCTCGTCCTGGCCGGCTGCGGCAACCCGATGACCAAGACCGGCGGCCAGACCTTCCCACAGGCGGCCACCGACCTGAACGGCGTCACCCTGACGGTCTGGCAGTCGAACACCCTGCAGGCCGGCTACAAGACCCTGTTCGCGGACTTCGAGAAGGCGACCGGAGCGAAGATCCGACCAGAGATCTTCCCCGACCCGTACGAGTCGAACCTGCTGACCAAGTGGGCGACCGGGACCCGGCCCGACCTGATGATCTTCCAGTCGACCGCCAGCTTCATGCGTCGCCTCGATCCGGCCAAGAACCTGTACGACCTGACCGGCCAGGACTTCGTCGCCAAGCAGCGATTCGGCCTCGCCAAGACTGCCGCCGTACTGGATGGCAAGAACTACGGCCTCAGTCTGGAACCGCCGAGCGTCTTCGGCCTCTGGTACAACAAGCAACTCGTCCCGAAGCCGCCCACCAACCTCGCCGAACTCGTCAACGCCTGCAAGACGATCAAGCAACAACACCCCGGCGTAACCCCGCTGTACGACGCGGGCGGCGACCAGTGGACGACGCAGATCTTGCCGTTCATGCTCTGGACCGACGCGATGAAGGCCGGCCTCCAGGACAAGCTCAACGACAACCAAGCCCAGTGGACCAATCCGGCGATCGTCGACGCACTCAAGGCCTACAAATCACTGGAGCCATGTTTCAACAGCAACCTGAAGACCGGAACGTACGCCGAGCAGCAGGAGAAGTTCGCCGCAGGTCAGGTCGCGATGATCCCGCAGGGCACCTGGATCAGCTCGGACTTCGTGAAGTCGATCGGCGTGACCGCGATGAACGAGAAGCTGGGCTGGCAGGCGCTGTCCACGACCAGCCCGACAGCGGCGTACTCCACCACCTTCTCGATCCAGATGCCGCGAACCGGCAACGAAAAGCAGGAGCAGGCGGCCGCAGCCTTCCTCAAGTTCGCCGCGGGTGCGGGATATCAACACTTCGTCGACGTGCAGAAACAAGCCCCGGCGCTGACCGGCTTCACCACGCCAACCGAGGTCCCGGCCGCGACCCAGGCGGCGTACGCGGCACTCGAGAGTGACGGCACCAGCTATCCGCAGTTGTTCGCGGCCGACTTCGGCCCCTTCCCGACCTTCATGAGCAAGCTGATCAACGGCTCGTCGACTCCCGAGCAGGTGGCCGCGGATCTGCAAGCGGCGTGGGCGAAGAGCGCCAAGACGGCAGGACTGACCGGGTTCTGATGACCACCTCGCTCAGAGCCCGAGCCGGTACGGCGGGATTCCTGCTGCCCGCGCTCCTCGTGGTGGCCGTCTTCTACCTGGTCCCGAACCTGCTGAATTTCGCGCTCGCGTTCACCGACTGGTCGGCGTACAAGGACACGATCGCCTTCACCGGACTGGCCAACTTTCGCGAACTCCTCCAGGAAGGTGCCCTGAGCACCGATCTCCGGGTGACCGTGGTCTACGCGGTGGTCGTGATGATCGCGCAGAACCTGGCCGGGCTGCTGCTCGCGTTCGCCCTCGAGAAGCCCAGCCGCGTGCACGCTTTCTTCCGCGCGGCGTTCTTCCTCCCGGTGCTGATCTCGCCCTTGGCCGCCGGCTATGTCTTCAAGGCCCTGCTCGCGGATGACGGCCCACTGAACCGCGCTGCCGGGATCGAGGTCTCGTGGCTCGGCAGCACCACGTGGACGATCGTCATCGTCGCGCTGGTGAACGCCTGGAAGTTCATGGGCGTCAACATGCTGGTCTACATCGCCGGCCTGAACGCGATCCCCGGTGAACTGCTCGAGAGCGCGCGCACCGATGGAGCAAGCCGTTGGCGGATCATCCGGTCGGTTCAACTGCCATTGCTCGCACCGGCGATCACGTTCAACTTCGTCACCACGCTGATCGGGGCGTTCAACACCTTCGACATCGTCTTCGCGATGACGAACGGCGGTCCCGGCGACTCGACGCAGGTCCTCAACATGTTCATCCAGCAGCAGTACGCGCAGGGGTACTACGGCTACTCGATCTCGATGGGCTTACTCCTCCTGCTGCTCGTCTGCGCGGTCGCGTTCCCGCTGCTGATCACGCTCCGCCGCCGGGAGGTCGACGCATGAGGACGATCAAGTACGTCGTACTGTCCGTCGCCGCCGGCCTGGTGATCGGCGTACCGCTGTGGATGGTGCTGGTGAACGCGGCCAAGCCCTTCGCTGAAGCGCGGACCCCGGGATTCGGGCTGCCACACGACTGGGCGATCATCGACAACTTCCGGACCGTGCTGACCGAGGGCCGTGCCGGTGTCGGCCTGCTGAACAGCCTGCTGATCACGGCCGGTTCAGTCGCCTTCATCCTGATCGCCGGGGCGATGGCCGCCTGGGTGTTCGCGCGGAGCGAGTCCCGTCCGGTCCGGCTGCTCTTCTACGCCAGCATCGTCGGCATCCTCGTACCAGCGCCGGTCATCACCTCCGTCTACCTCGACGCCCAACTCGGCCTGCAAGGAACGCGGTTGTCGCTCATCGGCCTGTACGCCGGGGTCTATCTCTCGCTGGCGATCTTCCTGATCACCGGTTTCGTCCGCTCGGTACCGCGGGAACTCGAAGAGGCCGCGCAACTCGAAGGCGCAGGCCGGTTGCGGATCTTCGCCACCATCGTCTTCCCGCTGCTCGGTCCGGTGCTGTTCGCAGCCGGGATCGTGTTGTGGGTCTTCATCTGGAACGACTTCTTCTACGCGTTCTTCCTGCTCAGCGGTGAGAGCCGGCAGACGCTGCCGCTCGGCCTGTTCGCCGTCGTCAGCTCGAACTCGCACTCGACCAACTGGAACTACGTCTTCGCCGACGTGATCGTGGTCAGCCTTCCCCTCGTCCTGGTCTTCGTCCTCGGTCAGCGTCGCATTCTGGCCGGAGTGATGGCCGGTGGGATCAAAGGCTGATCAGCCGCCCAACCCTCAAGGAGAAACACTCATGCGTCGCTGGACTGCACTACTCCTGCCACTCGTCCTTGCACTCATACCTACAACGGTCCGCGCAGCACCCGCTGCGACTGTCGAGGTGTCGGCCGTCTACGGCACCGACAACGGCACGTTGAACAAGGAGCTCGTGCTCCGTGCCTCGCAGGGCGGTTACCTCACCCTGCAGAACCTGCACGTCCTCGCGGACCACGCCGACGAGCTCGCCGATCTCGGGCTGCGCGAGATCCGCGTCGACCACGTCTTCGACGACAGCTTCTACGGCGTCGTGAAGGGTGTCGACAAGTTCGATTTCAGCAAGCTCGACGCCGTACTGAAGCCGCTGGTCGACCACGGCATCCGCCCGTGGATCAGCCTCAGCTACATGCCGGGTGCGTTCGCCACGAACGGTCTGTTCAGTCCGCCGAAGGACTACGCCGCCTGGGGCCGCGCGGTCGATGCGATGGTCTCCCACTACGCGGCGATGCCCGGCTCCAACTACCGCGGCTGGAACTGGGAGGTCTGGAACGAGCCCGACAACAAGGGCGGCTTCTGGACCGGCACGACAGCGCAGTACAACCAGCTGTACGCCGCCAGTGCGCAAGCCGTGCGGCATGGCGACCCGACCGCGAAGGTCGGTGGACCCGGTGTTGCGACGCCCACGGTCGGACTGCTCGGCGGCTGGCTGGACTACATCGCGGCCAACCCCGGGATCCCCTGCGACTTCGTGTCCTGGCACTCGTACGGACCCAACGACTTCAACAGCACCCAGGACATCCGCGGCGAAATCTCCCGCCGCGGCATCCCGGCCAAGCAGCTCTACATCACCGAGTGGAACTCCACATTCGCGATGAACAACGGTCCGGGGACTTGGCCGGACACGCACCAGACCGCGTCGTACGCGCTGCAACGGATGTACGACGCGCTCGGCGAGACCGGGCTCAACGGCGTGCACTTCTTCAGCGGACTCGAGGGCTGGCGCCCGAGTGCGGACTTCAACGGTGACCTCGGTCTGCTGACCGTCGACGGCCGGCGCAAGGCGGTCGGCAACGCGTTCGCGATGTTCGATGCCCTCGGCAACACCAAGCTCAGTACGACGATCAGCGGGAACAGCGGAACTGCGACGTACGGGTTGGTCACTGCGGACTCCGCGGCGAAGAAGACCACCGTCCTGCTCTGGAACAACACCCTGAACACCACGACCTTCCACCCATCGGTGAGCGGCCTGCCGTACGCCTCGACCAACTTCGCGGTCACCCAGTACGCGGTGAACGCGCAGAACTCCTACTCCGACAACGCGGCCGGTCAGAAGAACCTGCGACCCAGTGCACACGAGCCGCTCCGGGCGTCGAACCGCACGGTCGTTGCCTCGGCATCTAACTGGTCCAGCACGGTGACGCTTGCACCGAACGCGGTCGCGCTGATCGAGCTCACGCCGTCGTCCGAGGCCCCGGGTTCGAAGCCGGTACCGGGCGTGCAGTCCACGATCGACTTCGCACGGGGCGTGACGGTTGCCCCGAGTTCGTCGTACACGAACGCAGGTCAGGGTTGGGGGCCGAGCGCACTCGTCGACGGCCGCCGGTACAGCTACACGGGCGCGAACGAGGGCAACCCGACCATGGGCTGGACCTCGGCCGAGCACCCGACCGCCACTGCCTCCGAGTCGGTCCGCGTGGACCTGGGCGCAACCCGGACCTTCGACGCCGTGACGCTGTGGCCGCGCAGCGACCAGTTCGGTGACGGCCGCGGGTTCCCGGCCGACTTCACCATCGTAGGCTCGAACGACGGCACTACCTGGTCGCCGGCCTTGGTCACCAAGACCGGGTACGGCGCTGGTGCCCCGGTGCTCGGCCCGCAGACGTTCGCAGCCGCAGGCTCGTTCCGCTACCTGCGAGTCTCGGCGACGAAGCTCGGGCTCCCGATCCCCGAGGCCGCCGGCAACGCGTACCGCTTCCAGCTCGCCGAGCTCGAAGTGACCGCACCGATCACTCTCAGCTAGTCACCCCGCGACGAGGCGCTGCGGCCTGCAGCGCCTCGTCTACGATCACCTCATGGCGGGTCAACGATTCGACTTGGAGCCGAGTCTCCAGGCGCTGCTTCGCGACCTCGGCCTTCCTCCCGCCCGGGTGCTGCGGCGAGCCCAGCTGCCGGCCGACCTGTTTGCCCATCGGCCCATCGAGCTCTCTCCCGCGGAGTACTACCGATTCTGGGAAGCACTCGCGGCCGAGGGTGGGGACCGTGATCTGGCGGTCGACATCGGCGAGGCGATCTCGGTCGAGCTGTTCTCCGCACCGATCTTCGCCGCGCTCTGCAGCCCGAACCTCGCCACCGCCGCGCAACGGCTCGCGACGTACAAACCGCTGATCGGCCCGCTGCGATTGGACGTCGACACCTCGGACGCGCTGACGATCACCTGTGCCTGGCCGTCCGACCCGCCGGCGTTGCTCGGCACCATCGAGCTGATCTTCTGGACCGCGCTGGCGCGCATTGCCACCCGCGAGCAGGTCCGGCCCGCTCGCGTCACGATGCCCGACCCCGCGGCCAACCGCGCGGTGATCGAGGACTATCTCGGAACGCGGCTGCGCAAAGGCACCACGTACTCCATCGCCTTCACAGCCGCCGACGCCACGCGACCGTTCCTCACTGAGAACGACCAGATGTGGCGGGTCTTCGCCCCCGACCTCCGTCGTCGGCTGGCTGACCTCCAAGCCTCGGCCACTGTCGCCGACCGCGTCCGCGCCGCCCTCACCGAGACGCTGCCCGCCGGCGATGCTTCGATCGGCGCGGTGACGCAGCAGCTCGCCACCAGCGCGCGGACCCTGCAGCGCCAGCTCAGCCAGGAAGGTACGTCGTTCCAGGCGATCCTGGCCGGGACCCGGGAGAACCTCGCGCGGCACTACCTGATCAACGGCGATCTGCGGACCTCGGAGATCGCCTTCCTGCTCGGCTACGACGACACCAACTCGTTCTACCGAGCGTTCCGGACCTGGACCGGCACAACACCGGACGCCATCCGGCAGTTGGCGTGACCTGCAAGTAGATCGGCGTCCTGTGCTAGTGGAAGGACCGCCTGTCACTCCTAACTTGGTGACCAAGAAGAAGCCAAGAACAGGAGAAAGTCATGCCCACCCTCGTCGCCCTCGTCACCGGCGCTTCCTCCGGTATCGGTGAAGCCACCGCCCTCGAACTCGCCAAGGCCGGCTACACGGTGTACGCCGCCGCGCGCCGCGTCGAGCGGATGACCCACCTCACCGGGTCCGGCATTCACCCGATCGCCATGGACGTCACCGACGACACCTCCCTGCAGGAAGGCGTCGACAAGATCATCGCGGATGCAGGACGTCTCGACGTACTGGTCAACAACGCGGGCTACGGATCGTACGGCGCTCTCGAGGACGTGCCGATGGACGAAGCCCGCTACCAGTTCGACGTGAACGTGTTCGGCGCCGCGCGGCTCACCCAGCTCGTCCTCCCGCACATGCGCGCCCAGCGCAGCGGGAAGATCGTCAACATCACCTCGATGGGCGGCAAGGTCCACACCCCGCTGGGCGCCTGGTACCACGCCACCAAGTTCGCGCTGGAAGCGATCAGCGACTGCCTCCGCCTCGAACTCTCGCCGTTCGGCATCGACGTCATCGTCATCGAACCCGGCGGCATCAAGACCGAGTGGGCCGACATCGCCGCCGGCAAACTCCGCGCGGTCTCCTCCACCGGCCCCTACGCCCCACAGGGCAACGCCGTAGCCAACTCGCTGTCCGCCGAGTCCAACCAACGCCGCGCCTCGCCGCCGGAACTCATCGCCCGCACAATCCGCAAAGCCGTCACGTCCCGCAAGCCGAACACCCGCTACGCCGTCGGCTTCGGCGCCAAGCCAATGATCTTCCTCAAGGACGTCCTCCCCGACCGCACCTTCGACGCCCTGATGCGCCGAGCCACCGGAGTCCCATCACCCCGACCCTGAACCGGCCGCTACACGATCCGGTACGACGTTGGGCACGGGTCAACCATCTGCGCGGTCGGAAGGCGGTCGATGGGTGCTCAAGGTGAACTGGTCATGGCGACATTGAGCACGATTCGACCGTTTCGGTGGGGTGTCGATGGTTGATGGGTGCCCAAGGTGATCGCCGGCCGCGATCACGGGGTCCCGGGACTGCCCGGGTTCGTTGTCCGATGGATTTTCGTCACCGAGTCCCCAAAATCCATCGGATAGCGCAGATCACGACCATCACGCACCTCAGCCATAGCCCGTCAGCCCCAGACGACGCGCAGCCGCGGTCGCCGGCCTCGCCAACCAGCCCAGCCACCCGCTTGGCGCACCCTCTGGTTTTGTCGGCCGCCTTTTGGTGGTCGAGTCGGGGTACAGGTCCGAAAGGACTCGGCCGGGGGCGTGCGCTGTGGCTGATCGCCGCTTCCGGCCGACTAGAAAGACAGCGTGGCTGGGCGCCGCGGTGGCTGAGGTGGATGGTGCGGTCGGTGACCGCGGCTGCAGGTCGCTTGGGGCTGCCGGGCTGTGGGCGCCGTGCGGGACAGAGGCCTGCTGGCAGCTGACCCACCCCGCGCCTCACCAAAGCCGGGCCTCGTCGTGCGTGGAGCGCGGTGGTGCGTTGGGCGGTAATTTTTTCGCGTATGGCGCCCCAAAGTTACCGATCAACGAAACCTCCGCAGAGGGGGCGGGCTGGGTGCGCGCCCCCTCGCTTGCTCAGGAGAAGTTGACCGAGTAGCTGTTGACGTTGAAGTTCAGGCCGCCGCTGGACGACGTGATCTCGTAGCCGAACTGGACGTCGGTGACATTGACGTCACCCATCCAGCCGGCGTTGCGCAACCAGTTCAGGACGGCCTTGATGTCGACCGAACCCGAGTTGGTGTTGCCGGTGCGGACGAACGAGAAGACCGCGTTGGAGCCGTTCGAACCGCGGTGGACGTCCCAGGTGTGACCGCCGACCGAGGTGGTGGTCTGGCGGCTGCCGATGGGGCCGACAGCGCCCTGCTTGTTCATCCAGATCATGATTTCGTAGTTGTGGCCGTCGGCCCAGATGTCGTAGCAGGTGCAGTACGCGCCGCTGCCGGGCCTGGACACGTTGAAGTTGCTGGTGAGACTGCCGAGCGAACTGATCCGCCGGTTGATGTCCCGGGCGGAGTGCGGGTAGGACTTCACACCGCCGGTGTTCGGGTGGTTGGCCCAGACACCGAAGTTGCTGTAGGAGTTCGCCCAGATGGTCTGGGGCCCGGCACCGCTGCCCCAGACGTTGTTGCGGACCGTGTAGCCGCCGTTCGACCACGTCCCCCACTTGTCGCTCGACGACCAGGTGGCGGCCTGCGCCGGCAGCGCCGACACGAACAGAGCGGCCAGCAGCGTCACCAGCGCCGCGACCGGTTTCCAGGTTTTCATCATAGTTTCCCTTCTCGGAGTGGGCGTCGGCGACGGGTAATCGAAGCGCTTCGATAATCCGCCGAAAAAAGAGGCGGAAGAACCCGCCACCGACTCCAGGGACCTCCACTGTCGCAATGCGAAGCCAGCGGGTCAATATCTCGGGAGGTGCTATTATCGAAGCGCTTCGACCTGCAACTCTGACTAAACTGAAACTCCGACTCCGAGGTGGGGCCATGGTGACCATCGCCGATGTTGCGCGGCATGCGGGCGTCGCGACCAGCACCGTGTCCTATGTTCTCAGCGGGAAGCGCTCCATCTCCCCCGAGACACGCCAGCGCGTGAACGCAAGCGTCGACGCGCTCGGCTACCGGCCGAATGCTAGCGCTCGTGCCCTCGCCTCGAACAGGTCGAACGTGCTGGCCCTGGTGATCCCGCTGCGGGCCGACATGCACGTGCCGGTGCTGATGCAGTTCGCCGCGGCCGTGGTGACCTCGGCCCGCCGGTACGACCATGACGTCCTGCTCCTCACCGCGGACGAGGGCGCCGCCGGGCTGGAGCGGATCCAGCAGAGCTCGCTGGTCGACGCGGTCGTGGTGATGGACATCGAGCTGCACGACGAACGGGTCCCCCTGCTCCGCGGCCTGGACCTGCCGTCGATGCTGATCGGGACTCCCCTCGACTCCGACGGCCTGACCTGTATCGACCTGGACTTCGTGCAGGCGGCGGAGCTCTGCGTCGATCATCTCGCCGACCTCGGGCACCAGGATGTCGCCCTGCTGGGCACACCGTCCGCTGTGTACGAACGCCAGACCGCGTTCGCGCATCGCACTCTCGAGGGCTTCCGCTCGGCCGCCCGGCGTCGCGGTGTCCATGGCGTGGAGACCCCCTGCGAGCCGACCCACGAGGCAGTGCTGAAGACGGTCCAGGAGTTGCTCACCCAAGAGCCCGGCCTCACCGGACTTGTGGTTCAGAACGAGCCGATCATCGGCCCGCTGCTCGAGGTTCTGCGCCGGCTCGGCCGCCGGGTCCCCGAGGACATGTCGGTGCTGGCGATCTGCGCGGACGACGTCGCCGAGGGGCAATCTCCCCGGCTGTCCTCGGTGTCGATCCCGGCCGACGAGATCGGCGGGCGGGCCGTCGACCTGCTGATCGGCAAGCTGGACGGGCTTGCCCCAGCACCGACGACCCTCGTCCCGGCTGTGTTGACCGCGCGCGCGAGCAGCGGTCCCGCGCCTCAGCCGGACCGCTCCACCACCGCCTGATCTCCTGGCTTCAACGTCAGGACGCCCTCGATGGGCTGCCGGCTGATGAGGTCGTGCCCTTCGATCTCGATCGTGGCGTCACTCGTGCCGTGGTTCAGCAGGAACGTCCAGGTGGTCTCACCCTGTCGTCGGCGCACCAGCTCCACGTCGTCCGGCAGGTCCGGTACGGCGACCCCGGCCCGTCGGCAGGCGGTCTCGACGAGCCGCTGGTAGCCGGCGTCCTCGAGTTGGGTCGACACGTACCACGCCTCGCCGCCACCGAAGGAGTTCCGAGTGATCGCCGGCGAACCGGCCAGCGGCCCACTCGCATAGACGTCGATCACCTCCGCACCCTCCGGCCCCACGTGCTCACTCCACCACCGTCCTTTTCCGGCGTCGGCCAGCTCGGTCTCGGCGACCGGATAGAACTCCTCGACCCGGATTCCGAGCAGCTCACGGAATGCACCCGGATAGCCACCGAGAAATACCCGGCAGTTCGGGTCCACAATGCCGCTGAAATACGTCATCAGCACATGACCGCCCGCCGCCACGTATTCACGCAGTACCGCCGCGTGAGCTGGATCGATCAAATACAACGACGGCACCACGACAAGCCGGTACGGCGACAGGTCGGCCGACGGATGAATCACGTCGACCCCGATCCCGGCGCGCCACAACTGCCGGTGCGCGGACTGCACCGCCTCGAGGTAGTCGAGCTCCGACGACGGCAGATGTGTCCCCTGCATCGCCCACCAGGCCGCGCTGTCCCAGAGAACGGCGACCTCCGCCTCGACCTGGCTGCCGCTCACTTCATCCAGCCGCCCCAAGAGCCCACCGAGCTCGCAGACCTCCAGGAACCGGCGGGACTCCTGCCCGGCGTGCGGCACCATCCCGGGATGGTGCTGCTCGGCCCCGCCGGCCGAAGCCCGCCACTGGAAGAACATCGCACCGCGGGACCCACGGGCGATATGCGACAGACTCATCCGAGTCATCCGGCCGGGCTCCTTGGTCGCCCAACGCGTCCCGACGTTGATGCCACCCGCGGCCTGCTCCATCAGCAGCCACTCGCCGCGCCGCGCCCAACCACGGGCGAGGTCGGCGGCGAAGGCCGTCTGTTCCTCGGGCCCGAGCCCAGTCCCGGACGGGTAGTTGTCGATGGCAACAACGTCGACAGCGTCGGCCCAGCGGTGGTGATCGACCGGCACCCAACCACCGAAAACGAAGTTCGTCGTCACCGGGACATCCGGCGTCGCCGCCGCGAGGATCGCCTTCTGCTCCTTGAAGGCCGCGAGCAGTTCGTCCGACCAGAACCGCCGATAGTCGACGTACTGTGCCGGATTCACCAGGTACTGCGTCGCCCGGGGCGGCATCACCTCGGCCCAGTCCGAATACCGCTGACTCCAGAACGACGTCGTCCACGCCGCGTTCAGCGCATCAAGATCGCCGTACTGGTAGCGGAGCCAGGTGCGGAAGGAGCCCGCGGCCTGGTCGCAGTAACACGTGGTGCCGTACTCGTTGTGCACGTGCCACATCGTCAGCGCCGGATGTTCGGCGTACCGGTCGGCCAGCACACCGCAGATCCGCGCCGCCGCCTCGCGGTAGGCCGGCGAGCAGACGCAGTACGTGTCCCGGCTGCCATGGGTCAACCGGGTTCCGGTCGGCGTGACCGTGAGGGCTTCCGGGTGCTGCAGGCTGAACCACGGTGGTGGCGACGCGGTCGGTGTCGCCAGATCCACACCGATGCCGTGATCCGCGAGCTGGTCGAGCACCGTGTCCAGCCAGCCGAACTCGTACTGCCCGGGCCGCGGCTCGAGGTTCGACCAGGAGAAGACGCCGACCGTGGCCAGGTTCACCCCGGCCCACTGCATCAGTTCGGCGTCCTCCTTCCAGGTCTCCGGCGACCACTGCTCGGGGTTGTAATCGCCACCGAAGTACATCAACAGATCTCTCCGTAAGGGATGCCAAGTCCGTTCGTGGACACGAACACTCGTCCGAACACCAGCGGGTCGCCGGTGATCGCATCGTTGGTCGAGGCGTACTGGTGCTGGTCGTCGTTGATCCGGATCCAGGTCTGGCCGATATCGTCGGAGCGATAGATACCCCACTGACCGCCGACCTTGCCCGAGATGTACGCCGCCATATGCGACCGTCCCGGCGCGGCCTTGCCGAAGCCGATCGTCAGCGCCTGCTCAACCGCCGCGAGCCGCTCGAACGTCACGCCTTGGTCGGTGGAGCGGTACAACCCACCACTTCCGCCCGCAAGCCAGCAATGCCCGGCCTGATCCAGCACGGTCTCCAGCTTCACCCCGGACAGCACCAGACCCGTTGCCGTCGGCACGAAAGTCCGCCCACCATCAACACTCCGGTACGCCGTCCCTGAGGCGACCGCGTAGAACAGCGCCGGGTCCACGCGGTCGCCGACCACCGTGACGTCGTTCGGAAGCCCTTCGACCGGAGACCAAGTGGCACCGCGGTCTCGCGAGAAGTGCGGGACCTGGTTGCCCGGGACCCACACCAGAGTGCGCGCATCGGTGCTGACGGCAACCTTCCCGGTCTGCGTCAGTCCAGCAGGCTCACCGGGGAACGGAGCCCACGTCTTACCCGCGTCGACCGAGATCGCGCCGCGCTCCCCCGCACCGGCATTCGCCAGCCGGACGACGAAGCCCGGCGTACGAGCGGCATAGTCGAGACTCGGCGACGTACCGCTGACCGGGTTCGCAGCCTGACCATCCGGCGGTACGACGTCCAGCCGGTCGTGCCGGTAGACGCCGATGTCGCCGAGCGCGCTGATCAACGGCGGTCCCCACGGCGGGCTGATCAGGTCCAGCACCGCGGTCTCCTCGAGCCCTTGCGCCCGCACCGACCAATGCGTACTGCGGCCCCGCTCGGCATTCGTCACATCATCGGTGCCGAACACCGTCGCACCCGTCACGTACATAACCTTGTTCGAGTCGAACGGATCGATGGAGATGTCGCCGATCATCCAGCCGAGTTTCGCCTTCTCTCCATGGAAGGTCAGGTACGGCGCTCCGGACACGTCCAGCTCGAGATGTTCGGTGATCGAATGCCAGGTGGCGCCACCGTCGACCGACCGGAAGATGTCGTCGACCGGACCCCAGCGGCTCATCGTCGCCACCATCACCACGCCCGGCTTGCGGGGATCGAGTGCGAGACCCGCGTACCCGAACCCGGCCTCACCCCCGGTGTTCGGCCGCAGCGGCGTGATGTCGGTCCACACCCCGGTCCGGGTGTCGAGTTTGTGGACTGAGCCGTCGTACATCTCGTACGGCCCCGGGCGGTCGCCGTAGGTGACATAGAGGAAGCCGTCGGGACCGAGCTCGCCGTGATGTGGCATCAGACCGGTCGGTTGACCAGCGACCGGCTGCCAGGTCGAGCCGCCGTCCGTACTGCGGTGCAGCGGTGACGCGAGGTCCGTCCCACCGACGTAGATGGTCGGCGTCGGCTGACCGCGCCGGGCACCACGCGGATCGAAGAAGACGAACCCGAGCCCGATCCCCGCCGTACCGGTGTTTGGGAAGCTGTCCACGCGTGCCCAGGTGACGCCGCGGTCCGGGCTGCGCCACAAGCCCTGGTTGCGGGTGCCGAAGTAGAGCACGCGGCCATCCATCGGGTCGACGACCAGCCGCTCGCCCATCGACCGGCCCGGCTCGTTGCCGCCCAGCTTGAACGGCAGATCCGTCCGCTCGAACGTCCGGCCCTGGTCCCGCGAGCGCAGGATCGCGCCGTTGATCGGCGACCACTCGTTGGTGTACGTGCCGGCCGCGAGATACAGCCGGGACGGATCCGCCGGATCGAGAGCGAGGCTCTCCACACCGGTCAGGCTCCAGTCCTCGAAGCCGACCCAGTTCAGTAGTTGCACCCAGCGCTGCGTGCGCTGGTCCAACCGCGCCGCACCGCCGATGTCGGTACGCAGGTAGACCAGGCCGCGCTGCTTGGGGTGATGGATGATGCCGGTGACGAAGCCGCCACCGACGATCTCGACATTGCGCCAGCGATACCGCTGCCCCGGCGCCGCGGTGGCAGACTGCGCCGACGTGGTGGCGACAGCGGCGGCTCCGGCGCTCAGTGCCAAGAAGTTCCTACGCTTCACGGTGATCACCCCTTCACGGCGCCGATGATGACGCCCTTGGTGAAGTGCTTCTGGATGAACGGGTAGGCCAGGAGCACCGGCAGGACCGCGATCACGACGATCGCCATCTTGATTGCCAGCGTCGGCGCGGGTGCCAGGTTCATTCCGGGCGATGCCGCGATCCCCCCGGCACCGGACGGCAACTGCTGCGCCTGCACGATGTAGGTCCGCAGCACGAGCTGCAACGGCCACTTGTTGTTGTCGTTGAGGTACAGCAAGGCGTTGAAGAAGGCGTTCCAGTAGCTGACCGCGTAGAACAGCCCGACGACCGCCACCACCGCCTTGGACAGCGGCATCACGATCCGAGTGAGAATGCCGAACTCACCGGCGCCGTCCACCCGGGCACTGTCGATCAGTTCACCCGGGATGCCCATGAAGAACGAGCGCATCACGATCAGGTTGAATGCCGAGATCGCCGTCGGAAGAATCAGCGAGGCGTAGCTGTCGATCAGTCCCAAGGAGCTGACCAGGAGATAGCTGGGGATGATGCCGGGCCCGAACAGGAACGTCAGCAGCACCACGAACAGCAACGGACGGTGCAGCAACGAGCCCGGTCGCGACAGCCCGTACGCCGCCAGGACGGTGATGGCCAGGCTGAACAGCGTCCCGATCGCCGTCACGCCCATGCTGACCACCAAGGCCTTGGTGACCACTCCCCCGGACAGCAACTGGACGTACGCCGCCAGTGTCAGCTCCCGCGGGACGACCACCAGACCACCGGCCCGGGTGACCGCTTCGGTACTCGACAGGCTGGTCACCACCACGACGTACAGGGGGAAGGTGACGGCCAGGACGACCAGCCCGAGCACCACACCCTTGCTGATCCGGCCGGGGATCGACGGTGGCTCTTCCCAGACCGGGCGTTCGTTCTCCACAGCTGCCCGGCGCCGGGCCAGCCGACTGCTCAGCCGGTCGGGGAGAGTCAGATTCTGCGCAGTCATGACTTCGAATACACCCCCTGCTCACCCATCATGTGAGCGAATCGATTGGCGACCAGGATCAGCACGAGTCCGACGACTCCCTTGAACAGTCCGGCGGCCGCGCCGTACCCGAAGTCACCGACCAGCAGGCCCTGGTAGTACACGAAGGTGTCCAGCACCTCCGACACCTCGGCTCCGACGGCGGACCGCTGCAGGATGAACTGCTCGAAGCCGACGCTCAGTGCGTCACCCAGCCGCAGGATCAGCAGCAGCACGATGACCGGTCGCAGGCCGGGCAGCGTGATGTGCCACAACCGCCGCCACCGGTTCGCGCCGTCGGCAGCCGCCGCCTCGTACAGCGCCGGGTTGATCGTGCTCAGCGCCGCGAGGAAGACGATCATCCCCCACCCCGCGTCCTTCCAGACCGCCTGCGACGTGACCAGCAGCAGGAAGGTGTCGGGGTTGGTCATCAGGTCGAACGCGCCGTGCCCGTTGTTCCGCAAGGCCTGCGCGAGCAGACCCGAGCCACCCAGCATCTGCTGGAACAGCGAGACGACCAGCACCCAGGAGAAGAAGTGCGGCAGGTACGCGACACCCTGGATGAGGGTCCGCACCCGGACCGAGAGCACGCTGTTCAGCAACAACGCGAGGAAGATCGGGATCGGGAAGAAGAACACCAGCTGGAAGCCGGTGATCGTCAGCGTGTTCAGCATCGCCGACCAGAACTCCGGCTCGCTGAACAGCCGGGCGAAGTTGGCGAACCCGATCCACTCGCTGCCCCGGATCCCGGCGTACGGCGAGTAGTCCTGGAACGCGATCACGTTGCCCAGCGTCGGGAAGTAGTGGAACACCCCGAGCAGGACGATCACGGGCGAGACCATCAGCAGCAGCGGCCAGTCCCGGCGGAACCGCTGCCGCCAGCTGGCGCCACCCTTGCTTCGGACTGGACGGCGACGACCCTCAGCGACCGTTGTCACTGAGCACCTTCGCGAAGAAGTCACGGCCCGCGTCGCCGCCCTTGGTCTGCCAGTCCTTGATCGCGGTCTTCAGCTCGCTCATCGGCGCGCGACCGCGGTAGATGTCCTGCAGCTTGTCGTCGAACGGCTGGGCCAGCGCCGCGTACTTCGCAGGCTGCTCGATGCGGATGCCCTCGAACAGGTTCTTCTCCCGGTATTTCGCCGCCAGGTTCTGCCAGGCGCTCATCGCCTCCACGTAGCCCGGGTACTCGCTCTGCGTGATGGCGTTCGGCCGGCCGCCGAGGAACAGGTACGTCGGCGCGATCTCCTTCTGGCCCAGCGGAGTCAGCTTGGGCGCGCCGGACGACAGCCGGGTGTAGTGCTTGCCTTCGACACCGTAGTTGTAGAGCTGGTTCTCCTCGGTACCGAACGGCGACGCGGTGTAGTTGAGGACTCCCAGCAGCTCGGCGATGCGGTCCGGCGCCAGGCCCTTCTTCATGAACGTGAAGATGCCGGCCGGGTCACCGCCCCACACGATCGGCGTGCCGCCGTCGTGCGCGAACGGCGCGACCGCCTGCATGTCGAACGACGGGTTGTTGGCCTGCCGCTGCAGCGTCTCCGCCCAGGTCCCGGTCCCGTCCTGACGGATCACCACCTGACCGCCTTCGAACAGCGGCTTCTGGTCGGCGCTGTTGTTCGCGACGACCTCCGGGTGCACCCAGCCGTTCTGGAACGTCTTGCGCACAAAGGCCACGGCCTCTTCGAACTCCGGCGTCTCGATCTTGTTGACCAGCTTGCCGCTCGAATCCTTGCGCCAGCCGGCCGGTACGCCGTACGCCCGCTGGACCTCGTCGGAGATCCCGCCGAACGCCCACTGCTTGCGCTTGGCATCGGTCAGCTGCTTGCCGAGCGCCTCGAGTTCCGCGATCGTCTTCGGCGGCTGCGCGCCGGCCTTGTCCAGCAGGTCCTTGCGGTAGTACAGCATCCAGGGAGCACCACCACCGGGGAACGGAACCGCCTTGAGCTGGCCGTTCCAGACCGAGAACGACCACGCCGCGGTCGGCAGGTTCGCGAGCATCGGGTACGGCGACACCTTGTCACCGGCCAGGTGCGGAGTCAGGTCCTCGAACAACTTGTCCACGGCCTGGCCGAACCGGGTCAGACCGCCGATGTTCCAGCCCGGGATGCAGAGCAGCTCCGGAACGTTGCCGGCCGCAAGCAGCGGACCGAGCTTGTCGCCGTAGTCGATCCCGTTGACGATGTTGAACCGAACCCCCGCGCCGATCCGCTCGTTGTTGGCGGCGTAGTACGAGTTGCTGCCCAGTCCGGGCGGGCTCGGCGCCCACAGCGGGGTCATCGCCGTGACCTCCTTGCCGCTCTTGACCGGTGGCTCGGTGATCACCTTCTTGAGGTCGGTCGGGTACTTGGTGAACCCGGGGTCCGCACCGTGCTCACCAGGCAGATCGGGCTTCACCCCTTCGTACGCCGTGTACTTCGGCAGCAGGCCGGTGAGCTTGTCGGTGGCCTCGGCGCGGCCCGCGGTCGTCGATCCGCCGCCACCACCGTCCGAGCAGGCGGTCAACGACGCGCCGCCGGCGACGGCCGCCGTACCGGCTCCGACGAGGGCGAGAAAACTCCGGCGGTTCGGTCCGCTGCTTCCAGTTCCGGTCACGATGAGTCCCTTCCACTGGGAACGACGGACGTTCCGAGTCTGCGCTGGTAGAGTTAGGGTTAGTTTGGCTTGACGCCAAACAAAGTAGAGGATGCGCCGGGCCGCGACAAGATGCCAGACTGAAGACACCGCACCACCGACCCGAACGGACACACGTTGAGCACACTCACTGCCGGCTACAGCGATGTCCGGGCGACCAATCTGTCCGCGGTGCTGGGATTCCTGCGCGCCAACGCCCCTTGCTCGCGAGCCGCCATCGCCGGCGGCACCGGCCTGAACAAGGCGACCATCACCAACATCGTCGGCGATCTGATCGACCGGCGGCTGATCCGCGAGACCGAGCAGACGCAGAATCGGGTGGGCCGGCCGGCGACACTGCTCGAGCTGGACGGATCGGCGTACGCGGCGATCGGGATGGAGATCAGCGCGCGCGGTCTGACCGCGATCGCGTACGACGCGGCCGGTGGCCAGATCCTGCGTTGGCATCGCTCCGGCCCTGGTCGTGGTGCCGGCCCGGACAAGACGCTGACCGCGACGAGCGCGCTCGCCCGACGCGCAATGGCAGCCGTCGAGGCCACCGGCCGACAGATCCTCGGGCTGACCGTCGGAGTACCCGGGCTCGTCGATCGCGACGGCACCGTCGTACTGGCTGCTGGTCTCGGTTGGCGCGACTACCCGCTCAAGCCGCGGCTGCTCGATGCATTGAGCCACCCGACCTTCAGTGTGTCGGTCGACAACGACGCCAACCTGAGTGCGCTCGCCGAGTATCGCTACGGCCCGTACGCGGGCACGAACAACCTGATCCAGATCTCCGGCGACACCGGCCTCGGAGCCGGAGTCATCGCCGATGGCCGTCCACTCCAAGGCAACCTCGGGTACGTCGGGGAGGTCGGCCATCTGCGCGTTGCGCCCGACGGTCCGGTCTGTGGCTGCGGACGCCGCGGCTGTCTGGAGGCCGTGGCCGGTATCCCTGCGTTGGTACGGCGATTGCACGATGACACCGATGATCTCCAACTGGCGGTCGAGCAGATCGTCGCCCGCGCGAGTGCCGGTGACAGCGAGACCGTGAAGGCGTTGCTCGAGACCGGGAGTTGGCTCGGTCAGGGCGTGGCGATGCTGGCCAACCTGCTCAATCCGGCACTGATCGTGCTCGGCGGGTACTACGCGACCCTCGGCGAGTGGCTGTTGCCCGCGGTCGAGAAGGAACTGCAGGGGCAGGCGCTCGCACCACAGGCCGGCGGCTGCAAGGTCGCACTCTCTGCCCTCGGGCACGACATCACCGCCATCGGCGCGGTGGCGCGATCCCTGGACCAGCTCGACGCCGGGCGCATCCCCGGCTGATCCCCGCGAAATCTTTCGCATCCACCGCTGCCCGGATCTTGACCGGGTCGCCGTGGAGTGCGACCCTTCCAGAACTGTCGAAGCGCTTCGACGCTGCTCGAATCCACCTTTCGGGCGCGCCGGCAGCCACCGAACGCCCGGAGACGACAACCGATGAGCCAGTCAGACGACGTGTTCCGCGATCCGCAGCAGCCCGTGGCCGACCGGGTCGCCGACCTGATGGCTCGGCTCGAACCGGCCGAGAAGCTCGGGCTCCTCCATCAGCATCAGGCCGCGGTCCCCCGGTTGGGCGTCGGCCCGTTCCGGACCGGCACGGAAGCTCTGCACGGAGTCGCCTGGCTCGGTCCCGCCACCGTCTTCCCGCAGGCGGTCGGCCTCGCGACCAGCTGGAACACCGACCTGCTGCACGCCGTCGGTACGGCGGTCGGCTCCGAGGTGCGCGCCTTCCACGACAAGGATCCGGCCGCCGTCGGACTGAACGTCTGGGCGCCCGTCGTGAACCCGTTGCGAGACCCCCGCTGGGGTCGCAACGAAGAGGGCTACAGCGAAGATCCCTGGCTGACCGGTGAGCTCGCGATCGCCTTCGGTTCCGGACTGGCCGGCGACGGCTCCGGTCCGCTGCAGACCGCGCCGACCCTCAAGCATTTCCTTGCCTACAACAACGAAACCGACCGCTGCACGACCTCCAGCAACATGCCCGCCCGAGTACTGCGTGAGTACGAACTGCCGGCCTTCGAAGCGCCGCTGCGCGCCGGAGCGGCGGTGGCCGTAATGCCGTCGTACAACCTCGTCAACGGTCGGCCGGCCCACCTGAGTCCGCTGATCAACGACGTACTGCGGGGCTGGTCCGATCAGGAAGTGCTGGTGGTCAGCGACGCAGGAGCACCGGCGAATCTCTATGGCCTGCAGGAGTACTGCGCTGACGGCGCGATCGCCTATGCGGCCGCGTTGCGCGCGGGCGTGGACAGCTTCACCCAGGACGACAACGATCCGAGCGGAACCACCCGGCTCCTCGAGGAGGCGCTGGCGCGTGGGCTGATCACGCAGCAGGACATCGATCGCGCCGCTGCGCGCGCACTGACCTTGCGCTTCCGGCTCGGCGAGTTCGACCCCGCTGTCGAGACTGCACCGGACATCGTCGGTTGCCAAGCGCATCGAGACCTGGCCCAGGACGCGGCACGGCAGTCGTTCGTCCTGCTCAAGAACGACGACCTGCTGCCGCTGTCCACCCACATCAAGCGGGTGGCCGTGCTCGGACCGTTGGCCGACACCCTGCAGGAGGATTGGTACTCCGGCACGCTGCCGTACCAGGTGACTGCGGTGAAGGCGCTGACCGAGCGCCTCGGACCGGACGCCGTCGAGTACTGCGAAGGTGCGGACCGAGTGCAGTTCGGTGTCGGCGGATTGGCGCTCGAGGCTGGTGAGGATGCGGTTGTCGGGCTGACCAGGTCCAGCGCCGGGTTCGACCTCTTCGATTGGGGCGGCGGTTTCTGCACCCTGCGTTCGGTCCGGACCGGCCGCTATCTGACCGTCACGGACGACGGCACCTTGCGGGCCGATCACCCCGGGCCGAACAGCTGGGTCGTCAAGGAGACCTTCGAACTCGTCCACGTCGAGGACGGCAAGTGCCTGCTGCGGCATCACTCCACCGGCCACTACGTCACCAAGCACGATGACGGGCGGATCGAGGTCACCGCGGACGAACCGACGGTGTTCGACTTCACCAAGGTTGTCGACGGCGCCGTACTGGCCGCTGCGGCCGCGGCGCGCGCCGACGTCGCGGTGGTTGTCGTCGGCAACCATCCGCTGGTGAACGGCCGCGAGACCGAGGACCGCATCAGCCTGGACCTGCCCGCCGGGCAGAAGCGCCTGGCTCTCGCCGTACAGGCTGCCAATGCGCGGACCGTCCTGGTGATGTCGAGCAGCTACCCATTCTCGGTCGGCTGGGCGGAGCGTGAACTGCCTGCGGTCGTCTGGTCGGCTCACGGCGGGCAGGAGTACGGCCACGCGCTCGCCGATGTCCTGTTCGGGGTTGTCGATGCCGCCGGCCGGCTGCCGCAGACGTGGTACCGGTCGGAGGCGGATCTGCCCGATCTGCTCGACTACGACATCATCACCAGCGACGCCACCTATCAGTACTTCCGTGGCAGTCCGCTCTACCCCTTCGGCCACGGCCTCAGCTACACGACCTTCGCGTACGGCGAGTTGGAGATCGGCTCGCCGACAATCGCCAAGGACGGCGAGGTGCAGGTGGGCTGCACAGTCACCAACACCGGTCTCCGGCCGGGCCACGAGGTCGTCCAGCTCTACACCCACCAGCAGAACTCGCGGGTCAAGCAGCCGCTGCGCCGCCTCCGCGCTGTCCAGCACCTCGATCTCGCGCCCGGTGAATCCGCGCGGGTCGAGCTGACCGTTCGCGCGGCCGATCTGGCGATCTGGGACGTGACGCGAGACCGCTACTGGATCGAGCCGGCTCGGCACAGCATCCTCATCGGGCGGTCGTGTACCGACATCCGGCTCAGCGCGCCGGTCGACGTACTCGGCGATCCGATCCCTGACCGCGAGCTGACCGTTCCCCTGCGGGCTGACACGTTCGACGAGTACTGCGGCCTCACGCTCACTGACACCGACGCCGTACGGTCTGAGCACCCAGGCGCTTGGCTCGCCTTTGCGGACACCGACTTCGGCTCCGGCCCGGTCGAGTGCCTGCTCACCGTGGCCAGCGAACTCTCCAAGCCGGGCGCGATCGAGCTCCGGCTCGATGACCCGTACCACGGTCCTGTGCTGGCCACCGTCGAGATCGAGCCGACCAGCTGGACGCAGCTCAGCACCGCACTCGCCGCCGGCTCCGGCGTTCACACGCTGTACGTCGTGTTCGCCGAAGCCGGGGTGTTCCTGCGGGAGCTGTCCTTCAGCTAACGGTGACGGTGAAGTGGTCGCAGTTGCCTTCGACAACTGCGGCCACCGGCTGACCGCCGGTCATAGTCAGCTCGACGACTGCGGCGGTACCGCCACCCGGCCGAGGCAACCGAATCCGGCGGACGGCACCTTCGGTCGGCTGGAACCAGCGCAGCTCGACCCCGTCGGCCCAGTCGTACTCCGGCCGGTCGTCGACCGCACCCACCGGCAGGATCGCACCTTCACGGACGTAGACCGGCAAGCTGTCGAAGCCGTGCTGCTGGGTGAACCAGCGCGCGCCACTGAGCTGCTCACCGTCCAGCAAGCTCGTCCACCGGCCCTCCGGCAGGTAGAAGCTCACAGCGCCATCGGCACTCAGTACCGGCGCGACGAGGAGGTCCGGACCGAGCATGTACTGGCGATCCAGATGACTCACCGCGGGATCGTCCGGGAACTCCAGCGCCATCGGCCGCATCATCGGCGTACCGGTCTGGTGGGCTTGTTCTGCGACCTCGGCGAGGTACGGCATCAGCGACAGTTTGAGCTTGGTGAAGCGACGCAGTACGGCCACTGCTTCGTCGTCGAAGGCCCACGGCACGCGGTACGAGCTCGAGCCGTGCAGCCGGGAATGCGAGGACAGCAGGCCGAAAGGCACCCAGCGCTTGAACACCGCGGCATCCGGCGTGCCCTCGAAGCCGCCGATGTCGTGACTCCAGTAGCCGAAGCCGGACGACGCCAGCGACAGGCCACCGCGCAGTGACTCGGCCATCGCCTCGAACGTCGACTCGCAGTCGCCACCCCAGTGGACCGGGAACTGCTGACCACCGGCTGTCGCCGATCGCGCGAACAGGACTGCTTCGCCATCACCGCGGTTCTCGCGCAGCAGATCGAAGACCGCCTCGTTGTAGAGGTGCGGGTAGTAGTTGTGCATGCGCTCCGGATCGGAACCGTCGTACCAGCTGACGTCGGTCGGGATCCGCTCACCGAAGTCGGTCTTGAAACAGTCGACACCGAGATCGATGAGGCCTTGCAGCTTGGACCGGTACCACGCGGTCGCCGCTGGGTTGGTGAAGTCGACGATCCCCATCCCGGCTTGCCACATGTCCCACTGCCAGACCGAGCCGTCGGGGCGCTTCAGCAGATAGCCGTGCTCGCGCCCTTCCTCGAACAGCGCCGACCGCTGCGCGATGTACGGGTTGATCCAGAGGCTCACCCGCAGGCCGCGTTCCTTCAGCCGCCGGACCATACCGGCCGGGTCCGGGAAGGCGATCGGGTCCCAGACGAAGTCGCACCAGTGGAACTGCCGCATCCAGAAGCAGTCGAAGTGGAAGACACTCAACGGAAGGTCGCGTTCGGCCATCCCGTCGACGAACGACGCCACCGTCGGCTCGTTGTAGTCGGTAGTGAACGACGTCGACAGCCACAGCCCCATCGACCAGGCCGGCACCCGCGCCGGTCGTCCGGTCAGGCCGGTGTAGCGGCGCAGGACGTCCTTCGGCGTCGGGCCGGCGAAGACGAGATACCGCAGTTCCTGGCCCTCGACACTGAACTGGTTGCGCGACACGACCTCGGAGCCGACCTCGAACGACACATGCGCCGGGGTGTCGACCAGTACGCCGTACCCTCGGCTGCTCGTGTAGAACGGGACGTTCTTGTACGCCTGCTCACTCGACGTACCGCCGTCGGCGTTCCAGATGTCGACGACCTGGCCGTTCTTGACCAGCGGGCCGAATCGCTCACCGAGCCCGTAGACGCTCTCGCCAACTCCCAGTGAGAGCTGCTCGTGCAGGTACTGCCGGCCATCCGCGTCGGTGATCAGCCCGACGCTGCGTGTGCCCGAGCCGGTCAGCTCACCGCGACCGTCCTCGAAGCGCAGGTCCCAAGGACCATCGAGCTGCAGTACGGCGGTCAGGTCGCCGCTGGTCAATCGCGCAGTCGTCTCGTCCACCTCGACCTTGACCGGATGCAGGTCATCGGTCTCCAGCTCGAACGTCGGCCTGGGCGGTAGACCCCCGGCGTGGTGAACGATCCGGACCCCGATCACGCCTTCGGCGGGCGCATCGAGGGTGATCGTGAACAACGGCTGGTTCAGCGTGTCACCGCGGCGGTCGATCCGGCGGGCCGGCGCGAACGCGGTCACCGACCGCTCCCCCGCCTCCACACTCTCGACACCGGCGGGCGACAGCCGGCTCACCCCGGGCCGCAACTGCCAGTAACCATCGGTGAACTTCATCGGCGGCCTTTCGCTTGAGTTGTCGAAGCGCTTCGACGAATCTAAGGGCGCGTCAATTCACGGTCAAGAGAAAGCCGGACAGCGGCCATGTTTATCGATATACTCACCGGCGTGCTGTGCCGCCGGAAAGGGCTGCGCGTCGTCCCCGATCGAGAGGCTGGACCCCTGTGAGTGCAACCCGCGCGGTCATCGACCTGGATCTGCCCGGAGCGCGGATCAGCCGCCATCTCTACGGGCACTTCGCCGAACACCTCGGCCGCTGTATCTACGGCGGCTTCTGGGTCGGCGAGGACTCCCCGATCCCGAACATCCGCGGCATCCGCACCGACGTGGTCGAGGCGCTGCGCGCCCTGCAGATCCCGAACCTGCGCTGGCCCGGCGGCTGCTTCGCCGACGAGTACCACTGGCGCGACGGCGTCGGCCCGCGCGAAGAGCGACCGACGATGGTCAACACCCACTGGGGCAACGTCGTCGAGGACAACAGCTTCGGCACCCACGAGTTCCTCGATCTGTGTGAGCTGCTCGGCGCCGACCCGTACATCAGCGCGAACGTCGGCTCCGGCTCGGTCCGCGAGATGCGCGAGTGGGTCGACTACCTGACCGGCGTCGGCGCATCACCGATGACGAACCTGCGGCGCGCCAACGGCCGGGAAGAGCCGTGGAAGGTGCCGTTCTGGGGTGTCGGCAACGAGTCCTGGGGCTGCGGCGGCAACATGCGCGCCGAGGCGTACGCCGACCTGGCGCGGCAGTACGCGACCTACTGCCGTGACCACGGCGACAACAAGCTCTACCGGATCGCCGCCGGCGCGAACTCCGACGACTACAGCTGGACCGAGACGCTGATGCGCACCATCGGCGGCTGCGGCAAGGGCCCGCTGCAGGGGATCTCCCTGCACTACTACACGATCGCCGGCGACTGGGACGACAAGGGCCACGCCACCGACTTCAGCCTCGACGAGTACTACGCGACGCTGGCGAAGGCGAACAAGATCGACGAGCTGCTGCGCCGGCACTCGACCGTGATGGACATGTTCGACCCCTGCGGCAAGGTCGGCCTCGTGCTCGACGAGTGGGGCACCTGGTGGAACGTTGCCGACGGCACCAACCCCGGCTTCCTCTACCAGCAGAACACGATTCGCGACGCCCTGGTCGCCAGCCTGCACTTCGACACCTTCCACCGGCACGCGAAGCGGTTGACGATGGCCAACATCGCGCAGACGGTCAACGTCCTGCAAGCGATGATCCTGACCGACCCCGACACCAACGCGCTCGTCCGCACCCCGACGTACCACGTCTTCGAGATGAACACGGCTCACCACGACGCCGACAGCCTCGCCGTACACCTCCTGGACGCACCCACCCGCGACGACATCTCGATGGTCTCGGCCTCGGCCTCCACCAAGGACGGCACCGCGCTGATCTCGCTCTCGAACCTGGACGCCGAGGAGTCGCGCCCGATCGTCCTCGACCTCCGCGGCCGCGAGGTCTCCGGACACACCGCCCGCATCCTCTCCGCCAAGACCCCGCAGGCCCACAACACCCCGGCAAACCCCGACGCGGTCGCACCGCAGGCCTTCGAAGGCGTCACCGCCCACCCCGCCGGCCTGCAGCTCGAACTCCCGCCCCACTCCTACGTCACGGTGTCCGTGACGCTCAGTTAATACACAGCCGATTCGAGGACAGTTGCGTAACGCCGACAGCGGACCGCAACCCGCGCCTGCCGCCGAGCAACGCCCGCACGACCGTCTCGGCGAGTTGTCGCTGGGCGCGCCCCCACCCGCGACCGAAGCCACCTTGCTCCGCGACCGAAGCCACCGTGCGAGTGTGGGAAGTTGACTGGCGAGTGTGAGCTCCCGGTAGCCGGCAATCGGTTTCTCGCAGCACAGCACTCACACTCGATGCCCACCAGCTGACGCAGGCCACCCCAAACCGCTTCGGGGTAGATCCCCGACGGATTCAGGCGGTGGATCCTCCCCACATCCCCTCCACGGACGTGCCCGTCCTCCCCAACCGGTTTGGGGAGGAAACTGGGCCAGGCAGGGCGAACATCCACCCCAACCTCCAGCAACGGTCACTGTCAGGCGACGGGAACTCAACCTCCCCGGCCATAGCCCGGCAACCCCAGGCAACGTGAAGCCGTGGTCGCCGGGCCTCGCCATCCGGCTCAGCCACCGCGGCGCCCAGCCACGCTGTCTTTCAGATCGGCCGGTCGCGGCGATCAGCCACAGCGCACGTCCCCGGCCGAGAACTTTCGGCCTGCACCCCGACTCGACCGCCAAAGGCGGCCGACAAAAACCACAGGGCGAGCCGAGTGGATGGCTGAGCCGGATGGCGAGGTCGGCGACCGCGGTTCCACGTTGCCTGGGGCTGACAGGCTATGGCTGGGGTGCGGGATGGTCGAGATCTGCACTGTCCGATGGATTTGGGGGACTCGGTGACGAAAATCCATCGGACAACGCACCTGGGCAGCCCCGGGACCCCCGGGATCACGGGCCGGCGATCACCTTGAGCACGCATCAACCACGCGAGCCCTGCCGAGATGGTTGAGCCGTGCTCAACGTGGTACCGGCTCGTGGGGCGTGCAGATGACCAGCCGCCTCCCCCACGTTCTCGGGATGCCTATTACGCTCTGGCCCGCTGACTGTTAGCGTTAACTGCAACCAGTCAGCCAGCACAGAGGGCATTCATGACCGAGAATGTTAACGCTCACAGTCAGTACGTCGTCGGTGTCGACTTCGGGACGCTGTCCGGCCGGGCCGTGGTGGTCCGGGTGTCGGACGGCGCCGAGGTGGGCACCGCGGTGTACGAGTACCGGCACGGGGTGATCGAGGGCCGGCTGCCCGGGTCCGACATCGCGCTCGGGCCGGCCTGGGCGCTGCAGGCGCCCAGCAACTGGCGCGACGTGCTGCTGCACGCGGTGCCGGAGGCGGTCGCGGCGGCGGGCATTTCGGTGGACGACGTGGTTGGCATCGGCACCGACTTCACCGCGTGCACTGTGCTGCCGACGCTCGCCGACGGGACGCCGCTGTGCGAGGTGCGCGGCATGTGGTTCCGCCCGCACGCGTGGCCCAAGCTCTGGAAGCACCACGCGGCGCAGCCGCAGGCGGACCGGATCAACGCCGTCGCGGAGGAGCGCGGCGAGTCCTGGCTACCGCGGTACGGCGGCCGGATCTCGTCGGAATGGCAGTTCGCGAAGGCGCTGCAGGTGCTGGAGGAGGACCCGGAGACGTACCGGCGTGCCGATCGCTGGATCGAGGCGGCCGACTGGATCGTCTGGCAGCTGACCGGTGTCGAGACTCGCAACGTGTGCACGGCCGGTTACAAGGGCATCCACACCGAGGACGGTTACCCGTCGCGGGAGTATCTCGAGGCCCTGAACCCCGCGTTCGGTGACTTCACCGCCAAGCTGGAGCACCCGCTGTCCCCGCTCGGCGGACTGGCCGGTCGCCTGACGACCGAAGCTGCCGCATTGACCGGGCTTCCCGCCGGGATCGCGGTTGCGGTCGGCAACGTGGACGCGCACGTCACCGCGGCCGCGGCCGATGCGGTCCGGCCCGGTCAACTGGTCGCGATCATGGGTACGTCGACCTGTCACGTGATGTCATCCGAGCAGCTCGCCGAGGTGCCCGGGATGTGCGGGGTCGTCCGCGACGGCATCGTCGACGGCCTGTGGGGATACGAGGCCGGCCAGTCGGCGGTCGGCGACATCTTCGGCTGGTTCGTGGACACCACCGTACCGGCCGAGTATCACGCCGAAGCGCAGCGTCGCGGTGTGACCGTGCACGACTACCTCGCCTCGCTCGCCGAGCAGCAGCCGGTCGGACGGCACGGCCTGATCGCGCTCGACTGGCACAACGGCAACCGGTCCGTCCTGGTCGACCACGACCTGTCCGCCGTGGTGATCGGTCAGACGCTCGAGACCAAGCCGGAGGACACCTACCGCGCGCTCATCGAGGCGACCGCGTTCGGAACGCGCACGATCCTCGATGCGTTCGAGAAGTCCGGCGTACCGGTCACTGAGTTCATCGTCGCCGGTGGTCTGCTGAAGAACCGGCTGGTGATGCAGATCTACGCCGACGTCCTGCGGCGTCCGCTGTCGGTGATCGGCTCCTCGCAGGGGCCTGCACTCGGGTCGGCGATCCACGCGGCCGTTGCCGCTGGCACCTACCCGGACGTGCCCAGCGCGGCCGCCGCGATGGGCGGGCGCACCGAGGCAGCCTTCGTCCCCGACGAGGATCGCGCCGATGTCTACGACCGCCTGTACGCCGAGTATCGCGACCTGCACGACTATTTCGCGGGCGAGCGGCACGGCGGTAGCGGCGTACTGCATCGCCTCCGCGCACTCCGGAACGAGGCAGCCAAGTGACCGTCAGCCGCCTCCGCGAAGAGGTCTGCACCCTGCACGCCGAACTGGTCCGCTACGGCCTGGTCGCCTGGACGGCCGGCAACGTGTCCGGGCGCGTGCCGGGCGAAGACCTGTTCGTCATCAAGCCCAGTGGGATCTCGTACGACGACCTCAGCCCCGACACGATCGTGGTGTGCGATCTCGACGGGAAGGTGGTGGAGGGCGACCTCGATCCTTCCAGCGACACCGCGGCCCACGCCTACGTATACCGCGAAATGCCTGAGGTCGGCGGAGTCGTGCACACGCACTCGACGTACGCGACCGCCTGGGCTGCTCGGGCCGAGGCGATCCCGTGTGTCCTGACTGCGATGGCCGACGAGTTCGGCGGCGAGATCCCGGTCGGGCCGTTCGCGCTGATCGGGAACGACGACATCGGCCGCGGGATCGTGGCGACGCTGTCCGGGCACCGATCCCCGGCAGTCCTGATGCAGAACCACGGGGTGTTCACGATCGGCAAGGACGCGAAGGCCGCCGTGAAGGCGGCGGTGATGTGCGAGGACGTCGCCCGCACCGTGCACCTCGCCCGCTCGGCCGGTGAGCTGACAGCCATCGCCCCGGAAGACATCGACCGGCTCTACGACCGGTACCAGAACGTGTACGGCCAACGATGACGGAGACAGTTGTGACATCTGTGACCCCGACCGAAGTCTGGTTCCTGACCGGCAGCCAGGGCCTGTACGGCCTGGAGACGCTGCAACAGGTCGCCGACCAGTCGCGCAGTCTCGCCGAGCAGCTGGCGGCATCCGGCGACCTCGCCCCCCGAGTGGTCTGGAAGGAGGTGCTCACCGACGCCGACGCGATCCGCCGGGTCTGCCTGGAGGCGAACGCGAACGATGCCTGTATCGGCGTGATCGCGTGGATGCACACCTTCTCCCCCGCCAAGATGTGGATCGCCGGGCTCGACGCCCTCCGCACCCCGCTGCTGCACCTGCACACCCAGGCCAACGTCGACTTGCCCTGGGCAACGATCGACATGGACTTCATGAACCTGAACCAGGCCGCGCACGGCGACCGCGAGTTCGGCTACCTGCAGACCCGCCTCGGCGTGGCCCGGACCACGGTGGCCGGTCACGTCGCCGACCCGTCGGTTCGCGCCCGGATCGCAGTCTGGGCTCGTGCCGCGGCCGGGTACGCGGCCATGCGGACAATGCGAGTCGCACGCTTCGGCGACAACATGCGCGACGTCGCGGTGACCGAGGGCGACAAGGTTGAAGCTCAACTGCACTTCGGCGTTTCGGTCAACACGTACGGCGTCAACGACCTGGTCGCGGTCGTCGACGAGATCTCCGACTCGGCTGTCGACACACTGCTCAAGGAGTACGACTTCGACGTCGTACCGGAGCTGCGCCCCGGCGGTGAGCGGCACGAGTCGCTGCGGTACGCCGCCCGCATCGAGGCCGGACTCCGCGCCTTCCTCACCGACGGCGGTTTCACCGCATTCACCACGAACTTCGAGGACCTCGGCGGACTGCGGCAGCTCCCCGGCCTCGCGGTCCAGCGGTTGATGGCCGACGGCTACGGCTTCGGTGGCGAGGGTGACTGGAAGACCGCCGTCCTGCTCCGCACCCTGAAGGTTGCTGCCGGCAACCTGCCCGGCGGTACGTCGTTCATGGAGGACTACACCTACAACCTGACGCCCGGCGCGGAGCGCATCCTCGGCGCCCACATGCTCGAGGTCTGCCCGTCCATCGCGGCCGGCACCCCGACCGCCGAGATCCACGCGCTCGGAATCGGCGGCCGCGAGGACCCGGTCCGCCTGGTCTTCGACGCAGCCCCCGGCCCCGCCGTGGTCATCGGCATGGCGGACCTCGGCGACCGCTTCCGCCTGGTAGCCAACGAGGTCGACGTCGTCGCCCCCGACCACCCACTCCCCCAGCTCCCAGTCGCCCGAGCCGTCTGGAAGCCCCGCCCCAACCTACGCACCTCAGCCGAAGCCTGGCTGACCGCCGGCGGCCCGCACCACACAGTCCTCAGTACGGCGCTCGGCATCGACGAACTCGCCGACCTCGCCGAGATGACCCGCACCGAACTGGCAGTCATCGACGCCGACACCACCACCCGCCGCTTCACCCAGGAACTCCGCTGGAGCCAGGCCTACTACCGGCTGGCGCAAGGCTTCTGATTCGCCCTTCACCTGAGAGGACATCGCCCCATGACCCTCAACCGACGAACCTTCCTGCTCGCCACCGGAACGACGATCGCGGGTGCGGCAGTTGCCGCGCCCGCGGCCGCGCAGGAACTGGCCTGGGAGACCGCGCTGCCGGCCAATAGCTTTTCCAGTTACTCCGCGTTGGAGGCGAGCTGGAACTACCTCTATCCGTGGGGTTCCGACCACAACGGCACTGCGCGGATGTACGCGAGCCGGACCGACCACAACCACGTGTACCTCGAGTCGGGCGGCGTACTGGTGCTCAAGGGATCACGGATCACCTGGGACGAAGGTAAGAGCAGCAAGGATCCGTTCCTGCCGATCCACTACCACGCGGGCGCGATCCACTCGAAGCTTCAGGTGGTGGTCAACGACCGGTACCCGCAGTGGGAGGTGAAGGGCGAGTTCCAGGCGCCTTCCGGTCGTGGTACTTGGCCGGCGTTCTGGTTGACCGGGGTCAACAGTTGGCCGCCGGAGAGTGACATTCTCGAGTTCAAGGGTGACGCCCGGAACTGGTTCAACACCTATGACGGCGGCTGGGAGAACACCATCGTGCCGGTGTCGAACCCGGGTGGCTGGCATGGCTACCGGGCGTGGATCAACAAGGTCAGCGCGACGGACGTCGAGATCCACTACTACCTCGACGGCACCTGGGTCGGTCAGCATCGCGGCAGCAACTTCGTCGGCAAGCCGATGAACCTCATCATCAACCTGCAGATGGAAGGCGCGTCAGGTTCGTCGGGTCCGTCCGGCGACACCTACTACCGCGCCCGCAACGTGTACGTCGGTCGCGCCAACAACGGCTAGACCAGCGGGAGCCAGACGCGCATCGCACCTGGGCCGCGATTGGCCCAGGCGTGGTACGGAATCGCGGTGACGGTGATCGGCGTACCGGCCTGTGAATCCGGCTGATAAGGCTTGTACAGCTCGGTTTCGAGCGGTTTGGCGATGGCGGAGAGGCGGAGTCTCACGGAGTTGGGTGTGTGTTCTTCGGTGATAGGTGCCGTGGCGTCGAGGCGCAGTTGCTCGACCAGTACGCCGTCGGGCAGGTCGGCCTGCTCGACGCAGTACACGAGTGGTCCGCGGGCGATCGCCACGCAGCCGCGGACCGCGTCGACGCGGTCGTCGGCGCGGATCAGGCGGGGAGTCATCGGCAGGGTGAGTCGGACTGTCGCGCCGTCCTGACAAGCCACTCGCAGGTACGCACCGGCGACCGGCGCGGCGAGTACCTCGGCGTTGGTCACGGCGACACTGGCCTCGGTTGCCCAGGTGGGGACCCGGATCGCCAGCTCGCCTTGCCCGCTGACGGTCACTACAACGTCGCCGTCCCAGGGATAGCCAGTCTCGACGACTGCGGTCAGTGTGTCCGTGCTGAACGTGCCCGCGGTGAGCAGGTGCAACTGGAGTCCGGAGGCATCGGTCGTCGCCGCGTAGCCGTGCAGCGAAGCGAGTAGGCGGGCCAGGTTCGGCGGGCAGCAAGCGCAGTCGTACCACGGCAGCCGCTCGCTGGGCGCGTCCTCGCTCGAGCCGTCGTGGCCGGTGCGGAGCTGCAGCGGGTTGGAGTAGAAGAACGCTGTGCCGCTCGTCGCCATCGAGGCGGCGATGGCATTGAGGAGCGCACGCTCCATCTCCTCGGCGTACCGGGCCTGGCCGGTCGCCAGCAGCATGCGCCAGCACCATTGCAGGGCAGCGATCGACGCGCAGGTCTCGGCGTACGCGCGGTCCGGCGGCAGCTCATAGGGATCGCCGTACGCCTCGTCCCGGTGCCGGGAACCATGTCCGCCGGTGAGGTACATCTTGCTGCCGAAGGCGCTGTCCCACAGCTGTTCCATCGCGCTCAGCAGCGAATCATCACCGTTCTCCAGGTACAGGTCGGTGACTCCCGCGGCCAGATACAGCTGCCGCACCGAATGCCCGATGGCCTCGGTCGCCTCGCGCACCGGCAAATGATCCTGGTAGTACTGCGGACCGAACCCGCCGGTCAGGGTTCGTTGCCCACGGCGCTCAATCTGCAGTTCGGCCGCGCGCAGGTAGGACTCGTCGCCCGTTTCGCGGTAGAGCTCGACCAACGCGGTCTCCACCTCGGGGTGCCCGTCGATCAGCGGCACCTTGATGATCAGGTCGGCCATGCGGCGCGCGATCGCGAGGATGCGCTCGTCGCCGGCGCCACGATGCAGGGCCACGGCGGCTTGCAGGAGATGACCGGCGCAGTACAGCTCGTGACTGTGTTCCAGCCGACCGAAGCGTTCCTGGTCAGGGGTCCCCTGCACGTAGGAGTTGAGGTAGCCGTCGGATTCCTGCACGCTCTCGAGGAGATCCGCCACCTCGGGCAGGACCTCGGCCCACTGGTCGGTGCCGCTGCGGCCCATCTCCCAGCCGATCGCTTCAAGTGTCTTGTAGAGATCGGAGTCCGCGAACCAGAATCCCACGAACTTGCCCGGCGGAACGTCCTCGGTGAGCCGGCTGAAGTTCTCGAGCACGCCGGTACGCCGGATGTTGTCCAGGCAGTGCGGAATCGTCGCAGCCGCGTTCAGCTCCTGCCAGCTGCCCAGCAACGAACCGGGGTCGAGTCGTGCCGCGCTCAGCGGCAACGGAGCGACGTACGGGGTCCGTCGCGGAGCAGCTGGTCCCAGAGTGGTCATCGAGCGTTGCCCGCCCGGCGCTTGTTGTAGATGTCGAAGGCAACGGCCAGGAGCAGCACGAGGCCCTTCACGACGGACTGGGTGGACTGCTCGACGCCCATCAGCTGCATGCCGTTGCTCATCACGGCCATGATCAGACCACCGACCACGGCACCGACGACCGTGCCGACGCCGCCGGCGACTGCTGCGCCGCCGATGAAGGCTGCTGCGATCGCATCGAGCTCGAACATGTTGCCGGCCGCGGGCTGGGCGCCGTTGGAGCGGGACGAGTAGATGGTGCCCGCGACACCGGCCAGGAAGCCCATGTTGACGAAGATCCAGAAGTTGACCTTGCGGACCTTCACACCGGACAACATCGCGGCGGACAGGTTGCCGCCGATCGCGTAGACCTGGCGGCCGAAGACGGTGTCCTTGGTCATCAGGCCGTAGGCGATCACGAGGACGGCCAGAATGATCAGCACGATCGGGAGTCCGCGGGCATGGGCGAGCTGCCAGGCGAAGTACATGACGACTGCTGCCACCAGCAGCACCCGGGCGACGAACAGCGGGAACGACTCGACGGGCTGCTGGTACCGGATCCGGGCCAGCCGGGTGCGGAACACGCTGACCGCATAGCCGCCGACCGCGAGAGCGGCGATCAGCAGGGTGAAGGCGTCGTACCCCTGGCCGCCGAGGAGGCCGTTCAGGAAGCCGCTGGCCACCTTCTGGTACTCGGCCGGGAACGGCGACAGCGAGACGTTGTCCAGCACCTGCAGGGTCAGACCGCGGAACAGCAGCATGCCGGCCAGCGTGACGATGAACGCCGGCATCCCGATGTAGGCGACCCAGAAGCCGTGCCAGGCACCGACCGCCGTACCCACTGCCATGGCCGCGACCATGCCGATCCACCACGGCTGCCCGTTCTGGATGACCAGTACGGCGGACACCGCGCCCGTCAGCGCGACGATCGAACCGACCGACAGGTCGATATGGCCGGCGATGATCAGGATCACCATGCCGATCGCGAGCACCAGGATGTAGGAGTACTGCAGCACGATGTTGGTCAGGTTGCCCGGGCTGAGCAGCACACCGTCGGTGAGGATCGCGAACAGCGCCACGATGGCGACGAAGGCGACATAGATCCCGCTCTGCCGCAGGTTGCGCATGATCAGCGTGCGCGGATCACTGGAACCGACGTGCAGGGCGGCGGCCGGGGCGCTGTCCGCCGCGGCATCGTCCGTCGGCGCCGAAGGTTTGATGCTGGTCATCCCGCGAGCTCCTTCTCCATGGTCATCAGCGCCATGAGGTTTTCCTGTGTTGCCTCGCCGACCGGCACCTGACCGGTGATCCGGCCGGCCGACAGCGTGTAGATCCGGTCGCACATCCCGAGCAGTTCCGGCAGCTCCGACGAGATGATGATCACCGCCTTGCCCTGGGCGACCAGGGCGTTGACGATCGTGTAGATCTCGTACTTCGCGCCGACGTCGATCCCCCGCGTCGGTTCGTCGAGGATCAGTACGTCGGGATCGGTGAACAGCCATTTCGCCAGCACGACCTTCTGCTGGTTACCGCCGGACAAGGTGCCGACGGTGTCCATCACGGTGCGGGTCTTGATGTTCAGGTCGCGCCGGCCGGCCTCGGCGACCTTGATCTCCTCGTTGCCGTTGACCCAGCCGGCCCGGGCCAGTTTGCCGAGGCCCGCGGCCGAGACATTGGCCCGGACGTCGGCGATCAGGTTCAGCCCGTACCGCTTGCGATCCTCGGTGGCGTAGGCGATCCCGTGCTCGATCGCCTCGGCCACCGTCCGGGCCCGCACCTCGTTTCCGTGCACGAAGAGCCGGCCGCTGATGTTGCGTCCGTACGAGCGTCCGAAGACGCTCATCGCGAGCTCGGTCCGCCCGGCGCCCATCAGGCCGGCGATACCGACAACCTCACCGGCCCGTACGTCGAGCGTCGCGCCGTCGACGACCTTGCGGTGCTGCACCGGATGCCACGCCGTCCAGTCCTCGATCCGGAGCACCTCGGCCCCGGGCTCGGAGACTCGCTCCGGGTAGAAGCTTTCCAGGTCGCGGCCGACCATGCCCCGGATGATCCGCTCCTGGGTCACCTCCCCGGAACGGATGTCGAGGGTCTCGACCGTACGGCCGTCCCGGATCACCGTCGTGGTGTCGGCGATCGCGGTGATCTCGCTCAGCTTGTGCGAGATCATGATGCAGGTGACACCGCGGTCGCGCAGCCGCCGGAGCAGGTCGAGCAGATGCGCCGAGTCCACGTCGTTCAAGGCGGCGGTCGGCTCGTCGAGAATCAGCAGCCGGACGTCCTTGGCCATCGCCTTCGCGATCTCGACCAGCTGTTGCTTGCCGACACCGAGCTGGATCACCGGCGAGACCGGGTTCTCGTGCAACCCCACCGATGCCAGCAGCTCCTGGGCATCGGCGTTCGTCTTGTTCCAGTCGATCAGCCCGCCGCGTCCGCGCCGTTCGTTGCCGAGAAAGATGTTCTCCGCGATCGACAGGTACGGAACGAGCGCCAGCTCCTGATGGATGATGACGATGCCGGCGGCTTCGCTGTCCCGGATGCCCGCGAAGTGCACGGGCTTCCCGTCGAACCTGATCTCACCGTCGTAGGTGCCGCTGGGATAGACGCCCGACAGCACCTTCATCAGGGTCGACTTGCCGGCGCCGTTCTCACCGCAGATCGCGTGGATCTCCCCTCGCCGGACGGCGAGGGACACCTCCTCGAGCGCCTTGACGCCGGGGAAACTCTTGGTGATCCCCCGCATCTCCAGCAGGACATCGTCGGTCACTTGGCTTGACCGGCGGCCACCTCGGCGGCCGTGTAGTAGCCGGAGTCGACCAGCGCCTTCGTGATGTCGTCCTTGAAGACCGTCTGGATCGGCAGCAGGTACGCCGGGACCACCTTGACGCCGTTGTCGTACGACTTGGAGTCGTTGGCCTCAGGCGTCTTCTTCTGCAGGAACGCCTCCGCCGCGTTGACGGCCTGGTCGGCGAGCAGCCGGGTGTCCTTGAAGATCGTGGAGCTCTGGACACCGTCCGCGATCAGCTTGACCGACGCGATCTCCGCGTCCTGGCCGGTGATCGCCGGGATCGGGTTGGCCGCCGTACCGTAGCCCGCGTTCTGCAGCGCGGTGATGATGCCGCGCGAGATGCCGTCGTACGGCGAGAGCACGCCCGCGACCTTGGCACCGTCGTTGTAGCTCGAGGTCAGCAGGTCTTCCATCCGCTTCTGCGCGGCCTCCTGCTGCCAGCGCAGGGTCGCGACCTGCTCCATCTTGGTCTGCTTGGACTTGATGACCAGCGAGCCGTCGGCGAGGTACGGCTTCAGCGTGTCCTCGGCGCCCTGGAAGAAGAAGTGCGTGTTGTTGTCGTCGAGCGATCCGGCGAACAGCTCGATGTTGAACGGGCCCTTCTTGGACCCCTTCGAGCCGTCCGCGTTCTCCAGGCCCAGCCCGCGCAGCAGTGCCTTGCCCTGCGCGACGCCCACCTTGTGGTTGTCGAAGCTGACGTAGAAGTCGACGTTCTGGCTGCCGCGGATCAACCGGTCGTAGGCGATCACCGGGATCTTCTTGTCGGCGGCCGCCTGCAGCTGGCCGCTCAGCGCGGTGCCGTCGATCGCCGCGACGACCAGGACGTCGGCGCCCTGGGTGATCATCTGGTCGACCTGCTGGGACTGCGTCGGGATGTCGTCGTTCGCGTACTGCAGGTCGACCTTGTACCCCTTCGCCTCCAGCTTCTCCTTCACGGCCTTGCCGTCGGCGATCCAGCGCTCCGACGTCTGCGTCGGCATCGACACCCCGATGGTCAGATCCTTCGGCTGCTGACTCGCGGTGTCGGTACTGCCACCCGCTCCCTCACCACCACAGGCCGCAAGACCGAGCACCAGCAGGGCGCCACTCACGGTGGCCAAGAACCTCTTCATCACAACTTTCCCTTCCGGGGACACGCAGGCGGACTGTTAGCGCTCACATGTTGGCGCTCACAGTGGTATTGGTCAAGTCCTCGACAGGGTCAGTGCTGCAGACGGATGAGGCGTGCCGCCGGACCGGCAGGCAGGCCGACACCGAGCCGATCGCCCGTCAGATCGAGGGTGGTCGGCAGATCAGCCGGGAACAGCACCTCGGCGGTTCGCCAAGCCCCAGGCAGCGGTACGTCGACAGTCGTGGCACCCTCGCCCCGATGCCAAACCGCCAGCAGCGCGGTGCCGTCGGCAACGAGCGCCAGCGCGATCTGGTCGTCGTACCAGCCGGGAAGACCGAGTGGCCAGAACGGCTCGGCCTGCGCGATCAGAGAGCGATACTCCTTGTACGTCGAGACTGCCGCAGCGACCCGAATCCGTTGCTCTGCGTCCATTTCGTCGGGTCGACCGGACAGATGGATCCGGCCCAGCAGTGCGTTCACCAACGCGAACGACGCTTCTTCCGGCGTGTGCACCGGCCGCGGATACGCCCACACCGCACCTTGCTCGGGGGTGACGGCACTCGGCGCGGCAGCGGCGATCGGCGCATACGCGAGCAGTTCGACCTGGTCGCTGGTCGAGTGCAGTGTCATCCGTTCGAGCATCGCGTAATCGAGTCGCATGCCTCCGGATGCGCAGCTCTCCAGAACGAGCCCGGGATGCCGATCCAGCAGGTCGTCGAGCCAGGACAGGTATGCACGATTGTGACCTAGCAACCCAGCCCCGGGAGCCTCACCGAGAGCATCGGTGCCGGGCAGGTTGATGTTGTAGTCGAACTTGAAGTAACCGATCCCGTACTGCGCGATCAGACCGTCGACCACTGCATCCATCCGCTTGCGGACAGCCGCCGACCGGAAGTCGAGGTGGTAGCGGCCGGTCTCCGCGATCCGGCGGCCGTCGCGCCAGAAGAACGCGTCGGGCGGGAGTTGCTCGGCGATCTCACTCCGCACACCGACCACCTCGGGCTCCAGCCACAACCCCGGCACCAGGCCGGCGTCCTGGATCTCCTTGATCGTCACACCGAGACCATCGGGGAAGCGGACCTTCGACGGTTCCCACGCCCCGACCGTGTCCCACCAGCCCGAGTCGTCGGAGTACCAGCCGGCGTCGATCACGAAGTACTCCGCACCGGCCTCAGCCGCGGCCGCGATCAGCGGACTGAGCTTGTCGGCGGTCGGGTCGCCCCACAGACAGTTCATGTAATCGTTGAAGATCACCGGCAGCTTGCTGTGGTCCGCCTGCGGTCGCCGCATCGCCCGCCGGTACGACGTGAGTGCGCGCAACCCGTCGTCGAGGCCACCGCGGGTTACCGCGACGGCGACCGGGACCGTGGTGAACGACTCCCCCGGCGCCAGGCGTTGGCGCCATTGGTGCTCGCCGTCGGTAGGACCGGACACCTGCAGATACAGATCCTCCTTCAGCCCACCGAGCTCCCAGAGCCACGCACCCTGATGTTCGATCTGCCAGGTCCAGGTCAGCTCATCGGTCTCAATGGCACCCATTGGCAACAGCTCGGCGCTCGACCAACTGCCGAGGCTGGTGGCGGCGAACCGGTCCTTCGGGTCACCCGACCCCAGGATGCTCACCAGGCCGGCCTGCTCGGGGCTCAGCACCTGCCAGCGCAACTCCGCGCACCACGAGTTCCGCGCTTGATGGATCCGGGTGCCCGCTCGCAACCCGCCTCCGAATCCCGCCAGCGCGAGTGACGAGAGGTAGGCCAGGGTGAGTTCGCCGATGCCTCGGTTGATCACCTCGGTCGTTGCGCGCAGCACCGACGTACCGGCCCAGCTCTCGATCCGGCTCACCACCTCGAGGTCGCTGGATGCCTGCCGGACCACCAGGACTTCGTTGCCCGCAGCATTCTTCTCCTCGGCGACGTCGACCAGCCGGAGGCCGTCGGCCGCCGCGTAAGTGCGGTGCCGGGTGCCGGGCGGCTGATGAATCCGGCCGTGACCTGTCAGGTTCAGTTCGACCAGGTTGACCGCGAGGTCTTCGCTCGGCGGCTGCACCTCGGCCGGTCGTAACGAGCTGATCCGGACCGGCGCGGTGTCGTCGGCCAGGAGGAGGAGCTCGACCGCCCCGCTCGTCCACCGCACTCTGCCCGCTGCTGACTCGATCGGCATGAAAACTCCTTGGGGTAGTGAGTTGTTCACGCTAACAGGCATTCGGTCACGATTCAGCCGGATCTCGAACGAGGTCTTGGCAAGGGTTTTTCTGACGGTTAGTTTAACCCCCACCTCAACCCCTGATCAGAAGGAGGCACGGCGATGACATCGACGTCGAACGGGGGTCTCTCGCGACGGGGTTTCCTCGGGCTGGGACTCTCCGCGGGCATGATCACGCTGACCGCCTGTGGTGCGGACAGCGACAAGCCGTCCGGTGGTGGTGACGCGGCCGCCGAACTCGTGATGACGGTCTGGGGCGGCGAGAACGACAAGGCGACGTACCAGAAGCGGATCGATCTGCTGGTCGCGAAGTACCCGGAGCTGAAGGTGAAGCTGCAGCTGATCCCGAGCGACGGCTACGCGCAGAAGGTGCAGACGATGATCGCGGGCGGCAAGGGCCCGGACATCATGCAGGTGGCCGAGAACGTCAACGTCTACTCCAGCAAGAACCAGCTGCTGCCGCTCGACGACCTGGCGAAGAAGGCGAACCTCGATCTCACCCAGCGGTTCGGTGCGATCGGCAAGATCTACAGCTACCAGGACAAGGTCTACGCGATCCCGGACCGCTCCGGCGCGATGATCGTGTACTACAACAAGAAGCTGTTCGAAGCGAAGGGCATCAAGGCCCCGACCGCCGACTGGACCTGGGACGACGCACTCAGCGCGTTCAAGGAACTCACTGTGCCTGGTAAGCAGTGGGGCTACTCCGGTGCCGGCTGGTGGGCGCAGTGGTGGAGCTTCGTCTATCAGAACGGCGGCAAGATCATCGACGACGCGGGTAAGCCCGCGGTCGCCACCGACGAGGTGATCGAGGCGCTGCAGTGGGCCGGTGACCTGGTCACGAAGCACGGCGTCGTACCGAACCAGAAGCAGTACGCCGACATGGGCGCCGACGTCGGTGGCGATGCGGCGTTCGCCAGCGGCAAGGTCGCCGTCAACACGACCGGTTTCTGGGCGATCAACGGTCTGTCCAAGGCCACGATCGACTGGGACATCGCACCGCTGTGGCGGGGTAAGCAGCAGGCGGTGACGGCGTTCGGTAGTGGCCTGGCCATCTCCCGGACCGTCAAGAACCCCGATGCCGCGTTCAAGGCGATCGAGTTCCTCACCTCGCCGCCAGCTCAGCAGCAGATCATCGCCACCGGTGAGGACGTGCCGGCTGCCGTCGAGGTGCAGAAGAGTGACGCGTTCCTGAAGCCGTCCTGGATGACCAAGCCGGTGAACATGAAGGTGTTCGGCGAGTCGAGTGACTTCATCTACCGGGCGCCGTTCATCCCGGCCTGGAACGAGATGCAGAAGGCCTTCGACGACGGGCTGGCCGACTTCTGGCTGGGCAAGACCGACGCCCGGAGCGCGCTGACCGCCGTACAGGCGAAGCTCGAGTCGGTCGTCAAGCCGGCGGGGTAGGCACCCGTGCCGAAACAGTCGAAGCTGCGCCGCCGGGAGGCGCTCTGGTTCTACCTGTTCGCCTCGCCCTGGATCATCGGGTTCGTGGTGTTCCTGCTCGGCCCGATGGTTGCCTCGATCTACTTCTCGCTGACCGACTGGGACTCCTTCACACCCCCGAAGTGGGTGGGCCTGGACAACTACCGGCGCCTGCTCACCGACGATCCGGTGTTCTGGAAGGCGTTGTGGAACACGTTCTACTACGCCGCGATCTCGGTCCCGCTCGGTCTCGTGCTCGGCCTGTGGCTGGCGAACCTGCTGAACAAGCAGGTCCGGATGCGCAAGCTGCTCCGGACGCTGATCTACCTGCCGACACTGGTCCCGCTGGTCGCGACCGCGATGATCTTCAAGATGGTGCTCGCGCCGTCCGGTCCGCTGAACGACCTGCTCGGCGTGGTCGGTATCCCCGGCCCGTCGTGGTTGCTGGAAGCGGTCTGGGTGAAACCAGCGCTGATCCTGCTGTCAGTGTGGGGTGCGGGCGGCGCGACCGTGTTGTTGCTGGCGGCAATGAAGGGTATCCCGCGGGAGTTGTACGAGGCGGCCGAGGTGGACGGGGCGAGCTCGATCCGGCAGTTCTGGAGTATCACGGTGCCGCAGCTGACGCCGATCATCTTCTTCAACCTGATCATGGGGCTGATCGGCGCGTTCCAGGTGTTCTCCCAGGTCTACATCCTGACCAAGGGCGGGCCGAACAACGCCAGCCAGACGATGGTTCCGCTGCTGTTCGACCAGGCGTTCTCCTTCTACCACTTGGGCTATGCGTCCGCGCTGTCGTGGTTGCTCTTCGCCGTGATCATGGTCTTCACCCTGGTCGCGTTCCGGAGCGCACGGCGCTGGGTGTTCTACGAGACGGAGGTCCGGTAGATGTCGGTCCGTGCATTCCGCGCGACGCCTTTCAGCTACGCCACGCTGATCGTGGTGTCCGCCGTACTGTCGGTGCCACTGGTCTTCGTGGTCTCGATCGCGCTGGCCAGCGACCAGACGGTCAACGCCAACGGGTTCACGATCATCCCGCGCGAGTTCCACTGGGAGAACTTCACCCGCGTCTTCGGGACCGAGTTGCCGATGCAGCGCTTCCTGCTGAACTCGGTGATCATCTCGGTCGGTGCGGTGGCCGGGCAGGTGCTGTCCAGCGGCCTGGTCGGCTATGCGTTCGCGCGGTTGCGGGCGCCGGGCAAGAACGCGCTGTTCCTGATCGTCATCGCGACGATGATGATCCCGGGGCAGATCACGATGATCCCGCAGTTCATCCTGTTCAAGGAGCTCGGCTGGGTGAACACGTTCCTGCCGCTGATCGTGCCGAACTTCTTCTCCAACGCCTTCAACGTCTTCCTGGTCCGGCAGTTCGTGTCCCGGCTGCCGAGCGAGATCGACGAGGCGGCGATGGTGGACGGTCTCGGGTTCTTCGGGATCTACCGCCGGATCATGTTGCCGATGCTCGCCCCGGTGCTGATCGCGATCGGCATCTTCACCCTGACCGCTACCTGGGGTGACTTCATGGGACCGTTGATCTACCTCAACGACGAGTCCAAGATGCCGCTTGCACTTGGCGTGCAGTACATCACCAGTACGTCGCAAGCCCTGCAGGCCCCGCCCTGGAACCTGGTGATGGTCGGGTCGATCCTGCTCACGCTGCCGATGATCCTGGTCTACTACCTCGGCCAGAAGTACCTGTACGAGATGGACATCAGCGGCGGCAGCGCGGGGGTCAAGTGAGCGGGGTCCAGTTGTGTGCGTCGCTGTTCTACTTCCGGCTCCCGCGGGAGCAGTGGCGCGCCCGGCTCGACCAGGTCCGCGAGTCCGGCTACACCTGCGTGGACGTCTACCTGCCGTGGAACTTCCACGAGCTCGCTCCCGGGCGTTGGGACTTCGAGGGGCGTCGCGATGTCGCGGCGTTCCTGGACCTGGCGGCCGCAGCCGGATTGTCGGTGATCGCGCGGCCCGGTCCTTACATCTGTTCCGAGTGGGACGGCGGTGCGCTGCCGGCTTGGCTGGGGCTCGACCCTGAGCTCCAGGTTCGGCAGAACGAGCCGCGGTTCCTCGCGCAGGTCGCGGCCTGGTTCGATCAGGTCATGCCGATCCTGGCCGAGCGGCAGGACTCGCCGGTCATCATGGTTCAGCTGGAGAACGAGCTCGACTTCTTCGACTGCACCGACCGCCCGGGCTACCTGACCGCCTTGCGGGACCTGGCGATCGGGCACGGGATCACGGTCCCGTTGATCGCTTGCGCGGGACAGGGTGACTTGTTCGGCGCCACCGGTGACATGGCGGGCGTCGTACCGGCTTGCAACTTCTATCCCGACGACGACTCCCCGCACATCGAGGCCGAGGTACGGCGCTATCACGATCTGCTGGCCGAGCGCGACCTCCCGCTGCTGGTGACCGAGACGAACCGTCGGCACCGGACATTGCGGCGGTTGCTGGTCTCCGGTGCCACGCTGATCGCGCCGTACCTGCAGTCGTCCGGCTGGAACTTCGGCTACACGCCGTCGACGGGGAACTGGGGTGACCCGGGCAACTTCATGAGTCACTGGTACGACTTCGGCGGGTATGTGTCGCCGACTGGTCAGGAACGGCCCGAGTACGCCGAAGCGCAGGTTCTGGCGCGGGTGATCGACGTACTGGGTCCGCGACCGGCCGTGGCCACGCCGGCTGTTGAGGTGCTGACCGACTTCCCGACCAGCTCGGTGTTCGGTGCGCTGGAACTGAGCGGTGGCGGGCAGGTGATCGCCGTACCGAATCTCGGCCTGGTCGATGGGCACGCGACGATCGCCGGTGTGCGGGTGGAGGTCGCGGCCGGTGCTTGTCCGCTGATGCCGGTCGGGCTGCCGGTGGGCTCGCACACGCTCACTGTTGCTTCGGCGGATCTGGTTGGTGTCACGGACGGCGAGCTGGTGTTCTCGTCCGCCGTACCGGTGACCGTCGTCATCGACGACACCACGGTCGTGGTGCCGGTCGGCTCGACAGCGACCGTTGCGGACCTTTCGCTTGTCGTGCTTCCCCCGGCTGCAGTCCAGCAGGTCGATGAGGTGGGCGCGGCGACAACCGTGACCTCGGTACGACGTCGGTCGGGCGAGGCGCCGGTTGCCGTGTCCGGTGACTACGAAATGCCGCCGACGCTCGAATCGCTCGGTGTCTATCGCGGGCGCGGCACGTACAGCGCGACGACGGATCTCACCGGTGTCGACCAGCTGCTCGTGGCCGGAGCCGCCGACATCGTCGACCTCACGATCGGCGGTGTGGTCCGGCCGTCGTTCGTGACGTTCGGTGCGCCGCGGCGGATCGACGTCCGCGAGCTGACCGGGCCGGTCCCGATCGAGGCGACCGTCGAGATCTGGGGGCACGCGAATTTCGACGACACCCGGCTGCCTGCGTTGCGGCTCGGTGCTCTGCGCGGTCTCGGCTCGGTTTGGAAGGTCACGGTGGTTCGGGACGTGACGGCGTTGTGGACGGTGAGCGGTCACTGGGCTGGGCAGCCGGCGCCGGTTCGGCCGCTCGGCGGGTGGAGCAGTACGCGAGGTGGCGAGCGAGTCACGTACACCCGGCTGGTCCACTCCCCCACGCCTGCGGCGCTGCTGCTGCGTGGCCTCGACGAGCCTGTGTTCGTCCGGATCGACAGCGCGGACCCGGTCACTGTCTTTGCAGAGAACCCGTGGGTCCTCCTGCCGGCCGGGTCGTCGCAGGTCGCCGTGACGCTGCCGCACGACGCGAGCCGTCCTGGTCTCGGCGCCGACCTCCTGACGCTGACTCCGGTGACCGGGTGGTCCTGCACTGCCCAGGACGACGAGCTGCTGACCGCCTTCGCGGTCTCCTCCAGCCCGGGCCTCGCTGTGGAGCTGCCGCTCGAACTCGCAGCCGGCGAGGAGGCTTGGCTCGACGTGGACCTGCCTGCGTCGGACGCCGGCTACGTGCTGAGGTTCGAGGGCAGCCAACTGCGAGTGACCGGTTGGTCCGGCGGTGAGTGCATCGGCCGGGTCTGGCTGGGTGACCGGCCCGCGTTCTCGGGCGGGGACCCCGACCGGCTCTGGATCCCGCCTGGTTGGGCGGGTCTCACCTTGCTGCTCCGCGGTGTTGACTGCGCTGGAGCAGCTGAACTGCGTACGCTACGGCTGGAGCAACCGACGGATTAAGGGGGATTTGGTGCCACGACAGACCTCCCATGACCTGCGCAACGAGAACCGGTTCGAGGTTCTCCATGCGTTGTTCACGCTCGGCCCGTCGACGCGCCAGGAGCTCACCCGGCACACCGGGCTGAGCACGGCCACGGTGGCGACGCTGGTCAACGAGTTCCTGGCGGCCGGCGTACTGCGGATCGCGACCGTGGAACGCCGTACCGTCGGACGCCCGTACGAGCGTCTCAGCATCGACCCGGATCGCGGGCGGATCGTCGGTGTCGATGTCGCCGAGACCTACGTCGACGCGACTGTGTTCGACCTGGGACTCGGCCCGCTCGGGCACAGCGCGATCGCCCTCGACGAGCACAAGAACGACCCGGCGTACGTCGTGGACGGCATCGTCACCGCCACGGAGAACGCACTGGCGACCGTCGATTCCGGCCGGACGGAGCTGATCGGCGTCGGCGTCAGCATGCCGGGCCAGGTGCAGCCGGATGCCGGAGTCTCGGTGTTCGCGCCGAACTGGCAGTGGCACGACGTCCGGATCGAGGAGCTGCTGGAGAACCGGCTAGGCATCTCCGTGTACGTCGACAATCCGCTGAAGGCGATCACGCTGGCGGAGATGTGGTTCGGCGTCGGCCGCGTCACTGACACGATGGCCGTGGTCAACCTCGGTACCGGCGTCGGCGCCGGACTCGCGATCGAGGGCACGCTCATTCGCGGCGCCACCAACAACGCCGGCGAGTGGGGCCACACCCTCCTGCAACTGGACGGCCGCCCGTGCCGCTGCGGACGACGCGGCTGCGTCGAGGCCTACCTCGGCGTCCACGGCCTCGAGATGACCCTGGCCGAGATCGCCCCCAACCACTCCGCGCTGAAGCAGCCGCTGCAACGCGGTTTCGTCGACGCAGTCGCCCAGGGGCTGGCCGCCGACGACCCCGAGCTGACCGAACTGGCCCGCCGTACCGCGCACTATCTGGCCGCCGCCCTCGCCGACCTGGTCAACCTCCTCAACATCCCGCACCTGACCCTCACCGGCTGGACCTCATCCGCCATCGGCCAGTGGCTCATCCCAGCAGTCCGCGACGAGCTCCCCACGCACGTGTTGCCCGGGTCGATGGCCGGCCTCGTCGTCGAGGCCTCCGCCGTCCCGGGCAACCCGGTCGCACTCGGCATGGCTGCGTTCACGCTCGAGCAGTACCTCGGCCGGCTTGGCGTACCGAGCCCGGCCAGCGCGCCTACCCCGCGGCGCCGCTTGCGCTGACCATCAGCCAGCTGACCTGGATGTCGGGTGAGCGGGTTGGGGCGATCGTGACGGTGATCTTGCCGTCGGCGCCTACTGCGACGCCGTCGTAGGCGGCGGCTTCGTTGGTGGCGGTGAAGAGGCGTTGCTGGTCGACGACGGTGCCGTTGATCGTGACCTGGGCGGCGCGGTTGGCCCAGGGCCAGGGGTCGAAGTAGCCGGCGTGGACGGTGTAGGTGCCGGGGGTGAGACCGCCGAAGGTGTAGACGAGGGGCTCGTGGTTCTTGGCGTAGCGCAGGGTGCTGTAGAGGTCGCCGTTCGCCGGGCCGGCCGGTGCGCTGTCGCCGGTGTAGCCCCAGGTCTGGCCGGTGACCGGGTCGGTGCCGAGGGGTTGTTCGGGGCTCGAGTTCAGCAGCGAGCCGGCCCGCGTGAGCACCTGCCAGTCCGTGGTGGCGATGCCACCGGCGTTGACGGCGTACCGCAGGCCTTGCGGTACGACGACGATCGAGCGGGTGAAGGTGCGGCCGTCCGCGAGGGTGCCGCGCAGGCTGGCCGTCCCCGGTTTGGCCACGCTGGTGGCGTCCCAGGTCACGCCGACGGATGTGACCCGCGAGCCCGTGCGGACCTGGACCTTGGTGGGCAGCTTGCTTGTGTCGCCGAGTTGGACGCTTTCCGGTAGCGGCGTCTCGACGGTCCAGCGGCGGTAGGGCTGCAGGTCGTCCAGCTTCCACTCCTGGTCCGGGCCGATCGACAGGCTGCCGCCTTCGCCGAAGGACATCGGCATCCAGACGTACGGCGCGTTCGCGAGATCGTTCGGGGTCCAGCGGTCACCCATGAAGACGAACTTGTTGCGTTTGGCATCGATCGGGATCACGTTGGTGCTCTGCGACCGGTAGGTGTTCGCGGCACCTGGTCCGGTGATCGGATTGCCCTGGTCGGCGTACTGGCCGAGGATCGTGCTGGAGGTCGCGTAGCGCGCCGGGTTCGGGTCCCAGCCCGTGGCCCCGGACGTCACCAGGTAGTACCGGCCCTCGGACTTGAACATCGCGGGCGCCTCGCGCTGGTTGCAGGCCAGCGTGCGGACGAAGTCCTTGCCCTGTACGGCGTTCTCGGGCCGCGCGGACAGGTAGGTGTAGTCACGGTTGAGCTTCGAGATGTACATCGTCCGGTTCTCTTCGGACGAGTAGATGATGTAGGCCTTGCCGTCGTCATCCACGAACAGGCTCATGTCCCGCGCCATCCCACCGGCCGGGTCGAACGCGGACGACGTACCGCACCACGGCACCGAATCACTCGGCACGCGGTTCAGCCGGTACGAATCGATCCAGCGGAACGGGCCCTTCGGCGAATCGGCGATCGCGACTCCGGCCTCGGCTCGCGCGTACGTCGACGTACTGGTCGGTGAGGACGGTCCGTCGGAGTGCACCCACATGATCCATTTGCGGGTGGCCTGGTTGTAGATCACCTTCGGCCGCTCGAGGATCGACGGCCGGGCCCAGCCGTCCGTGCGGACGCTGTTGGTCGACAGGTCCCGCCAGACGACGTCCTTCTGCGCGGGGCTGTACTTCTTGTACAGCTTGCTGAAGTACGCGTCGTTCTCGAACTGGTCCGGTGAGCTCATCGCCCGCAGCGCGAGCCCTTCGTCCTTCCAGTTATAGAGGTCGTACGACGAATAGAGATGCACGCCCGGGCTGTCGAAGTACCCCTTGCTGCGGTCCTCGCCGTACCAGTACCAGATCCGCCGGCCGCGGTGATCGGTCGACGGCACGACCTGTCCACCGTGCGCCTGGATCACTTGACCGTTCGTGTCTTTCCACTCGCTGCCGGGGCGGAACGAGTCGTACGCCGGTGCGGCCGGCGCAGCGACCGCGGTCGTGCTGAGCACGGCCAGGGCGGCGGCGAGCACAGCAAGTGGTCTGAACAGTTTCATCCGGTTCTCCTCACAATTCGAGCGAGCTGGGCTTGAGTGTTCGTGTGCACGACCCACAGGGCGCATCCCGGTAAGGTCGCCAGCCCCACCAGCGGCGCCTGACTGACAATCACCGCCACCGTGCCAAGGACGCCAAGTGACAACAGACTCAGCGCCCACCCCCGTACCCCGCTGTAGACCGCCAGCCGCACAGGCGTTCCAACCAGAGCGAGAGCGTTGAATGCGCCGACAGCAACCAGCAGCAGCAACACGGCGAGCAGCGGCACCGCGGCCGGGAGCGACTTCGCCAGCACCTTGATGTCCGTGACCAGTACGCCGATCAGGCCGCCCGCGACGACCGCGATCAGCAGCGAACGCCGAGCGCGCGACCGCATCAGGCGGAACAACCTCGTCAACGGCGGACGCGGGTCTTCGTCGGCGTAGTACGCGAAGGCAGCCGCGACCGCCGGTGCCAACGGTAAGGCCAGCACGCCGAAGAACACGGGATAGCGCCACGGCTCGGCGACCGCGCCGAGCGCCAGCATCAAAGGTGCACCGGCCAGCGCCAGCAGCAGGTTGACGGCGAGGACCCGGTGCGCGAACGACCACAGCGTCTCCCAGAGATCCGCCCGGACATTCACCCGCGCCAACGGCGACGTCATCACTTCAGCCCGCTCGTCGCGATACCGCGCACGAAGTACTTCTGGCCGAGCAGGAAGATCACCAGGATAGGCAGCACCGACAGCACCGAGCCGGTCATGATCATCGCGTACTCGGCGTCGTACAGGCCGACGAACGAGCGCAGGCCGAGCTGGATCGTCCACAACCTGTTGTCGGTCAGGTAGATGAACGGGCCCATGTAGTCGTTCCACGTGTTGACGAAGGTGAGCAGAGCCAGGCTCGCCAGTGCCGGCTTCGACAACGGCAGGATGATCCGGGCCCAGATGCCGTACTCGTTCAACCCGTCGAGTCGCGCGGCCTCGCTCAGCTCGTCGGGAATCGTCAGGTAGTACTGGCGCATCAGGAACACCCCGAAGGCGCTGAACGCCTGCAGCAGGATCAGCGACAGGTGCGTGTTCACCAGACCCGCCTTCTGCATGATCACGTACTGCGGCACCATGTACGCCTGCCACGGCACCGCGATCGTCGCGATGTAGGCCAGGAACAGCACGTCCCGGCCCGGGAACCGCACCTTGGCGAACCCGTACGCCGCGAAACTGCCGGTCAGCACCTGCAACGCGGTGATCGTGATGCTGAGGAAGACCGAGTTCCGCAGGTAGGTGAGCAGCGGGATCCGCTCCCAGATGGTCGCGAAGTTGCTCCAGTGGAACTCGGCCGGGATCCAGCGCACCGGCACCGAGAAGACCTCGGCGTCGAGCTTCAGCGACGACGACACCATCCAGGCGAACGGCACCAGCACCGCCACCGAGAGCGCGACCAGCAGCACGTAGGCGAGCCCCCGCCGTACCGATGCCGTCATGCCTCGCTCCTTCGTTGCAGGCGGAACTGGACGACGGTGATGGTCAGCACGATGACGAACAGCACCATCGACACCGCGGACGAGTAGCCGAACCGGCCTTGCACGATGCCCTCGCGGTAGATCACCTGGGACAGCACCAGCGTGGCCCGGCCCGGACCGCCCTCGGTCATCACCTGGATCAGGTCGAACACCTTGAAACTCGAGATCGTCAGCATGATCAGCACGAAGAACGTGGTCGGCCGCAGCCCCGGCACGGTGATGTACCGGAACCGTTGCCAGCCGGTCGCCCCGTCCACCTGGGCCGCCTCGTAGAGCTCGGCCGGAATCGTCTGCAACCCAGCCAGGTAGAGGATCAGGTAGTAGCCGAGGTCACGCCAGACACTCGCCACGATGACGGCCGGCATCGCCCACGTCGTCGAGGTGGTCCACCCCGGCGGCTGGTCGATGCCGATCGCCCGCAGGAACTGGTTCACCGGGCCCTGCTCCGGGCTGAGCAACATGTTCCAGACGACCGCCACCGCGACCAGCGAGGTGATGTAGGGGAAGAACAGTGCGGTCCGGAAGAACCGCACACCCTTCAGCTTCTGGTTCAGCAGTACGGCGAACCCCAGCGCGGCAGCCAGTGTCAGCGGCACGTGCCCCACCGCGTAGTACGCCGTATTGCCCAGGGCGGTCCAGAAGTTGTCGTTGTGGATCATCCGCTCGAAGTTGTCCAGCCCGACCCAGCGCGGTGTGCTGTACGAATCCCAGTCCAGGAAGGACAACGCGAGCGAGGCGATCACCGGAACCAGCGTGAGCGCGGCGAACCCGAGGAAGTTCGGCAGGATGAAACTCCAGCCGACCCAGGTCCGGCTGCGGGTGGTGGTCACAGCTCAGCCGACCTCGTTCTTGACCCGCTTGGACATCTCGGCCAGGCCGTCATCGAGCGACTTCTGCCCGGTCATGATCAGCTCGTGCTCCTCGGTCAGGATCTGGTCGACGTCGGAGGACTTGTCGCTGATCGGCATCTCCAGTACGACCTTGTCCGGCTTGAACGCCTTCTTGGCCACCGCATCGCTCGGCACGCCCGGCAGCGCGAAGTACGTGTCGAGGATCTGCTGGCTCTGCAGCGACGGCGTCACACCCGCCTTGGCCACTGCAGTCGCACCGGCCTCGCTCGACGCCCATTCGACGAACTTCTTCGCGGCCTCGGCGTGCTTGGACTTCTTGTTTACGGCAAACGCGGTCGGCGAACCGAAGCTGGTCACCTTCCCGTCGGCGGCGCGCTGCGGCAGCGGCGCCACGCCCCACTCGACCTTCGTCTTGCCCGCCTTCGCGTCGGCCAGCAGGGTCGCGGCGTACCAGGTGCCCATCGGCAGCAACGCGGCCTTGCCGGTGGAGAACATCGTGTTGTAGGAGACCTTCTGGCTGGACGCAGTTGCCCACGGCAACAGCGCGCCGTCCTGCTGCAACCCCAGCGTCATCGCGTACTGGTCCTTCATGAAGTTGTAGTCGCCACCTAGCAGGTTGCCGCCGGTCTGCGCCGCGGACGTCGCCTGCACGATCGAGCGCCAGGTGTGCTGGTAGGCGCCGTACACCTTGTTTGCTCCGTCGCCCTTGGTCAGACTCTTGGCCAAGGTGGCGTAGTCGGCCCAGCTCAGGTTCTGCAGCTTGGACTCGGGCACACCGGCCTGCTTCAGCAGGGTCTTGTTGTAGTAGAGCACCCAGAAGTCCTGCCGGTAGGGCAGCGCGAAGTACTTGCCGTCCAGGTCGTAGGCCTTCAGCCCCGAGTACTTCGCGGGGTCGAGCTTGCCCGCCTGATCGGTGAGCGGCAGCAGTTGTCCGCGCGTCCCGAACCGCGAGTAGTCGATGACGTTCTTCATCGTCAGTACGTCGGTGGTGTCACCACCGGCGAGCATCGTGGTGACCTTCTCGGCGTAGTCGTCGGCGAGGATGTCCACCGGCTCGACCTTGATCTCGGGGTTGGCCGCCTGGAAGCCGTCGATGATCGCCTTGAACTCCGGCGTGGTGGCGTAGTTCCAGAGCGCGACCTTGATGGTCTGCGGCCCGTCGGCGGCCGGCTCCGGTGAGCCGCCTCCGCAGGCCGTGAGCAGCGCCAGCGCTGCCGCGCCGGCCAGGGTGGTGACGAGGTGTCGCCTCACAACGATCTCCTTCAGGCAGTCAGTGGGAAAGCGTCGGCCGTGATCCGGCCGTGGACGGGTTCACCGGCCACCCAGCGGGTGAGCTCGGCGAGCATGTGATCGGTGAGGCGGTGAATCTCAGTGCCGAGCGAACCGGCAATGTGCGGGGTGACCATCACGTTCCGGACGGCGCGCAGCGGGGACTCGACCGGCAGCGGCTCGGGGTCGGTGACGTCGAGGATCGCGAACAGCCGGCCGGTGCGGCACTCGGCCGCCAGCGCCGCGGAGTCGACCAGGCTCCCCCGCGCTGTATTGACCACCGTCGCGTGATCCGGCAGCTGCGCGAGCTCGGCCGCGCCGATCATCTGCCGCGTGCTGGGGAGCTCCGGCGCGTGCAAGGTGAGTACGTCGACCTGGGACAGCAGCTCGCCGAGATCCACGAGACGTGCGCCGGCGGCCGCCACGGCGGCCGGGTCGGCATGCGGGTCGGCGACCAGGACGGTCGCGCCCTCCAGGGTCTGCAGCAGGTCCACGACCCGGCGGCCGATCCGCGAGAAGCCGACGACCCCGATCGTGCGCCGGAAGTTCGAGAGGTCCCCGAAGCCCTGCGGGCGGGACCAGCCCTGGTACGCCGTACTGGCATCGGCCGCGAGGAACGGCGCTTTCTTCCCGGCGAAGATGACGGCGGCCAACGTGTACTCGGCGACCGGGACGGCGTTCGCGTCGGCGGCGCTGGTGATGACGAGGTCGCGACTCCACAGGCTGTGGTCGGCGACCGATCGGATGCTCCCGGCCGCGTGGAAGACCGCTTGCAGCCGGGGTGCTGCGGCCAGCCGCTCGGCTGTCAGCCGCGGCGCGCCCCAGGAGGTGACGAGCAGCTCGGCGGTCGCCAGCCGTTCCCGCGCTTGCGGCGAGTCGAGTTCGTCGGTCCAGATCGGCGCCACCAAGGAGGTCAGCCGCTCGAGCCGGGTCTCGTCGAAATGCGCAGCGAACACCTCGCGATCCATGACGACCAGCGCCTCACGGCGGTAAGCGGTTACCGTTGCTGTCATGTGAACATGAGATGACCAGAGTGTTCAGCTCCTCTACGGCTCGTACAGGCTTGATCGGAAACATTCAGACTCGAACATCGGGGTGAGGCGGGTGTCAGAGGATCGGTTGTTCGGGGTCCAGCGCCACGAGCGGGTGATGGACGAACTACGCCGGCACGGCTCGGTCCGGGTCCGCGAGCTCGCGGAACTGCTCGGCGTCAGCGAACTGACCATCCGGCGCGACATCTCCGCGCTGGCCGCCCAGAACCTGCTGACCAAGGTGCACGGCGGCGCGACGCTCCCGACCGAGCTCGCACCGGTGGCACGGCGCCGTACCGCGGCCACGCCTCGGTTCACCATCGGCATGGTCGTGCCGTCACTCGACTACTACTGGCCGCCGATCGTCGGCGGAGCCCGCTCGGCGGCCGCCGCCCTGGGCGTCGCGATCCAGCTGCGCGGCTCGAGTTACGACTGGGCCGAGGATCGCCGGCAGATCATCCGGCTGATCGAGGCCCAACAGGTCCAAGGCCTGCTGCTCGCGCCGAATCTGGAGGGCGAGGACGTCGGCGAGATGATCGACTGGATCTCCAAGCTCCCGGTGCCGGTGATCCTCGTCGAGCGGCAACCACCGCGCTGGACACCGACCCAGCACCAGGTCGAATGGGTCCGCAGCGACCACGCGCTCGGCGTCGAGATCGCCGTACGGCACCTGTATGCCCAAGGCCACCGCAATCTCGCGCTGCTGCTGTCAAAGGGCAGTCCGACCTCCGCACACCTCGCCGCCGGGTGGGCCATGGTCTGCCAGGACCTCGGCATCTCGCCCGACCTGGTGATCCGCGAGTCGGTGAACATGGACCAGCCCCGCCACCGCGACATCGTCGCGCACGTCCTCGACCGCTGCCGTTCGGCCGGCATGACCGCCCTCGTCGTGCACTCCGACCCCGACGCGATGGCGGTCGCCCAGTACTGCGCCGAACAGGGCATCAGCATTCCTGGCGACCTCGCCCTGGTCTCCTACGACGACGAGATCGCCCACCTCGTCGAGCCAGCCCTGACCGCGATCCGCCCGCCGAAACCCGTCGTCGGCCGCACCGCCGTCGAGCAGATGGTCGCCCGTCTCACCGAAGGCCGCCGCCGCCCACCACAACGAGTCCTCATCGTTCCCGAACTCGTCATCCGGGACTCAACCCTCCCCCGCTAATCACCCGCGGCAACCCCCCACCTCGACGGGCAACCCCCCACCCGAGTGGGCGCCCCACGAGAGAGGGGGTTGCCCCCTGAGATTCTCGTGGGGCAACCCCCCAGCTCGAGGGGCAACCCATCTGGCCGCCGGTTCGGGGTCGCGTCAAGCACGGCCAGTACGGCGACCTCAGCGAGCCCTACCCCCACCCGGAACCAGCGAGCAGGCCCCCGCGTTCCCCTCACCCCTGGCCGGGGGCCGGATCCTCCCCAAACCGGTTCGGGGCGGATCCCGGACGCATTCGGGCGGTGAATCCTCCCCAGACCACCCCTGCGACCGGCCGCATCCTCCCCAAACCGGTTCAGGGAATCGTGATTGCGCCAGGCCCACGGTGCCACCACCCACCTCGCCTTGAGCCGGTACGACGTTGGGCACGGCTCAACCACGTACGCGGCCGAACAATGGCTGGCGGGTGCTCAGGGTGGGCTGACCGGTCGACCTTGAGCACGGTTCGACCGTTTCGGCGGGGCGCGCGTGGTTGACGGGTGCTCAAGGTGATCGCCGGCCTGCGATCCCGGGCCCCCAGGGGCTGCCCTGGGTGCGTTACCCGATGGATGTTCGTCACCGAGTCCCCAAAACCCCTCGGACAACGCAAATCTCGGGCGTCACGCACCCCGGCCACAGCCCGTCAGCCCCAGGCAACGTGGAACCGCGGTCGCCGGCCCCGCCATCCGGCTCAGCCATCTGCTCGGTTCGCTCTCTGGTTTCAGTCGGCCGCCTTTGGCGGTCGAGTAGGGGGTGCGGGCCGAAAGGTTCTCGGCCGGGGACGTGCGCTGTGGCTGATCACCGCTCCCGGCCGACCTGAAAGACAGCGTGGCGGGGCGCCGCGGTGGCTGGGCTGGATGGCGGGGTCCGGTGACCGCGGTTTCACGCTGCCCTTGGGTGACCGGGCTTCGGCTGGCGCGCGGAAAGAAGACTCGGGTTGCCGGGGCTCGGTTGCCGTCCGGGAAGACTCGTGGTGCCGGGCTTTGGCTGCCGTGCGGGATGGAGCCGGGTTGGCAGTGGTCCCGCCTCCGGCCCCGATGCATCTCG